>CAMWTS010000018.1 GCA_947177225.1 uncultured Alistipes sp. | reverse complement strand
TCGACTCGCTGCACCTCATTGGCCTCGACCGTTATGACCATGCGGTCATTGTCCGTATCGTCGTGTTCGTCAGATGAAACGGTGACACTGTCGTGCGGCGCAGTGTCATCGCTGTGCGGAACATCGTCACCGGTCATATCGAGTGTTGCGGCTCCGCCCGTAAGGGGTGTCTGAGAGCCGAGCAGCGACGCAGCCTCCTCAGCCGAGACGTGCGATCTCACCACCATCTTCATCTCGTTGTCGTCGTCGGCCGGCACGGGATCATCGGAGGTCGCACCTCTTCCGACGAGAGGTTCTGCCGGATCCTTAAACGGATATTCGTCCGCAATATCGCGCACGACACTCTCGGGCTTGACCTCAGAGACAGGCTCCTGTACCGGATCGGGCACCGTCACCATAACCATGTCGTCGTCCGATGCCACATGCGATTGACTATCGGCAGTCATACTCTGCGGCTCCACGCGCTGCAACGGCGTGTTCACGGCGACAGTAACCTCCAGTCCGGCCACCGACCGATCATCGTCCTCGTCATCGGTGCTCGCCTCCTCTGCGACAGTCTCCTTATTGCGGCGGCTCAGACGCGCCATCAGCGACATAACGATGCGTTCGCCTCCGTCGGCCACACTCTCTCCCGCCGAATTGACTCTCTGAATGAAATTGCGATTGATGAACACTCCCGTCAGGATCCAGCCTGCCACGATCACGAGCAGCGTACCCACGCCGCCGATCTTCGAGGCGAGCCAACGATTCATAGCCAGACCGTATTCACCGCCCCAGCCCGAACCGAACATATCCCAGCGCATGCCCAGCAGATAGGCCAGCGTGAGCGAACCCAACAGCAGCACCATAAACGAACTGAGAGCGAAATGATTCAGGCGCAACGGCTTATAACGGAATATACGCCAGCCGACAACCGATATGACGACCGGAATGACCAGTGCGAACAGACCGAAGCCGCGGCCGACGAGCATGTCGGCCACGCTCGCACCCACACCGCCGCAAACGTTGCGGAAGGTAACGGGTATGCGCGGATCGACAACATTGGAAGGGTTCAATGCGCTCATATCCTCCTGCCAATAGAAGAAGTAGGAGAGAATGGAGCAGAACGTAAACAGTCCTGCCGCAAGTATTACGAATCCCGTGATCCAGCGTATGTTCTCCCTTGTCGTCGACGGAGCTACCGTCTCGGTTATATCGGTTTTGTTTTTCGACATCTCTGTACGATATGTGATAATTCGAGCGAAGTTACTATATTTTTTCTACATATTCAAATCGGCAATGCGTTTCGACACTCTGTCAACGGCACACCGCTCAATAGCCGGCACGATCGAATGCCTTAGACTCCAAGCGCATGCGATACTCCTCGTCGGCAAAGCTCAAAAAGCGATATTGCGGCATATGTCCGCCATCGGCACGCAACGACAATCGGTCGAGCAGATCGGCCACCCTGCGCGCCACGGCCTTGCCGGAGTCGATGATCTCCACACGGCGGTCGCCCACGACACACTCTATCTGCCGTCGCAAAAACGGATAGTGCGTACAACCGAGCACGATCGTATCCACTCCGCGCGCCAGCATGGGTTCGACGACTCGACGCACGGCCTGCTCAGCCTCAGGAGTACTCTCCATGCCCTGTTCGACAATCTCCACGAAGCCCTCGCCCACTGCCGCCACGACCTCAACGTCTGCGGCATAACGCTCTGCCGTGCGATGAAACATGTCGCCTGCAAGGCTGTGTGCCGTGGCCAGCACGCCTACGCGCCGCGTCTTGCTGCGCTCGCAGGCGGGTTTGATGGCCGGCTCCAAGCCAACGATCGGAGTATCCGTCCAACGGCCGCGCAACTTGTCGATAGCCGCAGCCGTAGCCGTATTGCAAGCCACAACGATCATCTTGCACCCCTCCGACAACAGACGCCCGACAGCAGCCTCGGCAAATGCCGCAATCTGCTCTTTCGACCGGCCGCCGTAGGGACAGTTCTTGCCATCGCCCAGATAGATCAACGACTCGGCGGGCAAACTGTCGTGCAGCTCGCGCCACACCGACAAACCGCCGAATCCAGAATCATATACGCCTATGGCTCCGTTATTCATGTTCCGTCAAAGAGTTAATTATACTATCCAACGCCTCGGCATCGCTCATGGCACAGCAATCGACAATCCGGTGCGACTGCATGTAAAACGGTTCGCGCTCGGCCATGTTTTCACGCATGAAAGCCAGCAGCTCCTCGTCGTTCAGGCCGCGGAACTTAGGCCGCCGCTCTCGGCCGTATGGCGTCAGACGCGATATTATCTGCTCCGGCGTGCGACGAATATACACGGTCTTGCCCGCCGAGTTCATCAATTTCATGTTGTCGTGCCACACGGGCAGACCTCCTCCCGTTGAGACCACCATATCCTCGCCCGAGGCGATGCACTCGGCGATCAGGTCGTGCTCCATACGGCGGAAATGCTCCTCGCCCTCATATAGAAAAATATCTGCAACCGACGCGCCCTCACGCTGCTCGATCACCGTATCGGTATCGACATAGCGTACCGACAGCCGGCGGGCAGCCTTGCGTCCCAGCGAGCTTTTGCCGCAACCCATATATCCCACCAAGAACAGCAGCATGGCATCGTCGTTTAGAACAGATTGAGCTGTTCGGGCGAGAAATCGTCGTCAGCCATATCCACATTGCCGTAATCTACGCCCGCGGCATCGTCGATATCGCCGGCCAGCATATCGCCCGGATCGAAGCCCTCGGTGTGCGAGTCGACATCGGCGGCATCGTCGGGCATCTCAGCCGTATCGGGCTCTTCCGGCTCCTCGGGCTCGATGAAGGTCAGCGACTCCACCTCGTAGGTGGTGATGCGCTTGCCCTTGGCGCGATGGCTCTTTATGCCGATGAACTCGTCGACCGACAATATATCCACCGGCCGCGAGGCATTGGCACCGCCGTAAGCCACAGCCAGCTTGGCTCCGGTCTTGTCGGTTATGGCAACAAGGCGCATGCCCGTTTCATCGAGGAAATATTGCATCTTGTCGCTCTGCTCCAACTCGAAGCGTTTCATGTAGTAGTATCTCTGTTCGTCGTCGTAGTAGCAAAGCGCATATACTCTGCCGGCCACGAACTTCTCGACACGCACCGTCTCGTCGGGGAAATGCTGCCCCGGATCGAATCCGGTGATATAGTATTGGTTCTTCGATGTCCATACCACTATTCTGTCGTCGCCCTTGAATTCGCCCAGCAACACTCCGCGTCCATCGGTATTGAGTCGTCTGATATCCTCGTCGAACCAGATGTTCTGACCGCCGAGCGTAGAGGTGCCCCGCTCCTTCAACACGATCTTGTGTATGCTGTAACGCGAAAAGAGATTGCCCTGACTCTGGCGGCCTTTGATAGCCAGGGTCGAGAAGTCGAGATCGGTGATTACGCGTTTCAAACGCGGACGCGGCTTGAAATATACCTTCAACACCTCGGCCTCGCCGTTGGGATTGACCGACATATAGAGTATCTCACTCTTGTCGGTGCCCTTGGTCAGGTTGTACTCCTTGTCGCGTGTGATGCCCTTGACGGCACAACGCTTCATCATTATAGGGCCGTTCTTGCCGTCGCGATAGAGCACATTGTAGATCGTGCGTTCGTCGTTGCGCTTGAAGACTCCTATATAATATATGTTCTTGTCGAAGAAATCCTTTTCGCGAATCTTCTTGATAATGTAGCGGCCGTCTTTCAATATGACGATCACGTCGTCGAGATTGGAGCAGTCGCACACATACTCGGCATCTTTCATGCCCTTGCCGAAGCCGAAGAAGCCCTCGGTGCGATCGACATACAGCTTGGCATTGGTCGACGATACTTTCCAGGCCTCGATCGTATCGAACTCGCGAATCTCGGTGCGACGCGCGCGGCCGGCTCCGTACTTCGATTTGATACGCTCGTAATATGCTATGGCATAATCGGTCAAATGTGCCAGATAGTCCTTGGTCTGAGCTATGTCGGCCTCGATCTGCCTGATCTCCTGATCGGCCTTCTCGGAGTCGTAACGCGATATGCGAATGAACTTCAACTCCGTCAGGCGCTGCACGTCGGCCAGAGTAACCTCCCGACGCAACGATTTCTTGAACGGCGACAACCCTTCGTCCACAGCGGCATATGCCTCCTCGCGCGTCTTGCAGCCCTCGATAAGCTGATATAACTTGTTCTCGATGAATATGCGTTCGAGCGATGCCGCATGCCAAGCCTCGTTCAACTCAGCGAGTTTGATCTCCAATTCGCGGCCGAGCAGCTCGCGCGTATGGTCGGCCGAACGGCGCAGAATCTCGCTCACGCCGATGAACACGGGCTTGTCGTCGCTGATGACGCAGGCATTGGGCGAGATCGATACCTCGCAGTCGGTGAAGGCGTAGAGAGCATCGATTGTCTTGTCGCTCGATTCGTCGGCGGCCACCTGAATGATGATCTCCACCTTCTCGGCCGTATTGTCGTCGACCTTGCGGATCTTGATCTTGCCCTTGTCGTTGGCCTTGATGATCGACTCCTTGATCGACTCGGAGGTGGTGGTAAACGGTATTTCGGTGATGGCCAGCGTACGTTTGTCGATCTTCGATATGCGCGCACGCACTCTCACGGCACCGCCTCTGAGACCGTCGTTGTAACGGCTCACGTCCATTATGCCGCCCGTCGGGAAATCGGGATACAGCTGAAACATCTCACCGCGCAGATATGCTATACAGGCGTCGATCAGCTCGTTGAAATTGTGTGGCAGGATCTTCGAAGCCAGACCCACGGCAATACCGTCGGCACCCTGCGCCAACAGCAGCGGGAACTTGACGGGAAGCGTCACAGGCTCCTCCTTGCGACCGTCGTAAGAGAGCATCCACTCGGTGGTCTTCTTGTTGTAGACAACGTCGAGCGCGAACTTCGACAACCGCGCCTCGATATAACGGCCTGCGGCGGCCTCGTCGCCCGTGAATATATTGCCCCAGTTACCCTGCATGTCGATCAGCAGGTTTTTCTGTCCCAGCTGCACCAGTGCGTCCTTGATCGACGCATCGCCATGAGGGTGATACTGCATTGTCTGACCGACGATGTTGGCCACCTTGTTGTAGCGCCCGTCCTCGACGACCTTCATGGCATGGAGTATACGACGCTGCACGGGTTTGAGACCATCTTCCAGATGGGGTACGGCACGCTCCAAAATCACATATGAGGCATAGTCGAGAAACCAGTTCTTATACATGCCGGTCAACTTGCGCACGCCGCTCTCATCAGCGGTCAGACGGTCGTACTTGCCCGTAGCGGCCGGTACCACAGCCTCGGCAGCCTGCTCCGCCGACCCGTCGACAGTTTCGCCGGCCGACTCGCGCATATCCATATCTTTCATCTCTTCCATAGCTGCTCCGTTAGATCATATCTTCGATCATGTCCTCCTCTATGCGCAGGTTATTCATGATGAATCCCTGGCGATCGGACGTATTCTTGCCCATGTAGAACTCCAAAAGGTCGTGTATGGGATCGTCTTTTGTAAGACGCACTCTGTCCAGACGCATGTTTTCGCCGATGAACTCCTTGAACTCCTTGTCGGAGATCTCGCCCAAACCTTTGAATCGCGTAATTTCGGCCGATGCGCCGCACTTGGCCACAGCCGCCGCACGCTCCTCCTCCGAATAACAGTAGTAGGTGTCTCTCTTGTTACGCACGCGGAACAGCGGCGTCTGCAAGATGTAGAGGTGTCCCAGACGTATCACGTCGGGGAAGAATTGCAGGAAGAAGGTCGTCAGCAGCAGTCGTATGTGCATGCCGTCGACATCGGCATCGGTAGCGATAATGACCTTGTTGTAACGCAGGTTGTCCATATCCTCCTCGATGTTCAACGCGGCCTGCAACAGATTGAACTCCTCGTTCTCGTAGACCACGCGTTTGGTCAGTCCGAACGAGTTGAGCGGCTTGCCTCGCAGCGAGAATACGGCCTGCGTCTTCGGATCGCGGCTCGACGTAATCGAACCCGACGCCGAGTTACCCTCCGTAATGAATATCATGGTGCGGTCGGCCAGCTCGTGTTTGTCGGTGAAGTGGATCTTGCAGTCACGCAGCTTGCGATTGTTGAGCGACACTTTTTTTGCCGTTTCGCGAGCCTTCTTCTGCACGCCCGATATGGCCTTGCGCTCCTTCTCGTTGTCGACGATCTTGCGTTGCAGCACCTGGGCTGTCTCCGAGTGCTTGTGCAGATAGTTGTCGAGATTGGTCGACAGAAAATCCATGACGAACTGACGCATCGACAACCCCGGCTCCACATCTTTCGATCCGAGCTTGGTCTTGGTCTGCGACTCGAATATGGGATCGGTCACCTTGACCGATATGGCTGCGATGATCGAGGTGCGTATGTCGGCCGGATCGTAATCCTTGTGGTAGAACTCTTTGATGGTCTTGGCCACAGCCTCGCGGAAAGCCGCCTGATGCGTTCCTCCCTGCGGCGTATACTGACCGTTGACGAACGAGTAATAGGCCTCGCCGTAGCCCGATCCATGGGTGATAACCACCTCGATGTCGTCGCCCGAGAGGTGTATGGGTTCGTAGAGCGGACTGTCCGACAGATTGTCGTTCACCAGATCCAGAAGTCCGTTCTTCGAGACATAGGACCTGCCGTTCAGCACGATCGTAAGGCCGAGGTTGAGATAGGTGTAATTCTTGACCATCTGCTCTACATACTCCATGTTGTAGGTGTAGTCGCCGAATATCTCGCGATCGACCGTAAAACTGATGAAGGTTCCGGTCGGCTCGCCGATGCCGGCCTCGCTGCGGTCGGTCTGCTCCAAGCCTTGCGAGAAGGTCACGGTGCGAGCCTCGCCGTCGCGCACCGAACGCGCCGTAAACGCGCTCGACAACATGTTGACAGCCTTGACGCCGACACCGTTGAGACCCACGGTCTTCTTGAAAGCCTCACCGCCGTACTTACCGCCGGTATTCATCTGGCTGACAGCTGCCGAGAGCGATTTGAGAGGGATACCGCGGCCATAGTCGCGCACACTCACCGTATCGTTTTCGATGGTGATCTCGATGCGCTTGCCCACACCCATTATAAACTCGTCGATCGAGTTGTCGACCACCTCCTTCAACAGCACATATATACCGTCGTCGGACTGCGTTCCGTCGCCCAGCTTACCGATGTACATACCGGGACGCAGTCGGATATGCTCTCTGGGAGAGAGCGTCTTGATCGCATCATCGTCGTATGCCACCGCAGTATTTTTCAGTTCAGCCATATATCGTTACTCGTTTTTACCGCTTCTTATTCGTGCCAATTCAGCCACCATGTCGTCGTGCACTGACGCCATAAGATCCTTGGTGTCGGTCGCAGCCACCTTCTCGGCATCGATCGGCGGCAGAATGCTTATAGTTATGGTATTTCGCCAGTTCAAACGCCACCAGCTGCGCATCACGCTCTTGGTTCCGTCGAGCACTACGGGCAGAATCGGCACACCGGCCTTCTTGGCCAGAAGGAAAGCTCCGGCCTTGAAACGGTGTATTTCACCATCTTTCGAGCGTGTGCCTTCGGGGAATATGCAGACAGATGCTCCACGGTCGATCCACATCTTGCCCTCGTTCATCACCTTGCCCATGGCCTGCGACGCACTGCCACGGTCGATGATTATATCGCCGTGCATCATCAGAAAACGGCCTATATACGGGATCTTATAGACTTCGTATTTCGACACCCACTTGAACACCAGAGGCACGCAATAGAAACATATTATGTCGACCATGGAGTTGTGGTTCAATACTATGACATAGGCCTGTCGCGGATCGACATGTTCGGCACCCAGCACACGGCGGTGCCACATGGGAGGCAGTCCGAATACGATATCGGTCAACCATTTCGATATGGTGTGCACAACCTTGCGCTTGGGATCGAACGGATAACACACCACAAGTGCCACGAACGATATGACATACAGCAGTGTACACGCCACGAGCAATATGAGAGAGTAGATCAAAGTTAACATAATAAACACTGTTTTAATCGACTATTCGGGTCATCGACGCAAAAATACAAAAAATCCGAATAAAAAACGATTCTCCGCAGGTATAAGTTTTCAACATTTTTAGCCCCTGCAAGCCGGTGTCGAGACCCCGACGGCCAGCTGCCGCAACCTCGCCTGCATTGGGCTACCGGCGACGGCGCATGCGTTTTTTCGACTTATGCTCGCAAGCCGGCAGACAGAGCCGGCGGATATCCATAGTCTGCACCGTCACCTCCGAATGGCCGCTATCGGCTTCCGGAATCGCCACCGGAGCACCGATCGACACCAGAGGCTGCTTGTAGTCGTCGAGCGACAATAATCGACGGGCACATATATAGCGCTGTACATAGTATCGTTCTGAGGCGAAATCGCTTATCATCACTCCGCGCGAGCAGGCGTGTATGAATTTGAAATCGCCCGTGGCGCGGTCGACCGACACCACGATGCCCACATGCCCTACCCTGCTCTTCGACACCTTGCGGCCGGCAAACATCACCAGATCGCCAGGCATCAGCTCCTCGCGCGACACGGCCGTGCCTTGCAACGCCTGCGCGCGTGACGAACGTTCGAGTTTGTAGCCATACTTGCCGAACACATACGAAGTATAGCCCGAACAATCGAACGTATTGATTCCCGAGGAGCCGTATTTATAGCGTTTTCCGATATGACATTTGGCCTCCGCAAGCAGCGAATCGACACGCGATACGGCCACCGGCAGCTCATCGGCATGCCCGTCCACTACAACGGACAAAGCACACGCATGCCCGACGCATGCCGCCGCATTCACCGTCGCAAGGCGGCAAGTCATCAGCACGGCTGCCGTGCAAAGGGTTAGTCTGAGAATATTCGTCATGACTCGCAGTTAATATCGTCGACAAAAATAATATCGTTTGCCAATATTACCAAATCGCATACAGCCATGCGCCGCAGTTCGCAGCGACAACACAGGCCGGCAAAAACAAAGATCCCCGCCGCCTCACGGCGCAGGGACCTTCCTCAATTACTATTTTAACAGACTACCTTTGAAAAGGTCATTGACAATGGCGACGAAACATCTCGATCAACTCTCTGCCGACATACATATCCCATCGCCGACATTCGCTTACGAACTCCGCAATTTTCGCGGCAGTCACCTCATGCGAAGATCTTTCGTCGATGTAAAAGTATACTATTTCGCACAATATTCCAAGAAAATTCAACCTTATTTTCAACGCATTACGAATCGAAACCCGCGAGATTTCATTTCACAATGTTACATATCGGCATCGAGTTTCGTTATATAAGAAATGTGTAAAATTTCAAAATGACATGATTTTTTTCTCTGAAAAATTTGGATTTTCGAGGGGGGGGGTAACTTTGTACCCGAAACAAAATCGAGTACGGACAATGCAGAACATCGCACGCATAGGCCGAAATGTCCGACCGAACATGAAAACAGACAACCTCCATAATAATTAAGGTATGACGAAAATCGATTTTTCCGCCCTCTGCATACCTCCGACAGAGTATAACCGTTCGGGCTGCGCAGGGAGATGAAACAAGAAACTGTGCAAAATTTCGAGCGAATATTTGCATCATTAAAAATTAGGTTATATATTTGCAGTGTCTTAGTAAAGTAATACACTAAAACGTTGCGACGAAAACAGGGAACTAAACAAACAACAGCTATATGAAACTATCGATTAATAAAATTTGCGCATCGATGCTGGTTGCCATCTTCGCCATGATAGGCAGCGCAGCAGCGCAATCGGCCACCGTAACGGGTCGCGTAGTCGACGCAGAGGGCAGTCCGGTGGCATACGCTACTGTCGTACTGCTCAAAAACGGTTTGCAGGCATCGGGTGGCTCGACCGACGACCAGGGAGCATTCCGACTGAAAACAAGTGCAGGACAATACGATATCAAGGTGCAGTTCATCGGCTACAAGAGCGTAGAGAGCACGATCGACATCGACGGCGACACCGATGCCGGCACGTTCACCTTGGAGGTCGACCAGACCCGCATCGACGACGTGGTGGTGACGGCACAGCTCATCAAACGCGAAGCCGACCGCTTTGTGGTAGACGTAGCCAATTCGCCCGTTGCCATCGGCAAAAACGCCGAAGAGTTGTTGAAGACCGCCCCCGGCGTATGGATCAACGACGAAAAGATCTCTATCAACGGCAACAGCGGATCGAAAGTCTACATCAACGACCGTGAGGTGCACATGGACGATACTCAGCTGATGGCCTATCTGCGCACCCTCACTGCCGACGACATACAGAAAATCGAGATCGTACCGCAGACGGGAGCCGACTACGACGCCTCATCGTCGGGCGGCATAATCAAGCTGACGCTGCGCCGCCGCACGCAATCGGGTCTGATGGGCACGGCAGCCGCATACGGACGTACCGGTTCGGCACTGACGAGCATATCGCCGTCGTTATCACTCGACTACAACCACAATCGTCTCAACCTCTACGCATCGGGCTGGTACAGCTACAACAACTCCGACGACAAGGTCGTAGAGCACACGTCATACACATCAGGACAGGCATCGATCGACGGATCGAGTCTCTCCGACAGCAAATACAACAGTGCCGGAGGCCGCATAGGTACGGTCTACGAATTCAACCCGCGTCACAGCATAGGCGCAGAGGTCAACTATTGGTATAACCGCAATCCGTCGACCACGACATCGCTCACCGAATACATGACCCAGCAGCTTACCACCGGCAACACCTCGCTCTACGACAACAGAGCCGACAGCCGGCAGGTGACGGCAACATTCAACTACATATGGCGCGTCGACGACAGCGGTTCGGTCATGAAGCTGTTGGCCGACTACACCGACCAAAAATCCAACGGCGACAACAACTATTTCAACAGAGCATCGTCTCCGCTGGGCGTAAAGGACTCCACCTACACCGCCGCCATCGACAGCCACTATCGGCTCGGCACAGCCACACTGTCGTTCGACAAGGTATTCTCGCCTCGATTCGTCTTGAAAACAGGACTTAAATACACTCTCAACAGCACCTCGAACATCGTCGACTACAATGGTCTGACGGCCACGGGAGAGTGGATCCACGACGATGATTCGAGCTTCGACATAGGTTATACCGAGCATATAGGCGCAGCCTATGCCATAGCCTCGGCCAACCTCGGCCGCGTGAGTCTGGTGGCCGGTCTGCGCGGCGAGTACACCCACTCGCTGTCGAAAGATCGTCTGGTCAAGCAGGATTATTTCGATCTTTTTCCCAATGCCAACATATCCTATTCGCTCACGCCCGACGGATCCTACTCTCTGATCGCACAATACTCGCGCACCATAGCCCGTCCGTCATTCTGGCATCTGACGCCTACGATCAGCAAGATTTCTGAATATATGTACCAGACGGGAAATCCCGATCTGAAAGCATCATACAACAACAGCGTGTCGTTGACGGCCGTATTGAAATACAAGTACACCATATCGCTCGGTGCGTCGTTTGTCAAGAACAGCATGCAGCAGACGACCGTGGTCGACACGGAGAATCCCAATCTGCTGGTGCTCAAACCGCTCAACTTCCCCACCTTGGACAACTACTATCTCAACGTCAACCTGCCGTTCCAGTTCACTCCATGGTGGTCGTTCAACCTCAACGCCACAGGCGTATACCTCGGACAGCAGATCACCGAATCATCGCCCGTCGAGCGATATTTCATGGGAATGTACAACGGTCAAATGTCGTTTACGCTGCCCAAAGGATTCATCGTCGAGCTGTCGGGATACATGCTCCACGGCATGGTATCGGGCAACGTGCACCTCGACTCCATGGGCGACATGAATACAAGCGTCAAAAAACGCCTTTTCAGCAACAAGCTCACCATCTCGGCCGGTGTCAACAACATACTGGGCAACCACAATAAAGGCTCTATCCGCGAAGCCGAGTTCCGCCGCGACATGAATATCATCAACGGTTGGTCGTGCCGGCAGTTCACCTTCTCGGTTACATATAACTTCAATGCCGGCAAGCAGTTCAAGGCTCGTTCCGTGGAGAGCGGTTCGGCCGAAGACCGCGGGCGTCTGGGCAGCGGCTCATCATCGGGCATGGGCAACTGATACCTCCGACAAGCATTAGTTCAATCATAGTTCATCGACGACCGTCCCCGGCAACACCTGTTGTCGGGGACGGTCTTTTTCATTTAACCGGACAAACCGAACGCATATCTCTCGCTGATGCCCGAAATGACACAGCAGACAGACATGCCCAATGAAACGACACAAAGTGAAGCACCTCGGGACAAGCCGCCGGCATAAAATTGGCGCGGACAGACGAAACAAACGTTCGTTCTGTCCGCGCCAATGCGGCGACGCCAATGGCGTCTTTCGATAAAAGTAGTATTAAAACTCAACTATCAACGCCGACAGCGGCGCGACATTGCATGAAGTCATGTCGACACTCTCTCCGGTGATGACATCGCGACCGACGGCGGAGAGTCGAGACGTGATCTCGGAGTAACGCTCCCACGGCACGGTAACGGCGTGATCGGTGTTGTTGACAAAGACGAACACTGTATCCGAGGTGTCGTAGCGGAAATAGGCGTAGGTGTTGTTACGGTCGACGAAATGGAGTGTGCGGCCATTGTGGATCACCGGTTTTGTTTTACGCCAGTTGAACAGACGACGCGTATAGTCGAACACCTCCTTGGCGACACCCGTACGCTGCGAAGCATCGAACAGATCGAGTTCGTCGCCCTGCCAGCCGCCGGGAAAGTCGACGCGAAGAGCGATATGCCCCTTCGATTCATCGAGCGAGCGGAACATCATCTCATCGCCCGAGAACATCTGCGGCATGCCGCGCAAGGTGGCAAGCAGAGCCATCGAAATCTTCATGCGCGATACGTCGCCTCCGACCACATCGCCTATACGCTCAGTATCGTGATTGGCCGTCATTATCATCATGCGGCTAAGATCGTGATAGACGAAGTCGTGCGAGATGATGTCGTAGATACGGGTCATGCCCTTGCCCCACTCAGGTTTGTCGCCATGCTCCTGCAATGCGGCGCAGATGGCATCGCGCAGCGGGAAGTCCATTATCGAGGGCAGATGCGAGTTGAAGCCGTCCTTGTTTTCGTTGTCGCCCTGCCAGTATGCCAGCTGCGGTATGGACGATGTCCACACCTCTCCCACGATGTTGAAATCGGGATACTCGCGGCGTATGGCCTCGCACCACTCGCTCATGGGCATCTTCTCGTTGTAGGGATAGGTATCTACACGGAATCCGTCGAGATTCATGGCTTCGATCCACCATACGCCCCACTGCTTAAAGTATTGCAACAGATACGGATTGTCGAGATTCATGTCGGCCATCGATCGGTCGAACCAGCCGCTCTCCATCTGATAGAGGTCGGCACGCGAAGCATTGGGATCCATATTGGTCGAAAATGTCCAGTTGGACTGCGTGTACTCCGGAAAACGGTGGATCCAGTCTTCGAACGGCTCGTTGCCATACCACCAGTGCGAAGTTGCGCTATGGTTGGGCACGATGTCCATTATCACCTTCAAATCGCGCGCATGGCACTCGTCGACATAGCGGCGAAACAGCTCGTTGGTACCGTAGCGCGAATCGATATGGTAGTAGTCGCTGCACGCGTAGCCGTGATACGAGCCGTGGGGTTCGTTGTCCTCCAACAGAGGAGTGCACCATACGGCCGTGGCACCCAGATCGGCTATATAGTCGAGATGATCGATGATGCCTTGCAGGTCACCGCCATGACGTCCGCCCCACGATGAGCGGTCGGCCTTCTCGACCGTATCGTCGGTCGAGTCGTTCGACTCGTCGCCATTGGCAAAGCGGTCGGGCATGATGAGATACACCATGTCGGCAGTGGTAAAACTTTTGCGAGCGGCAGAACCCTCGCGGCGTGCATCGATGCGATAGGGAGTATCGAAACGGTGTTTGCCCGACCGAAGCCGGATCGTGTAATCGCCGGCCACAGCATCGTCGGCAATGGCGACATCGACGAACAGATAATCGGCGTTATCGGCTTTGTGGACGCCGGCGACCGTGACACCCTGTCCTTCGGGCAATATGGCAACATCGTAGGAAGAGATGTTGTCGCCCTGGATCATGAGTTGCAACGGGGTCTGCATGCCGACCCACCACGACAACGGCTCGACACGTCGCACGGGCGACGAAGCCTTGCGGGCAAAAGCCGCCGACGGCAATAGCAGCATGGCGGCAGAAAGCAAGAATATTATACGTTTCATATCAAGGTTAGATTTGGTTTAGATCGGTTAAAGATTGGGGTCTGGCAGATCCGGTCGTTCCGGCGGCAGCATGCGGCTACCGCCGGAACGACGGAATCGATATCATGGCTTTACCAATATCTGATAGTGCCACGGCAATATGTCGCGCTCGAAGTGTTCGGGCAGCACTATGCGCTCGCAGGTCATGGCATCGCGGTATTCGCCGGCATAGCCGCCCGTCGAGAAGTCGGCATGGATAGTCCACGGCGAGAGATTGAGTATGGCCACCACCCTGCTGCGTCCTTTCTCGCGCACGAACGTCATCATGCAATCCTTGGCATTGTTGTCGATCTCGACCATATCGCCGCCGCGCTCGCCTGCGGCCAAAGCCGCCTCCATATGTTTGAGCCGGATCAAACGGCGATAGACTTCCGTCTGACGCGTTGGACGGCAGTCGGGAAGAGGATCGTGCTCGAAGAATGCGAAAGAGTGGTCGTAACCCACCTCCTGACCGGTATAGATCAGCGGTATGGTCTTAGGCATCAGAAACGTGAAAGCCGTCATCACCTCCAACGCATCGCCGAAACGCTCGAACTCCGATCCGCTCCACGAATTCTCGTCGTGGTTCGACGTAAAACTCATGCGCATGGCTTCGGCAGGATAACGCGACAGATCGGCATAGAGCGCATTGCGCAGATCCCACACACGGCGCGTACCCTTGGCCACGTCGCACATCAGATGGTGTATGCCCCACTGGTAGCTGGCATCGAAAGCCCGGTCGAAAAGATTGTCCTCTTCGGCCTCGGCCAGCAGAAACAGATCCTCGCGCACAGAGCGCAGCTCGGCGGCGGCCTCCTGCCAAAACTCTATCGGCACGAGCATGGCCATATCGCAGCGGAAGCCGTCGACAGCATGATGCTCGACCCAGAAACGCATGGCCGCGATCTGCGCCCGCCATACCTCGCGGTTCGAGAAATTGAGCTTGGCCGTATCGGTCCAGTCCCAGGGCACACGCGGCGAACCGTTCTCGTCGCGCTCATACCAGTCGGCCGGTTTTTCGCCTATCCAGCGCGCATCGCGTGCCGTATGGTTGGCAACCCAATCGAGAATCACTTTCATACCCAAGGCGTGAGCACGCCCGACAAAAGCGTCGAAATCGGCCATATCGCCCAATTCGGGATTGACAGCCTCATAATCGGCCACCGAGTAGTAAGAGCCGAGCGAGCCTTTACGCCCCTCCATACCGATCGGATAGACAGGCATGAGCCACACGACATCTACTCCCAACTCACGCAGAAACTCCAAACGCCCCATGGCGGCACGCAAAGTTCCCTCTGCCGTCAACTGACGGACATTCATCTCATACAACACAGCCGAATAGCTCCATTGAGGGTGTATCATAACTTTTTTCGCTTTTATAAAAACCGATGCAAAGATATACTTTTAATTCGAAGCGGCAATCAGTCGAGACTCCGAAGCGGCAGCCTCTATCGGGTCATGACAGTCCACTCCCACGGCTGCAATTCGCACTCGGCACCAGCAACGATGCTCCTGGCTGTGCCGTCGAACGAGGTGTAATCGCCTGCAACAGCGTCGGTAAAGGTTACTGTCCGAGCCGTATCCGAGAAGTTGAACAGGCAGAATACCGTATCGTCGCCCGACGTGCGTGTAAATGCCAGCACCGATTCTGGCGCACCCTCCATATAGACCATAGGAGCCACATTATCGCCAGCGGCCAAAGCACGATGCTCGTGGCGCATGCGGCAAAGATCGGTGTAGAGCTTGCGCCACTGTTCGCCGCGGGAAGTGTCGAGCAGTCCCTCGGCAGTATCCTTCTCGAAGAACTCCAAACGATGATCCATACCGATCTCCTGACCCGTGTAGATCAACGGCTGTCCCTGCGGCAGCACGAACGTCAGCGCGGCAAAAGTCGCGGCAGCCGATTGCATGCGCTCGAACTCGGTGCCGTTCCACGAGTTCTCGTCGTGATTGGAGGTAAACATAAGCCGCATGGCCGGCGACGGATATGCCTCGGCATCGGCGGCAATATAATCTTTAAGGTCAGCAACACTCTTTCTGCCGGCAGCCATGTCGTTCATCAGATGATGCAAATCCCATGCGTAAGAGGCATCGAAAGCATCATCGTGCAAAAATGTCTTCTCGCCCTCGGCCAACAGATATACATCGGGATTGATCTCCTTTACACGGGCGAATGCCTGCTGCCAGAAGTCGATCGGCACCTCAAAAGCAACGTCGCAGCGGAAACCGTCGACACCGCGCCCGATCCAGAACAGCATGGCCGAAGTCATGGCTTCGCGCATGTCGGCGTTGTCGTAATTGAGTTTTGCGATGTCTGTCCAATCGTACTGCACGATGGGTACTCCCGTCTGCTCGTCGAGCACATACCAGTCGGCATGCCCCTCACTCCACCACTTCGCATCGCGCGAGGTGTGGTTGGCCACCCAGTCGAGAATGACCTTCAAACCCAATTCGTGAGCGCGATCCACGAAGTGATCGAATGCTGCCAGATCACCGAATTCGGGATTGACCGCCTCGTAATCCGATATGGAATAATAAGAGCCCAACGTTCCTTTGCGGCCGTCGGCACCGATCGGGTGAATGGGCATCAGCCACACGATGTCCACACCCATATTCTTCAATACGGGCAGATACTCCTCGGCCGCCGCGAACGTGCCTTCCGGCGTAGCCTGACGCACATTCAACTCATATACCACCGAGTTGTACTTGTCGAAAGCCGACTCCTGCACGGCCTTGTCGGGCTGCGAGCCGCAACCGACGAGTATTGCAGCCACGGCTGCAAACAATGCTGTCTTCTTCATAATAAAATCAAAGGTTTATTTGGTTGTTAGTAATTATTGCGAATCCGTATGCCGGCAGCGACACACTCACGCGATCGTCCGCTGCGGGCTGCTCGGCTGCGGTACCGCAAGCTGCCGCAAACATGGCAGAGCGCCACAACAAACTATTTCTTAGGTTCATGGATCGGCAGATTGATTGTTTTACTCCTCGACATCGAGCATCCAGTCGATGCCCTCGTGCAGGTTGTTGTCATCGGTGAAGTCCCAATAGGAGTTGTTCTCCCACGTCGAGCCGTAGGCCCACGCCGCAGGATAGGTATAAAGCCCCTTGCCATGGCCGTCGGCCAAACCGGACGCCTCGTCTGGCAGCGACTCCGTGCCCCATGTCACAAGTCCTACGCCGCCGCCCGACTTGATATCTTCGGCCAGCGAGCGCAGCCACTCGCGCTGCTTTGCCGCAGAGTAATTCACGGCATTGGCAGCGTCGTTCCAATCGGGATAGTTATAGGCATTATTGCACCAGTCGCCCATGTAGGAGCCGTTTTTCGATCCGGTAGTAAACGAATAGGCCGTCTCCAACACCATTACGCGTTTGCCATAAGCCTTGAAGAAATACTCGGCGAGCGACCTGAACGAGGCATAGATGCCCATCTTGTGCCCTATGTCGGAGCCGGGATAGTACGATATGGCCACAATATCGTAATCGGTGGCACCGGCACTTTTGAGTGTGGCTATAAACGAATCGCACTTCGAGGGATCGGCCACATGCACGGCACTGAGCACCTCGGGGTTGTATGCCGCCGCATAATCGCGCACGGCCTGATGTCCGCGTCGCAGCAGGGCTGCCGTACGCGCGGCATCATATCCGCCGGCGGGCGAGAGGAAGTTGATATTGACCTCGTTGCCGACAGCTACTATGACCGGAAGAATATCCTCCTCGGCCAGACTTCGCAACGACTCGTATACCCAGTCGTAGAGTGCATCGCCTATCTCCGCATCGCTTCGCCCCTGCCAAATGTCGGGCAGCAGGTTGTGGGTGGTCGAGGTGGCGGTAAAACGGTCGCAATCGGGTTTCAGCGTCAGCACTATATCCAGTCCCTGAGCCTTGGCGCATCGGGCATCGGCCACAACACGATCATAGCTCTGCCAGTCGATCCGGCAACCGTCGTAGTCGTCGAAGGGCACCATGTCGAGTTGCAGGCGCACGACATTGGCACCGTGGCGTCGCACCGACTCGTAGGGATCGGTCTGTACACCGTTCTCGCGATAGACAAGCCCGATGTCCTGCATGTAGTTGGCGAATGACATGGTCGTGCCTTTATAGAAAGGAATATCGGCCGGTATCGCCGGCTCCTCGGGAGGTGATGGAGGTGTGGGCGTCGGCTCCTCTGCCGGTTCGTCTCCACCCGAGCATGCCGCCGCAAGCAGCATGCCCGACATGATGATGGCAATATAACGTCTCATGGTCGTCATCGTGCAACGTCGGTTACTTCAACAGGAATACCACCGACGAATAACCGCCCAGGCGCACAGTAGTCGTCGAGCCGTAATTGGCCGAAACGCTGTTGAGCACGGCCACAGCACGATCGATCTCGTCGTCGACCGATACGGTTGTCGCTGTCGACGAGAAGTTGTGAATGACGAGCATACGCTGATCGTCCTGCTCGCGATACCATGCCGCAATCTGCTTATACTGCGTATTGTCGGCATTATAGAAAGCATGCAGCTTCATCTCGCCCACGGCCAGTGCCGGATAGGTGTTGCGCAACTGCGAGAAGGAGCGATAGACATTGAGCATCGACGACTCGTCATCGCTCTGTGCGGGGACGTCCTTAACGTTGTTCATGCCCGTATAGATCTTATCCATATACGTGGTGGTCGAGGCATCGCCCCACTTCATCGGCGAGCGCAAATACTCGTCGCCGTTGTCCTTGCGGCCGACATACCCCAGCTCCTCGCCATAGTAGATATAGGGCGAACCGCACGAGGTGAGCAGCACCGCACCGGCCAGCTTGGCCTTGTTGACTGAGTTGCCCAGCAGCGACATGGCACGGTTCTCGTCGTGATTGGTGAGCTTGGTGGCCTCGATGAAATCGGGACGCACCGAGGCGTAGAGCTCGCGATACGACAATAAGTCCTGCGCCAGATAACAGCCCGTAGAGTTGTTCAACGCCCACTCCAAACGATACCAGTAGGAGAATTCGAACAGCGACGGCAGACCGTAATAATAGGGAGCCACCTCGTTATAGTCGGAATAGACCTCGCCCACCATGTAGATGTCCTCGGTGCGGGTGCGGTGGAAATAGTCGTTGAGCGCGGTGTAGAACTTGTTCCAGAATATCGGATTCTCGTCCGACGAAGCGTTGTGGTAGACATGTTTGGCAGCATCGAGACGCAAACCGTCGATACCCATGTCGATCCACTTCTCCGCCGAACGGCATATTGCCTTGAACGCCGGCGAATTTTCGCAGTCGGCAGCGGCACCGTAGTCGAGGTCGACGAACCAGTCTGTCCAGAAGTGCGAGTGATACATGATCGACTCCATGCCCGGCAGCAGAATATCGGCAGGCTCCGAGCCCGAATTGGAGATCAACGTCAAGGGCACGCCCCATTCCATGGTGTTGGCTCCGCTCTTGGCACCGTACTTCGTACCTGCACTCCACGAGGTCTTCGAGGTGCGTATCAGACAGCCCCACGACGAGTACATTTCCAGCGACAGCGTATAGATATTGTCCTGCTGCGTATAGAACTCCACGCAGGCATCATCGTCGCCATAGTAGAGATATTTGCCACTGCCGGCAGTGCCGCTGTTCTCGACGTTGTCGACCTGCTCGACGGTGAGCTTCGGCGACGACGACCATTCGAGTGTAAACTTCAACTTCTGCGGTTCGGTCGACGGCTGCGTAACGGCCGAGAACCACTGTCCGGCATCATAACCGGCAGCTCCCTCGGTGGCGATCATCGGTATGCGTCCGGCAGCGATATCGGCCTTGGGATCGTGCGAGAGAACGAAATACTCGCGATAAGGACTCGTTTCGTCGGCCAAAGCCTCCAAAAACCACGGGTGCTCCTTGCTGGTGTGGTTGATTACATAGTCCATATAGATCTTTATGCCATGCTCATGAGCGGCATCGATCAAAGCCTTGAAGTCCTGCTCGGTACCGTATCGCGGATCCAGCGCATCGTAGTCCTTGACATCGTAACCGTGGTACGACGCCGCAGGGTGTGCCGGAGAGAGCCAAATGGCCGATACGCCCAACTCGTCCAGATAGTCCAGTTTGGAGATTATGCCACGGAAATCGCCTATGCCGTCGCCGTCGGAATCGGCGAACGAATAGATCAGCAGCTGATAGGTGATATCGGCACGCTTCACACCGTCCCATGCGTCGGGCTCGACCTCGATGCCATCGGCGGTTTCGGCCGACTGACTGACGGTGACGGTCACATCGGCGGCACCGGCAGCACGCAGTGTGAGCGTGGTGCTGCGCGTGGTATCGCCCGGATTGGCCGATACGGTAACGGTAATGCTGCGATCGCCCGATCCGGTGGTGATATTGGTCTGGCACCATGCGTCGGCAACGGTTACGATCCACTTGGCGGCATTGGAGCTGACATCGATGCTCTGCGAATAGCTTTCAGCGGTAAATTCCAAAGACGATGGCGTGGCCGACAGTGTCACTGCCGAGGGCTCGCCCGAGGTATCATCGCCACCGCAGCCGATAGCCAATACAGCTATCGAAAGCAACACGACGGCACATGAGAACAAACGTTTCATAGGTAATATCTTACAATTTAGGTTTTAATGATTTGCAATTTCATCGAAAACCGCCGCACTCGGCATATGGTGCAACGGTCTTCTCCTTGGAGCCGGAGGGTCGGTCAAAACCCTCCGGCCAAATATCGGGAATCCGACAATCGGAACCCTGCATGTCCGACCGGTCATATCGTATCGGACGGATAAGCTCGAATTACATCGGCTCCTCCTCGCCGTACATATTCTCGACAAGCTCTATGGTCTCCTGACCCAGATCGAGATATACACGGTATCTACCGGCCTCGACAGGAATGTTGCCTCCGCCCTTGGCACAGTCGACACCCCAGTTGAGATCCCAGGCTGCATCGGCGCGGAACTTCATCTCGGTTGCCGAGGTTGCCTCGATATCAGCCCAGAAGCGCGTCCATGAAGCATTGTAGTTCATGACGATGTCGTTCTCCCAGTCACCGTTCAGACCGATGATGCTGATCTGATCGGCACTCCATGACTTCGACAGTTTCAACGACGACTTGTCGAACGAGAAGCAGTAGAAACGCTTAGAGTAAGCTGCGATATTGCCGCTGCCGCCCGAAGAGATGAGAGTGATCTCGGCAGCCTCGGCCTCGGGAGCCGCAGCACTGCCGTCGGTACCCCAGTTGCAAGAGTCGTCCCAACCGGCGATACCGGTGAGTTTGAATCCGTTGGCAGCCTTATCGCCGAAATCGATAACGCCTGAGAACTTGGTTCCCGACTCCTTATAGTCGAACAGATACTGCGAAGCATCGTGGCTCCAACCGCAGTAATCGCCGATGATCCACACATGAGCGAACTTGTCGACGGGACGGATCTCGGTGTTGTAGGTGGTAAAGGTGGCCTTCACCACATTAGACTCGGCCATAGTCGAATCGTTGGCAGCACCTTTGTCGGTGCACATGTAAGACACGAGTTTGAACTCGACTGCAACGGCAGTCTCCTTATCGCCGCCGGCGTTGATGATAGCCGTATTCATATCCTTGGCCGTAACGTTGATCTTGCCGCCGGAGATCGTCGATGCGACCTTCTGCTTGGCGGCGAAGTCGTTGCCGTCCAGATCAACGAAGAGAGTGTATGAAACGGCCGTCGGCATACCGTAGTCGGCAACCGTATAATCGATCGTCACGCCCTCGCCGCCGTCGATCAGCTCGCCGCCTGCAATATTGCCCAATACAGGGGCAACGACCTTTTCGGGAAGATACTGAGCGTCGATATGCTCCTGTTCGCACGACGACAAGGCCGCACCGGCAAGAGCCAGAATCGCTATATTCAATAATTTTCTCATTTTACAATAGTTTTACGTGTTATACACTATAACATTAATAACCCTCGTTCTGCGACAGGTTGCCGTTGGCATTGATATCGGCAGGCGGCAGAGGCATAAGATTCATGCGAGAATCGACAGCCGTACCGTTCTTCACGCCGCCTTTCCACTCCCACAGATAGTCGTTCGTGGTGAACTGTCCGAAGCGGATAAGGTCCTGACGACGAGTAAACTCCCAGTAAAGCTCACGGGCGCGCTCGTCCAAAACGTCCTGCTTAGAGTAGGCATCTACCTTGGCCAGACCCGAACGCATGCGCACGTCGTTAAGGGCAGCAAGACCCTCAGTCTCGGTGGCACCGCCCGACTTGGCGCACTCGGCCAGCATCAGATAGGCATCGGCTGCACGGAACACCGGAACGTCGGTATCGACGAAACCGTTGGCCTTGCCGGCACTGCCGTCATGGTTGATGTTGGTATACTTCATCGATTTGTAACCGCTCTCGCCCTCCGACGCATCGAAAGTGAGATAGTCGTCGATGCTCGGACCGTATGCCGTGTAGAACATTGCACGTGCATCGTTGTCGAGATCGAACTTAGAGGTGAAATCCTTGGTCAGCGAAAGACCGCCCCAGCCCGATGAAATACCGAACGACGTTGCGTCCATGCTGCCGCCGACAGCTGCGAAGACAAGGAAATTGGTCGCACCGTAAGACTGGGTCTCGATACCGTCCTGAGGCACGGTGAAGATGATCTCGTCGCCGTTGTAGGTCTGGTTCTTTGTCCAGAGGTGATTATCAGCCATGAACAGCTCGGCATAGTTGTTATGCAGCGAGTACTCGCTCATGATCTGACGGCACAAAGCGGCACACTCGGCATACTTCTGCTCACCTGCCCAAACCTCGGCATTGAGGTAGAGCTTGGCAAGGATCATCTGCACGAAGCCCTTGTCGCAACGGCCGTAAATATTCTGACCGGGAGCGATCAGACCTGAATCATCGGCCAGCAAAGCCTTGCACTCTTCGACCAGCCAGTTGAAGAGATCCACGCGAGATATCTGCGCGGGGCCGTTCGAACCTACCGAATTGGCCTCGGTAGAGAAAGGTACGTTACCGAAGAGGTCGATGGCGTGGTAGTAGCTAAACGCACGCAGTGCACGAGCCTCGGCCACGAACTCGGCCTTCTTGGGGAAATCGGCATCGCTCAAACCTGCGACATTGGCGTTGACCTGACGGATAAACTCGTTGCAAAGACCCACCTGATAGAATATACGGTAGTACATGGCTACGATAAACTGATTGGAAGTAGTCCAGCACATGTTGTGCATGTCGGGCAGACCCGTGTCATTCCACGAACACGTAGCCTCGTCGGTGGTGAGGCACTGCATGTTCCACAATGCACGCATATATTGTCCGAAACCGCCGTCGACACCCGAGATATCGGGATCGCCGTTGGGACCGTAAGACGACGAGCAGGCAAGACCCTGATAGCACTTGGCAAGCAACTGCTCGTATGCCTCCTGAGAGTCGAGCACCTCGGCAGGCAGCTGGATATTGGGATCGATCGGAGTTACGTCCAGATCGCCAACGCATGAACTTGCGCCAAGCGTACAAGCCGCAGCGAAAGTCATCAATAAAACTTTGTATCTTTTCATAATTTCAATGCGGTTTAAAGGTTAGAAATTGAACTTCACACCGAGAATATAGGTACGCGGACGCGGATAGAGGTTGTTGTCGATACCCGAGTAGATTTCGGGATCGATACCCTTGTAGCCCGTGATCGTACATACGTTCTGTACCGTACCGAATACGCTGAGGCTCATCTGACGACCTGCGGGTTTACCCAGATCGAAACGATAGCTGAGCGTGATGTTGTCCAGTTTGAGGAACGATGCGTTGCGTACATAGTAATCAGAGAGATACTGTGCACCGGTGCGGAAGTTGGTCTCGACAGCCGACGGAACGCGGTTGTTGACGAAGTTGTTTGTCCAAAGGTCGGTCAGCAACTCGCCGTTAGACGAAATATTGTCGTATACGTAGTTGCCGAGGTTGGCGTGAGCCGATACGGCCAGCGTAAGAGCCTTCCACGAAACCTGAGTGTTGAAACCGATGGTTACATCGGGAGCGGCCTTCTTGTAGCAGTACTTATCCTTAGAGTCTACCACGCCGTCGCCGTTGCGGTCTACGTAGTGACCCTCCATCGGACGACCGTTCTCGTCGTAGATCTGCTGATATACGTAGAACGAGTTGGTAGGCTGACCTGTCTGGTGTACCTGGCAGGTAGTACCCACTGCACCCGATATACCGCCCGTGTCGACACCGTAGTAGTCTTCACGCTCGTCGTCGGTGGTAAGACGCGTAATCTCGTTCTTGTTCCAAGCGGCGTTCAGGCCGATGTTCCAGTACCAGTCTTTGGTCTGAACGGCAATGGCATTGATATCGAACTCGACACCGACATTCTTCAAGTCGCCGATGTTGGCATTGAGATAGTTGGTGAGGTTGGCACCGGCTGCAACGGGAGTCCAGTTGAGCAGGTCTTTGGTCTCACGATAGTAGAAATCAACGCTACCGTAGATGCGGCCATCGAGGAATCCGTAGTCGATACCGGCATTATAGGTAGTAGTGGTCTCCCACTTCAAGTCGGCATTGTAACCGGCAGGAGTGATGGGGGCGATAGAGCCTGTTCCGAAGGGATAGTAGCTGCCCATAGTGTTGTAGATATAGGTAGCCAACGACGGATAGTTACCGGCATTGATATCCTGCTGACCGGTCTGACCCCAGCTCAAACGGAGCTTCAAAGCAGACAATACGTCGCTGTCGCGCAGGAAGGCCTCGTTGCGGATATTCCAGCCCAAAGCCACCGACGGGAACAGACCCCACTTGTTGTTGGGAAAACGTGAAGTACCGTCGTTACGCAGAGTGGCGGTAATCATATAGCGGTTGTCGTAAGAGTAGTTGAGACGACCGAAGAACGACACGAGGAAATACTCGGTCTTAGAGGTACGAGGCTCCGACAGATAGTAGCCGGGGGCCGTAGGCAGTGTGCCGTCGGCCTTGAACTGCTCGTTGAACGACGATACGTAGAAGTGCTGCCAAGAGTAACCGGCCATGATGCTGAACGAATGTGCACCCAGCGTCTTGTTGTAGTCGGCATAGAACTCCAAGGTCTGATCGCGCTTCAACTGAGAGTAGTTGGTATGGTAGCCCGAACCCGACTGCAAAGTATTGTGCATCGACTGCTCCGTGCCGGCGGCAACGTCGACCGTACCGTTCGACTTAGAGATGTCGAGACCGAGATTCAGGTTGAGACGAAGATCCTCCAAACCGTGAATCTTATAGTCGATCTGGGCATTGCCGATGAAACGCTTTGCGTTGGATACGTCGTTCTTGTCGTTCAACAGCGCAACGGGATTCTGGTTGGCCATGGTATTGTAGTTGTCCATGGTGTGCAGAGGATTGCCGGCGGCATCGGTCTTGCCGTAGTTCCACCAAGAGTAGCCGTTCAGACCGTCCTCGTCGTAAACCGGCTTGGTGGGGTCGAACTGAATGGCCTGGCCGACAGCATCGGTATTGGCGAAACGGCTGTCCATATTCATGCCCTTGGCATTGAGGTTGATCGTGAGGTGATTGTCCAGAAGCGACGGGCTGAGGTTGATCGACAGCGTCTCACGCGTCATGTTGCCCGTTTTCAGCGTACCGTCCTGATTGAGGTAACCGAAAGCCACGCGATAGGGAAGATTGTTCTTCTCGCCCATCTTGATATTGCCCGACAGGGCGATGTTGCCCTCGTATGACTGTGCAAGCTGGTAGATCTCCTTCTGCCAGTTGGTATTGGCCGTACCCAGAGCGCGATATGCGTCGTTGTCGGTGCCGTCCATATACCATGCCATGGCCTCACGCATCTGATCGCCGGTCATAACGTCGACATACTTCGAGTTGTCGCTGAGCGAAGCGGTGAAATCGATCGATACGTTGGGAATGGCCGAGTCGTAGCGCGAACCCTTCTTAGTGGTGATGATGATGACACCGTTAGATGCACGCGAACCGTAGATGGCTGTGGCCGAAGCGTCCTTCAACACCGTGAACGACTCGATATCGCTCGGATTGACCGAAGCCAAAGCGTTGGCAACGCCCGAAATACCGTCGTTCGATACGGGAAGACCGTCGATGACGATCAACGGATCGTTGGTGGCATTCAACGAAGAACCGCCGCGGATACGGATCGTGGCAGCCGAGCCGGGAGCACCGTCGCCCGAAGTGATTACCACACCCGCGCTCTTGCCGCGCAGCAGGTCGGTCGGAGATGCAGCCAGACCCTTGTTGGTCTGATCGGCCTTGACGGTCGAGATAGAACCGGTAAGGTCGTTCTTCTTAACGACACCGTAGCCGATTACGACAACGTCCTCCAACATCGTGTTATCCTCTTCGAGGACAACGCGCTGAAGCACGCTCGACGATGCCAGCAACTGCTGCGGCTTGTAGCCGATGAAGCTGACGATGACGATGGCATCGGGGCTCTTCACATTCAATTGGTACTGACCGTTGATGTCGGTCGTCACGCCGTTGGCAGTGTCCTGTTCGAAAACAGACGCGCCGATAACAGGCGTTCCGGTAGCATCAACCACCACACCTTTAACCTCGTATTTGCCCTGCTGGCCAAACACTTGGGGGGGGGTCGCAACTGCGAGCAGCGCAAGTCCCAAACACATAGTCAAGAATTTTCTCATAGTGTTTTTTGTGTTAGTTAATAATTAGGTTAATATATATCAGTTTTCTGAAAATATTCTTCATCAGGCCTCGGCGCGTTCCGTCTTAATGAAATAGACGGCCACAGCCGCAACAAGCAGCGACACACCGGCCAGCACAAGCATCATGATCTGTTCGCCGTCAAAGAAGCGAAGTATGACTCCGCCCACCGATGCGGCCACGATCTGCGGCAGGCAGATGGTGCAGTTGAACAGTCCCAGATAGGTGCCCATCGAACGTCCCGACAACGCATTGGTAAGCAGCGCAAAGGGCATTGCCAACATTGCCGCCCAACCGCAGCCGATCAACACGAACGAGATGAAGAGCAAACACGGCGTGTGCATGAAATAGGTAGAGATGAAACCCGCTCCGCCTATGACAAGGCTTACGGCATATGCCGTCTTGGTGCTGCGGAACATGGGAAGTACAACTGCCCACAGAATCGAACCTATGGCCTGCACGGCGAACAGCACGCCGACCCAGTTGCCCGCAGCCTGATAGGCATCGGACTTGACATCGACCGTATCCCACACGTTGGCGGCGATACCGCCGTTGGTGTAGTTCCACATATAAAGGAAAGCGAACCACGAGAAGAACTGCACCAGACCGATCTGCCAGAAGATCTTGGGTGCATGCACTATCAGCTGCACGATATTGCGCTTATCGGACTTCTCCTCGCGCTCGATATCGTGGAATTTGGCATACTCTTCGGGCGGCATCTCACGCACCTTGAAGCCGGTGTAGAATACGCAGAAGATAAGGATTGCGGCACCTATATAGAAAGAGTATATCACCGAATCGGGAATCATGCCCTCGGGAGCGATATTCTTGATACCGATCCATGTAAAGATATAGGGGAACAGGTAGCCTACGAGCGAACCGGCATTGCACAGCAGGCTCTGGATAGAATAGGCCTTGGCCTTCTGCTGTTCGTTGACCATATCGCCCACCATCATCTTGAATGGCTGCATGGCCATGTTGATCGAGGTGTCGAGCAGCATGAGCATCACAAGACCGAACGACATGGCGGCCTTGACGGTCAAACCGAGCGAGCCTGAGTTGGGCAAAAATACCATGACGGCGACGGCGACGAGGGCACCCACATAGAGATAGGGCTTGCGGCGTCCCCACTTGCACCACGTCTTATCGCTCCACATTCCCACCAGCGGCTGCACGAGCATACCCATCAGCGGGGGAAGAATCCAGAAATAACTCAGATCGTGCGGATCGGCACCGAGCGTTGCGAATATACGGCTGATGTTCGCGCTCTGCAAGGCATATGCAATCTGAACGCCGAAAAATCCGAAGCTCAGATTCCACATCTGCATAAACGACAAGTCAGGTTTTTTCATTTAGGTTTATTAATATTTTTAATAATTCAACGGTTATAGCAATACAAATTTTAATATAATCGGCCAAAGAAACAAATTTTACAGACCCAACCGCCGTATAAGCTGGACGAGTTGACGAAATTTGTCACCGAACGGGAATTGCGAAGGACGAACGGCACGAAAAACCGTGCATTTGTAATTTCGCGAAATAATGTATATCTTTGTGTATGATTAACTATTCGCATAACGAACGTGTAAAATCCGGCATGGACAACAAAAGCATAATCTTCATATTTGCCGTGCTGCACGCCGCAGTAGCCATCATAAGCCGCATGATGGATTACTACGACGACGTGCCTCTTACAGTTCTCACCATAACGATGGTAATCGTAGTGGCCATGCGGCAGAACGTGCGAATGGAGATGATAGCCGTAATCACGCTGGTGGCGACACTTTTAGGATTCGTCATCGGAGAGCTGCTGTGGAAGCCGATAGATGCCGTCGTGGACAACGAGGTGCTGTCGCCGGCCATATCCACATTCGTCATCACGATGCTCATCGGCTGGGGCACTTATGCGTTGACACGCAACGGCAGCCGCTTCAAGAACTATAATGCCGCATGGCGGCCGTCGGTGTTCAACATACTCGCGATAGCTCTGTCGATCCTGCTTCTGAGAGTGGTATATGTCATCATGTTCCGCACCGAGTTTTTCACGGATACCATGATGCTCGACACCGTACAGCGCATACTGGGCAACGTCGTGGCACTGCTGATACTCACATGCGGCAACATTCTGCTGACCGTAAAATCGTATTCCCACTTCACCCGCAAACCCCGTTCGATGCGCGGCAGGCGACACGGAATAGTGCTCATCTCCATCATAGCGGTCATTCCGATACTGGCGTCGCTCGCAGTCTATTACGACGTGCCGCTGATGGTCAACCCCGAACACTGCCCTGTACAGTTAGCCCGCATATTCGCCGTAGCATTTCTAATACACATCATCATATACACGCTGTCGTATCTGATTCAGCACACCCTCGCCTCCAAACGCGAACTGCGCTCGGAACGCGAACAGAAGCACAAGGCACTCTATCAGTACAACCGTCTCAAACAGCAGATCAATCCGCATTTTCTGTTCAACTCGCTCAACATACTCGATTATCTCGTGCAGGAGGGACACAGCGAGCGTGCCAGCGGATTCATTCGCAAACTGGCCAACATATACCGCTACATGCTCAACAACGACCAGAAGCCGTTGGTAAAGCTCAAAGAGGAGCTCGATTTCGCCGACATGTACGTCGATCTTCTGAAAGAGCGGTTCGTCGACGGACTGACGATAGAGAAACAGATAGATCCGGCATTATACAATATGTATATAGTGCCCTGTTCATTGCAGCTGCTAATCGAAAACGCCACCAAACACAACATAGTCTGCGCCGACGAACCGCTGCACGTGGAGATCTTTTCGCAGGAGCGCCACATCGTCGTGCGCAACAACCTGCAACCGCGAATCACGGGACAGCAGTCGACGCATCTGGGACTGGCCAACATACGCCAGCAATATCTCGACATCACCCGCAACACCATCATAATAGAGAAGACAGAGAGTGAATTTATCGTAAAACTACCGTTAGTATAATGCTCAGAACACTTATCATAGAGGACGAAATACCCGCCCAGATCACACTCAAAAAACTGCTCGACAAATGCTCCGACGACTGTCGCATCGTCGGGACGCTCACATCGGTCAAATCGGCAGTCAAATGGCTCAACGACAATCCTGGCGGAGCCGACGTCATATTCATGGACGTGGAGCTGTCCGACGGAGTATGCTTCGACATATTCAAGCACACGACAATCAATGCCAATGTCATCATCACCACAGCGTATGACAACTACGCGCTCAATGCCTTCAAGATCAACAGTGTGGATTATCTCTTGAAACCCATCGACGAAGAGGAGCTGAAACGGGCATTGGAGCGCTGCCGCAAATCGATCGAGGCGAAAAGTCCTGCCGGCATAGAGACTCTGATAAACTACTTCTCGCAGGCATCGCAGGCCGGCGGCAAGGGCTACAAAAAGAGATTCATCGTCAAGGTGGGCGAGAAAATCGTCATCATACCGGTCGAGGAGATAGCCTACTGCTACTCGGAGGATAAAAACACCTACTCGGTCACCAAGAGCGGATCGCGCCGTCTGCTCGACTACTCGCTCGACTCAGTGCAGGAGATGCTCGATCCCAAGATATTCTTCCGCATCTCGCGCAGCTACATAGTCTCGATAAACTCGATAGAGAACATATCGCGCCACCTGGGCACACGGCTCAAACTGCAACTAAAACCCAAAACCGAAGAGGAGGTCGTAGTCAGCCGCAGCCGTGCTTCCGACTTTTTGGAGTGGCTGGACAACAACTAAGCCCCGCTCCGGGGATATGTCCGGCAGAGGATAAATGACCCAAGTTTTTTATTTGGCGAGTTGTATTTTTAACAAATATAGCATATCTTTGCACGCATTATGTCTATATGCTGAAATGGACAGCAGTATGCAAATTTTAAAAAATTCATATATCGCCAAATGAAAGATTTAAGATTATTTATCATCGGTATCGCTCTTCTGTTGTGCTCGTGCAACGCACAACAGCGCGTGTTGTATTTGCAGGACGTGCAGGACGGATCTGTTGTCGATATCCCGGAAGATTATCAGATCAGGATTAAACCGCTCGATCAGTTGACCGTGGTGGTCAACAGCAAGAACCCCGAGCTGGCCGTACCGTTCAACTCGTCGTCGAGCTACAACGCTCTATCCGGCATACCCACCGCAAGCAACTTCAACAGCAGCAGTCTGCAAGTGCTGACGGTCGATGAAAACGGCATGCTCAATCTTCCCGTCATCGGCCAAATCAAGTGCAAGGGCATGACCCGTGCGGAGTTGTCGCAGGTTATAGCCAACAAAATCATCGAGGGAGGACTGATTGCCGACCCCAACGTCAACGTCCGTTTCGCCAACATGACCATATCGGTGCTCGGCGAGGTGGCACGCCCGGGACGTTTCGAGATCGCCAAGGACCGCATAACCATACTCGAAGCTCTGGCACTGGCCGGCGACATGACCATATACGGTAACCGCGAGAATGTGGCCGTCATACGCGAGCGAGATGGCAAGAACGTGGTCTCGGTGCTCGACCTGCGCTCGAAAGACATTTTCGACTCGCCGGTATTCTATCTCGAACAAAACGACATAGTGATGGTCAGCCCCAACAAGTACAAGGCTGCCACGGCCGAGATCAACCAGAACCGGTCGTTCTGGATCTCGCTGGCCAGCACAGCCATATCGCTGGCAACGCTGATCGTAACGCTCACTCGATAACTAACTGTATAACAAGTCAAACGTCATCATGAACAACTATCCGACACAACAAAACGACGACAACGTAAGACTCGGCAAGTTCACGTTGCAGGATTTTGTGCAGTTGGTTTTATCCAACTGGTATTGGTTCGTATTGTCGATGCTGATATGTTTCGGCTGCGCGGCATTCTACCTACGCCGCACGGCACCCGTATACCAGCGTTCGGCCTCGGTGCTGGTCAAGGACTCGCGCAAGGGTTCCAGTTCGGAGATCATGGCATTCAACGACCTGATCGGCGGAGGCATACGACGCAGCGTCGACAACGAGATATACATATTCCAGTCGCGCCGACTGATGGAGGAGGTCGTAGGCAAACTCGATCTCACCATACAGTACACGCAAAAGGGACGAATCAGAGTCATGGATCTCTACGGACGTTCGCCCATTCTGGTAAAATACATCAACGCCAAGCCCAACGAGGCGGGACAGTTCAAGGCGCATATCGTCGACGAACAGACCGTCGAGCTGTCCGGCTTCAACGGCAACGAGGATTACCATGCCACCGTTACCGTTGGAGACACAGTCTCAACGCCCATGGGCAGCATGATCGTGCGTCAGACACCATACATATCGCAGCATGTAAATCGCGACATAATCATCAGCAAAAAGCCCCTCAACGAGACCATCGAGGCATATCGTTCAAGGCTGCGCTGCGATATTCGCGACAAGCAGGCTTCGGTAATCAGCCTGACAATGGGCGATGTCGTGCCCAAACGTGCGGAAGATGTCATCAACGGCATCATCGAGGCATATAACAACGACGCCATCAGCGATAAGCGCGCCATATCGGATATCACCGACAAATTCATCAACGAACGTCTGGCGATTCTGGGCAAGGAGCTGACAGATGCCGACAGCGACGTGGCCGCATTCAAGCAGACATACAAGATTTACAGCCCGGAGGACGAGGCATCGCACAGCGCCACGGAGTTGAGCTCTCTGAAAAACCAGTCGTTGTCGCTGGAAGGAAGTCTGGAAATGGCACGTTACATACGCGACTTCATCAACAACGACGCCACCGAGCGCAGTCTTATTCCGGCCGCCACGGTATCGATGAGCGGTGCATCGGCGGCATTGGCCTCTCAGATCGCCATATACAACGAGCAGGTGCTCAACCGTCAGCGACTGCTGGCAAACGCTTCGGCCAACAGCCCCGTCATCATCGAGCTCGACAACAACATCGCCTCTCTGCGCGATGCCATCATATCGTCGCTCGATTCGCATATCAAGGGTCTGTCGTTGCAACTCGACAACATACGTCGCGAGCAGAGCATCGCCGACACACGCATGACCTCGTCACCGGTCAAGGAGAAGGAGCTGTTGTCGATGAGCCGCCAGCAGAAAGTCAAGGAGGAGCTGTATATCTACCTGCTGACCAAGCGTGAGGAGAACTCGCTGACCGGTGCCACGGCCGAGAGTAACGCACGTGTGATCGATATGGCCTACGGCAGCAACAAACCGATCAGCCCCAGAAAGTCGATAATTTACATGATCGCCATCATACTGGGCGCGGTGATTCCGTTCGCAGTGCTCTACATCATCGAGCTTCTCAACACCACCGTCAGAGGCCGAAAGGAGATCGAGGAGACTCTCAGCATACCTTTCCTCGGCGATATTCCTGCATATCAGGGCAAGGCGGAGCATGGCATAGCCGTACGCGCCACGGGTCGCGACATGCTGTCGGAGTCGTTCAGAATACTTCGCACCAACATGAGTTTCATGGGTATCGACAGCGAGCAGAAGGTGATTCTGCTCACCTCTTCGACACCCCACTCAGGCAAGACGTTCGTCTCGACCAACCTGGCCATGACACTGGCCACATCGGGCAAACGCGTACTGCTGATGGACTTCGACCTGCGTCGCCGCACCTTGTCGAAGCAGATGGGACACCGCACCGACAAGAAGGGCATCACCGGCTATCTGTCGGGAGCGATAGCCCGATTGGAAGATGCGGTATCGAAAACCTCGATCGATGAAAATCTCGATATAATGTATGCCGGCATTCAGCCGCCCAACCCTGCCGAGATGCTGATGTCGCAGCGCGTCGATCAGATGATAAACGACCTTCGCAAGATGTACGACTATATCATTCTCGACAGTGTGCCGGCAATGGCCATCGCCGACGCGATGATTATAGACCGCGTTGCCGATCTGACGATCTACGTAGTCCGCCAGGGCTATCTCGACCGACGTCAGCTGCCCGATATCGAGAAGTTGTATCGCGAAAAGAAATTCCACAACATGTGCATCGTCCTGAACGGTATCGACCCCAATGCCAAGTCATACGGCTATGGCTACGGTTACGGATACGGGTATTACGGCTACGGATACTATTGCGACGAAAACGAATCGAAGTGGAAGAAACAGTGGAAAAAGTTCAAGAAACTCTTTGACAAGCGCAAATAGCACAATATGGCAAGCCGAGGATTGACAATCGCCGTGGATTTCGACGGCACATGCGTCGAGCATGAATATCCCCATACGGGAGCCGACGCCGAAGGTGCGGCAGAGGTGCTGCACGAGCTGGTCGCCAACGACTGCAAACTGATCCTGTACACGATGCGTTCGGGATCGTTGCTCGACAAGGCCGTCCAATGGTTCAAGGAGCGCAAGATTCCGTTGTACGGAATCAACTCCAACCCCGATCAGGATTGGAGCGACTCGCCCAAGGTATATGCCAATCTCTACATAGACGATTCGGCATTGGGCTGTCCGCTGCGCTTCGTCGACGGAGCTGCACGCCCGGTCGTAGACTGGCAGCGTGTCAGACGGCAACTCGTCCTCGACGGCATACTCGACTGACAAATAGGCTGCGAATCACTCGCAGCCTATTTGTCGATCATAAGGTCACTCATCAACTCTTTGCAAAGTGAAAGTAATAATAGACAAAGCCATACCTTTCGTCAAAGGCGTTCTCGAACCCTTTGCCGATGTCGAATATATCGACGGCGACAGAATCGGCCGAGAGCACGCTGCCCGGTGCGATGCCATGTTGATCCGCACACGCACACGTTGCGACAAGAATCTGCTCGACGGATCGAAAGTGGGCTTCATAGCCTCCGCCACAATAGGCTTCGACCATATAGACACTCAGTATTGCCGATCGAAATCCATTACGACTGTAAGAGCCGAGGGCTGCAATGCACGCGGTGTGTTGCAATGGGTCGCTGCTGCGTTGGCGCACATGCTCGCGCTCGACGGACGGCGGCCTGAGGATTGCACGCTCGGCGTGGTCGGTGTCGGCCACATAGGATCGATCGTAGCCGAATATGCCCGCATGTGGGGTTTCGACGTGGTGTGTTGCGATCCTCCGCGACAGGCACGCGAAGGAGGCGACTTCATATCGCTCGCAGAACTCGCACGAAAGGCCGACATCATAACACTGCACACTCCGCTCGACGCCACCACTCACCATATGATCGATCGAAGAGTGCTTGCGGCCATGCGCACCGATGCCATGATCCTCAACGCATCGCGCGGAGAGGTAATCGATACGCAGGCTCTGCTGCATTCAGAACATCGTTACGTCCTCGACGTATGGGAGTCGGAGCCGAATATCGATCCCGAAGTGCTGCGACATGCCTCGCTGGCCACCACACACATAGCCGGTTATTCGGCTCAGGGCAAGGCCAACGCTTCGGCCGCCGTGATCCGCAAGCTGGCCGCACATTACGGCCTGCCGCTCACAGAGTGGTATCCGGCAGAGATCGCCCGCGTGCAACCGCAAGCCATAGGCTGGCAGCAGATGTGCAGCACGATGCCGGCACACTTCGACATCGAGCAGGAGACGCGCCGATTCAAGGCCGATCCGTCGCAATTCGAGCATATACGCAACACATATAACTACCGGCAGGAGTATTTTTAGGCGCGACGGAGATATTTTCCAGCTAAAATTACTATATTTGCCGAAATAAACAGCCAGATGAAACTGTCGCCGATAAGGAAAATACTGTCGTTGGTCAATCCCGAGACCGCACACAACATTGCGCTGTGGCGTCTGCGCACCATCGGATCGATACCGGCCGGCAAGTGGCTGCTCGGCAAGCGATATGCCGTGAAATCGCCGCTGTTGGAGCGCGAGGTATTCGGCATGAAGTTTCCCAACCCGGTGGGTCTCTCCGCCGGATACGACTGCAACGGAGATGCGATAGAGGAGTTGTCGGCGGCCGGATTCGGATTTGTCGAGATAGGCACCGTGACACCCCGCCCGCAGGCCGGCAATCCGCGGCCGCGTCTGTTCAGACTGCCATCGGCAGGTGCCGTACTGGATCGCACGGGCTATCCCTCGAAAGGGTTGGAGTATGTCATGGGCAGAGTCCGCAACCGCAAAAAGGGCATCATCGTAGGCTGCAACATAGGGAAAAACACTATCACACCCGATCAGGCCGCTGCGTCCGACTATTTGAAGGTGTTCCGCAACATGTATCAGTATGTCGATTACTTCTCGATAAACGTCTGCTGCAACACCTCGTCGAAGACATATATACCCGCATCGAAAGAGACGCTGTCGGCACTGCTGGCCCCGCTGTTCGAGTTCCGGCGCGGACAGAGCGATTATCGTCCGATATTGATTAAAATATCGCCCGATCTCTCGACCGAACAGCTCGATCAGGTGATAGAGTCTCTCGTAGAGCTGCCGCTCGACGGCATAGTGGCTGTCGCCGGCACGCTATCCCGCGACGGGCTCACCTCAGCCGAACGCGAATACGCAGACAGCAAGGGCACCGGTGCCATAAGCGGCACCCCGCTCACACGCCGCGCCATAGAGACAATCGAATATATACACCGCCGCTCGGGAGGATTCTACCCCATCATCGGCGTAGGAGGAGTGATGTCGCCCGAAGACGCACGGCAGATGCTGGCCGCGGGAGCATCGCTCGTTCAGCTCAATACCGGCATCATATACCACGGTTTGGGACTGGTCGGAAAAATATGTCGTTCACTGACCGCAGCTGCACATGCGGAGCAGACTGCAAAAGCAGGACAAGAGACACCGACCGGAAAAGATACGCAAACAGCACCCGAAGAGCGTTCGTAACGACAACAATCCACTATTACACACAAGATGAAAGCAACCGTCGTAACAATCGGTGACGAGATACTAATAGGTCAGATCGTAGACACGAACACAGTATCGATCGCCCGTCACCTAAATTCGGCCGGCATAACCGTCGCGGAGAAGATATCCGTCGCCGACGATGCCGATGCCATCTGCGACACCGTCCGACGCGCACTGTCGGCAAGCGACCTGGTCATCATCACCGGCGGCCTCGGCCCGACCAAAGACGACATTACGAAGTATACGCTCGCCGAGATGTTCGGCAGCCGGCTCATATACAATGAGACGGAGGCTGAACACATACGCACCCTGCTCGCACGCCGCGGCATAGAGTTCGGCCAGCTGAACCGCTCGCAGGCTATGGTTCCGGAGTGTTGCACGGTGCTGCACAACGCTCACGGCACAGCTCCGGGAATGTGGTTCGACTGCGGCGACGACCGCTCGAAGGTGGTGGTATCGCTGCCGGGCGTACCTTTCGAAATGGAGCATCTGATGCAGGACGAGGTGATGCCTCGCATAAAGAGCCGTTTCGAGCTGCACTCGATAGTCCACCGCACGATGATTACGCGCGGCATAGCCGAATCGGTTCTCGCCGCCACGATCGCTTCCTGGGAGGACGCTCTGCCCGCAGGCGTGAAGCTCGCCTACCTGCCCTCGCCCAACATCGTGCGACTGCGTCTGTCGGCATACGATGTCGACGGCCGGCAGATGTCGGCGGTCATAGACAATGAATTCTCGAAACTATACAACATAATACCCGACAACATAGTCGGGTTCGAAGACGCCACCGTCGAGCGGCTCGTGCATGAACTGCTTACACAGCGCGGTGCGACACTCGCCGTAGCCGAGAGCTGCACTGGCGGAGCCATCGCGTCGAAGTTTACGGCAATGGCCGGAGCATCGGCCTATTTCATGTGCGGCGTGGTGTCATACAGCAACGAATCAAAGCGCGACGTGCTGGGTGTCGACATGAATGCCATAGAGCGCGACGGCGCGGTGAGCGAAATAGTGGCACGACAGATGGCCGAAGGCGCACGAAGAGTATCGGGAGCCGACTATGCCGTCTCGACCACCGGAATCGCCGGTCCGACGGGCGGCAGCCGGAACAAACCCGTCGGCACCGTATGGTTCGGCATCGCCACGCCGCACGGCAGTTACGCCGTCATGCGCAACTCAGGCACGGATCGCGGCCAGATCATAGCCCGCGCATCGGCCTATGCCATAGAATTGTTATTGAAAGAACTAACCAAATAAAACAAACTAAAAAAATCGGAAACATGATACAATCGATTCTCGATACCGATCTCTACAAATTCACGACCTCGTACGCCTATTTCAAACTCTATCCCGAAGCACGAGGAACATTCACCTTTCTGGATCGAGCCAAAACGCAATACGATCAGCGTTTCATCGACGATCTGCGCCACGAATTCGAAGCACTGTCGCGTCTGTCGCTGACCGACGAGGAGTTCGAATACATGATAGCCAACTGCAAATACATTCCGCAGAACTATTTCGAGTGGTTGAAGGGATTTCATTTCGACTCTACCAAAATCGATGTGCGTCTGGACGAGGAGCAGCATCTGCACATAGACGTCACAGACTTCATGTACAAGGCCACGCTCTACGAGATAGCCGTACTGGCAACTGTATCGGAGCTTGTCAACCGCCGCAACAACGTCGACATAGACTCGATGATCGGCCGCTTGGAGCAGAAGGAGGCGATAGCCCGCGAGAACGGCATGAGATTCTCGGACTTCGGTACGCGCCGCCGATTCTCGTTCGACATACAGCGTATGGTAGTGGAACATCTGCGCGACCACGAGTGCGGCTGCGTAGGCACATCGAACTGCTATCTTGCCATGAAGCTGGGAATAAAGATGGTCGGCACCTATCCCCACGAGCTTCCGATGTTCATCGCGGCGGTCAACGGCGGTCCGCGCAATGCCAACTACCTGACCATGGAGGACTGGGTGAAGGTATACGACGGTTATCTGGGTACGGCACTGACCGACAGTTTCGGATCGGAGGTGTTCTTCAAGAACTTCTCGAAGAAACACGCTTCGCTCTTCGACGGCGTGCGTCATGATTCGGGCGATCCGATCACATTCATGAACATGGCCATAGCCCGTTACAACGAACTGGGCATCGACCCGATGACCAAGACCATCGTATTCAGCGATACGCTCGACTTCCCGAAGGCAGCAGCCATAAAAGCCGCCTGCGAAGGCAAGATACGATGCTCGTTCGGCATTGGCACCAACCTCACCAACGACACCGGAAACACCCCGTGCAACATCGTAATGAAGTTGTCGAAGTGCCAGATCAACCGTCGTCAGCCCATGGAGTTGTGCGTCAAGCTGTCGGACGTTCCGGGCAAGGAGATGGGCGACCGTAGGGAGATAGAGGTTTACCGTTATCTGCTGCGCAACTGAAATATGCGATAAAACCCGATCAAATCGCATGATCGGTTTGCAATATCGAAAAATTTTACTAACTTTGTGCACTTTTGTGCATGGTAGCATGAAAGACAAAAATTTTAACGACAATGAAAGTTTGCGAAATCACAGGAAAAGTTGCGATCGTGGGTAACAATGTTTCTCACTCGCATATCCGTTCGAAGCGCAAGTTCAATCCCAATTTGAAGACTAAGCGTTTCTGGTCGGAGGAGGAAGGTCGCTGGATCACCTTGAAGGTATCGGCAGCCGGCATCAAAACAATCAACAAGAAGGGTCTGGCAGTTGCACTGCGCGAGGCTAAGGCACCCAAGTCAGTTTACTAAAATCGGTTTGAGAAATGGCAAAGAAAGGTAACAGAGTTCAGGTGATCTTGGAGTGCACCGAACAGAAGGAGAGCGGCGTTGCAGGAATGTCTCGCTACATCACCACCAAGAACAAGAAAAACACTCCCGATCGTTTGGAGCGCAAGAAGTACAATCCGTATCTGAAACGTGTGACTGTACACCGTGAAATTAAATAATTTGTGAGTATAGTATGGCAAAGAAAGTAGTTGCAACCCTGAAAACGGGTACGAGCAAGAAATACACGAAGTGTATCAAGATGGTGAAGTCGGAGAAGACCGGTGCCTATACGTTCCAGGAGCAGAACCTGCTCAGCGACGAGGATATCAAGGCATTCTTCGCTCAGAAATAGTTAATATTTCGTGCACCTTAAATGAATGTTATTAGTTCTTGCAACTAATACAAAAGGCAGCCTAAGGCTGCCTTTTGTGTATTTATCAGCAGACGTGCCCCCTCGGCCGCTCACAACCACACGAGCGATTCGACATATATCACACCCACGCCGAGCGCATAGCCAGCCAACGCCCACAGTGTGACATGCCTTAAATACCACCCGAAGTCGATCTTCTCCAAGCCCATGGCCACCACTCCGGCTGCCGACCCTATGATAAGCAGGCTGCCGCCCACGCCGGCGCAATATGTCAGCAGGTGCCAGAATATGCCGTCGGCGGCGAAAGCCTCCATGTATGCCGGATCGGCAGCGGCAGCTATCGATGCCGCATCGGCCACCGGATACATGCCCATACAGGCCGCCACCAACGGGACATTGTCGATAACCGACGACAGCACGCCCACGGCCGAGGCTATGGAAAAGACTTCATGGACGCTGCGATTAAGAAAATCTGCGGCCGACGACAATATGCCGGCGCTCTGCAATCCAGCCACCGACATCAATATACCCAGAAAAAAGAGTATGGTCGGCATATCGATGTGCTTTACCACCTTCGACACCCGATTCTTGATCGACTCCTCCATCGAACGCTTACGGTCGTACATCACTTCGGTCATTATCCACAGCAGCGACAGCGACAGAATCATGCCCATATATGGAGGCAACCCTGTAAGACTTTTGAACAGCGGCACGAACAGCAGACCGGCCACACCCACCACCAGCACGGTTCGGCTGAACCGCGGCGTGATACCCGCAGGCAACTCCTCCGCCTGAATCTTCACTGCCGACACCGCGGCACCGCGCCGGATATGCCGTGCAACGAACCATGCGGGCACCGCCAGCGACACCATACACGGCAGCAGCAAATTGCCGATCAGCTTCACCGCCCCGACATTGCCGTGAGTCCACAGCATTATGGTCGTCACATCGCCTATGGGCGACCATGCGCCGCCGGCATTGGCCGCAACGACTATCACAGCCGCAAACCACCACCGCTCAGCGGAATCCGAAATCAACCGCCGCATGACCATAATCATTATTATCGTGGTGGTCATATTATCCAGCACGGCCGACATGAAGAACGTAAGGCCGCACAACAACCACAGCAGTTTATGTTTGTTGCGAGTGGATATATGGTCGGTGATGATCGTAAATCCGCCATGCGTGTCGATCAGATCAACTATCGTCATAGCGCCGATAAGAAATATCAGAGTCTGACACGTATCGCCCAGATGCGAGATCAACTCATCTCCGATACTCTTGTCATGCGCCATTAAGGCAAATACGCTCCATATCGCCACACACATCAGCAGTGCGACGGCCGCTTTGTCGATGCGTATCCTGTGTTCCATGGCAATGCAGGCATAGCCCAACACGAATATGGCAACTATAATCGTTATCATCTGTCGACAGTCATGTTTTTCGGTTATGCCCTACCCTATTGCAAATGCCATACAAAACAGACTCCACCCCATATCCGCAGACTCACTGCGGCAATCCGTACCGGCGACACATAAAACACGGAAATCGCTCTGCGTACTGCCCATTGGCAAGCGACAAGGCGCGGCGGCAGAATGCCGCTTTTCACGGGAAACAAACCAAGAACCACAAACCTACTTTTTCGTCAAAAGCGGTATTATACCACGCAACGCAGGAGTTAGACGATGGGCTGTACTGGCGTACTGCCCATTGGCAAACGACAAGGCGCGGCAGTAGAATGCCGCTTTTCACGGAAAAGAAACTGTCATGCTGAACGTAGCCGGGCAGAGTGAAACATCTGGGGAAGATAAAACCAGTAGCATATTAAAAGACATTGGAAATCGTCGCGCACAGATTTCTCGCTCACGCTCGAAATGACAAAACGCTGTCACTCCGAGGGAGGGCATGCCCGACCGTGGG
>CAMWTS010000017.1 GCA_947177225.1 uncultured Alistipes sp. | reverse complement strand
CAAACACGTCATGTCATGTCGAACGAATGTGAGACATCTGGGAAAAACAAGACCGGCGATACGCTGACAACGGAAGAACATGACAGCGCAAATAGTCGAGCACAGATTTCTCGCTTACGCTCAAAATGACATAACGCTGTCACTCCGAGGAGCAACGCAGTTGCGACGTGGGAGTCTCGCTGTCACGAGCGCAGTTTGCCGAAACAAAAGAGATTCTCACGTCGGACGTACCGTCCTCCTCAGAATGACAAACACGTCATGTCATGTCGAACGAATGTGAGACATCTGGGAAAAACAAGACCGACAGCATGTTAAAAGACAATGGAAATTGTCGCGCACAGATTTCTCGCTTATGCTCGAAATGACAAGACAATGGGAATAGCCACCCAAGAACAATGCGCCTCTTTTTCGTCAAAAGGCGTTAGTAGCGGTGCCGACATGAAATCGGCGCGGATAGGCTGTACTAAACCGTACTGCCTATTCGCGCCGATGATTGAGGTGACGCTAATGACGTCTTTTCACGAAAAAAGAACTACTCTTCGTCGGTATCGGTATAAGCCTTCAACAACTTGTCCTGCACGTCAGAGGGCACCTGCTCATACGATGCGAACTGCATGGTGTAGGTGGCCGCACCCGATGTCAGAGACGAGAGCGAAGTCGAGTAGCGATAAAGCTCGGCAAGAGGTACGCGCGCATTGAGACGATCGAACCCCTTGTCAGACTCCATACCCATAATCATGGCTCGACGGTTCTGCAAATCGCTCATGACCGAACCCATATACTCGCTCGGAGTGAGTACCTCGACATTGTAGATAGGCTCCATGATCTTGGGACCGGCATTGCGGAAAGCCTCCTTAAAGGCATTGCGGGCTGCCAGTTTGAATGAAATCTCGTTAGAATCCACTGGGTGCATCTTACCGTCGTAGATAACCACGCGGATATCGCGGGCGTATGATCCGGTAAGCGGACCCTCGTCCATCTTCTCCATGATACCTTTAAGAATGGCAGGCATGAATCGGGCATCGATGGCACCGCCGACGATAGAGTTGTAGTATTGCAACTTACCTCCCCATGGCAGATCGTACTCCTCCTTGCCCTTGATGTTGACATTGATATCTTTGCCGTTGACCTTGTATTTCGAAGGTTCGGGCATGCCGTCGTAGTAGGGCTCGATGACCATGTGCACCTCGCCGAACTGACCCGATCCTCCCGACTGCTTCTTATGACGGTAGTCGGCCTGAGCCACCTTGGTGATGGTCTCGCGATAGGGGATCTTCGGGGCGAAGAACTCCATCTCCATCTTATTCTCGGTCGAGAGACGATATTTAAGGATATTGAGATGATGCTCGCCCTGACCCTGTATGATGGTCTGTTTAAGCTCCTTGGAATACTCAACCAGAATAGTCGGATCTTCATACTTTGCATCGTTGAGCAGCTTGCCCAATTTCTCCTCGTCGTTCTGCTCCTTGGCCTTGACGGCTGCACGATAGCGCGGTTCGGGGAATACGATAGGCTCGACGCTGAGGATCGAAGCAGGCGCACAAAGCGTATCGTTGGTACGCGAGCCCTTCAACTTCACGGTACAACCGATATCGCCGGCCGACAGTTCGGTGACCTTTATACGGTTCTTGCCGGCAACGGCGAAGAGCTGCGACAGCTTCTCCTTGTTGCCCGTGCGGCTGTTGGCAAGCTCCATTCCCTCGGTAACCTTGCCGCGAATAACTCGGAAATAGGTTATCTCGCCGATGTGCTGTTCGAGCTGGCTCTTGAAGATGAAGAGCACCGCAGGCTGATCGGCTTCGGGGTGCAGCTCCTCGCCCTCAGTCGAGAGGAATGCGGGAGCCTTCAACGGACCCGGAGCTACGTTGATGATAAACTCCATGAGTCGCTTGGTGCCTATATCGCGCTTGCCGCTGGCACAGAATATCGGCATAATGTCGCGCTTCGACACACCGAGCTTCAAGCCCGAACGGATATCGTCCTGCGTAAGCGAACCTTTCTCGAAATAGAGCTCCATGAGAGCGTCATCGTAGACGGCGGCAGCCTCGGCAAGCTCCTGATTGAGAGCTGCGGCGCGCTCGGCCTCCTCAGCCGGGATTTCAAGCTCCTCGCGCGTGCCGTTCTCGTCTTTGAAACGATACATCTTCATCATCAGCACATCGATGAAAGCATCGAACCCTGCACCCTGATTGACGGGATACTGCACAATGACGGGCTTGACCGACGAGTTGGCGGCAATGCCCTCCACGGTAGCCTCGAAATTGGCCTTGTCGCCGTCGAGCTGATTCACCACGCCGATGAGCGGTTTGTTGAGTATGCGTGCATAGCGCGACTGCAACTCGCTGCCGACCTCCCAGCCGTTCTGTGCATTGAGCACCATGACACCAACGTCGCCGACTTTGAAGGCCGAGAAGAGGTTTCCGCAGAAATCGTCCGAACCGGGACAGTCTATTATGTTGAGCTTGCGCTGCATGAATTCGGTAAAGAGGATAGTCGAATAGATCGAGCGTTTGTATTCGTGCTCGATATCGGTATTGTCCGAAAGCGTGTTGTTCGCCTCAATACTACCCCTGCGATCGATGACCTTACCCTCGAAAGCCATTGCCTCTGCAAGGGTAGTTTTCCCGGCGCCGGGAGCACCTATAAGAACGATGTTCTTAATCTCTTTTGCTGAATAATTTTTCATAATATCAGTAGTTTTAGGTTTGTACTGTGTTATGCTTCGTACACGAAGTATTCGAAACGGCATGAAAAAGGCGGAAACCTTTATCGATTATAAAATTAAGCATTTTTTTCGGAATCGCCAAAATATTATGCGCCAAAATCCAAAATCATGCAAAATTTTGCCATGCTCACGACTTATGTTATATTTGTGCTATGGAACGACGATACACTGCCCATACGCAGCATTTGCGAGCCGCAACCGGTTGCCGGCACATAAGAAAAATATCGGTCGACGCAGGCTTCACATGCCCCAACCGCGACGGCACTCTTTCCTCCGACGGGTGCACCTTCTGCCGCAACGATGCCTTCACGCCATCATACTGCTCGGCACGCAAAAGCATCACCCGGCAGATCGACGAAGGAATGGAGTTCCACGCCAAGCGCCGAGGCGAGGCGGACGGCTGCATAGTCTATTTCCAGTCGTTCTCCAACACCTATGCACCGCTCGAACGGCTGGCGGGTCTTTATGAAGAGGCGCTGCGCCACCCTGGCGTGGTCGGTCTGGTGATAGGCACTCGCCCCGACACAGTCGATTGCGAGAAACTCGATTACATAGCGCATCTCGCGCGACGCCATTACGTAGCCGTCGAGTACGGCATAGAGTCGACCGACGACGCCACACTGCGACTCGTCAACCGCCGCCACGACTTCGCCGCAGCACGACGTGCGGTCGAGCAGACCGCCGCACGCGGCATCGACGTGGGAGCCCACTTCATTCTCGGGCTGCCCGACCAGGACAGACTATCGCTGACAGTGCAGGCAGCCACTATATCCCGACTGCCGCTGTCGAGCGTAAAGTTCCACCGCCTGCAAATATTCCGCTCGACGCCTATGGCCGATATGTGGCAGCGGGAACCGGAGCGATTCGCATCGTGGAGTCCGCAGGAGTATGTCGATATTCTGGCAGATATCATACGCCGCCTGCCGCCGTCGATGGCCATCGAGCGGCTATCGGGCGAGGTGCCTCCGCGCTACCTGCTGACACGCCCGTGGCATGGCGTTCGCAGCAGCGAGCTGTGGGACATGCTCGACCGGCGCATGGAGAGTCTCGACGCCCGACAAGGCGATATGTATCGCGACGAATGATCGGTAGGCAACGAGTCGCCAATTTCAAACATTTGTCGTGCGAGCAGATACGATTTGCCATTTTATATCTATATTTGCCACAAATTTTAAGAATCATGAATATTCTGCAAGAGATCAAAGAGAATCGCAGCATTGCGTTTTTCGTCCGCATATGGGGCAAGCTGGCGGCACTCACGCTCATCGTTTGCGCGCTGTTGCGCATAGTGCTCGTATTCAATCCGCAGACCGTCGACACGAGTTTTTCGGCAGTCGAGTGGATCGAAATATTCGGCATAGGAGCCATCAACGACCTGTGCATAATCACCATCGCCTATATCTTCGTATGGCTCTACATGATGTTGTGCACGCAGGCCAAATATCGCCAGCCATGGGGCTACACGATCCTGGCGCTGCTGCTGGCTCTGTTCTGCTATGTTACTTTCGCCAACAACATACTCCACGAATACGGCAGCGTCGCACCGCTCGTCGGCTCGCTGCTCACGGCACTGCTGACCGTGATATTCGGCATCAAGCTCTTCGCAAAGCGTCTGCGCCGCCCGATGACCGTGTTCGGTTTCGGGTTGCTGCTGAGCATATACGTATGCGTCATAGTATTCAACGTCATCAGCGAATATGTCTTCTGGGACGAATTCGGCGTGCGATACAACTTCATCGCCGTCGACTACCTGATCTATACCAACGAGGTGATAGGCAACATCATGGAGTCGTATCCGATAGTTCCGATGGTCGGAGGCATGCTCGCAGTGACGGCCGCCATAGCGTGGGGCATGTTCCGCAAGGATTTCCGCCGCGTGGAGCTGTTCGAAGGCTGGCGATGGAAGGCCGTAGTATCGCCGCTGTACATATCGGCAGCTTTGGCGGCATTCGCACTGGTGACGTTCAACACGCGTCTGCAACAGACGCCTAACGTCTATCTCAACGAATTGCAGGCCAACGGCGTATACAAATTCTTCGACGCATTTTTCAAGAACCGGATCGACTACAAGCAGTTCTACCCCACGCTCGACGACGACCAGGCGCGCGAGATCATATTCGCCGAATACGGCTCGACGGAGGGCAACCTGCGCCATATAGCCTCGGAGGGCGGCGAGCAGCGCCCCAACATAGTGCTCATCACGCTCGAAAGCATGTCGGCATCGTTCATGGAGCGATACGGCAACAGCGAGCACCTGACGCCTACGCTCGACTCTCTGTGTCGCCATGCCATCGTATTCGACAACATGTTCGCCACCGGCAACCGCACCGTGCGCGGATTGGAGGCGGTCTCGCTGTCGCTGCCGCCCTGTCCCGGCCAGAGCATCATCAAGCGCGAGGATCATGCCGACATGAACTCCACGGGACGCATGCTCAAACAGCAGAAGGGCTACTCGGTGACCTATTTCTACGGAGGCATGAGCTACTTCGACAATATGAAGGCATTTTTCGGCTCCAACCACTACGACATAATCGACAAGGAGAGCTACTCGCCCGAAGAGATAACGTTCGCCAACATCTGGGGTGTCTGCGACCAGGACGCATATAATAAGGTATTGAAGACTCTGCGCGAGAAACACCGCTCAGAGCAGCAGCCGTTCTTCGCCCATGTAATGAGCGTCAGCAACCACCGCCCCTACACCTACCCCGACGGCTGCATATCGATCTCTCCCGCCGAAAAGGTGCGCAACGGCGGCGTAATGTACAGCGACTACGCCCTCGGAGAGTTCCTCGAAAAGGCGCGGCAGGAGGAGTGGTTCGACAACACGGTATTCGTCATCACGGCCGACCACTGCGCATCGAGTGCGGGCAAGATAGAGATTCCGCTCGAAAAGTACCGCATACCGGCATTGATCTACGCCCCGTCGCGTTTCGCGCCGCAGGCCGTGGAGAAGGTGACATCGCAGATCGACATCATGCCCACTCTGTTTGCGCTGCTCGACATGGAGTACGACTCGCACTTCTACGGTCGCGACATACTCTCCGACGACTATCCCGAGCGCGCATTCATCGCCACATATCAGGATCTGGGCTATTTGCAGGACGACATGCTCACCATAATGTCGCCGCGCAATGCCAACTCGCGCCGCGGTCTGACCGACGGAATCAAACAATACGGCGTAAGGAAGATCTCCGACAGCGAATACGACATGCAGCCCGTCGAAACAATCGACGAAGAGCTCGTTCGCCGTGCTGCGGCATACTATCAGACTTCGTATCTCTGGAATTAGCCTACTCGGAGTTATCGTCATGGGCTGCTGCGGCAGCCCTGCTCTCGCGCAACTCGTCGAGATAGCTTGCTGTGATTACACCCGACGGCAGCGCGATTATCGCCACACCGAACAGCGACGAGAGCATCGACACCACGCGCCCGACATCGGTCACGGGACACAGATCGCCGTAACCCACGGTAGTAAGCGTCACCGTTGCCCAGTAGAGCGCATCGAAAAACGACCGGAACGTCTCTTTGCCCGTAGCCGGATCGACATGCGGCTCGGCATTGAACATTACAAGTGCCGTGACGAATATATACGACAATGCCAACACCAAAACCGACAGCAATACGCCGCGCTCCTTGCGAAGCACGCGGCCGAACATCATCACCTTGTCGGAGTAGCGGAAAATCTTCAACAGACGCACGATCTTTAACAGACGCGTCAGGCGCAGCAGCTTGAACGTGTGGCTGACAAGACCCATCACAGGCAATATCGACAGCAGATCGACAATGGCCATGGGCGTAAACGGATATAACAGATAAGAGATGGCACCACGTCGCAACTTCACGGGCGAGGTGTACCAACGCGCCGCGTAATCGACTGCGAATACCGTCACCGTCATCGCCTCGATAATGGTGAACACGGCATACTCCCCGATGAACATGAGCGGCACGACGCTGACCAGAATCGAGACCAACATGACAAGATCGTAGATGCGGCTGGCGACATCGTGCTTCGTGTCGCGATTGATTATGTCGTAGATACGTCGGCGTGTCATAAGCACTCTGTGAATGATTCCGGATCGCCTATGCGCTCCGTGTGGACGAATGTTCCGGCCGGCAATGTCATGACCGGAGGCTCTGCAAACAGCCCGAAAAGCGCCGAGCCCGAGCCCGACATCGAGACATAGGCCGCACCGCTATCCGCAAGACGGCGTTTCAGATCGGCTATGCGAGGGTGAGACGCAAAGATATGCGGCTCGAAATCGTTGCCCACAATCCCCTGCCAGTGCTCTACGGGCAGTGTCAGGTCGCGGCACAGATCCCGCTCCGGCTCATGCGGCACCACGCCCGCATATGCTTCGCGCGTAGACACGCCCTCGTCGGGCTTGACTACCGCAAGCCACCAGCCGTCGAGCGGCAAATCGACAGGTGTCATTATCTCTCCCCGGCCGGTGCAGTATTGCGGCGTATTGCGCACGAAGAATGCCGTATCGCTGCCCAGTTCGGCCGCAGCATCTATCAGCTCCTGCTCGCTCAACAACAGTGAAAACAGAGTGTCTATTGCTCTGATGACAGCCGTGGCATCGGCCGAACCTCCGCCCAAACCGGCTCCGAACGGAATGCGCTTGTCGAGCGATATTCTCACCCCGTCGATGCCGTAACGCCTGCGCATCAGCTCGAACGCCCTGACACACAGATTATCCTGCGCCGGACAATCTACGGCCAAACCGCTGCCGGCAAACTCCACTCCCGCAGAGTCGATGCGCTCTACATCGAGCAGGTCGCACAACCCCCTGACCGGAAACATCACTGTCTGCAACTCGTGATAGCCGTCGTCGCGACGGCGCACCACCCGCAAACCGATATTGATTTTACAATTAGCCTTGTATCTGTACTGCATGTGATCGACTTATATTTGTCGACACAAATATAGGAAATAATAGAATATTTGTCTATAATAAGGCAATATAAAACCAATAGCGGAAAGCAAAAACATATCACCCGAATATCGGCATATCGGTCGTTGCCTGACCGCCAATGCAACGATGTTCAGAACCACACCGACCGAGCACAGCAAAAAAACGCACAAGTGCAATGCAAAAACGACAAGGTCATAGTCGATATGAAAGAAATATAGGATTTCATAATTACAATCATTATATCTTGTCAACAAATCACATATAACACTTGTCGCCAGAATTATCCACAACAATATGCCGTATCCCCAGTAAGGTCTCGGCAGCTCACACGATTTTTCCATAAATAGGATTTGTAATTTACATTTGCAAAATATTGCGCACTATCCACCAGATAAAGAACATGAAGAGATAGCTCCACACTATCGGCTTCGATGCGACGATACGCCTAAGTGTCACGGCATAACGTCTGCCTGAGAGATGCGACACCACAGCCGCAGACAGATAAGGCAGCCCGATTATGAGAAACAGATTGCAGCGCACGGCCGCGTAAAAATCGAGATGCAGTGCGGCATGTAATGCCCTCTGCGCTCCGCACGCCGGACACGAATAGCCCGTCCACAACTTGAACGGGCACTTCGGAGTCCACCACGTACACGGATCGAGCCAGTAATAAACGACTATCAGCGCAATGCCGCATACTATTATTACCGGCCGCAGTTTATTCCGTGCCATTGCATCTACAATATATCGCACTGGTCTAACGCCAAAGCGACAAAAGTCAACAGATATACAGCAATACCGACACCTGTCGACATATAGACAAACATTTTAGCCTTCTCAGCCGAATACCGTGCAGCGTCATAGTTTCCGGCAACCCAGGCCGCATCGACTTTCGACGCGAAGACGATGCCGACAACGCCTAATGGTAGACAGCAAAACAACGTTGACAGAATAGACCATACAAGCCAATTATTCGGTTTGATCTGCGTATCGGCACGTGCATTGGCAAATGCAGAACCTCGGTTCACCGATACTCCGCAATGCGGGCACAGTACGGCCTCGGAAGAGACCATGCCGCCGCATTCTCGGCATGTGAACAGTCCCATAAACTTACTTTTTCAAAATTAATAAATCATACCGGCAATTATCATATGCTGCTTGCCAATATGGCTATAAAGTAGAGTGCGGATACCGCAATACCGACTCCGGCCGATATAAGGGTAAATGTTTTGGCCTTATCGGCCGCGGCAAGTGCTTCATCATATCGACCGGCATACCAAGCCGAATCGACTTTCGATGCGTAAACAATGCCTACAACGCCCAACGGCAGACAACATAACAATGTAGAGAGTATCGACCATGTAAGCCAATTGTCCGGCTTGGACTGAGTCGTTGTCGCGTTTGCGACAGTTTTAGATTCGGCAATATCGGTCTGTTCGTTCTTGACCTTCGCTCCGCAATGCGGGCACTGTGCGGCTTCGGACGACACCTTGCCGCCGCACTCATGACATGTAAGTAGTGCCATAAAAGTTTGAGTTGTATAGCGCCGACACTGCCCCGCCGCGGCCGTTAGCAAAAAAGAAGTGTGAGGCAGATTAGTTTATCTCGCAGGAGGTTCTCGCAAAACCTATACACAAATAAACAATACCCCACACCGAAGAGTATATCGAAGACGATATATCCACATACGGTGACGAGTGTTCGTATTGCCTATCCCTGTGTATGTATGAATTTGCGAGATTCCCTACAAAGGATAAAGTCTAAACACTTCTATCAAAAAAATATGTCTTGCCGCCTACGGCGACACGACAAAGATAGAAAATGTTTGGAAAACACGCAACACTCTGCGGGGTATTGTCGTGCAAATTTGACACGAATATTTCTAAAAAACAATATTGAACATAAAATATATTACTTCAACTTGCAGTATCGTTTCGCCGCCGAAAAACATTATTCGCCGCAGCGGCCATTTCGAAACGAAAATTTCGAGCATCGGAGTACGAAAAACCGATTGTTTTTCGTAACTTTGCGGCAGTTTACGGAATATGTATGGCAATGTTTTCACATACAATAAATTAAAACTTTTACAAACTATGATTTACTCACACGAAGTGCAACAGATGTGTTGCGTGAAGAAGGGAGCTAACCACCAGTCGGCTCCGATTCCGGAGGAGGGCAAATGGGTACGTGCCAAGGAGATCAAGGACATATCGGGTCTTACTCACGGTATCGGCTGGTGTGCACCGCAGCAGGGCGCATGCAAGCTGACGCTCAACGTCAAGGACGGTATCATCGAGGAGGCTTTGGTCGAGACCATCGGCTGCTCGGGCATGACCCACTCGGCCGCCATGGCATCTGAGATCCTGCCGGGCAAGACTATCTTGGAGGCACTCAACACCGACCTTGTTTGCGACGCTATCAACACCGCCATGCGCGAGCTGTTCAAGCAGATCGTTTACGGTCGTACACAGTCGGCCTTCTCGGAGGGCGGTCTGGTGATCGGCGCTTCGCTCGAAGACCTGGGCAAGGGCCTGCGTTCGCAGGTAGGTACGATGTTCGGCACCAACGCCAAGGGTACGCGCTATTTGGAGATGGCCGAGGGCTACTGCACCCGCATGGCACTCGACAAGGACAACCAGGTCATCGGCTACGAGTTCGTGCATCTGGGCAAGATGATGGAGTTCATCAAGAAGGGCATCGAGCCGGCAGAGGCTTTGGAGAAGTCGAAGGGTTCATACGGCCGTTTCAAGGAGGCTGTGAAATATATCGATCCGCGTCAGGAGTAGTTATTAACCTTAAACACAACAAAGATTATGGCAAGTTTATTTGAAAGCTACGAGCGCAGAATCGACAATATCAACACTGTGCTTGCACAATACGGCATAAAGAGCATCGAGGAGGCGAAGGCCATCTGCGATGAGAAGGGTATCGATCCCTACAAGATGTGCGAGGAGACTCAGCCCATCTGCTTCGAGAACGCTAAGTGGGCCTACGTGGTAGGTGCCGCCATCGCAATCAAGAAGGGCTGCACTACGGCTGCCGACGCTGCCGAGGCCATCGGCGAGGGTTTGCAGGCATTCTGCATCGCAGGATCGGTTGCCGACGACCGCAAGGTTGGTATCGGCCACGGTAATCTGGCTGCACGCCTGCTGCGCGAGGACACCCAGTGCTTCGCATTCCTCGCAGGTCACGAGTCGTTCGCTGCCGCCGAGGGTGCCATCAAGATCGCCGAGATGGCAAACCGCGTTCGCAAGAACCCGCTGCGCGTGATCCTCAACGGTCTGGGCAAGGACGCCGCACAGATCATCTCGCGCATCAACGGCTTCACCTATGTTCGCACCGAGTTCGACTACTACTCTGGCGAGGTGAATGAGGTAGAGGCTATCCCCTACTCTGACGGTCTGCGTTCGAAGGTGCGCTGCTACGGCGCCGACGATGTTCGCGAGGGCGTTGCCATCATGTGGAAAGAGGACGTCGACGTATCGATCACCGGTAACTCGACCAACCCCACGCGTTTCCAGCACCCTGTTGCCGGCACCTATAAGAAAGAGCGCGTATTGGCCGGCAAGAAATATTTCTCGGTTGCTTCGGGCGGCGGTACCGGTCGTACGCTCCACCCCGACAACATGGCAGCAGGTCCCGCCTCTTACGGTATGACCGACACCATGGGACGTATGCACTCTGACGCTCAGTTCGCAGGCTCTTCATCTGTTCCGGCACACGTCGAGATGATGGGATTCCTCGGCATGGGTAACAACCCGATGGTAGGTGCCACGGTAGCTGTTGCCGTTGCCGTAGAGCAGGCCATGAAATAATCTCCTTACGAGACACCTTTACAACGGGACATGCGATATGCATGTCCCGTTTTTATATAGTCCATACCATACCGGCAAATTTGCTACGCCGCAACTACGCAATCTTTGAGCAGGCATATTCAACCGCAAAAGCCATTAACCCCCAATTTGGAATAACATTATTTTCGGATCAAGATTGCATTTGTGCAATGTTTTTCAGAAATTTGCACGACAATACCCCGCAGAGTGTTGCGTGTTTTCCAAACATTTTCTATCTTTGTCGTGTCGCCGCGGGCGGCAAGACATATTTTTGATAGAAGTGTTTAGCTCTATCTTTCTGAGTAAATCTGGTAAATTTAGTTAAGGAAGAGATAGATAATACAAACACTCGTCACCGTGTATAGTTCGTATCATTTCTGATATATACTATTCGGTGTGGGGTATTGTTTATTTTCCTAAGGTTTACCAGAACCGACTCAGAGATAAACTATTGGACTCCACACTTCTTTTTTATACTAACCCGCCGTCGAGGGGAGTCTGTCCGGCATAGTTTACTCTGTCATGAAGAGACTGCTTATCGTATCATTCATCATTGTCCTATCGGCAATTTCCCACAATCACGCTTATGCCCAAAGAGGAGCGTCTTATGTATATCAGGTCACCGAATTAAACGGAATACCGACTTACGACGACTCGAAGATGATCGTATCTATTCTGACCAATCCCATTAACGGACAATTGCAGGCTACCGTAAACATATACAGCAACAGCGTCGGCAAAATAGATTCGCCATTAATGATTATGAATACATACAACTCGTCCGACTCTGCATGGCTTTTCGAGATGTACCAATACGGATTCGGCAATACTTTGACTCTGTTATGGGGTGATTCCGGCGAGGCACTATATATATCGACCTCCCAATTCGGACAGTCATTTACATATCGGGCAAAATATGTCAGCGGATATACATTCTAAATTCACATACTATGAAAAAAGAGATTCGATCGCGCCGCGAGTTTTTCAAGAAAGCAGTCAACGCAGCATTACCCATCATCGCCATGGCCATACTTCCATCGGCATTGGCATCATGCGAAGGTGACGACATAGAATATTCCGGAGGAGGAGGTACCGGTGGTGGCGGCACCAGCAGCGGGTGCCGCCGCTCGAGCTGCGCATCTGCCTGCCGAGCAAAAGCCAAATACTCGCCATACACCTGTAAAGGTTCATGCAAAACTGCTTGTCAATCTTGCAGATCATTATGCTATGGTACTGCTAAAACCAATTTATAAACAAACAATACTATGAAAAAGAAAGATGAAATAGTTTCTCGGCGCAGCTTATTCAAAAGAGCAGCACAGGCGGCATTGCCCATCGTTGTCGCAACGATATTGACGAGCAATCCGGTTGTGGCAAAAGCCAAAGAGATGGCAACAGGGTGCAGTTACGGCTGCGCAGGCGGTTGTTCCTCGGGGTGCTATGGGTCGTGCAGTTCCGGGTGTCTGCGCACCTGTATCGGATCATGCAAAGTCAATTGCGACCATACATGTGCAGGCACATGCCGCAAGACGTGCCAAGGTTCATGCCAAGGATCATGCAGCTATTCAAGCTACTATTAATTCAATGTTTAACAAAATCTCAATCACATGAAAAAGAGAAACGAGGAGATTCAATCTCGCAGAGATTTCTTCAAGAGAGCGGCCAAGGCCGTCCTGCCCATTGTGGCCATATCGGCTATGGCGAGCAATCCCGTAATTGCAAAAGCATCGGAAGCGATGAGTTGCAACGGCAACTGCTCGGGAACATGCCGCAGCGGCTGCAACACGACATGTTATACCAACTGTTACAACGCCTGCAAAACCACCTGCAAGGGTGCGTGTTCGCGCGTAACCAAGTATTAACGCACCACCGGTGCGCTTTTGCGCACCGGTAAAAACTCAGATTATGGATTATTCTATCAAAGAGACTCCCGAATCCTGGCAGGAAGGCATGGCCAAAAACATCACTTTCATCGTCACCAAAGATTGTCAGCTCGCCTGCAAATATTGCTATCTGGTGGGCAAGAACACCAAGGAACGTATGCCATGGGAGGTCGCCCGACAAGCCATAGACTACATACTCGACCACGAGCAGGATTTTCCCGAGGAGTCTGTGATATGGGACTTTATCGGCGGCGAGCCGTTCTTGGAGATCGATCTCATCGACCGCATCTGCGATTACCTGAAAACCGAAATGTTCAGACGCAATCATCACTGGTTCGATTCCTACCGATTCAGTTTCTCCACCAACGGCATAAACTACCACGAGGAGAAAGTACAACGGTTCATTGCCAAAAATCGCGAACATCTGAGCATAGGTATCACTATCGACGGCACCGAGCGCAAACACGACATGAACCGAATCTGGAAAGTCGACGGAGCAGAGCGGGGTTCATATGCCGATGTAGTACGCAACATACCTCTATGGTTATCGCAGTTTCCCGATGCCGGCACGAAAGTCACCATTAGCAGCCTCGACCTGCCATATATCAAGGAGAGCGTGTTGCACCTATATGCGCTTGGCATCAAAGAGGTAAATATCAATGTCGTATTCGAGGACGTATGGCAGTCGGGCGATGACCGGCTGTTCGAAGACCAACTAATGTCGCTGGCCGATGCCATCATCGACAATGATCTGTACAGGCATTACGCTTGCTCGTTTTTCAGCGAGGATATAGGCAAGCCTATGGACAGCAAAACCGACAATGGCAACTGGTGCGGCGCAGGACGCATGCTGGCTATCGATGCCGCCGGAGATTTCTATCCGTGCACCCGCTTCGCCCAATACTCTTTACGAGAGAAAAAAGCCATAAAGATAGGCAACATTCACGATGGCATAAATCAAAACAGACTGCGACCGTTTCTGACTCTCGACCGCTGCACGCAATCGCCGCAAGAGTGCATCGACTGCGAAATGGCAAGCGGTTGTGCATGGTGTCAGGGCGAAAACTACGATGCTGCCGAGACTTCGACCGTTTACCAGCGTGCCACGGCAATATGCAAGATGCACAAGGCTCGTGTAAGAGCCAACAACTACTACTGGAACAAGCTGTTTCGCAAACTCGAACAGATGGGAGAAGAGCGGCCTCAAAGCAAACTAACAACCGTAAAATGCTAATCCATGTTAAAATACCTCGTAATTCAACTCGACGACACATCTGTCTCATTCTGCCACTATCCGACGGCCGATACCGCACCGCGCATGATCTCCGCCAGCGATCTGCGCAAGGGAATTCTTTTCGCCATGAAAGAGAATCTCAACATTCAATTCGTATATCCTCAACGATCTCTGCCCGACGAATATCTCTCCATTATAGATAGTATAGACCACACCAAGATCAAACCGTCGACTGCCGACGACACGTCCGATGCAGATATTGTAGTTATCGACGGAATGGAGCATGCAGCAGATGTGGCATGGGGCAGCGAACAGATATACATTCTGCGCACCGGACGCGCGCGCATGCAGGACATAATACCGCTCATCGAGCATATCAAGCATATCATCAAGCGTCTCAACATAGTCATAACCGACATAGACACATTTACTCAACATGATTTCACCACCTATGCCGAGGTGTTGCACAAAACAGGCGAAATAGTCGAAAAGGAGTATCTCGCAGGCAACGCCGTACAGATAAACCTGCTTACCGATCGCATGATGCTCACATCGATGAACAACTGCAATGCAGGACACGAGACACTGACTCTCGCTCCCGACGGACAATTCCATATCTGTCCGGCATTTTACCTCGAATCACCTGACGAATCGTGCGGCGATCCCGAGAATGGCGTATCCATACGCAATGCGCAACTCTATCGGCTCGATCATGCACCCATATGCCGTCGCTGCGACTCATACCAATGTCGTCGCTGTGTATGGCTCAACCGTCATACTACACTCGAAGTCAACACTCCGTCGCACGAGCAATGCGTAGCAGCGCATATCGAACGCGAAGCAAGTCGCCTAACCCTCGAAGGCATACGACGCATCGGAGAGTTCATGCCCGATGTGACAATACCCGAGATCGACTATAACGATCCTTTCGAAAAACACAATAACTGGTAACATTATGAAAAAACTGGTAGGAAAAGTAACTGTCGAAGAGCGCAACGAGATCCGATCGCTCTTCGAGCGCCGAAACGGCCTTGCGGAACTGGCCAAGATCATCGGCGACGACGAAACACTATATGAACGACTCGTGACAGATATGGGAACCACTGGTGCACGATTCCAACAATGGTGGGACAAAATGGCTGAAAAATATGACTGGGAGCAAACCGAAAACGGCAGCTGGCAGATTGATTTCGACAGTTGCGAAATATATTTAACAGAATAATAGACTATGCGACATTTACTTATGATAGGTTCTACGGAGCTTATACTCATCGTTGTAGTGGTATTGCTGCTATTCGGCGGCAAGAAGATTCCGGAACTGATGCGCGGACTGGGACGCGGCGTGCGCAACTTCAAGGAGGGAATGAACGAACCAGTCGAATCGGCATCGAATAACGGTATGGATAATGACGACGACAAAGAACACCCCGACAACCGGCCGTAATAGGCAGCTGCAAGATTCTGCCCAAAAGACGGAGATGATCCACGACGAGACTATGCCCGAAAACGGAGCGATGACCGTAAGCGATCATATCGATGAGTTGCGACGACGCCTGATGCGCATAGCAGTACTCGTTGCCATATTCAGCATCGCGGCCTTTGTCTTCAAGGAGCTGCTATTCAATATAGTATTCGCACCAAGTCACGACGACTTCATACTGTATCGATGGATAGGCTCTCTTGTCGAAAGTATCGGGGTCGAGTCGATGCACCCCGGCAACTTCGAAGTACAGCTTATAAATACGGAGCTGTCATCGCAGTTCATGACTCACATCTCGATGTCGTTCTATTGCGGGTGCATCATGGCATCTCCATATATCGTCTATCAGATATTCCGGTTCATTTCGCCCGCTCTGTATGAACACGAACGCCGTTATTCGACACAAATCACAGTAGCGGTATATGTGCTGTTCATAATCGGACTGCTGATGTGCTATTACATTATATTTCCCATATCGTTCCGGTTTCTCGGAACATATCAGGTCAGCGAAGAGGTTGTCAACACAATTGCTCTGTCATCGTACATATCCTCGTTCACGCTTCTGTCGCTGATGATGGGTTTGACGTTCGAGGTACCGGTACTGGCATTCCTCTTGGGTAAAACAGGATTAATCAACTCGGCCATGCTGCGCCGTTACCGCAAAGCGGCATTTATAGGAGTCATGGTCTTATCGGCTGTCATCACGCCGCCCGACCTGTTTACGCTCATGCTCATGTCGCTGCCGTTGTACGGACTCTATGAGCTTAGCATAGTGATTCTAAGCCGTACGGCAAAGCAATAATAGCCTTGTTGCAGAATATACGCATTGCGTTGCAAGTGTCGAAAAATATGCTTATCTTTAAGCACTTATTCGACAGCTTTATGAAAAGACTGCTTTTATCGATCATATCGATCGCCGTTGCGGCAGAGGGATTTGCACAAACGGGATATGTGCCGACGGAGGAGAACATCGCTGCGCGGGAGGAGTTTCGCGACGCGAAGTTCGGCATATTCATTCACTGGGGACTCTACTCGATGCTCGCATCGGGAGAGTGGACAATGACCAATCGCGACATCGATTACGAAGAGTATGCCAAGCTGGCCGATGCGTTCTACCCGCATCGCTTCGACGCAACGCAGTGGGTCGAGGCATTCAAGGCGGCCGGTGCCGGGTACGTATGTTTCACCTCGCGCCACCATGAGGGATTCTCGATGTGGGACTCGGACTGCACCGACTACAACATCGTAGATGCCACGCCATTCGGTCGCGACGTGGTGGGTGAACTGGCCGAGGCGTGTCATCGCGAAGGCATGCGTCTGCATCTCTACTACTCTCACGTAGACTGGTATCGCCCCGACTATCCTCGCGGTCGCACGGGGCTCGGAACAGGACGGCCGACACCCGAAGGCGACTGGCCGGCATACTACGCATTCATGAATGCGCAGCTCACGGAGCTGTTGACGCGATACGGCAAGATAGGCGCCATATGGTTCGACGGGTTGTGGGATCAGGACGGCAATCCCGGCTTCGACTGGCAGCTGACCGAACAATACGAGCTGATCCACCGGCTGCAACCCGACTGCCTCGTGGGCAACAATCACCACATGAAGCCATTCGAAGGTGAAGACATACAGATCTTCGAGCGCGACCTGCCCGGCGAGAATACGGCCGGACTGTCGGGACAGCAGATAGTTTCGCTGCCGCTCGAAACGTGCCAGACGATGAACGGCATGTGGGGATACAAGAACACCGACCTCGACTACAAGTCGTCGCGCACGCTGATCCGCTACCTGGTCTCTGCCGCAGGCCGCGATGCCAACCTTCTGCTCAACATAGGTCCTCAGCCCAACGGCGCACTGCCCGACAAGGCACTGGAACGTCTGCGCGAAATGGGCGAGTGGCTGTCGCGCTACGGCGAGACGGTATACGGTACGCGCGGCGGCATCGTTGCGCCCCACAACTGGGGTGTCACCACACAAAAGGGCGACAAGCTATATGTGCACATTTTCGATCTCGAAGACGACTGTCTCTATCTGCCCCTCGGCAACCGCAAGGTAAAGTCGGCGCGGCTCTTCGACACCGGAGAGGAGGTCGCATTCCATCGTGAGCGCGAAGGCGTGTTGCTGAGAGTGGGCGAGGTGCCCGATGTCGCAGACTACATCGTCGAGCTGACACTCGAACGGAGATAACCGATTCCGCAGCAGACGGCACGACGATCGGGTCTTCACCGCACCGCGTTTATATAACCGGCCTGAGCGAAAGGCGCACCGCAAATTTGCATATATGAAGCATATGCACTAACTTTGCAGCATACAATCAGGTTGGTTAAGTTATTATTATGTCATCACACACCACTCGTCGGGGCCTGGCGGCTCTGTCACCCATTGTCGTTCTGTTGGGTGTCTATCTGTCGGGATCAATCATCGCCGGCGATTTCTATCGCATACCCATTGCCGTGGCATTCGTCGTGGCATCGATCTATGCCATCGCAATATCGTGCGGACAAACCCTCAACGAACGCATAGCCCGCTTCTCGGAGGGAGCAGCCAATGCTCGCATAATGTACATGGTATGGATCTTCGTGCTTGCCGGTGCCTTTGCCGCCTCGGCACGTGCCATGGGAGCCGTCGATGCCACAGTCAGTATGACGCTCGGACTCATACCGGCCGATTTCCTTCCGGCCGGCATATTCGTCGCCACGTGCTTCATATCGATGTCGATAGGCACCTCCGTCGGCACGATAGTCGCCCTAACGCCCGTAGTGACTGGACTGGCCGCACAGACCGGCTGCGACACGGCATGGCTCGTGGCCATAGTCGTGGGCGGCGCCTTCTTCGGCGACAACCTGTCGTTCATCTCCGACACGACCATTGCCACCACACAGACTCAGGGCTGCTCCATGCGCGACAAGTTCCGCTCCAATTTCAAACTGGTCATACCGGCCGCCGTCGTCACACTGGCAATCTATCTGTTCGGCGGAGCAAGCATGGGCGAGATCGCTGTCGAGCAAAGTGTGGAGTGGTCGAAAGTGCTTCCATACCTACTGGTTATAGTCGCAGCTCTATGCGGCATCAATGTCCTGGTAGTGCTCTTTACGGGCATCGTGGCCACCGGCATCATAGGCATGATCGACGGAGCGTTCGACATTGTGGGGCTGTTTGCCGCCATGGGCGAGGGCATACAATCGATGTGCGAGCTGATAATCATCACCATGATAGCCGGCGGGTTGCTCGAAACGGTGCGACGCGGCGGAGGCATAGAGTTTCTGGTGGGTGTGCTGACCCGACGCGTACGCAACCGCCGCGGCGCGGAGGCCTCGATAGCGGCACTCACCGCACTGGCCAATCTCTGCACGGCCAACAACACCATAGCCATACTGACCGTAGGCGACATAGCGCGCGACATATCGCAGCGTTTCGACATCATGCCGCGCCGCACGGCGAGTCTTATGGACACAGCATCGTGCTTCGTGCAGGGCATCATACCCTACGGCGCCCAACTGCTGATGGCCTCGGGACTGGCCGCCGTATCGCCGCTGGCCATCATACCCCACCTCTACTACCCCATCTGCATAGGTATCACCGTAGCGGTATCGGTCATGATTCGCCGTCCGCGAGCCTGATGCGCAAAAACAGAGCGTCGCACCATAACGGTGCGACGCCCCTCCACTAACAAACAATACTATCATTAAACAAGACTCACACACCGAACGGCTCCGCAGAAGCCGTCGGCACATAAACCCCTAAAACAAATGATGTGCTACGGTTAAGCCTGCCATGACGATCGAGACCATACTCATCAGCTTGATGAGAATATTGAGCGACGGGCCCGACGTATCCTTGAACGGATCGCCCACCGTATCGCCTACCACGGTCGAACGGTGGCACTCCGAACCCTTGCCGCCGAAGTTACCCTCCTCGACGAACTTCTTGGCATTGTCCCAGGCACCGCCGGAATTGGCCATGAATATGGCCAGCACGAAGCCCGAACCCAGGCCGCCGACCAAAAGACCCATAACTCCGGCAACGCCGAATACCAGACCCATCACCACCGGAACTATAATGGCGATAAGCGACGGGGTGAGCATCTCGCGCTGAGCACCTCGCGTCGAGATCTCGACGCAACGCGCATAATCGGGCGTAGCCTTGCCCTCCAAGATACCCTTCACCTCGCGGAACTGTCGGCGCACCTCCTCGACCATGCTCTGCGCGGCGCGGCCGACGGCATTCATGGTCAATCCGCAGAACAGGAACGACATCATGGCACCGACGAACACTCCTATGAGCAGCGTGGGATTCATCAGATTGATCTGATAGTAATCCATGAAATCGAGTATCGAAGCGTCGGCCACATTGACCTCCGCCCCCGACGGCATCACCAGCACCTTCTCGCCTATGTGTTGCAGGCCGATCTTGATCTCCTCGATATACGAAGCCAGCAGCGCCAGCGCGGTCAGTGCGGCCGAACCTATGGCAAATCCCTTGCCGGTGGCTGCCGTCGTATTGCCCAGCGCATCGAGAGCATCGGTGCGATGACGCACCTCCTCGCCCAGTCCGCTCATCTCGGCATTACCGCCGGCATTGTCGGCAATAGGACCGTAGGCATCGGTGGCGAGCGTTATGCCGAGCGTCGAGAGCATACCCACGGCGGCAATGCCTATACCGTAGAGACCAAGGCTCAGATTCTCGGCCGAAAGCATATGTGCGATATCGAAGTTGATGGCGCACAGATACGACAATATTATGGCGGCACCGATAGTTATCACCGGAATGGCGGTCGAGATCATACCCAGACCCACACCCGAAATGATAACCGTCGCCGGGCCGGTCTTGGCACTCTCGGCAATACGCTGTGTCGGACGATACGAGTGCGACGTATAATACTCCGTTGCCTGGCCTATGATTATACCGGCCACCAGACCCGTAATCACCGAGAACGATATACCCAGCCAGTTTTGCAGTCCGAGAGCATAGAGAATGACGAACGTTGCCGCAGCGATCAGCGCAGCACTGGTATTGACACCTATACCCAGCGAACGCAGCAGTTGACGCATCGAGGCTCCCTCGCGCGTACGCACCAGAAATATGCCTGCTATCGAGAGCAGGATACCCACGGCAGCGATCAGCATAGGTGCCATAACCGCCTTGGTCTGCATATCGAAATCGCCCGTGCGTGCAAATGCCGCAGCACCAAGCGCAGCCGTCGCCAGAATCGAGCCGCAATAACTCTCATATAGGTCGGCGCCCATGCCTGCCACATCGCCCACATTATCGCCCACATTATCGGCGATGGTCGCGGGGTTGCGAGGGTCGTCCTCCGGTATGCCGGCCTCGACTTTGCCCACCAGATCGGCACCCACGTCGGCCGCCTTGGTGTAGATGCCACCGCCGACACGGGCGAACAGCGCCTGCGTCGAAGCACCCATTCCGAACGTGAGCATGGTGGTTGTCATAACCACAAGTTTCTGCGCGCCGGTGGCATCGACGAAGTAATCGAGAATCACATACCACAAAGATATGTCGAGCAGTCCCAGACCTACGACCACCAGTCCCATAACGGCACCGCTGCGGAATGCCACCTTCAAACCGCGGTCGAGCGACTGTCGGGCGGCATTGGCCGTGCGCGAAGAGGCATAAGTGGCGGTTTTCATACCGAAGTAACCGGCAAGAGCCGAAAAGAAACCGCCAGTCAAAAAGGCAAACGGCACCCAACGGTTCTGCACTCCGAGTCCGTAGGCCAGAAACGCAAAGAATATGGCGATCACGACGAATACGACGATCACAACCCGGTATTGCTGACGCAGATAAGCCATGGCGCCCGAACGCACGTGGGCGGCTATGGTCTGCATACGCTCGGTTCCTTCGCTCTCGCGCTTCATATTCCTATAAAAGTAGAAAGCGAATGCCAATGCCACCACGGCGGCCAAAGGCACAATCCAGAAGATAGGAAGGATACAATCCATAGATGATAGTTTTATATTAATAAAAGGTAGATAAATATTTTTCGCGTCTTACGGTTTCGGTTTTATACCAAACACTCTGCAAAAATAGTTATTTTTTCTTATTCCATACCAAAATAGCATATTTTTATTTCGATTCGAAATAAAAATACTTTCGAAACAATACAGACAAAGATATACAAAAAGAGCACGCCCCATAAACGGAGCCGTGCTCTCGAACAATATATCGGTATTATTGTCAAACCATTGTGCAATATGCGTCAGCAGTTTTGCAGCATATCGCCGCGTACAGCAAAACGCACACGGCAAAAACGCCTTACCGGCGATCTGCTGCCAGGCGCTCCAATCGATCGACGAATACCGAGAAGTCGGTGTGCGAATCGGCAAACTCATCGTAAGAGTGCTCGGTATCGCCGCACTCCGGCACGTCCGATACCATCTTAACCGCAACCACAGGCACACGCCCCATCATCTCGGCAGTCTGGCATACGGCCGTAATCTCCATGTCGAACAGTGCTCTCTCACAGCCGAAGCGACGCTTCACCTCGCCGATGATTCGCCCGTCTACAAACGAGTCGCCCGTAAAGACCACATCGTCATCGCAGCCCTGCAAGGCATAGGGATCGGTCATCTCGGGAATAAACCCGTCGGGTATGATGCAGTCGTGATAGCGTGCCGACGACGGCATCACCACCTCGCCCTGACGGCGGCCGGCAGCCGAAGCGGCATAACCGACAACAGCTATCATATCGAACTTCTCCGCGGCAGAGCACAGCGCACGCGCAGTCGAAGCGGCAGAGCAAGCCTTGCCTATGCCGCAGCGCACCACCGTATAGTCATTGGCCGTCGCAGCAGCCTTGTCAAGTGCCGCAAGCATGTTGTCATGTTCGCGGCATGTAGGAGTGAGTACGAGTATTCGCATTACAACGCAGTTTTATAGATTCGGCCTATGCCCGCCTTCTCGGCCTCTTCGGGCGAATACAGACAACGCATATACTCGGCCATGGCACTGTTGGTCGATTCGATGGCATATAGTCCGGGATTTCCGCACTGCACTTCGTTGAGTCCTACGATGTCGTCGGCCGAGCGCAGCGGGAAGACATCGGCATAGACCTTGGCCAAAGCCGCACGTATCTGCTCCTTGTCGACATCGTTCATCGTCGAGAGATAGAAACCCGTCTTGCAGCCCATCGGACAGAACGACACTATGCGGCTGCCGATCACGGGATCGAGACGAAGATAATATGCCATCAGATGCTCGATGGTGTGAACCTCGCCCGAACCGAGCGGTGCATGTGCCATAGGCGCACGAAATCTGAGATCCCACGAATAGACGGCCAAATCATCATTTATGGGGTATATCGAGCGCAGATACAATCCTGCGCCGAGCGTACGATGATCGATATCGAACGACGAAACTACCGATTTTTTCATTTCACGTATAAGTTTTTGATACGACAAAATTACTCAAATCCCGACAAACGACAAACAATTCGGCATATTATCTCTGCCGCCCGCGCTCCTGCCGCCGCCGGCACATGGCTTTCGGCACCGTCGGCCGCCGGTTTCAGGTTGGAGGTTGGAGGTTGCTGTCCGCCATTTGCACCATAACGCAAAAATGCGTAACTTCGCGAGAATTATAAAAACCGTCTGCATGAACACTCCCGATTCGCCCTCACGCATCGTCTTCCTCGACTATCTGCGTGTAGCGGCATGTTTTATGGTAATTCTCGTACATTCGATCGAGCCTTTCTATCTGGGCGGCGACGGCACCCTCATAGCCTCGCCGGGCGATGCCTTGTGGGTCACGCTGCTCGACTCGGCTCTGCGGGCAGCCGTACCGCTCTTTGTAATGACATCGAGCTACCTGCTCTTTCCGGTCAAGGGCAGCACGACAGAGTTTTTCCGCCGTCGCATCACGCGTGTAGTCGTTCCGTTCATCTTCTGGGCGATACTCTATGCCGTGATCCCGATGTGGGGTTCGGGCGGCGAGGTCGATGCAGCAGGCAATATCCGGCACCTTGCCCTGAACTTCACAGACAACGCCGGTCATCTGTGGTTCGTCTACATGCTTCTCGGAATCTACATATTGATGCCCGTCATATCGCCGTGGGCAGAGCGTCTGTCGCGGCGTGGAGAGGAGATATTCATAGCCGCCTGGGGATTCACCACCCTCGTCCCGTTTTTGCATCAGGCGGCAATCGGAGTATTCGGCCGCGCCGAGATATGGGGCGAGGCCAACTGGAACGAATTCGGCACGCTCTATTACATCAGCGGATTTATCGGATACGTCATTCTCGGACACTACATACGCCGATATATCGACTGGTCGTGGCGTCGCACGCTCGCCGTGGCTCTGCCGCTGTTCGCCGCAGGTTATGCCATAACAGCTGCATGGTTCTGGCACTGCATACCGTCGGAGTATCCGGTCGAAGCCCCCATCGATCTGGCCGTCGAAATGGAGATGAGCTGGCGTTTCTGCTCGACAGGCGTGGCCATGGCCACCGTAGCTCTGTTCCTGCTGTTCAAGAAAATATCCGCTCCGACGCGCATATATCCGCTTATCGAACGCCTATCTCGGCTCAGCTACGGCATCTATCTGATGCACATATTCATTCTGACGGCTGCCTACGACATCATATCGGCATGGTCGCTGCCGACACCTATCACGATGCTGCTCACGGCCGTTGCGACCTTCGTTGCATGCGCCGCAGTCGCGCGTATCATATCGTTCATGCCCAAAAGCAAATATATAATAGGATAATGAAGTTCCGCACCGCAATAGAGATCGAGCCGCTGCCGCACAGCATAGATTACGGCAGCCGCATATTGTCGATCGGCTCGTGTTTCGCCGAGAACATATCGCGCAGACTGGCGCAAGACAAGTTCCGCGCCGAGCTGTCGCCCTCCGGGATAGTGTTCAATCCCGCATCTATCGCCGCCGCCATCGAGATGTTCGCCTCTCACCGCCGCATATCGCCCGACGAATTGCTGCCGGTCGGCGACATATGGGTGCACCACGATTTCCACTCGTCGCTCTCATCGACCGACCGCCGGCAGGCAGTCCAGACAATGCAGCGCGCCGTCGATCGCGGAGCCGAACTCATCGGGCGTGCCGACTGGATCATCATCACTCTGGGCACGGCATGGGTCTACCGGCTGCGTGCCACCGGCCGGATCGTGGCCAACTGTCACAAACGTCCGGCAGCCGACTTTTCCCGCGAGATGCTCGACTGCGACACCATCGCCGAGATACTCGACAATCTCGCCGAGGGCGCCCTGTCCGGCAAAAATATCATACTGACGGTAAGCCCCGTCAGACATCTGGGCGACGGACTTCAACAGAACTCGCTGAGCAAAGCCACGTTGCGCATAGCCGCCCAGCGCTGCGTCGATCGTCACGAAAACGTATTCTACTTCCCGTCGTTCGAGATCCTCAACGACGATTTGCGCGACTACCGCTTCTATGCCGACGACATGGCGCACCCGTCGTCGGCCGCCGTCGATTACATCTGGGAGCGATTCGCCGAAGCAGTCATATCGCCGCAGGCACGGCAAATCATGCCGCGCATACGCAGTGTGGCGACAGCTGCGGCACACCGGCCTATGAATCCGTCGAGTGCCGTCTACAAAGATTTCTGCCGCCGGCAGTTACAGACGATCGACAGTATGCCCGCAATAGATTTCGACAAGGAAAAGAGATATTTTCTCTCGATGTTGGAAATAAATTAGTAAATTTGTCGGTTATTCAGACAAACGAAATTCGACAAATGAGATTAAGACACATATTCGTCGCCGCCGTCGCACTGTGCCACCTGACGGCCGCAGTGGCAGAACCGCCGCGCCTGACGATCAACATAGTAGTGGGTTCCATGCGAGCAAGCGATCTCGAACGCTATGCCGCCAACTTCACCGAAGGCGGTTTTCGCCGCCTGATGCGCGAGGGAGCCAACTACCGCAATGCCGCCTACGACTACCAGCTCACCACAACGCCGGTATCGCTGGCTACAATCACCACAGGCGCACAGCCGTCGGTGCACGGTATCATCGGAGAGAGCTGGTACGACTATGCCGACAACTCGCTCATCAACCTCATCGACGACAACAAGGAGCAGAGCCTGCGATTCAGCACCGGTTCGGGCAACCATTCGCCCCGACGCCTTATCGCGCCGACGCTCGGCGATGCCCTGCTGGCGGCCAACGACCGCAGCAAGGCCGTCACGATTGCCGTCGATCCGCTCGCGGCGATCATCATGGCCGGCAAGTCGGGCGAAGCCTATTGGGCAGAGACGGTACAGACCCACTGGACCACATCGAGCTACTACATGCGCAATCTGCCGCAATGGATCGAGCAATACAACTCGCACGGCACCAATCAGTTTTACGAACTGTCGCGCTGGACTACGCTCTACGACTACGACAAATACGTCAACTCGGAGGTATCCGTCATCGAGGGCGTGACCAACACCTCGGCCAAGCGCGTGAAGCTGGTCGAAGACACCGATCTCAAACTCGCTTCGTCGCGCATAGGACGCATGCGCTATACTCCCGCAGGCAACAAGATGATTCTCGAATTCGCCACGAGCATGATAACCGTAGGCAAGCTGGGCACAGACTCCGATGCCGACATACTCAACATCTATCTTGATCCGGCACGCTACATAGCCGAGGCCTACGGCCCCGAATCGGTCGAGTATGAAGATATGCTGTATCGTCTCGACAAGGAGTTGGAGGAGTTTCTGACATTCGTCACGGCACAGTTCGAGTCGCCCTCGCAACTGCTCGTAACGCTCACCTCCGACCATGGCACCAGTCCGTCGTACAATCCCTCGGGCAGACGTGCAGCCGAACGGTTCAACCACAGGCAGATGGAGGTCATCGTCAATGCCTTTCTCGGTGCACGCTACGGCAGCGACAATTACATTACGGGCTACCGCAACAACGCCATCTACCTCGACCACAACCTGCTGTATCGCAAGAACATCGAGCTTGACACCATACAGGAGCAGATAGCGGCATTCGTATTGCAGTTTCGAGGCGTGTCGCACGCCCTTTCGGCGCGCGCACTGCGCAACACTTCGTTCGCCGAAGGCAACGGGCGTTCGATGCAGCAGAGCTTCTATCCGGCACGATCGGGCGACGTGATGATAACACTCATGCCCGGCTGGATCGCCGAGCGCGACGACTGCCGGTCGCTGTCGGGGTCGGCATACAACTACGACCGCCGTGTGCCGATGATAATATTCGGCGGCAACGTCAAGGCCGCCAATGTCGACAGAGAGGTCGACATCACCGACCTGGCACCCACGACGGCCTACATGCTCGGCATCGATGCTCCGGCTGCCGCGAGCGGGCACATACTCGACGAGGCCAGACATTGAATTACAATAGAAAACACAACATATACAGCATGAAAGATTCTGTTCAGGAGTTGATAATAGAGGAGTTCTCGGTATTCGACGAATGGTTGGACAAATACGACTATCTGATCGAACTGAGCGACTCGCTGCCGGCCATCGCGGCCGCACACCGCAACGAGAAATATGTGATCGAAGGGTGCCAGTCGCGCGTATGGGTCGATGCCGAACTGCGTGACGGCAAGGTATACTACTCGGCCGACAGCGACGCCATAATCACCAAGGGCATCATAGCCCTTTTGGTCAGAGTGCTCAACGGCCGCACACCGCAGGAGATAGTCGATCTCGACCTCTACTTCATCGAGGCCATCGGCCTGGGCGAAAACCTGTCGCCCACACGCAGCAACGGACTCAGAGCCATGATTAAACAGATGAAACTCTACGCCTTGGCATTCGCCACGGGCAAGGAGGCTTAAAACCAACGACATGACACCGGAAGAGATACTCGACGTCGAAAAGAACATTGTTCTGACGCTTAAAAACATATACGATCCAGAGATCCCGGTCAACATCTACGACCTGGGACTGATCTACGAAATAGACTTCGACCCTTCGGGCGAAGCCGACATAAAGATGACACTCACGGCACCCAACTGCCCAATGGCCGACATGCTGCTGGAAGACATAAATCGCGAAGTGGGCAAGGTGAAAGGTGTCGAAAAGGTCAACATCACGCTTACGTTCGACCCCGTGTGGGACAAGAGCATGATGAGCGAGGAGGCTCTCATCGAACTCAACCTGCTATAAACCCATGCCGACGAGCATCGAAGAGCAACGCCGCGAAATCCTGCGCCGTCTGATGGCCGACACCGATGCCACGACATGCGGCGAATATATCGCCGCGCTCGATCCGCTGCGCCGTGCAGAGCTATACAACGCACTGGCATTCGAGAGGTTGGAGCGCAAGAACCGTGACATAACGACGATCTACTCGTCGGCCGGCGACAACTGGAACCAGACATTCTACATCATGCTGCTCAGGACAATCGGCGGCATGGACAACCGCCGTCCGTTCGAGGAGCTGTCGCGTCGCGCCACCTATGCCATGGCGTTGCGCGAAAGGGATTCGCTGATTAAAATCGAAGCTCTGCTGCTGGGCACCTCCGGGTTGCTCGACATATATCGCGACGACGAATATACCATCGCACTCAAACGCGAGTTCTACCACTTGCGCAACAAATATTGCATCACTCCGCTCGACGCTTCGGCATGGCGGCTCGCCAAGATATACCCTCACAACCACCCGACGCTGCGGCTTGCCCAGATCGCGGCATTCATCTTCGACAACGAGTTGGTGATGAACCGCATCATCGACTGCCGCACGCCGCACGATGTCTACACACTGTTTCGCTCGGAGGCATCGTCCTATTGGACGACGCACTTCACGCCATCGGCCACCACTCGCCGAATCACCAAACGCATAGGCCGCACCAAAAGCGATCTGCTGGGCATCAACCTCGTAGCTCAGATGCAATTCGCCTACGGCAGCTATATCGCCTCAGAGTCGCTGCGTGACCGCGCCGTAACGCTCTTGGAGCGCATAGCGCCCGAAGACAACCGTTACATACGCATGTGGAACAGCTTCGGCAATCTTGCCTCGAACGCTTTCGACAGCCAGTCGCTGCTGCAACTCTCGCGCGAATATTGCGCAGAGCGGCGATGCGCGCAATGTCCCGTAGGGGTCAGATTGATAAAAAAGGCAGAGGAAGATTGCGTAATAGCGGAAAAATGAGTATTTTTGCATGATATAATTAACGATAAAACTTTTCATCATGGATATAGTTACCGGTATAATCAAACTCTTCTTCGGTTCGAAAACGGAAAAAGACCGCAAGGAGATCATGCCATACGTCGAGAAGATCAAGGCCATCTACCCGACCATCAAGGAGTTGAGCAACGACGAGTTGCGTGAGCGCAGCGCAGAGCTGCGCCGTCAGATCGCGGCATTCATAGCCGACGACGAGCAGCACATCGTCGAGCAGAAGGCTCTGTTGGAGCTGGCATCGACATCGCTCGAACAGAAAGAGCGTATCTCGAAAGACATAGACACTACAACCAAGCGCATCGACGAGAAGATAGAGCAGAAGCTGGAAGAGATCTTGCCGGAGGCGTTCGCCATAATGAAGGATACGGCACGCCGATTCGCCGAAAACGAGACCATAGAGGTCACTGCAACCGACTTCGACCGCGATCTCGCTGCCACAAAGGATTTCGTCGCAATCGAAGGCGACAAGGCCATATACAGCAACCACTGGCAGGCGGGCGGCAATGACATTCACTGGGACATGGTGCACTACGACGTGCAGCTCTTCGGCGGTGTGGTTCTGCACAAGGGCAAGATCGCCGAGATGGCCACCGGTGAGGGTAAGACTCTGGTCGCCACGCTCCCCGTATTCCTCAATGCACTGGCAGGCAAGGGTGTGCACGTGGTGACGGTCAACGACTATCTGGCACGGCGCGACTCGGAGTGGATGGGTCCCATGTATCAGTTCCACGGTCTGTCGGTAGCATGTATCGACAACACCCAGCCCAATTCCGACGCTCGCCGCAAGGCCTATCTCTCGGACATCACCTTCGGTACCAACAACGAATTCGGTTTCGACTACCTGCGCGACAACATGGCTTCATCGCCCAAGGATCTCGTGCAGCGCAAGCATCACTACGCCATCGTCGACGAGGTCGACTCGGTGTTGATCGACGATGCCCGTACACCGCTCATCATATCGGGTCCGGTGCCCAAGGGCGACGACCAGATGTTCAACGAATACCGTCCGGCAATCGAAAACCTCTACAACCTGCAACGCAACATGGTCACTTCGCTGGTGGCCGACGCACGCCGTCTGTTCTCGGAGGGCAAGGCCGACGAAGCGGGCATACTCATGTTGCGCGCGGGCAAGGGTCTGCCCAAATACAAGGCACTTATCAAGTTCCTTTCGGAGCCTGGTGTAAAGGTTCAGTATCAGAAGACCGAAAACATCTATTTGCAGGACAACGAGAAGCGCATGCCCGAAATAACCGACGAGTTGTATTTCGTCATCGATGAGAAGATGAATTCGGTTATCCTCACCGACAAGGGCAACGAGGTGTTGTCGCGCTACTTCAAGGAGGACGGATTCTTCGTGCTGCCCAACATAGGCGAGCGCGTGGCCGAAATCGAGCACAGCGATCTGTCGGCAGAGGAGAAAGCTCAGCAGCACGATGCGATAATCAACGACTACTCGATCAAGTCGGAGCGCGTACACACGGTCATTCAGCTCTTGAAGGCCTACTCGATGTTCGAGCGCGACACCGAGTATGTCGTCATGGACAACAAAGTGAAGATCGTCGACGAGCAGACAGGCCGTATTCTCGACGGCCGCCGCTACTCCGACGGTCTGCACCAGGCCATCGAGGCCAAGGAGGGTGTGAAGGTCGAGGCCGCCACGCAGACCTTCGCCACCATCACTCTGCAAAACTACTTCCGCATGTATCACAAGCTGGCCGGTATGACCGGTACGGCCGAGACCGAGGCATCGGAGTTTTGGAGCATCTACAAGCTCGACGTGGTGGTTATCCCCACCAACAAGAAAGTCATACGCGATGACCGTCAGGATCTGGTCTACAAGACCGCCCGCGAGAAGTACAATGCCGTCATAGCCGAGATCGAGAAGCTCGTGGGCGAAGGACGTCCGGTGCTTGTCGGTACGACCTCGGTCGAGATCTCGGAACTTTTGAGCCGCATGCTCAAACTGCGCGGCATCAAACATAACGTGCTCAACGCCAAGCAGCACCAGTTGGAGGCACAGATCGTTGCCGAGGCCGGTCGTTCGGGTCAGGTGACCATCGCCACCAACATGGCAGGTCGTGGTACGGATATCAAGCTCACACCCGAAGTCAAGGCTGCCGGCGGTTTGGCCATCATCGGTACGGAGCGCCACGAGAGCCGCCGCGTCGACCGTCAGTTACGCGGTCGTGCAGGTCGTCAGGGCGATCCGGGATCGTCGCAGTTCTTCGTATCGCTCGAAGACAACCTGATGCGTCTGTTCGGCTCGGCGCGTATCGCATCACTCATGGACCGAATGGGTCTGAAAGAGGGCGAGGTGATACAGGCCGGCATGATGACCAAGGCCATCGAACGCGCCCAGAAGAAGGTCGAGGAGAACAACTTCGGCATACGCAAGCGTCTGTTGGAGTACGACGACGTGATGAACTCGCAGCGCGAGGTAATCTACACGCGCCGCCGCCATGCACTCTATGGCGAGCGCATAGACATCGACCTGAACAACATACGCTACGATTTTGCCGAGAAGTTCGTCGAGAACCACGAGGGCTGCACATACGACGATTTCAAGGTGGAGCTTATCCGCGAGGTAGCACTTCAACCCTCGTTCGATCAGGCCGCCTATGAAGCCGCCAAGCCCAAGGAGCTGGTCGAGCTTATCGTTGCCGATCTGTGTGCACTCTACGATCGCAAAGCCAAGATGATCGCCGACACGGTGCGCCCCACCATGGAACGCATCTACGAGGATCGCAAGGACAACATGAATCTGCGCATAGCCTTCCCCATGACCGACGGCCGTCTGGTATACCAGATACCTGTCGAGTTGCAGAGATGCAAGGATACGGAGTGCGCCGAGATATACAGAGTATTTGCAAAGGTGGCCATGTTCACCACCATCGACGACGCATGGCGCGAGCACCTGCGCGACATGGACGATCTGCGCCAAAGCGTACAGAACGCCACCTACGAGCAGAAAGATCCGCTTCTGATCTATAAGTTGGAGTCGTTCCAGCTATTCTCCAAGATGTTGGAGGGCATCAACCGCGATGTCGTAGCTCTTCTGAACAAGTCGTCGCTTGCCGTTCGCGAGAACAATCCCGAAGCCATGCAGCGTCAGCAGGAGCAGCAGCAGCGCCCCAAGATCGATGTCAACAAATTGCAGGCATCGCGCATGGCTGCCGCAGCCCAGGCCGGCCAGGGAGACAAGGGCAAGACGGCACCGATCAAGGTCGACAAGCATGTCGGACGCAACGATCCTTGTCCGTGCGGCAGCGGCAAAAAATACAAGCAGTGCCACGGCAAAGGATTGTAACGTATTATCAACACTCTGAGGCAATGGGTTATCAGGAGGAGAAACAGCGACAGTTCGATCTGCGCTATCTGCAAATGGCACGCGTATGGGCAGAGAACTCATATTGCGTGCGCCGCAAAGTGGGAGCACTGCTTGTCAAGGACAAGATGATAATATCGGACGGCTACAACGGCACGCCCGCCGGCTTCGAGAACATATGCGAAGACGACATGGGCAAGACCAAACCGTATGTACTCCATGCCGAGGCCAATGCCATAACCAAAGTCGCCAAAAGCGCCAACAACTGCGACGGCTCGACACTCTATGTCACAGCCTCGCCATGCATCGAGTGCGCCAAATTAATCATTCAGGCCGGTATCAAACGCGTAGTATACTGCGACTCCTACCGTCTGGAAGAGGGTCTGGAACTGCTTCAACGCGTCGGCATCGAGTGTGTGCAGCTCTCTATGGAGGAGTAGACAGGAAACATACGATTGCGGTATGCTCGTATTTTATACAGCATATCCGCATCGGTCAATCAATAACCTCGGAAGGTTTTAAGCCGTCCGAGGTTATTTTCATATATCTCGACATCATTGCCAAAGACAATGCCTCCTGCTGCCAAACACTCGCGCACAGATTTCTCGCCGACGCTCGAAATGACAAAACGCTGTCACTCCGAGGGAGGGCATGCCCGACCGTGGGAGTCTCACCGTCAGTAATTGTCACTCCGAGGAGCCGCAGGCGACGCGGGAGTCTCTTCTGAATTGTCACTCCGAGGAGCAGACAAAGACTGCGACGCGGGAGTCTCACCGTCAGGAAAGCGGTTGTCGAACAAGAGTGTGCGTTTACTCCTAAAAGAGAGATTCTCACGTCGCGCGTGCCGTACTCCTCAGAATGACAGAGTGGGCATATCGTCAACGCACTACGTTCCCAACCAGATTCTTCACTTCGCACGGTTACGTTCAGAATGACACACGCGGCATGTCATGTTGAACGAAGTAAAACATCTGTGGACGGCAAAACATACGACAATTATACGTCTGAGGATATAGCCGCACTCATGTTCCGTTCGTTAAGCAAGCCGCTAATTCATATTATTTTATCAGCGGAGAATCAAAAAATGTCTCGAAATTTTGGCGGGGGGGGGAAATGCGTATATTTGCAGCATGTTGAATATTAACTCAAATAACAAACTAAAAACTATGCAAAACTTACAAACGACTCCATTGCAGTCTAAACTCAAAACGACCGCGTCCTTACTTTTAGTCGTAGCATGCGCCGCTGCTCTCTATGCGGCTTCATCAATTAAGACTTCGACAGAAGATATATTTCCGATGTGGACTTGTTGTCTAAACAACGATATTCCTATCTGCGTTAAAGTACAGGTGTTAACCACTATCGCCGCCATTATATACGGCGGTGCGGCTCTCTTATTATATTTCAAGCGCAAACTCTCGGTATCAGCCATATTATCTATCATCACTTGCGTCTCGATAATATCTATTGTAATGTATTTTGTCTGGCTCGACTCGGAGACATTGCCGACAAATGGCGGTTATTTCTTACTGCATATGGCAAAAATAGGGTTATCACTTGAAATAATGGCCATTACCGGATTTGTATCGGCTCTGCTGGCGGCATTCAACATGCGACTGCGAAAACGCACGTTCCGAGCACTCGATCCCGAACAGAAACAGTTGCACAAAGCGGAATTCCGCAAGGCGCAAATAGCACGCGTACTTACCGTTATCGTTTCCATAATAGCTCTTGGCATCGTGATATTAATCTTTTATGCTATGAGCCTGGAACCGTACAAGCCTTCTTATTATTAATTGACATGCAATGAACCGTCCGATTTGCTTCTGACGGCTTTTGTCGAAAGCGACACTATACCATACCCGGACAGTGCGCCTCTCTTAAAGCGACAAAGCAGACACATCGTCCACAAGCGGATTAGCGACATTCGGACGGTCGCCTTCGCATCGAGAGCATAAGAGGAATACATCTTATGCTCTCGATTTTGTATAGAGATAATATCACGCGGCACAGGAGCAATTGTATGGCAATATACAGTGAAACGAAGCCTTACGGCAGAAATCGTCACGCACAGATTTCTCGCCGACGCTCGAAATGACAAAACACTGTCTCTCCGAGGGAGGGCATGCCCGACCGTGGGAGTCTCGCAATCGGTAATTGTCTCTCCGAGGAGCCGCAGGCGACGTAGGAGTCTCTTCTGAATTGTCACTCCGAGGAGCCGAAGGCGACGCGGGAGTCTCGCAGCTCGGGAGTGCATCTGCCGAACAAGCACGGCAACAAAAAAGAGATTCTCACATCGGACGTGCCGTCCTTCTCAGAATGACAACACCGTCTTGTCATGTCGAACGAAGGTAAAACATCTGGGAAAGGCTAAACTTGCAGAATGTTAAAAGGCTGTGGAAATCATCGCGCACAGATTTCTCGCTTGCGCTCGAAATGACAAACGCTGTCACTCCGAGGAGCCGCAGGCGACGCGGGAGTCTCGCAGCTCGGGAGTGCATCTGCCGAACAAGCACGGCAACAAAAAAGAGATTCTCACGTCGGACGTGCCGTCCTCCTCAGAATGACAGAATAGTGTGAATAACCTACCTAAGCACACCCAATTTTTCGTCAAAAGCGGTATTATGCAACGCAGGAGGAAGACGATGGGCTGTACTTACCGTACTGCCCATTGGCGAGCGACAAGGCGCGGAAGCAGAATGCCGCTTTTCACGGAAAACATACTAAGCACCACCAACCCAATTTTTCGTCAAAAGGCGTTAGTTACAACGCGCAGCGAAAAATGTCCGGACGGGTAGTACTGTGCGTACGTCCCGTTCGGACATTTGAGTGAGAGGCAGTAAATGACGCCTTTTCACGGAAAATAACGTCTTTTCACGAAAAAATATTAGAACGGCAAATCGTCCGGATCATCTGCCGGCATCACCGGCTGCTGAGGAGCAACGGAAGAAGCCGGCTGCTGATAGCTGGATTGCGGCTGCGAATAAGCCGGCTGCTGGGGCTGGGAGTACGAAGATTGCTGAGCCGTACCCGACAGCGGCTGACCGGCAGAGGCCGAATCCGAGCGGCGTCCGAGCAGCTTCATCTCGTCGGCAATGATCTCGGTCGAGTAACGCTTGTTGTTATCGCGATCTGTCCACTCGCGCGTACGCAGGCGTCCCTCGATGTAGATCTGCGAACCCTTGCGAACATAGCGATCGACGGTCTCGGCCAAACCGCGCCAGAGTGTCACGGTATGCCACTCGGTGTGCTCGGTGGTCTCGTTGGTTTGGCGATTGAACATGCGCTCGGTCGTGGCCAGACGCACGCGTGCCACCTTTACGCCAGATTCCATGGAACGCACCTCCGGATCGAGTCCGACATTACCTACTAAAATAACTTTGTTTATCATAATGATTCAATATTAAAATCGTTGTCAGTCGCGTTCGGCATACTCAATATCGGCCACCAGGTTACCGATGAAATTGGCATCGGAACCATCGATGATCTCCATCTCGATAGGCTGATAGTAGAGTGCGCGGCGCAGTGCCGGCGAGAAGCGGCGGAAGCGGCGCAACTTGACGGCATCTTTTTCGGTCATGAGTATTATGGCTCGCGGATAGCGGTCGATCATCTTCTCCATAAGGGCAACATCGTCCGTAGTATAGCGGTGATGGTCGTTGAAGAAGAGCGTATCCACTACGTTGAACCGGTTGCCCATGTCGCGCTTGAAGGCCTGCGGATTGCCTATGCCCGACATAAGCACGGCCTGCGAACCGAACGTAACCTCCTCACGGTCATCGTCGAGAAACAGCGGAGCCACAGGCAGAGCCTTTACCCGCGAAAAATATACTTTCTGGAACGCTATGCTGACCAGCTGCTTGCGCCATATGCGCTGATCGAGCGGAGTCATGTCATCGGGACACTTGGTCACGATGAAGTGATGCGCAGCACGCAGACGCGACGGCAGATCGCGCAGCGAACCGGCTGGCAACATGCGATCCGACGATATCGGCCGTGTGGCATCGAGTATGATGACATTGACCTTCGGAGTAACGCTGCGATGCTGAAATCCGTCGTCCATGACTATAAGGTTGATGTCGGGATAACGGCTGCGGATACGGCGTATGCCCTCGGCGCGATCCTCGCACACGACAACCAGCGTATCGGGAAATTTGAGTTTGATCTGCAACGGTTCGTCACCCACGTCGAGATACGACGACGAGCATTTCACCTCGCGATAGCCTTTCGTGCGACGGCCGTAGCCGCGAGACAGCAGAGCGATGTTGTACGACGACGAGAGATAGGATATGATATACTCGGCCGTCGGAGTCTTGCCCGTGCCGCCTACGGTGATATTGCCGACGCAGACTATCGGTATATCGAAACTCTCGCTCTTGAATATGTGCCAGTCATAGAGCCGATGCCTCAACGCAACGCCCCACTTGTAACACAACGAGCATATGTTCAACAACAATTTCGACATAACCGAAATGCGGGCACAGAGAGCTGCGCTCGCCAACAATACATAAATTCAGTCAAAGGTAAATATTAATAATCGAATTCCCAAATAAAACCGCCCATATTTACGTTATACTGCCGGAGAATGGACGCAAACCGCTGGCAGGTTTACAAAAAATTACTAACTTTGCCCAATATGAAACATCTGCTGAGAGTATCCGCACTGCTGGTCGCAATGTTGGCCACGGCCTGCGGCGGCAACTCGACCGAGAACGAGCAATCAGAAGAGATGGCTGCGCAAGAGGTGCAGCCGAGAATGGTGTACGGAATAGCGATCGACGATTACCGCACCGCCGAAGGTGTCGTGTCGAACGGTCAGACCGTAGGCAACATACTCTCGCCATATGGCATATCGGCGGTTACGATCGACCGTCTGGACAAGGCTGCCGCCGAGGTGTTTCCGCTCAGACAGATCCGCGCAGGCAACAGCTACACGATGTTCACCCGCATGGCAGCCGACTCGGTCGAACGCCTCGACTACATGGTCTATCACCGCAATCCGGTGGATTACGTCGTATTCGGATTTGTCGGCGACTCGGTGAGCGTCACCACGGGCGCACGCGAGGTGGAGACCGTGCGTCGCAAACATTCGGCTACGATCAACTCGTCGCTCTGGGGTGCGATAATGGAGCAGGACATGCCATATGCGCTGGCAGCACAGTTGGACGACATATATCAGTGGACGATAGATTTCTTCGGTTTGCAAAAGGGCGACGGCTTCACCGTGATTTACGACGAAAAGTACATAGACTCGATCTGCGTCGGCATAGGACAGGTATGGGGCGCACGCTTCGACCACGCGGGCAAGAGCGTATATGCAATACCGTTCAAGCAAGATGGCAAGATAAAGTATTGGGAGGCCGACGGCAAATCGCTGCGCAAGCAGCTGTTGAAGGCTCCGTTGAAATACACGCGCATCAGTTCGAAATTCTCAAACTCGCGCCTGCACCCGGTGCATAAGGTATACAGACCGCATCACGGTGTCGACTACGCCGCTCCGACCGGCACGCCCGTACACTCGGTAGCCGACGGCGTAGTGACATTCAAGGGTTGGGGCGGCGGAGGCGGCAACACACTCAAAATCAAGCATGCCGGCAATCTGATGACCGGATATCTGCATCTGAGCCGCTACGCTCCGGGCATAGCCGTCGGCACGCATGTCTCGCAAGGACAGCTGATCGGATATGTCGGAATGACCGGCACGGCCACCGGTCCCCATCTCGATTATCGCATATGGAAGAACGGAACGCCGATCGACCCGCTGAAAGTGCCGCAGGAGCCGGCCGAGCCTATCGACGAAGCCAACCGTGCGGCATTCGAATGGGTTCGCGACAGAATCGTGGCCGAGCTCGACGGCGAAGCGGACGAGCAGGAACGCATCGTACAGCTCGATTCGATCCCCTCGGTCATTACCGCCGCGACACAGACCGAAACGACACGAACCGACGACAAGCAATAGCCTATGGCAACAATCGACCCTCGCATCGCGAAGTTCATCGCCAAGCATCACGTCCTGACTCTGGCCACGACAGATGCCGACGGAGCACCCTACTGCGCCAACTGTTTCTATGCTTACGACAAGGAGCGCAACCTGCTTATATTCACATCGGACAGCGCTACGCGCCATGCCGGACACATGAGCACGGACAATCGGGTTGCAGTGTCGATAGTGCTCGAAACACGCATCGTGGGACGCGTGCAGGGGGTACAGATATGCGGCCGGGCACACAAAGCTGACGGTGCCGCCGAACGACGCTACCTGACCCGCTTCCCTTACGCGGCTGTGGCACCGCTGACATTGTGGGTCATAGAACCGACATACATAAAATTGACGGACAACACTCTCGGATTCGGAAAAAAACTGATATGGCAGCAAGAACAGGAGTAATTATAGTGGCAGGCGGCAGCGGACGGCGCATGTCGTCGCAGATACCCAAGCAGTTTCTCATGCTCGGCAACATGCCGGTACTGGCACGCACGATCAACACCTTCTCCGAGGCATTTCCTTCGGCCGACATGGTCGTAGTGCTGCCCGAAGCGCATATAGCCATGTGGAGAGACCTTGCGGCGCGCTTCGACGTGGCGGCACACAGATGCGTTGCGGGAGGTGCCGAACGATTCGACTCGGTCAAATGCGGTCTGGCGGCAGTAAGTCCAGAGGTCGAAATGATAGCTGTTCACGACGGCGTGCGTGCACTTGCAAGCAAGAAGCTGATAATACGCACGATGCTCGAAGCACAGACCAACGGAGCCTGCATTCCCGTTATGACGCCGACCGACTCTTACCGCATGACCGACGACAACGACTCGTCGCACAGCTTGTCGCGCGACAGACTTCGCATCGTGCAGACACCGCAGATCTTCTCGGCCGAGATACTGCGCCGGGCATACGACAGAGACTACGACGCCTCGTTTACAGACGATGCGTCGGTGGTGGAGGCCGCAGGTTCACGCATATTCATGTGCTGCGGCGAGCAGACCAACATAAAGATAACCACTCCCGAAGATCTGGCATACGCCGAATATCTGCTCTCGCAAGAGCTTGTACGATAGGCCGGAAACGTTGTCGCACCAGCACCCGTTCTGCCGAAGCAGGAGACAGTGCGATTTCAAAGTGCAATATTTCAAACCATAAACGACCGCTATGATGAAGACATTCAAATACCGCACCGACCGAAAGACGCTATACGTGAGCCTGGCTCTGATGATGATGATGGCACTGCTGGGCATCGTACTGATGCTGCTCTATCGCGGAGGCTTCATCTCCACATGGTATCTGACACTGATCGTCGCGCTGGTGGCGCTGGCCGCACTGTCGATACCGCGCAATATCGTCATACGCCCCGACACGGTGGAGGTGCGCTGTCTGTGCAACCTGATAGAGATAGAGCGGTCGGAGATAGTATCGGTGCGACGCGTATCGCGCAAAGAACTGCGTGTTCTTCCGCTGTTCGGGATATGGGGGCTGTTCGGCTACTACGGCACATTCTTCGACCTGGCCAATATGTCGTCGGTGCAGATATACGCCACGCAGTGGAACGATTTCGTGGAGATCATCGACTCGTCCGACAACTGCTACTACCTCTCTTCCGAGCGTGCCGACGAACTGATCGCTGCCATCGGGACAAGTTCGCACAGCGATAAATAGAGACCATATAAGCAAACCAATACGAAGCGAGCCGCCATTCCGAAGAATGACGGCTCGCAGCCTTATGCGACCTCTACCACTTCGATATCTCACGATCGATTATCTCAATGCGCTCTTCCAATATGTCGCGCATGCGATCGACGGCCTGATAGAACGACAGACGCTCGTCGCCGTTGGTATCGGTGGTCATAGTCCAGATCGAGAAGTTGCTCTGAGCCGACACGGCGATATAGTCACGCTGCTCATCGATATAGTTCAACGCCGTCTGGAACTTGGGTTTGAGCAGGCGCCAGCGCTCGGCTGCCGTCGAACGGAAGCCCTCGTCCTGGAACAGACGATCGTACCACCATGCCCACTGTATGAACAATCCCCACTGTGCCGCAGGCGACGCATTGTAAGAGAACGTTCCCCAGTCGAAGTCCCACACCGGACCGGCTACGATCTTGCCGCCGCGATCCTTGTGCAGAAATACGCTTCCGGGATTGCCCAGCTCGTGGTTTACGGTCAGCTCGTAGACAAGCCAATAATCGGCAAACGACTCCTCGTCGAGGTAGCGGCGATAACCCGCCGCCGGGTCTTTGAAAGAATCGCCGTAGATGGCGTCTTCGACCTCAGCGATGTGGTTTTGTATCCATGCGAACTGCTCCGGCACGAGTTCGTCGTCATCGGGCGACTTGACTCCGAAAGGAACATTGTGCGCGGTATGCCATTGCCACACATTGTCGAAGTGGAAATCGAGTTCCAGCAGATAGCCGCCGGTGACGGCATCTCCCGCAATGTCCGTCGGTTCCATCTCGGTGATATTCACTCGGTTCTTATCGACCTTGATATGTTCGGCCACCAAATACTGTCCCTGATATTCGCCATTGAGGAACAGCTCGACATATTCGCAACGCGGAGTCCAGGCCAATGAGGTCTGCTCTGCCAGATAATATGCCACCTTGTTGCGCATCAACGTGCGATCCATATAGTTTGCCAGCAGACACCAACGCTTGTGCTTGGGCATGCCGAGTATCTCCGACTTGCTGTCGAGTTTGATGTTGTAGGGCTTTTTAGGCCAGCCCCATGTAGAATTGCCGCGGCCTCGAATCGACATCGTCACGCTCTCCAAGTCGTCGAAACGACCAGCTCCGTCGATGGAAAGCGTCGATCCTTTCAGCCAGTCCTCCTTCGAAGTGATAGCCTGACCGCCCGGCGTCTCGATCCACATTACGGGAAGACCCGTGAAGTTGGTTATGCGCACGGTGTATTCGCTCCTGCTCGAACCTGTATATACCGTATATCGGACATCGCCGCGGAAATCATTGACACTCTCACCGCTGGTCTGCACCACGCCGCCGACCTCTACCCGATCGGCACCGTCGACCTCGAATGTGGCTATGAGCTGCATCGAGCGCTGATATTCGGCGATAGAAGCCGTAAAGGTCGATGTAGAGACATCGAACGACAGCTCTATATCTTTGGGCAGCGACGGATTGAGACTCTTCAACAGTCGCATCGAGGTGATGCCCGAAGCATAACCTTCATTCTGCACCGTCACCGGAGCCGACATTATCAGCTCGCCCGATGCCGTCTTGATGGCCACGCATACACGCTTGCGGAAATTGCGCGACGTACCGCCATCGGTTATGGTAGCGACATAGACGCCCTCGCCGCCGCGAGACCCGACATGCGTCAAGGCAAACTCCTCGGGCTGCTTGCGCGTATCGTCTGCCAGGCGCAACGACACCTGGCACCCGTCCGATGCCACATCGCAGTCGAACTGCGCCGCCGCGTCGGTCACCTTAAACGCAATCTCGGCCGTAGAGCCGCCGGCAATCGTTACCGTATCGTCGCCGGTGAGCGAAACGGTTTTCAAACGCGCCTCGGGCGCATGGTTATCGGTCGAATCCTTGTCGCACGCGACGAAGGCCGACATCATCAGGGCAAGTAGTATTACTCTTGGTTTCATAGTTGAAGTTGGGTTAATTCCAGATTACCGAGGTCACCGAACGCGCCGGCAGATCGAGCGTGAAATCGCCCTTGTCGCTGCGTACGACGATCTGTTGCAGCGATTGTCCGTTGTTGAGCACAACAAGCGACAACGAGCCGTCGGGATTCTCGAAAGCCGAGCAGATAACGCCCGACGCCGACGACTGTATGCGATAGGCACCGCGCTTGACAACCTTCGACATATGGCCTACGGCATACCAGTGGCTGCGATAGTTGAGCGACGAGTACGAATATGTGCCGTCGCAATCGACGAAACCGTAGCATGTCGTGCAACCGCCCGGACGGTTGGGACCGCGATTGGCATCGAGCATGAAGTTCCACAGCACCACGGCACGGCAGTAGTTGTTGATCGTGCCCAGACATACGTCCGACATATGCCACATCAGATTGTCGCCGAAATCGGGACACCATGTGCCGATGCTCTGCTCGGTGAAGTAGATACTCTTGTCGGGCGCAGCATTGTGCACCTGCGCCAGCACCGAGTAGTTGCCGCCGTAGGCATGCCATGCCGAACCCTCGAAATACTTGGCGGCCTGCTTGTCGGCAAAGATGTTAGTCACATAATCGGGGACATCGAAATTATGGTCGTAAGCCCATATTTTGGTGGTTATGCCACGGCTCTCGAACTTCGGTCCCAGATAGTTCTTGACAAACTCGCGCTGCTGCTCCCACGACATGTAGGTCGAAGCCGAATTGCCCTGGTTCAGAGGCTCGTTCTGCGGCGTAACGGCCTCGATCTTAAAGCCGTTCATCTCCATCTCCTCGATCCACAACGCGAAATATTCGGCATAATCGCCATAATGGTCGGGATTGACCCGGCCGCCCGTCCACTTGTCGTAAGAACCGCTGCCGCTCACGGGCATCTTCATCCACAACGGGCATGTCCACGGTGCGGCTATGATCTTGACATCGGGATTGATAGCCAATATCTCTTTGAGTATGGGGAACAGATCGCGCTTGTCGTACTCGTGTATCTCGAAGAACTCCAAACCGGCCTTGTCGCAGCACGTATACTCATCGAGCGAGAAGTCCGAGCAGCCGATCGAGACGCGCACATAGTTGTAACCCAGTCCATCGGCAGGATCGAATGCCGCGCGCAGTATGCGATCGCGGTCGGCGGCCGACATCTTCAACAGGTTGTACGCAGCCGAACCGGTAATGGCCGGACCGAATCCCTCCATAGTCTGGTATTTGGTCGAAGCATTTACCGTCAGACTCTTGGCAGCAGATATTGCCTCCGAGGCTTTGAGGGCGGCAATCGGCTTGAACAGCGACTTCTTGTCGGCCGTAGTCTGCCACGCCTCCACCGACGATGGATAGTTCTCGTCGACTTCGCCCGACGTGGCAACCGTTATATTTTTAACATCGGTATATACGCCGTCGCGGCCGGCCACGCCGAACACCTTGTACGAAGTGCCCGACTTCAATCCGTCGAACGACACCTTGGCCGACGAGGTCAGCGACTTGCCGCCGCGCATCTCCGACAGCGAAGGCGTTGCGGCATCGGCAGAAGCGATGTTGCAGTATGCTATATCGGCGTTTTCGATCTGCACGTCGACCTCGACCGAGGTATCGGTGCGAGATGTTTGAGACAAGGTGATATCAGTCCTGTCTTTGGGCTGATCGGGCGTTACCGACCCGCCATCGTTTCCGCAGCTCGCAAGCATACCGATGCAAGTCAGGGCGGTCAAATAGGTTCTTTTTATCATAGGTAGTTAGGTTTGATTCTCATACAAATTTAACAAAAAGATGGCAGCCCGTAGCAGGGCATAATAAAAATATAGACCATTGGACAGCGAATACCCTATACGACAAAGATTTATAATCATATAAAAGTGGAGTATACATTGCTGAAATGAGAAAAAAATCATTAAATTTGCATATATGAAAGCTACTGACCTTATCCCATATAACATATTGGCTGCCGCTGCGATTGCGTTATGGCCGTGTACGGCACAGGCCGCCGCAGGCATCGGCGAAGAGATCGACAAACTCGACCGTGCGCTGGACATGGCCGAGGAGTATGTCGCCACTCACAACGTGAAGGTGATGACCATCGAGAACATGCTGCATTCGCGAGGCGTATCGCTCGAACAGCAATACGAGATCTACGGCCAATTATACGACGAATACGTAGCATTCCAGTTCGACATGGCCATGGAGATGCTCGACCGTCAGACCGAACTGGCCAAAGAGCTCAACGACCGCCGCAAGATAGCCGACGTCACACTGAATCGAGCCATGCTCTACACCACATCTGGCATGTTCTTCGAAGCCAACATACTGCTCTCGTCGAGCATCGACACCACGGTGCTGACCCGTCCGCAGCTTATCGAATACTACAATATCCAGCAACGTTTCTACGTCGACTTCAACGAATATACGCAGACACCCGAGATGAATCGCATCTCGGCGGCCAAGGTACGCTACTATCGCGACCGCATATTGAAGGAGACCACATCGGCCTCGGAGGCACACCAGTACATAGTCATACGCGACTGCATGGACAGCGGCGACTTCGTGCGCGCCGATCAGCTCAATCGTCAGCTGCTCGCCAAGTTCAACCCCAACAGCCACCAATTTGCCGTTCATGCCTACGATCAGGCACGTATATGCGAGGCACTGGAACAGACCGAAGAGAAGATATTGTGGTATACGCGTTCGGCTACGGCCGACGTGAAGTGTGCCACCAAGGACAATGCCTCGCTCTGCTGTCTGGCACAAGCGATGCTGCAAGAGAATCAGATCGACCGCGCCTTCCGCTACATCACCATATCGCTCAACGACGCACTCTTCTACAATGCCAAGTTGCGCCCATGGCAGATAGCCAGCGTCATACCCATGATCGAAAAGTCGTATCAGGAGTCGATCGCACGCCAGCAGAAACACACTCACACATATTTCATAATAGCGTTGGTGCTTGCCACCGCACTGCTGGGAATATGCCTGCTGGTGGTCTATCTCTATCACCGTTCGCAGGTCACACGACGCAAGATAGAGTCGATGCACCGACAGATCAAGGAGTACAACGTCTCGCTCTCGGAGAGCAACGAGAAGGCCAAGATAATGAATGCCGCCCTGATCGAGGCCAATACCGTCAAGGAGGAGTATATAGGTCTGTTTCTGTCGATGTGCTCCAACTACATCGAAAAACTGATGTCGTACCAGCGCAACGTCCGGCGCAAGCTCGCCGCCGGCAAGATAGCCGAGCTTAAAGCCGAAAGTTCGTCGTCGGAGGTTATCGACGCCGAGTTGGAGAGTTTCTACGAGATGTTCGACAACGCGTTCTTGCAGCTCTACCCCAATTTCGTCGAGGAGTTCAACTCGCTGCTCAAACCCTCGGCTCGCATCGAGCCGAAAAAGGGCGAGCGGCTCAACACCGAGTTGCGCATATTCGCACTCATACGTCTGGGCATAACCGACTCATCGCGCATTGCATCGCTGCTGCGCTACTCGGTCAACACCATCTACAACTATCGCGCACGCATAAAGAACAATGCCGTAGGAAGCCGCGACGACTTCGAGGAGGCGATCAAGACCATCGGTGTAATCAGATAGTCCGGACAGTCCGGTGCAATCAAGATATCCAACCTGGATAGTCCGCAGCGACCAGAATAGCCGCTGCCGTCGGGCGACGCCGCTCCGACACGCCTGAAAACGCCCGTACAATACGACAACCCGAACGCGACCGACCAACCGCCGCACACCCATATGCCCTATCGATACCGCACTGTGAATCGGCTCGCCCCGACAGCTGCCGGCGAAACAAACCGACATAATACACATAAAAAAAGCTGACTCCATCGATGGAGTCAGCTTTCTGCTTACGAAATATCCGGTTACTCGACAAACGGATTCTCGATGTCGCTGCCCGCATTCACAGTCAGCTCCTCTGCAATCTCGAACCATGCAGCAGGATTGCCGCCGACCTTGACATTCTCCTTGACCGTAAGTGTCGCAGCACCCGCAGCATTGGATTTCGCAATCGAAATGCCTGCAATGGCTTTCGCACTCGACATATCGATACGGTTGCCCGTAATGGTTACCGTCGGATTGTAGTCCGCCGAGAAGCGAGCCACACGCACACCATACTCCGTGGGAGTAATCGTATTGTTTTCGATAACGACATTATTCACCGGATTGTCGATCTTAACACCGTCCTCTACCGGATCGATGAAAGTGTTGCCGCGCACGATGAAGTTATCACAGGCATTTCCATCGGCCATAATTCCGTGCTTCGGAGCATTATTAAACGTATTGCCCTCGATCAGGATATCGCCATCGGTAGAAGAACACATATAAATGGCGTTGATGTTGGCGGCAGCTGCCGACGAGAACGAGCATGTGTTGTTGCGGATAGTGATATCACCGACAACCGTCGAGGCATATCTGTTGTTCGAGCAGCTGAAAAACGGCGTCACCAGGTCGGTTGCCACGCAGTTCTCGATGACGATGTTCTGCGTAATCTGAGGATTGGCCGTGAAACCGAAATTTATAGCGTTGCCCTCGAAGCGCACGCCGTCGATCTTCACGTTCTTAATCACATCGACACTTGTGTTGATAGCTATTATACCCGACGTGCATGCCTTCGACGAGGTGTTGTCGCCTATGATCGTCAGATTCTCTATGTTGTGCCCCTTCAATACGGAGAACACGGGATAGTCCACATCTTTGGCCACGGTGATAGTCGTAGCAACGGTCGAACCGAGCACGATCTCGCCGACCTTGGCATTGAGCACCAGGTCGAGTTCGGCAGCAGGATCGAGCGTCGTGAAGTCTATCTTGGCGATCTCACCGGCTACGACGACCTTGCCTCCGGCATTGATCGCTGCTATGGCCTGCTCCTGGGTCGTCACCTGCACGCCTTCGTCGGGCGTATTGCCGCTGATTGTGGTCAGCGACGCATCGTTGGTGTAGACGAATCTGTCTTTCAGACCGCCCGTCATGTTGTCAAGCGTAGTCTCCGAGTAGTTGTTCTGGACATATACGTGGAACTCATCGGGCATGCCGGCATGCGAAACATTGCTGTCGGTGCGCATGAACTGCACGTTACCCACTATACCGCCGACAAATGTCTTTGCACTGAGCGTTGCGGCATAGTTCTTATTCTCGTTGATACGGCCATACTGATATACAGTTCCCACGATACCTCCGGCATCGTTGCCGCCGGCGACCGAACCGTAGTTGGTGTTGCCGATGACCTCGATCTCCTCTTTGAACGCATAGGCCGACTCAGCTCCGATATAACGGATCCAACCGACTATACCGCCGGTTCCGTAACCGTCCGACGCATTGGCTATATCGGCATTGTTGACACATGCGGTAATGCTGCCGGCATTCTGCTGCTCGCCGACAATACCGCCCGCACTTACCGTAGCAGTCGAGATTGCACCGCCGTTGGTACAGCCCTTGACATCAGCAGCCGAGAAGCCCACGATACCGCCTACGGCATAGTTGCCCGTTATCGCAGCATCGTTCGAGCAGTTCTCGATGGTCATCGTCTTGCCCGCCTCGGTGTAGTATGCAGCACCGACGATACCGCCGATATTGTGCTTGCTGCCGGTGACGGTCGCATGATTGTGGCAATCGCGCACCGTTCCCTCCTTGATAACTCGGCTCACGATACCTGCCGCAGCCTCCTGACCCGACACCGAACCGCTGACCGTTACGCCCTCGATGGTTCCGCCGTTTACCAGCAGACCCACGCAACCGGCTGCCAGATCGTTTCCGGCCACCTCTATATCCACTTCCAAATTGACGTTACGCACCGTACCGCCGTCCAACACACCGATCAGACCTACGGCCGCATCGCCCGAAAGCGACTTCACCGACAGACCCGAAACGGTCTTGCCCTGGCCGTCGAACGTACCCTGGAACGAATTGCCCGTATAAGACGAGCTCTTGCGCGAACCGTTGCCTATCGGCGTCCACTCCGATCCTGCGAGATCGATATCTGCGGCAAGCGTGAC
>CAMWTS010000016.1 GCA_947177225.1 uncultured Alistipes sp. | reverse complement strand
GTCCCGTTCGGACATTTGAGTGAGAGGCAGTAAATGACGCCTTTTCACGAAAAAGTCACGAAAAAGAATTACAGGTCATTATTAAGTTGACGTATATCCACATCTTGCTGCGACGATCCGAGAAGATGCTCGGCAAAGTAATCTGCCATCTTCCAGAAGAAGTATTCGTTCATGGAGCCGAAACCGTGATGCTGTCCGGGCAGGATCAGCATATCGAATCGCTTGTTGGCCTTGATAAGGGCATCGACGACACGAATGGTGTTGCCGGGGTGGACGTTGTCGTCCATGTCGCCATGAACCAGCAGCAGGTGGCCTTTAAGGCGCGATGCCAATTCGGGATTGGTGGAGATCTTGTAGACAAAAGTTGTGTCGCCACTCTCCGAAACCTCCTCCTTTATGCCGTGATGCTTCTCGCTCCACCAGCGGTTGTAGATGCGGTTGTCGTGGTTGCCGGCACACGATACGGCGGCCTTGAAGAAGTCGGGATACATGAGTATGGCAGCTGTCGACATGAAGCCTCCGCCAGAGTGTCCGTGTATACCCACACGGTTGATATCGATGAACGAGTGGCGAGCAGCGAGCTGCTGAGCGGCCACTACCTTGTCTTTGAGACCGTAATCGCGCAGGTTGCCATAACCGTAGTTGTGATACCACTTCGAGCGGTCGGGGTGACCGCCGCGATTGCCGACCGTAATTACGATGAATCCGATCTGTGCCAGACGGTCAATGCGGTTCATGCCGATGCTCCACGACTCGTTGACGGCTTCGGTCTGCGGACCGGGGTAGACATATTCTATTATAGGGTATTTCTTCGAAGGATCGAAGTCGAACGGTTTGTACATCACACCGTAGAGATCGGTAACGCCGTCGGCAGCCTTCACCGTGAAACGTTCGGGGAACCGGTAACCGATCTCCATGAGCGGAGTCATGTCGACCTCTTCGAGCTGCATCACGCGACGGCCGTCGGTAGTGTAAAGCTCCGAAACGGGAGCCGTATCCACACGCGAATAGGTGGTGGTAAAGTAGCGTCCGTCGTCAGAGACCGAGAATACGCCGTTGTGGTCGGCCGGATCGAGCCGGCGCAAACCGCTGCCGTCGTAGTTGACACGGAAGAGGTGGTTGTAGTAGGGATTCTCCGATTTGTCGTAGCCGGTAGCCACGAAGTAGATCACCTTGCGAACGTCGTCGACACGCACGATGTCGCTCACATGCCAGTCGCCGGAGGTGATGGCATGACGCAGCTGTCCGTCGGCCGAGTAGAGATAGAGGTGTGCCCAACCCGTGCGCTCCGACCACTGCACCAGATCGGCACCGCCGTTGACAAGCACCGGCTCGCGCGACTCGATGGAGGTGTTCATCTGCTCGTGGACGATTTGACGGCACTCGGCCGCAGCGACATCGACAGCACACAAGTCTATACGCTTAATATCGCGGCTCTGACGCAGGAAGTAGAAGCGGTCGTTGTCGCCCAGCCATATCCTGCGCACCGGTTTGTCGTATGAGTAGCTGTGCAGCGGCATGCGCTCGCAGATGTAGAGGGTCTGATCCTTATAGGCATCGACGGCTATCTCCCGACGCGACAGATCCTCCATGTCGAAGAGTTCGAGATGTGCCGCAGGGCTCTCCTCGCCCGGCATCTGATACTTGTAGCTCTGCAACTTGGGGCGCGGCTCCGACAACACGTCGATCACCCAAAGGTCCTTGATCCGTGACACGTCGTTGCGCACTACGGCAAAGCGGCGCGAATCGGGCGACCAGCAGAGGTCGACCGCATAACGCTTGGCCGTATCGATCTGCACCACGCTGTCCTCGTACCAGCTGTACGAGAAATCGGCCGTGCCGTCGTCGGTCAGACGATGCTCCACAACGGTGGTATCTTTGGGATTGCGGCGCAGCTTCTCGACATCTTCGCCCGACATGTACCATAGATTGTAGTTGCGCTCGTAGACAGCCTTGCTGCCGTCGGGCGAGAGGTTGACCCAGTCGGGATATCTCTTGTCGCGCTCATCGATCTCGGAGAGCTGCCGCGTCTGCATGTCCCAGCTGAAGTGGAACGTCTTCTTCTGCTTGCTGCCATCGTCCTTCGGCGTACCGTCCTCGTTCTTGGCCGGCTCCTCGACCGAAGTGGCTATGTCGAACAGCATGTAACGGTCCTGCTGCAACTCCATATTGGCAACGGGCAGATGTTCGGCATCGAACGGATCGCCCGTAATCTCGGTGATGCCGGCGGCGAGCGACGCCATATCCCACAATTCGGTGCGCGTACCCTTGGCCGGATCGACGACATAATATCGGGTTCCATCGGGCGTACGCCACCAATACCAGAACTTCGACGAAGAACGGAACCACTGCGGCGCAACGCGCGTCTGCGGCACCATGCGATAGAGTTTGCCCGGCGAGAAGCGCTCGGCCAGATCGTAGTTGGGCTCCACCGCCGAGGGCTGCCCTGCCATGGCACCCATCGTCGAGCAGAGTGCCGCGGCAATCAATATGATACGAAGTCTCTTCATAAATTTAAATCTTGTTTCGTTCTCCAAAGATAAGTAATTTATCCGAGTCGTGAAACCCGACGGCGTAACTTTATGATCGAGCGAAGGATTATTTTGCAGAAAAAAGACAAAAAAAATCGGGCGCGGGGGCTCGGTCTTTCAAAAAATTTCTATATTTGCGACGACTTTTATAAGAAGACGTGGGCTCGACGGCTTTGCCGATCGCAACTCACGTCTAAATAATAAAGCAACAAAACAATTTTTTTATGGGTTTATAACTACTAATATCTTATTTGCGAAATGGTGAAATCAAATTACATCATCGAGCTTACCAACATCTCTAAATCGTTCGGAGACAAAGTAGTTCTTGATGATGTCAGTTTGTCAGTAAAGAAGGGTGAGTTCATCACTATACTCGGTCCTTCGGGTTGTGGAAAGACAACGTTACTGCGTCTTTTGGCCGGTTTCAACACGGCTTCAGAGGGTGAAATCCGCATCGGTGGCGAGGTTATGACAGACATACCTCCGCATAAGCGACCTGTGAACACGGTGTTCCAGCGTTATGCCCTGTTTCCCAATTACAACGTATTCGACAACATCGCTTTCGGCTTGAAGCTCCGCGGCGTGGAGCGCAAGCAGATAGAGAGTCGTGTCAAGCGCGCACTGAAAATGGTCGGCATGACCGACTACGAGCATCGCGACGTCAACTCTCTGTCGGGTGGCCAACAGCAGCGAGTGGCCATAGCGCGCGCTATCGTCAACCAGCCGCAGGTGCTGCTGCTCGACGAGCCGCTGGCCGCACTCGACCTGAAAATGCGTAAAGACATGCAGATGGAGTTGAAGGAGATGCACCGTTCGCTGGGCATCACTTTCGTCTATGTCACGCACGACCAGGAGGAGGCGCTGACGCTGTCGGACACGATAGTGGTGATGAGCGAGGGCAAGATACAGCAGATCGGCACCCCGACCGACATCTACAACGAGCCTTGCAACTCGTTCGTAGCCGACTTCATCGGCGAGAGCAACATACTCAACGCCATCATGGTACGCGACCGTCTGGTGCGACTGATGGGCAAGGAGTTCGAGTGCGTCGACGAGGGCTTCGGCCAGGAGACTCCGGTCGATGTGGTTATTCGCCCCGAAGACATCTACATCATATCGCAAACATCGTCGGCCATGTTCACGGGCACGGTACGCTCTTGTACGTTCAAGGGCGTGCACTACGAGATGTTCGTCGACACGCCCGACGGCTACGAGATAATGATACAGGACTATAACCCGTTCGAGGTCGGCCAGCAGGTGGGTATGATCGTCAAACCGTCGGACATACACGTCATGCGCAAGGAGCGCATATGCAACACCTTCGAAGGCGTAATGGTCGATCCGACCCATGTGGAGATGCTTGGCGGGAAGTTCGAGTGTGCACCCGTGCAGGAGGTGCAGGCGGGCGAGAAGGTATGCGTCGAGATCGATTTCGGCAGCGTGGAGCTTACCGACGATGCCGAGGACGGCACTGTCGAGGGTTCGATACGCTTCATTCTCTACAAGGGCGACCGTTATCATCTGACAGTACGCACCGAAGAGGGCGACAACATCTACGTCGACACGCACGACGTGTGGGAGGATCTCGATGAAGTCGGCATAAAGATTGCACCGCAGAACATACGCATCAAACCGCTGAAATAGAGGAGAGCACGTCATGGGAAAACTGTTTCGTCTCTTCTTCAAGAGGAGTAACTGGGCATTGCCCTACGTCATATTTCTGGTGATCTTCGTGGTATTGCCGCTGCTGCTGGTGATACTCTACGCCTTTCAGGACGCAGAGGGTAATTTCACGCTGCAAAACTTCGTGCATTTCGTCAATCAGCCCGAAGTGACGCACACGTTCGTCTACTCGGTCATCATCGCAGTCATCACCACTGCCATATGTCTGCTGCTCGGCTATCCGGCAGCCTACATCATGAGCCGCATGCAGAGCAAATCGGCCGTCATAGTCATCATGCTCTTCATTCTGCCCATGTGGATCAACATGCTGATACGAACCATGGCCACAGTCACGCTGTTCGACTTCATGCAGATGCCGCTGGGACAGGGGGCACTCATCTTCGGTATGGTCTACAACTACCTGCCGTTCATGATCTACCCCATCTACAACACTCTGCAAAAGATGGATCACAGCCTTATCGAGGCCGCACAGGATCTGGGTGCGACACCGCGCCAGGTATTCTCGCGCGTGATCTTCCCGCTGTCGATGCCCGGCGTAGTGAGCGGCATCATGATGGTGTTGCTGCCTACGATCTCGACATTCGCTCTTGCGGAGATGCTCACGCTCAACAAGATTCGCCTGTTCGGTACGATCATACAGGAGAACATAAACAACACGATGTGGAACTACGGCGCCGCATTGTCGCTCATCATGCTCGTGATTATCGGCCTGACGTCGATATTCACCTACCGCGACAAACACGACGACATTAACGATGCAGGACTGATATGATAGGCAAGATATTCTCGCGCGGCTACCTGCTGCTGCTGCTGGCCATGCTCTACGCACCCATCGTCGTCATAGCCGTGTTCTCGTTTACCGAAGCCAAGGTGCTGGGCAACTGGACCGGCTTCTCGACCGGCATCTACGAGAGTCTGTTTTCGGGCAAAAACGTCTTGATAATGAGATCTATCGAGAACACGCTCATCATAGCTGTCGCAGCTGCCGCCATAGCCACCCTGCTCGGAACCATAGCGGCCATCGGCATCTACAACATGCGTCACCGCCAGCGTCGGATCATATCGTTCGTCAACAATATCCCGATGCTCAACCCCGATATCATCACCGGCGTGTCGCTGTTCATACTCTTCGTATTCATGGGTGTTACCCAGGGATATACGACCGTGACGCTGGCACACGTCACATTCTGCACGCCATATGTGGTGCTGAGCGTGATGCCGCGTCTGATGCAGATGAACCCCAACATCTACGAAGCTGCGCTCGATCTTGGAGCCACTCCGTTTCAGGCTCTGCGCCGCGTGATAATGCCGGAGATACGTTCGGGCATGATTTCGGGCTTCATTCTCTCGTTCACGCTGTCGATCGACGACTTCGCCGTAACCTACTTCACCAAGGGAAGTATCGGTTTGGAGACCATCTCGACACAGATATACGCCGACTCGCGCAAGGGCGGACTGTCGCCCGAATGGCGCGCGCTGTCGACGATCATCTTCCTTGCAGTGCTGCTTTTGCTGCTGATAATCAATTATCGGTCGATGAAGCACACCCACGCCAAACACAGTGCCGTCAGATCGAAATAATCGGCGGCGGCACTCTTTTTTATCACTTTATTTTTTAACTTTCAATCTTTTCACACATTACGTAAAATGAAGAAAAACATCTGGTTTTCGGGTATCGTGGCGATTGTCGCCCTGCTGGGTCTGTCGCTGTCGTCTTGCAACAACTATCCGCGAGAGAACACTCTGAAAATTTACAATTGGAGCGATTACATCGACGAGGAGCTGATCGCTGAATTCGAGGAGTGGTACCAACAGCAAACCGGCGAAGAGGTGCATGTGATATATCAGCTCTTCGATATAAACGAAGTAATGCTCTCCAAGATCGAGAAGGGTCAGGAGGATTTCGATCTGGTGTGTCCGTCGGATTACATCATCGAGCGCATGCTGGCACACGATCTGGCATTGCCCATCTTCGATGACGAGTTCCGTTCGTTCCCCGACTCGATCAACTACATAGGCAACGTTTCGCCCTACATACAGGGTCTGTTCTCAAAACTGGTCATGCCCGACGGCAAAAACCCCAACGACTACTCGGTAGGTTACATGTGGGGTACGGTGGGCATACTCTACAACAAGGCCTACGCCACGGCCGAGGAGACCGACTCGTGGGCGGCGCTGTTTAATCCCAAATTCCGCAACAAGATGTTCATCAAGGACGCTTTCCGCGATGTCTACTCGCCGATGCTGGTCTATGCCAAGACCCTCGAAGCACGCGAAAAAGGCGAGTTGGGCGAAGACGAGTATCTGTCGCTCGACCAGATCGAGGCATTGAGCTTCGATTCGTCGGACGAGTCGATAGCACTCGTGGAGAGCTATCTCAAACGCATCAGTCCCTATGTGTCGGGCTGGGAGGCCGACTTCGGCAAGGAGATGATGACCAGCAGAAACCCCAAGGCCTATATCAATCTGCAATGGAGCGGCGATGCCGTATTCGCCATGACCGAGGCTGAGAACGTAGGCGTCGAGCTGGACTACAACGTACCGCGCGAGGGCAGCAACGTATGGTTCGACGGCTGGGTAATACCCAAATATGCCAAGAATGTCAAGGCCGCACGCTACTTTATCGACTTCATGTGCCGTCCCGACAACGCCATTCGCAACATGGAGGCCACGGGCTACGTGAGCGTAATCGGCACCGAGGAGGTGCTCGAAGCCATGACCGACGAGGATATGCCCACCATATGCGACCTCACGTACTTCTTCACCGACGACGAGGGCAATCCTCTTGCCGGCGCGCAGAGCGTACACATCGACGATGTTCTCTATCCCGACCGTTCGGTGGTAGAGCGTTGCGCCATGATGCACGACAGCGGTGCACGTACGGAGGCTCTGCTCGACATGTGGTCGAGAGTAAAGAGCAACATGTAATAAATACTCAAACTACTGATTCAGACGATGAAAAGACATATAACAATTCTGATGGCGGCACTGCTCGCCTCGATCGGCACACCTTTTACCGGCTTTGCACAGACCGACGATGACGACAGCCAGAACGGCTTCGAGTGGAGCATTTCGGCCGATGTCACCTCCAACTACATCTGGCGCGGCTACGAGCAGGGCGACACGGGCAAGTTCTTCAATTTCAACGTACAGCCATGCGTAAGCGTAGGCTACAAGGGACTCTATCTCGAATTGTGGAACACCACGGCCTTCAACGGATCGTACAACGAGTTCGACATCACGCTGGGATACTCGATCGCCGGCTTCGATCTGTCTGTCAGTGACTACTATTTCGACTACGACTGCCGTTATTTCCGCAACTACAAGGCTTCGCACAGCCTCAACGCCACACTGAGCTATACGTTCGAGCGTTTTCCGCTTACCCTCACATGGGCAACGGCACTGGTTGCCGATGACTACTACGAGAGCGGCCGCCGTGCCTACTCGTCGTATGTCGAGGCGAGCTATACCCACTCGTTCGACAATCTGTTCGATGTGACGGCCACTGTCGGTGCTTCGCCCTACACGGCTCCCTACTGGTGTCTCGACCGAGAGGGCGAGGTGTTGCAGGGATTCAACTTCACCAATCTCGAACTGGGCATAGGCCGCGAGTTCGAGGCAGGCTGCGTGACGATCCCTGTCAGCGTCAAATACATCTACAACCCTGCAATACACCGCAACTACGGCGTATTGTCGGTGGGTGTGGCTTTCGGCAACTAATCCGGTGCACGACATGACCCGCAACAGAGTCCGCACATGGCTGACAGCCGTCTTATTAGCGTTGGCCGCAATGACGCATGTTCAACACGCATGCGGCCAGCACTATCTGCCGGCACGAAAGGTTGCTGCGACTGCCGATGCCGCCAAACCGGCACCCGACCGCATAGCGCGCGATCTGGTCGGCCATACATTGTCCGAAGGAGTCGACAACGGATACCACAACAGCGATTGGCGGTGGACTATCGAACAGGGCGAGATAAGCGACCTCCGCATAGAGCGGGTATTGCAGAACGACAACGGCACCTATCGCATCGTTGTCTCGATGAAACTGTCGGCCGCCTATTACGCCTACGACACCCGCGCCGAAGTCGCCTATACGCTTTCGCCGCGCGGAGAGTGGCAATTCGACTATGTGGTGTCGCTCGGAATGAGAATCATCGCCACGCACCAATACGACAACTGCATACGCACCAGTATCGTCGAAGACGGCTGGGGCGGCACATATTGCCTCAGCCTGCGCAATATAAGCGAGATCACGCTGGCCGTTGGCGGCAGCATACTGGCCAACGGTACATGGCTGCGCTTTTCGCAGCTCGTCCGTCCGCAGTCGGAGCAGACCGTAGGAGGAGTGTTCATGGGCGGCAGCGTGGAGTCCTACAAAATAGAGTTCATAGTCAGAGAGCAGTAACATGCGGTCTGCGAACCGATGACGTATTGCCGTCCGAAAAATTTTCGGACGGCAATATGCGTTATGGAGCCGGCTGCCGTAAAATTGGTAAGAATATCGGGTATATGTATTATTGCGCATTCGGCGTAAAGTCATATCTTTGCAATAGTAAACCAATGTATAAAACACGATCGATATGAATAAGTTTTCAACTATCGTTCCGATGATCTGCATGGCCGCCGCGATGCTGTCGGCCACGGGCTGCGGTTCGTCGGCAAAACAGACCAAGACGGAAGATCAACCCGCAGAACCGGCCGTATACTTCACACGCGACATCTCGCCCGCAGGCCTGATGCGAGTCTACAATGCACTCGGTCGTCAGGCCGAGGGTCGCGTGGCCATCAAGATATCGACCGGCGAACCGGGCGGCCACAACTATCTGAAACCTGAACTTATAGGCGATCTGGTGCGTGCTACGGGCGGCACCATCGTAGAGTGCAACACGGCATACGGCGGCCGTCGTTCTTCGACCGGAGAGCATATGAAGGCTGCCGAAGAGCACGGCTTCACGGCGATTGCCAATGTCGACATCATGGACAGCGAGGGCGATATGCGCATACCCGTGCGCGACACCACGCACATCAAATACAATCTGGTCGGCTCGCATCTCGACCGCTACGATTTCATGATAAATCTGGCTCACTTCAAGGGACACGCCATGGGCGGTTTCGGCGGCGTGCTGAAAAACCAGTCGATAGGTGTGGCTTCGGCCGCAGGCAAGGCCTACATACACACCGCAGGAAAGACCGACGACGTAGCTCTGTTGTGGCAAAACATAGCCCAGCAGGACGCATTTTTGGAATCGATGGCCGCCGCGGCACAGAGCGTGGCCGATCTGTTCGGCGATAACATCATATACATCAACGTATTGAACAATCTCTCCGTCGACTGCGATTGCGACTCGTCGCCCGAAGATCCGCACATGAGCGACATAGGCATCATGGCCTCGACCGATCCCGTTGCATTGGACCAGGCTTCGGTCGACATGATCTATTCGTCGCCCGAGGAGGGTAAATCGCATCTTATCGAACGCATGGAGTCGCGCCACGGCATACACACCGTCGAGCACGCCGAGAAGATCGGACTCGGCAGCCGCAACTACCGTCTGGTCGATCTCGATGCACGTTAATACCCCGCCGCCATGTCAGCCTTTACAGAGGATATTCGCCGCCGTACTATCGACATGCTCTTTGCAGAGCGCTGCTCGTGCGTCGTGTATCGTGCCGACGGACAATGCGAGGTGCTGCGGCAGCGCGGCATACGCGACCTGTACGAACTGCTGCACGACGGCAGCGAACCACTGCGCGGTGCATTCGTAGCCGACAAGGTAGTGGGCAAGGGTGCCGCGGCACTGATGATTGCCGGCGGAGTAAAGGAGCTTTTCGCCGATGTCATAAGCCGCGAGGCATTGGAGCTGTCGGAGCGTTACGGACTCATAGCCGGTTACAACACTCTCACCGACCATATAATCAATCGTGCAGGCACAGGACGCTGCCCCGTCGAGACGCTTTGCAGCGAGCTTTGGAGCATCGAAGAGTGTCTGGCCAGAATCGACGAGTTCATCGACAGACAAAAACGAAACGAGCAGCAAAATGAAAACAACGGTTAAGGCACTGCTATCACTCCTTATCGCCCTTTCAGTCACGATTGCGGCCAGTGCCGACGAACCGGCCGACTCGCTGCACATAACGGCCATCGACGAAGTGGTCGTCACGGGCACGCGCAGTGCTGCCGACATCAGACACCTGCCGATGACCGTCTCGGTCGTCGGCCGCCAAGGGCTGGATTCGCGCTTGGAACAATCGGTACTGCCCGCACTCACCGAGCAGATCCCCGGACTGTTCGTCACCTCGCGCGGCATGATGGGCTACGGAGTGTCGACCGGCGCAGCCGGAGGCATGAGCCTGCGCGGCATAGGCGGCACGCCGCAAGCAGGCGTTCCCACCACCGGACTGATGGTGCTGATCGACGGCCACCCGCAATACATGGGATTGATGGGACACCCCATAGCCGACGCCTGCCAGTCGATGCTGGCCGAGCGCGTGGAGGTGGTACGCGGTCCGGCATCGGTGCTATACGGATCCAACGCAATGGGCGGAGTGATAAACATCGTCACACGCAAACTCTCCCACGACGGAGTGCAAACACGCCTGCGAGGCAGCTACGGGTCGTACAACACCGTCGAGACCGATATATCCAACACTGTGCGCCGCGGCCGTTTCGGCAGCGTCGTGGCAGCGTCGTACAACCGCACCGACGGCCACCGCGACAACATGCAATTCGCCCAGTGGAACGCCTACGCCAAGCTGTCGTACGATCTGTCGTCGCACTGGAACATATACGCCGACTGCAATCTGACGCAGTTCGATGCCTCGAATCCGGGTTCGGTCAGCGTGCCGATGATCGACAACGACCAGCGCATATTGCGCGGCATGGCCTCCATGGCCGTCGAAAACCGATACGACCGCACATCTGGTGCACTGTCGCTGTTCTACAACTGGGGGCGTCACAAGATCGACGACGGATACGTCGCAGGCGGCACACCGCTCGACTATCTGTTCCACTCTCGCGACGTGATGACGGGCATATCGTGGTATCAGTCGGCAACGCTCTTCCGGGGCAACCGCCTTACCGTGGGCATCGACTATCTGCACTTCGGCGGCCGATCGTGGAATCTTCACCACGACGGTCTGCGCGAAGATCTGGTCGACAAGGGCGAGGACGAAACAGCCGCCTATATCGACTGGCGGCAGGCCATAGGCCGATACATTACCCTCGATGCCGGCATACGCGTCGACCGCCACTCGCAAACCGGCACCGAGTGGGTACCGCAGGCGGGCATCGCCCTGCATCTGCCCCGCGATATGGAGATGAAGGCCATGGCGGCAAAAGGTTTTCGCAACCCCACGATCCGCGAACTCTACATGTTCCGGCCGGCCAATCCCGATCTGTTGCCCGAAAGATTGTGGAGCTACGAACTCTCGATCGCACAACCGCTGAGGGGAGGTGCCGTGCGCTGGGGTGTCAACATATTCTATATCGACGGCGACAATCTGATAATGCGCATGCCGGTCGACGGAGGTCAGCTCAACGTCAACACCGGACGCATCGAGAACTGGGGTGCCGAGGCCGAGATCGGGTGGCGCATATCGCCATCATGGCATATAGAGGCAAATTACAGCTGGCTGCACATGGAGAATCCGCTGCTGGCATCGCCAGAACACAAGCTCTATGTCGGAGCCGATTTCTCGCGCAAGCGTTGGAGCATATCTTCCAGCGTGCAGTATGTCGCCGGTCTGTACACCGAACTGACCGCCAGACAGCGCAAGCAGTTCGTGCTGTGGAACATGCGCGCCTCGCTAAGGGCATGCAGCTGGCTGTCACTCTTCGTCAGGGCAGAGAATCTGCTGGCACAGCGATACGAGATCAATGCCGGATACCCAATGCCGCGAGCTACGGTAATGGCAGGAATAGACATTAACTTTTAAAACGATAACCACTATGCAAACCTCATCTGTCAGGCTCTACACATTGCAGGCCGACAACCTGAAAACCTATCTGGCGGCATCGGCCTTCGTCATGGGCAACATCTTGCTGCCGCAACTGTGCCACCTCATACCCGAAGGCGGCATGCGCTGGCTGCCAATCTACTTCTTCACACTCGTGGGAGCCTACAAATACGGCTGGCGCGTGGGTCTTTTGACAGCTGTGCTGTCGCCCATGCTCAACTCGTGGCTGACGGGCATGCCCGCAGTGCAGATGCTGCCCGTCATAGAGTGCAAATCGCTGATGCTGGCACTGGCCGCAGGCATCGTAGCCGCACGCCGCAAGAGCGTCTCGATACTCTCGATCGCAACCGTAGTGGCACTCTACCAAACGGCAGGCTCGCTGTTCGAGTGGGCATGGACAGGCTCGCTGGCAGCAGCCTTGCAGGACGTGCGCATCGGACTTCCGGGCATCATGCTGCAAATCGTCGGAGGCTGGGCTGTAATACGATATGTGATACGCAAATAGACATGCCATGACAAAAAAACTCGGATTCGGCTGTATGCGCCTGCCTTTGACCAAGGCCGACGACTTCTCGGCTGTGGATATGAAACTCGTCGAGCAGATGTTCGACACCTTCATCGCCGCAGGCTTCACCTATTTCGACACGGCCTATATGTATCACGATTTCCACAGCGAGGAGATCGTGCGTCAGGCTCTGGTCGAACGTCACCGCCGCGACGAATTCACACTGGCCTCGAAGCTGCCCACGATGTTTCTCAAAGCCGAGGGCGATCAGGAGCGCATATTCGACGAGCAGCTGGCAAAGTGCGGTGTCGAATATTTCGACTACTACCTGCTGCACAATCTCGGTGTGGGCAACTACAAGCGCGTAGAGCAATTCGACAGCTTCGCATTCGTGTCCCGCAAAAAGGCCGAGGGACGCATACGCCACATAGGATTCTCGTTCCACGACTCGGCCGAACTGCTCGACCGCATTCTCACCGAACACCCCGAAACGGAGTTCGTGCAGTTGCAGATCAACTATCTCGACTGGGACAACGAGAGCATACAGTCGCGCAAGTGCTACGAAGTGGCACGCCGCCACGGCAAGCCCATCGTGGTGATGGAGCCGCTCAAAGGCGGAACACTGACCGCACTGCCGGCCGAAGCCGCCGAGCTGCTGCACACCGCACGCCCCGACATGTCGGCAGCATCGTGGGGCATACGCTACGCCGCAGGCTTGGAGGGTGTGATGACTGTGCTCAGCGGCATGTCATCGCCCGAACAGCTCGCCGACAACATCTCCTACATGGAGCACTTCGAGCCGCTCTCACCCAACGAACACGCCACAATCGGGCGCGTGGTGGAGGTGCTCAACCGTGCCATAGCCATACAGTGCACAGCTTGTCGCTACTGCGTCGACGGCTGCCCCAAACACATAGCCATACCCGACTGCTTCGCGCTCTACAACGCCGAGCAGCAGGCTCTCAACAAGGCCTTTTCGATACAGAAAACCTACTATCTCAACCTCGTTTCGACACACGGCCGTGCATCGGAGTGCATAGCCTGCGGCAAATGCGAGAGCAGCTGTCCGCAGCATCTTCCCATCATCGAGCACCTGCGTGCGGTATCGAAGGCATTCGACTGACACCGGCACACTGTCATACGACAACGGCCGCATAGCGATATGCGGCCGTTTATCATTCCAGACGGGCTATATCCCGCTATTTGAAAAACTTGTAGTGGAACAATATCAGATAGACCACCGCCACCGAGATATAGGCGTCGGCGACATTGAACACCGCCCCGAAGAAGTAACCGTCGGAACTCACCAGAAAACGCAGCATCGACGGTACGCCCTCCCACTTGAAGAGCGGGAAATAGAACATGTCCACAACTCTGCCCGTAAGAAAGCCTGCTCCCTGCTCCTCGAACAACAGACCGTAGAACATGCTGTCGACCATATTGCCTATGGCTCCGGCCAGGATCAAGGCCACACCCGCAATGACTCCCTTGGGAACATTATCCTTATGCAGCAAATAGCGAATACCCCACACGAGAAATCCGATCATCGCCAAACGGAACAGACTCAATACGATTTTGCCCCAGTCAACACCCTCACCCGAACCGAGCTGCATGCCGAAAGCGAATCCGTTATTCTCTATATGGCACAACTTGAACCACGAAAATACCGACACCTGATCGCCAAGATCTATGTGCGAGCGCACGAGCAGCTTGACCGCCTGATCGATAACGACCAATACGAATATTAATAACGCCACTTTTTTTGCGGGCGACATTTTCTTCAACATAATAATTTTCAATTAATTACACATGCCGCATGGATAACCGCGACAAATTACGCAAAATTTTTTGCAATAAATTTAGGACAAATGTACGAAAATTTGAAAAAAAACACTACTTTTGCATCACTGAAACGATGCCCAGGTGGCGAAATGGTAGACGCGCTCGTTTCAGGTGCGAGTGCTTAACGGCATGTAGGTTCGAGTCCTATCCTGGGCACACACCCCGTCGAATAATATTCGGCGGGGTATTTTTATATCAATCCTCTCCATTGCAGCATACGGGCATTAGTCGCCAATCTCCTATTTGTATGCTGTTACAATGTACTCAAACAATTCATGCCAGGCAAAGCGATGAACCTGCCGCACACAGATATCCCGCTTACGTTCGAAATGACAAACGCTATCACTCCGAGGAGCAACGCAGTTGCGACGTGGGAGTCTCGCTGTCAGGAATGCAACGCAAAGAAGTTTGTCCACCGAAAAGAGAGATTCTCACGTCGGACGTACCGTCCTACTCAGAATGACAGAGTGGAAATCGTCGCACACAGATTTCTCGCTTGCACTCGAAATGACAAGGCAATCGGAATAGTCTGCTAAGCACCACCAACCCCCTTTTTCATCAAAAGCAGTTAGTTGCCACGCAAACGATGTGAGGACGGATAGGCTGTACTGGCGTACTGCCTATTCGGATGAACGAGCGCGCGGAAGCAAATAGCGGCTTTTCATGGAAAAGGTTTTTCGGCAAAAGCGGTATTATACAACTTTTTCGTTAAGCCGAACGAACAAATCGAAGTTTACTTCGGCTTTGTCGCAGCGAGAAAAAGTGCATGAAATGAACGCAAACGAAGATCGCCCAGATGGGACATACTTACGTATTTCCCATTTGGGCGAGCAAGCGCGCGGCAGTAGAATGCCGCTTTTCACGGAAAAGACCGGCTTTTCACGTATAAAAGATTAGAGCTGAGGACCGGCTGCTACCAATGCCTTACCCTCCTCGTTGGTCGTGAACTTGGTGAAGTTCTTGATGAAACGACCTGCCAGATCGGCTGCCTTTGCGTCCCACTCCTTGGGATCGGCATAGGTGTCGCGAGGATCGAGGATAGCGGGATCAACGCCGGGCAGAGCCGTGGGCACCTTGAAGTCGAATACGGGGATCTGCTTGGTCTCGGCCTTGTCGATAGAACCGTCGAGGATAGCGTCGATAATGCCGCGAGTATCCTTGATAGAGATACGCTTGCCCGTACCGTTCCAACCGGTGTTAACCAGGTATGCGGTTGCGCCCGAAGCCTGCATCTTCTTCACGAGCTCCTCACCGTACTTGGTGGGGTGCAACGACAGGAATGCTGCGCCGAAGCAAGCCGAGAAGGTGGGAGTAGGCTCGGTGATACCGCGCTCTGTACCGGCCAACTTGGCGGTGAAGCCCGAAAGGAAGTAATACTTGGTCTGCTCCGGAGTCAGGATCGAAACAGGAGGCAGCACGCCGAATGCGTCGGCCGACAGGAAGATAACCTTCTTTGCGGCGGGAGCCTTCGATACGGGCTTAACGATATTGTTGATGTGATAGATCGGGTATGACACGCGAGTGTTCTCCGTAACCGACTTATCCGAGAAATCGATCTTGCCGTTCTCGTCGACAGTGACGTTCTCCAACAGAGCGTCGCGACGAATGGCATTCCAGATATCGGGCTCGTTCTCCTTAGAGAGGTTGATAACCTTGGCATAGCAGCCACCCTCGAAGTTGAACACGCCGTCGTCGTCCCAGCCGTGCTCGTCGTCACCGATAAGCTGACGCTTGGGATCGGTCGAAAGGGTGGTCTTACCCGTACCCGACAGACCGAAGAAGATAGCCGTCTCACCCTTCTCGTTGGTGTTGGCCGAGCAGTGCATCGAAGCCATGCCCTTCAACGGAAGCAGGTAGTTCATATAAGAGAACATACCCTTCTTCATCTCACCGCCGTACCAGGTGTTGATGATAACCTGCATCTTCTCGGTGAGGTTGAACACAACGGCCGTCTCAGAGTTGAGACCCAGCTCCTTGTAGTTCTCCACCTTGGCCTTCGATGCGTTCAGCACAACGAAGTCGGGCTCACCGTAGTTGGCCAGCTCCTCCTCAGTGGGACGAATAAACATGTTCTTGACGAAGTGAGCCTGCCATGCAACCTCCATGATGAAACGGATCTTCAAACGAGAGTTCTCGTTGGCACCGCAGAAGGTATCCATCACATAGAGCTTCTTGTTAGAGAGCTCCTTGCCTGCCAGAGTCTTCAAAACGTCCCAAGTCTGCTTGGTCACAGGCTTGTTGTCGTTCTTATACTCGTCCGAAGTCCACCAGATAGTGTTCTCGGTGGTCTCGTCCTTCACGAAGAACTTGTCCTTGGGCGAACGGCCGGTATACACGCCGGTCATTACGTTGACAGCACCCATCTCGGTTACCACACCCTTGTCGAATCCGGTCAGACCGGCCTTGGTCTCCTCCTCGAAAAGAGTCTCGTAAGAGGGGTTGTATACCACCTCCTTGACATCGGTGATGCCATACTTTGATAAATCAATCGTTGCCATAATTCTAAATTTATAGATTAAACCTAATTCCGTATCTCACTTAACCTTTCACAGACCGGCGCTTTCGAAAGTCATGCCTGCACGACTGTTCGATCATATAATCGGGACATCTCCACGCACTTCGTATATATCGGTGCAATATTGTTCGAATACTCCGTCTGCACAATTTCTGCCAACCAAAACAGAAACATCATTTCACGCCACAAAACTACAAAATAATTTGGTTCTGTGAAAATAATAACAATAATTTTTTCACACGATATTGGCATATTTATCGGCAATCATCGATCTAAACGGAGATAAACGCATAAAATTGTATGTTTACAGACCAATATTCGCCATCGGCGATCAGGCACATGATTACGGTATACAGATACCGTTATTTTATTCCGCCCGTTTACCTGCACAACTACGAGCGATGCCTCAGTGGGCAGACTAAATATGCGACATGCCGAGTTCGGGAAGGCTTGACTGCTGTAATCATCTCGCGCACAGATTTCTCGCTCGCGCTCGAAATGACAAACGCTGTCACTCCGAGGAGCCGCAGGCGACGTGGGAGTCTCGCTGTCGGGAATGCAATGCAACGAACAGAAGTTTGTCGACCGAAAATAGAGATTCTCACGTCGCGCGTGCCGCGCTCCTCAGAATGACAAACACGTCTTGTCATGTAGAACGAATGTGAGACATCTGGGGTAGACGAAACTTGCAGAATGTTAAAAGGCTGTGGAAATAGTCACACACAGATTTCTCGCTCACGCTCGAAATGACAATGCAATCGGAATAGTCTGCTAAAAACCGCCAACCTCTTTTTCGTCAAAAGGCGTTAGTAGCGGTGCCTGCATAAAATCGGCGCGAATAGGTTGTACTGAACATACCGCCTATTCGCGCCAATAATTGAGGTGACGACAATAACGTCGTTCAACGAAAACTTATCGCAAAGCCTCCATATCAGATTTCAATCCTACAACCAGATCGTCGTAGTCGCGAAGACCCGTACCACCCGGTATGAGGTGACCGCAGATGACATTCTCTTTGAGGTTTGCCAACGGGTCGGTCTTGCCCTGTATTGCAGCCTCGTTGAGCACCTTGGTCGTCTCCTGGAACGAAGCGGCCGAGATGAAGCTCGACGTCTGCAAAGCAGCACGCGTGATACCCTGCAACACCTGGTTCGAGGTAGCCGGCACGATGGGACGCGTCTCCACCAGAGCCATATCGCGGCGTTTGAGAGCCGAATTCTCGTCGCGCAGTTTGCGCATCGAGATGATCTGGCCGGGCTGCACGTTGGTCGAATCGCCCGCCGAGGTTACGACAACCTTGTCGTAAAGCTCGTCGTTGACGTCCATGAAATCCCATTTGTCGACGACCTGATCCTCGAAGAAGCGGGTATCTCCCGGATCCTCGATCTGAACCTTCGACATCATCTGACGTACGATAACCTCGAAGTGCTTGTCGTTGATCTTCACACCCTGCATGCGGTATACCTCCTGCACCTCGTTGACGATATACTCCTGTACCTTCGTAGGACCGAGGATACGCAGTATGTCGCTCGGAGTGATAGCTCCGTCCGAGAGGGGCATGCCGGCACGCACGTAGTCGTTCTCCTGAACGATGATCTGACGCGACAGCGGCACGAGATAACGCTTGATATCGCCGTCCTTCGAGGTGATGATGATCTCACGGTTACCACGCTTGATCTTACCGAAAGCCACCTCGCCGTCGATCTCCGAGACGATGGCAGGGTTCGACGGATTACGAGCCTCGAACAGCTCGGTAACACGCGGAAGACCACCGGTGATATCGCCGCCGGTCTTACCTACGGCACGCGGGATCTTGATAAGGATATCGCCGGCGTGGATCTTGCCGTTGTCCTTAACCATGATGTGAGCACCCACCGGCAGGTTGTATGCCTTGATTTCCAGGCCTGTCTTGTCGGCGATCTTGATGACAGGGTTCTTGGTCTTGTCTTTCGACTCGATAACCACTCTCTCCGACAGACCGGTCTGCTCGTCGCGCTCCTCACGGAACGTGACACCCTCGATGATGCTTTCGTAGACGATGCGACCCTCGCTCTCGGCGATGATAACCGCGTTGTAAGGATCCCACTCGCAGATCATGTCGCCCTTCTTGACCTCGGCACCGTCCTTCATGAAGAGAGTGGCACCGTAAGGCAGGCTGTGAGTATAGAGAACGATCTCGGTCTTGGGATCGATGATGCGGAACTCCGACTGGCGCGACATGACGATGTCGATTGCCTCGCCCTGAGCATTCTTGCCCTTGATCGTGCGCAACTCGTCGATATCCAGGCGACCCTCGTATTTCGACACGACATTGGTCTCGACGGCCGAACCTCCGGCCACACCACCGACGTGGAACGTACGCAGAGTAAGCTGAGTACCGGGCTCACCGATAGACTGTGCAGCGATGACACCTACCACCTCGCCCTTCTGCACCATGCGTGCGGTGGCAAGGTTGCGGCCATAACACTTGGCGCAGACTCCGTGGCGCGCCTCGCAGGTCAGTACCGAACGGATCTCAACCGATTCCAGCGGTGACTTCTCGATAGCCTCGGCAATGTCTTCGGTGATCTCCTGACCGGCCTTGCAAAGCACCTCGCCAGTGATCGGGTGAATAACATCGTTCAACGCAGCACGACCCAGAATGCGATCGTAGAGCGTCTGCACCACGTCCTCGTTACGCTTGATGGCCGTAGCCGTCAGACCGCGCAACGTGCCGCAATCCTCCTCGTTGATGATGACGTCCTGCGCCACATCGACCAGACGACGCGTCAGATAACCGGCATCGGCCGTCTTCAAGGCGGTATCGGCAAGACCCTTACGGGCACCGTGGGTAGAGATGAAGTACTCCAACACAGAAAGACCCTCCTTGAAGTTCGACAAGATCGGGTTCTCGATGACCTGCTGACCACCCTCGACACCCGACTTCTGCGGCTTGGCCATAAGACCACGCATACCCGACAGCTGACGGATCTGCTCCTTCGAACCACGGGCACCCGAATCAAGCATCATGTATACGGGGTTGAAGCCGTCCTGATCGCTCTTCAAGGTGGTAATCACCTGGTTGGTAAGTTTATTATTTATATTGGTCCAGATATCGACTATCTGGTTGTAACGCTCGTTGTTGGTGATAAGACCCATGTTGTAGTCTCCGATCACGGCATCGGCATTGGCGTAACCCTCGTCGATGAGCTTCTGCTTCTCCTCGGGAATAACCACCGCATCGAGGTTGAACGACAGACCGCCCTGGAATGCCATGCGGTAACCCATGTTCTTGATGTCGTCGAGGAACGCGGCCACCTTGTCGGCACCGGCCTTCTTCATCACCACGGCGATGATATCGCGCAACGAACGCTTCGTAAGCACCTCATTGAGGTAACCTACCTCCTCGGGCACCACCTGGTTGAAGAGGATACGACCGATGGTGGTCTCCTTCAACACCTTGACGCGGTTGCCATTCTCGTCCAGATCGCTGACCATACACTTCACCACGGCATGCAGATCGGCACGCTTCTCGTTGTAGGCAATGATAGCCTCCTCCGGACCGTAGAACACCTGACCGGTACCCTTTACACCCGGGCGCGGTTTGGTGATATAGTAGAGACCCAAGACCATATCCTGCGACGGCACGGTGATAGGAGCACCGTTGGCAGGATTGAGGACGTTGTGCGAACCGAGCATCAGCAGCTGCGCCTCCAATACGGCGGCATTGCCCAGGGGCAAGTGCACAGCCATCTGGTCGCCGTCGAAGTCGGCGTTGAATGCCGTACATGCCAACGGGTGGAGCTGCATTGCCTTACCCTCGATCAGCTTGGGCTGGAATGCCTGGATACCCAGACGGTGAAGGGTCGGAGCACGGTTCATCAACACGGGGTGACCCTTGATGACATTCTCCAAGATGCCCCAGATGACGGGGTCTTTTCTATCGATGATCTTCTTCGCCGACTTCACGGTCTTGACGATGCCGCGCTCGATGAGCTTGCGGATCACGAACGGCTTGTACAACTCGGCCGCCATATCCTTGGGAATACCCATCTCGTGCATCTTCAACTCGGGACCCACGACGATAACCGAACGCGCCGAGTAGTCGACACGCTTACCCAGAAGGTTCTGACGGAAACGTCCCTGCTTACCCTTCAACGAGTCCGACAACGACTTCAACGGACGGTTCGACTCGTTCTTGACGGCATTGCTCTTGCGCGAGTTGTCGAACAGCGAGTCGACAGCCTCCTGCAACATACGCTTCTCGTTGCGCAGAATCACCTCCGGAGCCTTGATCTCGATCAGTCGCTTCAAGCGGTTGTTACGTATGATGACGCGACGATAGAGGTCGTTGAGATCCGACGTTGCGAAACGGCCGCCGTCCAGCGGCACCAGCGGACGCAACTCAGGCGGAATGACCGGAATATCGGTCAATACCATCCATTCGGGCTTGTTCTTGCCGTTCGAAGCACGGAACGACTCGATGACGTTAAGACACTTCAACGCCTCGCTCTTACGCTGCTGCGACGACTCCTTCGAAGCCTTGTCGCGCAAAGCATACGACATCGAATCGAGGTCGACCTGCTTCAACAGCGTCAGAATGGCATCGCCACCCATCATGGCCACGAACTTGTCGGGATCGCTGTCGTCAAGAGCCTGATTGCCCTTGGGAAGAGCGGCCAGCACATCGAGATACTCCTTCTCGGCCAGCGTCTGCAAACGCTCGATACCCTGCTGAGCTGCGGCACCGGCATTGACAACGACATAACGCTCGTAGTAGATGATGGCTTCGAGCTTCTTCGACGGAATACCCAACAGATAACCGATCTTCGAAGGCAGCGAACGGAAATACCATATATGCACTACCGGCACCACCAGCGAGATGTGACCCATGCGCTCGCGACGCACCTTCTTCTCGGTCACCTCCACACCGCATCGGTCGCAGACGATACCCTTGTAGCGGATACGCTTATATTTACCGCAATGGCACTCGTAATCCTTCACAGGACCGAATATGCGCTCGCAGAACAATCCGTCGCGTTCGGGCTTGTAGGTACGGTAGTTTATGGTTTCGGGTTTAAGCACCTCGCCGCTCGACTGGGCACGGATCTCTTCGGGAGAGGCCAGACCGATCGAAATGCGGTTGTACGCGCTTGCTTGTTTATTATCTCTTATAATTGACATAACTTGTCTTCGTTTTTGAAATCCAGATTATTACCTACATGGTCGCTATTCGAGTTTAACCGACAGTGCCAGACCGCGCAACTCGTGCAACAATACGTTCATGGCCTCAGGCACACCCGGCTTGGGCAGGTTATCGCCCTTGACGATAGCCTCGTAAGCCTTGGCACGTCCCGTCACGTCGTCCGACTTGATAGTCAGTATCTCCTGCAAGATGTTGGCGGCACCGAAGCCCTCCAACGCCCAGACCTCCATCTCACCGAAACGCTGACCACCGAACTGAGCCTTACCGCCCAACGGCTGCTGCGTAATCAGAGAGTAGGGACCTATCGAACGGGCATGCATCTTGTCGTCGATCATGTGACCCAGTTTCAACATATAGATGACACCGACGGTTGCAGGCTGGTCGAAACGCTCGCCCGTTCCACCGTCGTAGAGATATGTACGGCCGCTGCGCGGAATACCTGCCTTGGCCGTGTACTCGTTGATCTGTTCGAGCGAAGCACCGTCGAAGATCGGCGTTGCGAACTTCAAGCCCAGCTCGCGACCCGCCCAGCCAAGAACGGTCTCGTAGATCTGACCGAGGTTCATTCGCGAAGGCACACCCAGCGGGTTCAGACAGATGTCGACGATCGTACCGTCTTCGAGGAACGGCATGTCCTCGTCGCGCACGATCTTGGCCACGATACCCTTGTTACCGTGACGACCGGCCATCTTGTCACCCACTTTCAGCTTACGCTTCTTGGCGATGTAGACCTTGGCCATCTGTATTACGCCCGAAGTGGGAATCTCGTCACCGTTGGTAAGGTTGTATTTCTCGCGGTTGACGGCAGCGGCAACCTTCTTGCACTCGATGGTGTAGTTGTTGACAGTCTTGCCGATAAGCATGTCGATATGCTCGTCGCCAGTCCACTTGCACTGACCCAGGTTCATGTAGCCGTTGGCCACGCCAGTCTTGCTGTCGAAGCTCGTAGATGAAATCTCCTCCAACATCTTGCGCGAGAACTTGGCTCCGGCACCATACAGCTCCACATTGTAGTAGTCGTAGATGCCCGTAGTGGTCTTGCCTTCGAGCAGTTTCCACAACTTGTCGACCAGGATCTTCGTCAGATCGGCGATCTGCTCGGCATACTCCGCATCGAGTTTCTCCATCTGAGCCTTCTCGGCATTGCGGTTGCGCTTGCCCTCTTTCTGAGCATGGCTGTACAGCTTGGTATCGATAACCACACCGTGCAACGACGGCTGAGCCTTCAACGAAGCGTCCTTTACGTCACCGGCCTTATCGCCGAAGATGGCACGCAGGAGCTTCTCCTCGGGCGAAGGATCGCTCTCACCTTTCGGGGTGATCTTACCTATAAGTATATCGCCGGGGTGAACGTTGGCACCCACACGAATGATACCGTTTGCATCGAGATCCTTGGTGGCCTCCTCGCTGACGTTCGGAATATCCGACGTCAACTCCTCGACACCGCGCTTGGTGTCGCGAACCTCCATTATATACTCATCGACGTGTACCGACGTGAATATGTCTTCGCGCTGGATACGCTCCGAAATCACGATAGCGTCCTCGAAGTTGTAACCCTTCCAGGGCATGAACGCCACTTTCAGGTTGCGTCCCAAAGCCAACTCGCCGTGCTGCGTCGAATAACCCTCGGTGAGGATCTGACCCTTGGTCACACGGTCACCGGTCAGCACGACGGGTTTCAGCGTGACAGTGGTATTCTGGTTGGTACGGCGATAACGCGGCAGAGAGTAAGAGGTCACCTCCGGGGCGAACGAACTTACGATCTCGTCCTCCGAACGCTCGTAACGTATATTGATCTTGGTCGCATCGGCAAATACCACTTCGCCGTCGCCTTCGGCAACGATCTGTATGCGGCTGTCGGTAATCATATCCTTCTCGATACCCGTACCGACGATAGGTGCCTCGCATCTTACAAGGGGTACTGCCTGGCGCATCATGTTCGATCCCATCAACGCACGGTTGGCATCGTCGTGCTCCAAGAAGGGGATCAGGCTGGCTGCGATAGAGGCGATCTGGTTGGGAGCCACGTCCATAAGCGACACCTCCGTATCGCGAATAACGGGGAAGTCGGCACCCTGACGAGCCTTGATACGCTCCGGACGCAGGAAGTGTCCCTCGTCGTCGATCGGCTCGTTTGACTGAGCTACGATCTGTCCCTCCTCCTCTTCGGCCGAGTAGTAGCGTATGTGAGAGTTGTCCAGATCCACCACACCGTTCTCCACCTTGCGGTAGGGAGTCTCGATGAAACCCATGTCCGAGATCTTGGCGTAGACGCAGAGCGACGAGATCAGACCGATGTTCGGTCCCTCAGGCGACTCGATCGGGCAGAGACGGCCGTAATGGGTGTAATGCACGTCTCGCACCTCGAAACCTGCACGATCACGCGACAGACCGCCGGGACCCAGAGCCGAAAGGCGTCGCTTGTGCGTAATCTCGGCAAGAGGGTTGATCTGGTCCATGAACTGCGACAGCTGGCTCGTACCGAAGAACGAGTTGACCACGCTGGCCAGTGTCTTGGCATTTATCAGGTCTTCGGGAGTGAAGACCTCGTTGTCGCGAACGTTCATACGCTCGCGGATAGTACGTGCTATACGCACCAAACCCACCGAGAACTGGTTTGCCAGCTGCTCGCCGACGGTACGCACACGACGGTTCGACAAGTGGTCGATATCGTCGACATCGGCCTTCGAGTTGATAAGCTGGATAAGATACTTGATGATCTCGATGATATCCTCGCGAGTAAGCGTACGGATAGCGGGATCGATGTCAAGATCCAACTTCTTGTTGATACGGAAACGACCCACGTCGCCCAGATCGTAGCGCTTGTCCGAGAAGAACAGCTTCTCGATCACGTCGCGAGCCGTAGCCTCATCAGGCGGCTCCGAAGCGCGCAACTGCCTGTAAATATAAACGACGGCCTCCTTCTCGGAGTTGCACGGGTCTTTCTGTAATGTATTATATATAATAGAGAAGTCGATGCCCGACGGATTCTCGTTGTGCAGAAGAATCGTCTTGGCACCCGACTCTATGATTTGGTCTATATGCTCCTCCGACAGCTCGACCTCACGGTCGACGATGACGTTGTTACGCTCGATCGAAACGACCTCACCCGTATCCTCGTCCACGAAGTCCTCGACCCACGTCGACAGGACACGCGCCGCCAACTTGCGACCCACAGCCTTTTTAAGGTTGGTCTTGGTCACCTTCACCTCGTCGGCGAGGTTGAAGATCTCCAATATCTGCTGGTCGGTTTCATAGCCGATGGCTCTGAGAAGAGTCGTTACGGGCAACTTCTTTTTACGGTCGATGTAGGCATACATGACGTTGTTGATGTCCGTGGCGAACTCTATCCATGAACCCTTGAACGGAATAATACGCGCCGAATAGAGCTTCGTGCCGTTGGTATGCATGCTCTGGCCGAAGAATACGCCCGGCGAGCGATGCAACTGCGATACCACAACTCGCTCCGCACCGTTGAAGATGAACGTACCGCGCTCGGTCATATAGGGAATAAGACCGAAATATACGTCCTGAACGACCTCGTCGAAATCCTCGTGTTCGGTATCGGTGCAGTAGAGTTTCAGTTTTGCTTTAAGGGGAACGCTATATGTCAGACCGCGCTCCAAGCACTCTTCGATGGTGTAGCGAGGTTGGTCGATATAGTAGTCGATAAATTCCAGAACGAAATTGTTTCTGGTATCCGTGATGGGGAAGTTCTCGTTGAACACTTTGTAGAGGCCCTCGTTCTTACGATTTTCGGCCGTAGTGTCGAGCTGGAAGAAATCACGGAATGATTTAAGCTGAATCTCGAGCAAGTCAGGATAAGGGACTCTGTTCTTTACCGTCGAAAAGCTTATACGTTGTTGTTGTGTTGTTGTGGACATTCTTAATCCAAAATTTAGTTGAAGCAAAATACTCGCAAGACTCTCAGTCTCTGAAAACGGGTATTACTCTATCCCGCTAATGCCCTCGGTGTAAACACATTACACTTGGAGAGCACTCTATATTCCAACATTCGGGCACAGCTCAACACGGCACTCCCGAATATTAGACCACAAAAGGCATAGAGCTTACTCTGTCGTAAGCCCTATACCTGAGTTGTCTGAAACTTAACAGTCGCAGGACTACTTAAGCTCAACTTCTGCACCAGCCTCTTCGAGCTGACCCTTGATCGACTCAGCCTCTTCCTTAGAGATACCCTCCTTAACGGCCTTGGGTGCACCGTCAACCAATGCCTTAGCATCGCCCAACGAAAGACCGGCAACCTCCTTAACGACCTTGATAACCTGGAGCTTTGCCTGACCGGCGCTCTTCAAGATAACGTCGAAAGTAGATTTCTCAGCAACTGCAGCCTCACCGGCGCCAGCTGCGGGAGCTGCAACTGCAACAGCTGCAGCAGCAGGCTCGATACCATACTCCTCTTTGAGGATAGTAGCCAATTCGTTAACTTCCTTAACTGTCAAATTTACCAATTCTTCAGCTAATTTCTTTACATCTGCCATAGTTGTGTAATTTTATTAAATTTTTTGTTTTGTTTGCTTTTAATTGTTTCTCTCTTCGAGACTCTTGACAAGTCCCGCAATCTTCTGACCTGCATTCGATTGCAGAGCAGATATGACATTCTTCGCAGGCGATTGGAGCAGAGCGACGATATCGCCGATGAGCTCCTCACGGCTCTTGATATTGCAAAGCGTGTCAAGCTGATTGTCGCCAACATAGAGGCAACCCTCGACAACGGCTGCTTTCAAAACGGGCTTGTCGTTCTTCTTGCGGAACTCCTTGATGAGCTGCGCAGGAGCCTTACCCGTCTCGGTAAACATGATCGAAGTCGAGCCTTTGAGTACATGTACCAGTTCAGCATCAGCCTTATCCACATTTTCAAGAGCCTTGGTCAAAAGGGTGTTCTTAACGACCACCAGTTTGATATTGCTCTCGAAACACTTGCGACGCAACGCGGCAGTCTGCTCGGCGTTGAGTGCCTCGATATCGGCCAGATAGAAATGAGGGTATTGGTTGAGCTGTTCGGTAAGACCGTTTATCACGGCCAACTTTTCTTGCTTAGTCATTTTTTATCCTCCCTTATTTCGTTTCTACTGATTTGGCATCTATCTGCAAACCGGGACTCATCGTCGTCGAGAGATAGATACTCTTTACATATGTACCCTTGGCTGCCGAAGGTTTGAGTTTCATAATCATTCCCAATACCTCCTTGGCATTGTCCGAGATCTGCTCGGGAGAGAATGATATCTTACCGACAGATGTATGAACGATACCATACTTGTCGACCTTGAAGTCGATCTTACCGGCCTTTACATCGGTAACGGCCTTGGCTACGTCCATCGTAACGGTACCGGTCTTGGGGTTCGGCATCAAACCGCGAGGACCGAGAATACGACCCAGCGCACCGACCTTACCCATGACGTTGGGAGTAGTGATGATTACATCAACGTCGGTCCAACCGCCCTTGATCTTCTCAACATACTCGTCCAGACCTACGAAATCGGCACCTGCCGCCTTGGCCTCGGCCTCCTTCTCGGGAGTACACAGCACCAATACACGTACGGTTTTACCCGTACCATGGGGAAGCGTCACAACGCCGCGCACCATCTGATTCGCCTTACGCGGATCGACGCCCAAACGCACGTCGATATCAACAGAGGCATCGAATTTCGTAAAGGTAATTTCCTTTAGAAGAGCGGCGGCCTCAGAAAGCTTGTAAGCCTTGTCGGGCTCAACCTTTGCATAGGCAATCTTTTGATTTTTTGTCAACTTACTCATTCTTGTAATTTTCGTTACATGTTAGGAAATTCACCAACTACGTTGATACCCATACTGCGCGCAGTACCAGCGATCATACGCATAGCAGCTTCAATGGTAAAGCAGTTCATATCGGGCATTTTACCCTCAGCGATCTCTTTGATCTGGTCCCATGTTACCGAGCCGACCTTCGAACGGTTGGGCTGAGCCGAACCGCTTTTGATCTTGGCTGCTTCCTTGAGCTGTATGGCTACCGGTGGCTGTTTAACAATAAAGTCGAACGACTTATCACTGTAAACAGTGATGATGACCGGAAGAACCTTTCCCGCCTTGTCCTGCGTACGCGCATTGAACTGCTTGCAGAAGTCCATTATGTTGACTCCCTTAGAACCCAATGCCGGACCTACCGGAGGTGAAGGATTGGCAGCACCACCTTTGATCTGCAATTTAATAAATGCAGCAACCTCTTTTGCCATAATTTTCCTTGGTTAATTATTCTTTTTCTACTTGTGTGAAGCTCAACTCCATAGGAGTCTTGCGTCCGAATATCTTCACAGATACGGTGAGCTTGCGATGTTCGTCGTCGACACTCTCAATGGTACCTTGGAAGCTTGAGAATGGACCGTCCGTAACCTTGACGGTCTCGCCGACGAAGAACGGGACCTCGTTCTCCTCGTCCATCTGGCTCAACTCATCGACACGTCCGAGAATACGACTGACCTCCTGTGGACGAAGAGGCGTCGGATTCATCTTGCGGCTGTCTTCCTTGGTATCACCCAAGAAGCCGAGCACATTTGGTATATTGCGAATGATAATCGGTATCTGACCTACGAATGCGGCCTCGATCAGGACGTAGCCCGGATACGAGACCCTCTCCTTAGATACTTTCTTTCCGTTGCGGATCGTATAGACCTTTTCGGTCGGGATAAGTACTTGCGAGATATAATCCTCCAAATGGCTATGACGAACTTCGGTCTCAATATACTCCTTGACCTTCTTCTCCTTACCGCCGATGGCTCTGACTACATACCATTCCTTCTTAATCTCACTCATCACTCAACACTGTTTCAACACTAACCTAACAGATTATAGATGGCATTCATGATACCCTCGAACGAGATATCCATGGCCAACACAATCAAAGCAAAGATCACCGAAGCGACCATGACTACGACCGTCGAGTTTTGCAACTGCGCGAAGGTCGGCCACGTTACCTTGTTGACCAGCTCGTTGTATGAATTTTTAATGTACTTAAACATAATCCTTCTGTTCTGATTCAAGCAGGAGCAGAGAGATTCGAACTCCCATCAACGGTTTTGGAGACCGCTATTCTACCCTTGAACTATGCTCCTATAAAAGAGGTGGGATTTTGCACCCACCTCGGGGTTTATCGAAAATTACTCGAGAACCTTCAATACCTGACCTGCACCTACCGTACGGCCACCCTCGCGGATTGCGAAGCGCAGACCCTCGTTCAAGGCAACAGGATAGATCAGCGTAACGGTGATCGTTACGTGGTCACCCGGCATAACCATATCTACGCCCTCGGGAAGAGCAACCTCACCGGTTACGTCCATCGTACGCAGATAGAACTGGGGACGATACTTGTTGTGGAACGGAGTGTGACGACCACCCTCTTCCTTCTTCAAGATATAGACCTCGGCCGAGAACTTGGTGTGGGGAGTGATCGAACCCGGCTTGGCAACTACCATACCGCGCTTAACCTCCTTCTTGTCGATACCACGCATCAGCAGACCTACGTTATCACCGGCCTCACCCTCGTCGAGCAGCTTGCGGAACATCTCCACACCCGTACAAGTCGAAGTGAGGATCTTCTCGTCCAGACCTACGATCTCAACAGGATCACCAACCTTGATGATACCGGTCTCGATACGACCCGTAAGCACCGTACCACGACCCGTGATCGAGAATACGTCCTCGACAGGCATCAGGAAGGGCTTCTCGTTGTCACGAGGAGGAATCTGAATGTAGTTGTCAACAGAATCCATCAGCTCCATGACCTTATCCTCCCACTGGGGCTCGCCATTGAGACCACCGAGTGCAGAACCGCGAATGATCGGGCAGTCAGCATCGAAATCATACTTAGCCAAAAGATCGCGAACCTCCATCTCAACGAGGTCGAGCATCTCGGGATCGTCAACCATATCGCACTTGTTAAGGAAAACTACGATACGGGGAACGTTCACCTGCTTTGCAAGCAGAACGTGCTCGTTGGTCTGGGGCATCGGACCGTCCGTAGCGGCAACAACCAGAATGGCACCGTCCATCTGAGCGGCACCCGTTACCATGTTCTTCACATAGTCGGCGTGTCCGGGGCAGTCTACGTGTGCATAGTGACGCGTAGCAGTCTGATACTCAACGTGAGCGGTGTTGATGGTGATACCACGCTCCTTCTCCTCGGGTGCGTTGTCGATAGAGTCGAACGAGCGGAGCTCTGACAGACCCTTCTTTGCAAGTACCGTAGTGATGGCAGCGGTAAGAGTGGTCTTACCGTGGTCAACGTGTCCGATAGTACCGATGTTTACGTGCGGTTTCGAACGATCAAATTTTTCTTTTGCCATAGTAATATCAAGTATTAAGTTTTATAAAGTATCCTCAAAAATATTTTACAGACAGATGTACAACACCACCAGACGATCGAATCTCGATCAAAGGTGTGCCGTACAGCTATCTTTGTGAGCGGAAGACGAGGCTCAAACTCGCGACCCTTAGCTTGGAAGGCTAATGCTCTATCAACTGAGCTACTTCCGCAAAAATACACCGTATCAGAGTATGCCCGTCGGTCTTTCGACCTCCTTTTCGCAACCCCGATCGGCGCCATTGTAATTGGTGGGAAGAGATGGATTCGAACCACCGAAGGCGTACGCCAGCAGATTTACAGTCTGCCCCATTTGGCCACTCTGGTATCTTCCCAATATTTCAATCTCCTTTCCGGACATACAGGACGACTCACCGCCCCTCCGGATAAGATTCACAATGCCGTCGCCACAAACTCTCGTCGCTCCCGGCTTGTGAGCCGATGGAGGGATTCGAACCCCCGACCAGCTGATTACAAATCAGCTGCTCTGGCCAACTGAGCTACATCGGCATTGACCGTATCGGATTGCAAAGGTACGAATAATTTTTAATCTACCAAATTTTCAGCAAGAAAATTTACAAAAAATCATTCGTAATACTCTGTATCAAAGAACCGCAATTCGCCGCTTCGATATTGACGGAAAATCGACTGCAAATATATAACTCTTTTGCGAAATAAAAAACTATGCGATCGTTTTTTTTCATCAGGCGACGATTTTTTTGGCATGCCCGCATATCCTGCCCCGATCAGAGCAGTCCGACAGAGCGACGACCGCGCCCGATTCGACCAATCATTATATAATATAGGTGCACATGCAATCATCTCTGCCGCGCAACCGCACAACGGCAGCAACAATCATCGTCGCAGATATTTTACGGCTACAAAATTTCGAATCGCACGCTACAACTCCACTATCGCGCCAGCGACGGCATTGGCCACCTCGGCGCGCATGCGCGCCACGCTGCCCGTCGAGCAGGGGTGAACACGATTGGTGAGCAAGATGATCCCAAGATCGAGCGCGGGATCGATAACAATGCTCGTGCCGGTGAAGCCCGTATGAAAATATGCCGACGGCGAGAGCAGGTCTCCGGCCGTAGAGGAGTAACCGCAGCAGCTCTCCCAGCCAAGCGTTCGGCCGAACTCCTCGTAACCGCGCGGCACAGTCGCAATAGCCTTGACTGCCAGCGGCGACAAGACTCTTACACCGCAATGCTCACCGCCGGATAGCATCGTCTGGACAAATACGGCCAGATCCTCCGCCGTGGAGAACAACCCGGCATTGCCCGATACTCCGCCGCACAGCTGACGCGCAAGCGGATCCTGCACCACTCCGCACAGCACCCCTTCGTCGGCATCTACGATTGTCGGCGCACAACGCGCCGACAGTTCGGCATCGGGCAGAAATCGCGTATCGGCCATGCCTAACGGGCGAAATATATGCTCTGCCGCATACCGGTCGATCGACTCGCCACAGACACACTCCACGACATGTTGCAGCGTCACATAGTTGAGACAGCTGTAACGATACTCCTCGTGCGGAGGCGAGATGCGACGGCAATGGGCGATATACCCGATCGTTGCATCGCGATCGGGAAAACTCCTGCCGGGACATTCGGCCGCAACCGCCGCGAGTCGGACGTAGGCGGGCAGACCCGAGGTGTGAGTCATCAGGTCGATTATGCGAATATGCGTCGTATCGCGCACATCGTCGGGATTACGCCACCCCTCGAAACCCGCAATATAGCGGTCTACCCTATCGCCGAGACGCAGGCGCCCCTGCTCGACGAGCTGCATGACGGCAGTATTGGTCGCCACCACCTTGGTAAGCGAAGCCAGATCGAACACCGTATCCTCGCTCATGGCCACCGTATCGGGCACCACCCGTCTGTTGCCATAAGCACGCAGGCAGGCAATGCAGCCGTGACGCACCACACACAACACTGCACCGGGAGCATCGCCAGAGTCGATGGAACGCATAACGGCCTGGTCGACACACGACAAACGCGAGGGGTCGATACCCACCTGCTGCGGATCGACCTGCCGCAGCCTCAACCTGCCGGCAGCGTCAGTATCCCGACATATAGCAGACGAGCCGCCTCCGTCGCCGGCAGAAAGCGGAGTCAAAAACCAAACAGTCGCAGCGACAACGGCCGCAACAGCGAAATACAACAGCTTACGCATAGATTTATCATTAAAAAAGACGGGATTGCCCTGCAACAGACAATCCCGCACGCTATAAGTATCTCTAACCGATTACTCTATCGCAACTTGAATTCGGGATCGGCCACCGCCGGTATAGGCTTGATATACTCGCCGGCCTCAAACTTGGCTCGAACAGCCTTGAACGTGTTGATCGTAAACTCGACGTCCTCCATGGTGTGAGCCGCCGTCGGAATGACGCGCAGAATGATCTCGCCTCTGGGAATCACCGGATAGACCACTATCGAGCAGAACAGACCGTAATTCTCGCGCAGGTCGTATATGAGGTTCGTGCCCTCCTCGGCTCCGCCCTTCATATAGATCGGAGTCACGGGCGACTGCGTTACGCCTATATCGAAGCCGTTGTCGGTCAAGCCCTTCTGCAAAGCACGGGTGATCTCCCACAGCTTCTGCTGATACTCGGGGTGTTTGCGAATCAGATCAAGACGCTTCAAGGCACCCATAACCATCGGCATCGGCAGCGACTTGGCATAGAGCTGCGAACGCATGTTGTAGCGGAAGAGGTTGATAAGCCAGCGCGGACCCGACACGAACGCACCGATACCGGCCATCGACTTGGCGAAGGTATTGAACAATACGTCCACACCCTCCATCACGCCGAAATGCGCCGCCGTACCCTTACCGCCGGGACCCATCGTACCGAAACCGTGGGCATCGTCGACCAGCAGGCGGAACGAGAAATCCTTCTTGGCACGCACGATCACGTCCAGGAAGCCCAAATCGCCCTTCATGCCGAACACACCCTCGGTGATGACGAGCACACCGCCATTCTGCGAATCGGCCAGCTCGGTGGCGTGGCGCAGTTGCAGCAACAGCGACTCCTCGTCGTTGTGAGCATATGTGAATCGCTTGCCTTTGTGCATGCGCAAACCGTCGATGATGCAGGCGTGGCACTCCTTGTCGTAGACCACCACATCGCGCGGAGTGAGCAGACAGTCGATAATCGAGATCATGCCCTGATAGCCGAAGTTAAGCAGGAAAGCGTCCTCCTTGCCGACGAACTCGGCCAGCTCGCGCTCCAACTGCTCGTGATATTTGGTCTGGCCGGACATCATACGCGCACCCATAGGTGCCGCCATACCATACTTGGCAGCAGCCTCGGCATCGGCCTGACGCACTTCCGGGTGGTTTGCCAGACCCAGATAGTTGTTCAAACTCCAATTCAAGACTTCCTTGCCGCGGAAGATCATATGCGGACCTATCTCGCCCTCCAACTTAGGGAATGCGAAATAGCCGTGAGCATTGGCCATGTGCTGTCCGATAGGACCGCCGGCATTTTTCGATAAACGATCAAAAATATCTGTCATTATTATTTATGTTTGGTTAAACTTCTTTATCAGGCACCCTTTGCTCGCCCCGGCACAGTCCGGACAAGCTCGATTTAAGGCCATGCAAAAATAAAAAATAATTTCGTTGATTGCCCTCCGGCACCTTATAAATATACATCAAGATCCGACAAATAGGTATATATACTTATTATCGCCATACAAGTTCAACTCGGTTGAATATCAAGAATCCGGCAGAAAACGACAATACGGGCTTGTCATTCCGGGTGCAGCGAAAGAATCCGTGCACGACGATTTCGGTTATCCGATCCTAAATTATTACTATGTTAAATTTGTAAACCGTCCGATAAATGTATTTTCAGGCATAGAGTTCTCTTCGATCGATATAGTCAGCGACATGGATTTCGACGAAGAACACCCGGCAGGAACATCGCTGGCGGATATTGCCATGTTAAGTACGTATTGGGGCAGACCAGAGCTCGACAGGTATTACCGACCCGATAAAAAGGCTCATCTGCAAATTGCTCCTATTACCCGAAAAGTGCCCAGGCAGGTATACGTTTGTTCCGAAGTCTCGATGCCCTTACCCCCGATAATTTGTCGTTGATAGGAATGCAGGAAATCAATTCGAGCGATACTTATTACGAAGTTGTTTATAAGCAACAATTCTACATCGGAGCCATAACGTTTTCGCAAATGCCGACGTGCGGTTTGAAACACACCTTTACCGTTACGATGACCTCTGTCGACGGACGCAAGTTCGAGTCGCAAGTTTATGCTTACTGGTATTGCAATTAGCACACTCTACACCGATGGCACATGCCGCGCAGATGTATGGCACACAACTGCCGATCAACGTCTGCTGCATATAAACTGAGGTTGGGGCAAAATTATTGGCCGCAGCTGTTTGATTGCGAAACGAAAAATCATTATCTTTGTAAGAACATAAAACGAAAACATATGGTAAAGATAAAATCACTATTCGCAATGTCGCTGCTGGCCGCCACGACAGCTGCCGCGCAAGACGACAAACGTCCCAACATCATCATGTTTCTGGTCGACGACATGGGGTGGAGCGATTCGGAAGTAGCCTACGACGGGCAAACATACCCCTACAACCTCCGTCACGAAACGCCCAACATGCTGCGCCTGGCCGCCCAGGGCGTCGTCATGTCGGACGCCTACGCCTGCCCGGTATCCACACCCACACGCACGAGTCTCATGACCGGTATGAACGCCGCACACACGCGTATCACCAACTGGACTGCCACCACACGCGATACTCCGAGCGACGCTTCGGGCGGAGCCGTGGCCATGGCAGCAGGAGGTTCGGTCGGAGAAGCCGAGGGCGACCTGCTGTCGCGTCCGGAGTGGAACATAAACGGCATGAGCCCCGTCGACGGCATTCCGCACACACAATACGCCACACCTCTGGCCAAACTGCTCTACGACGCAGGTTATTTCACCATCATGGTGGGCAAGGCGCACTGGGCTTCTGCCGGCACACCCGGCGCAAGCCCCTACAATATGGGCTTCACGGTCAACGTCGCAGGCAACATCGCAGGCATGCCGCGCAGCTATCAGGGCGAGGACAACTACGGCAACACGCCCGAATTATGGAACTATCTGGCCGTGCAGAACATGACCGAATACTACGGCACCCACACCCACCTGACGGAGGCACTCACGCTCGAAGCGTTGAAGACGCTCGACTACCCAATAAGCCACGGCGAGCCTTTCTTCCTCTACATGGCGCACTACGCGACCCACACACCCATACAACCCGACGACCGCTTCATACAGAAGTATCTCGACCGGGGCATGGACGAAGGGCAGGCACGCTACGCATCGATGGTCGAGGGCGTAGACAAGAGCCTGGGCGACATACTCGACTATATAGAGAGCCGCGGCATAGCCGACAACACCATCATCATCTTCATGACCGACAATGGCGGCAACAGCGAGAACAAGCAGAAAGGCGGCGTACTCCACACTCAGAATCTGCCGCTGAGAGAGGGCAAAGGCTCGTGCTACGAGGGCGGAATACGCGTACCGCTGATCTTCAAATGGGCAGGACGCATCGAGCCGGGCACCAGAATATCGACCCCCGTCATCATCGAAGATCTGTTCCCGACCATAGTCGAAATGGCCGGAGCCGATGCCTCGCAAACAGTGCAGCAGATCGACGGAGAGAGCCTGGTACCGCTGATTACAGGCTGCGGCAATCTCGACCCCGAACGAACCCTCGTATGGCACTACCCCCACAAATGGAAGCCTTACGATCTGGAAGACATCGATTTCCTGAGCGCGGTCAGAAAAGGCGACTGGAAACTCGTCTATCGCCAAAACAGCGGCCGGGTCGAACTTTACAATCTCAAAGAGGATATAGGCGAGAGCAACGACCTCTCGGCGAAATACCCGCGCAAAGTGCGCGAACTTGCAAAGGAGCTCTCCTACAAGCTCCGCACATGGAACGCCCCGATGCCCGTAGTACGCGCCACGGGAGAAAAGGTGGCCATGCCCGATGAAGTATTGAGATAAAAAATCGGCAAAAGGGCTGTATCAGACAAAAAAATCCATAACTTAGTGGCACGAAACCAAATTTTATGATTATGAAGCGATTTTTAACGATCCTAACCATTGCCATTCTCGCACTCTCAATGGGTGCATGCGGCAGCAAAAACAAGAGCCAGACACCCGAACAACATGCAGAAAAATTCGTCAAGCAGGTATTCGATGCACTCGACGCCGACGATTTCGGCAGACTCGAAACCATAGGCAACGAAATGGGCGAGTATATCAACGGACTCACCGAAGAGCAGGGCGAAGAGTTCGGCGAGGCATTCGCCACGAAGTTCTACGAATACAGCGACAAATACGAATACGGAGAGGAGTTCGCCTCTGCCTTCCTGATGGCCATGGCATCAGCCTTTGCCGACGACGACTCGGACTTGCAGTAACCGGACCGCAATACGATTAACTCAAACCATACAACACTTGCCTCTATGAAAAAATTGATGATATTGCTCACCGCCGCCATGCTGCTGCTGTCGGCAGGCGTATGTTCGGCACAAAAGCAGGTGTCGCCTGAGAAAAAAGCCAAACAATTCGTCGAGCGTATTTTTCACAGCATAAACAACCAGGATCTGGGTGCACTCGAAAAGACGTCCGAGGATTTGGGCGAATATCTCACCGCCCTGGACGAGGAGCAGGGTCAGGCTTTCGGCGAAGCGTTCGCCAAATACATCTACGAGTACAGCGACATGTACGACTACGGTAAGGAGTTCGCCGATCAGTTCCTCGCAGCATTTACGCAAGCGATGCTAAGCGCAGCCGAGGAGTGACGCTCCCCGTGAAGCCCACGCATACAGCTGCCGGCACCGGCAATATTTGCATTGGGCGCATTAAACGCATATTAAAAGTCCACCTGCCGGGTGGACTTTTTTTCTACCCGAGACCAAGCATCGGCAAAAATATCACCAGTAACGCCGCAAACAAATAATTTATTTGTTTTATACAGAAATAAATATTATATTTACAATCAGACAACATAACACCGGTAAAACCATGAAAAGATCGACCGCCATCGCAATATGTGCACTACTCTTAGCCGCAGTATGCTCATGCGACAAAAACCAGGAGTGTCTGCCCGAAAAAGAGTATCCCGAGACAGGGCCGATAGCCGACGGATACATCTGCATCGACGCCGAAACTGCGCAAACGATTACGTTCGCTTATAAAATATCGGTCGGATATGTAGAGGATTCCGAAAACAACATAACGACATACAGCAACCGTCTATCACTGTTTGCCGAATCGATGTTTCTGTCGCCCATAAATTATAAAGAGTGGACGGCACAGACGCAGATGACATACACATATGTAGACGATTGGCATACCGAAAAGAGAATATCGGAGAGAATGGATATTTACGTGCCGCAGCAGCCGTTCGACAAAATGGAGCTGAGTATAGAGCGGGTAGATGGCGCAATGATCCTATCGGACGACATCGTGGAGGTCGTGGAGTTGACGCAGAACAACGGCGCGAGTTATGTTTACGAACCTTGGCTCAATGCCGACTATTGGTTTTGGAGCGAATACTGCGATGTCGATCTGACGGTGCATCTGAAAGTAAAGGGCGACCGAACACTGAAAATAGTATGTTCGGGACAGATGTTGAGTCCGACGTTTTATTATTAGGCAAAACCTATATCCGTAAATACCGGCGCATATATTGGAGCTGAGCTCAACATGACAACCCGCTGTCACTCCGAGGGAGGGCATGCCCGACCGTAGGTGTATCGACATCGGTAATTGTCACTCCGAGGAGCAGGCAAAGACTGCGACGTGGGAGTCTCGCAGGCGGGTGCGCAGTTTGCCGCACCAAAAGAGATTCTCACGTCGGACGTGCCGTCCTCCTCAGAATGACAGAACTGTGGACATATCACACACACAACTGAGATTCTCACGTCGCGGCTTATTGCCGCTCCTCAGAATGACAAACATGTCTTGTCATGTCGAACAATGTGAGACATCTGGGAAAGACAAGACCGGCAGCATGTTAAACGACAATGGAAATCGCCTCGCACAGATTTCTCGCCGACGCTCGAAATGACAAGGCAATCGGAATAGTCTGCTAAGCACTACCGACCCCTTTTTCTTCAAAAGCAGTTAGTTGCCACGCAACGCAGGAGTGAAGCGATGGGCTACACTTGCCGTACTGCCCATTGGCGAGCGACAAGGCGCGGAAGTAAATAGCAGCTTTTCACGGAAAAGAAAAAGTTTTTTCGTCAAAAGCGGTATTATGCAATGCAACGCAGGAGGGAGACGATGGGCTGTACTCGCCGTACTGCCCATTGGCGAGCGACAAGGCGCGGACGCAGAATGCCGCTTTTCACGAAAAAGAGAGTCTGTTCACCGTAAAGAGAATCAAGCCTCTCCCTTCGACCCGAAAGGCTCTCCCGGTGCCTGATGCTGAGGAATATTGATCTTGCCTACATTGCTCTCGTAACGCGTGATGTTCTCTTGCAGAGACAACAACAGACGCTTGGCATGCTCGGGAGTGAGCACCACTCGGCTCTTGACCTTGGCTTTGGGAACTCCGGGAAGTACGGTCGCGAAGTCGAGAATGAACTCCGATGTGGAGTGAGATATGATTGCAAGATTGGAATAGTTGCCCTGGGCTACCGTCTCATCGAGTTCTATGTCGAGCCCGAATTTTTTAACATCTGCCATAATAGTCCGAAAAAAAAATAAAATAGTAAAGGTATTGCCGACGAAACGAAGCACACATATCGCACGACACTATCGTCGGTTCATCGTATAAAAGTACGCATTTCATACGGATAATCCAAATTTTTAGCCAACTATTATCAACTTTTACCCTGCGGCAAAGCTGCGACGTGCGACTCTGCACCCACGCCGCCCGACAAAGCAATATCCGGTAGAATATATTTCTTGAAACAGATGGCTGTTATCCGAGAAAAAGGTTGTATCTTTGCTGTCGCTATTTCGCCCTTGCGCAAAGGGTTCGGCGAGGGTGATGCGCCCGTCGGCGGAAAGGAGGCAGGCGCGCGAAAAATTACGGTTTATGTTTCTTGACGCATTGCAAATACTGCTCAGCGGCATGTGTGTCGGTCTGGCATCTTCGGTAACGGTAGGACCCGTGGCCGTTCTGTGCATACAACGCACGCTCAGCAAGGGGCGCATGTCAGGCATGATGTCGGGACTGGGCATCGCATGTGCCGACACGCTTATGGCCATACTGTCGTTTACGGTCTATGCGCTTTTGAAGTCGCAAATCGACCGTTACGACACCACGATACAGATATGCGGCGGCATATTCGTAATCATCGTCGGATTCTTCATCTTCTTCAAGAATCCCGTTCCGCAGATACGCAAGAACAGAGCCGGCAAGACCAATCTGTGGCAGGACTTCGGCTCGATGTTCGGTTTTACGCTGGCCAATTTCGTGGTTGTCATTCCCTATATTCTGGCATTCTTCACCATGTTCAACATCGATCTGAGCCCGCAGTCTTCGAGCATCAGAATCGAAGCGGCGGAGAAGATCTCTACGGGAGAGAATATCGTGCAGACGGAGTCGAGCCCCAGAGACGAATCCTATCGGGAGTTGCAGGGCGAAGCCGTCCTGCCGACGGAGACAGTCGCCACCGATGCCAATATAGTCATAAGCGACGGCCACACTCTACCGCGCATCACACGCGACGTGATGGTAATCACCGGATTTCTGTGCGGTGCGGTATTGTGGTGGTTCTTCCTTACATTCGTCATCAACATGTTCCGCCGCGGATTCCGTCCGCGCCACATGCTGACCATCAATCACGTGGCAGGCATCATCATCGGAATATTGGGATTCTACACGTTAATCTCGGTTCTAATCAAGCACTGATATGTCAAATACAGATAAGAAAATAATAATAGCCATCGACGGATTTTCGTCGTGCGGCAAAAGCACCTTCGCCAAAGCCATCGCCGCCCGTCTGGGTTATATATTCATCGACACGGGCGCAATGTATCGCGCCGTCACGCTCTATGCCGCCGAGCACGGAGCCATTCGCTCGGGCATGGTCGACGAGGAGAGAGTCGTGGAACTGCTCGACAAAATATCGATCGACTTCCGCTTCAACCCGTCACGCGGAGCCAGCGACATCTATGTCGACGGCACGCTGGTCGAGGGCAAAATCCGCACCATCGAGATCAGCAACTGCGTCAGTGCGGTCAGCTCGATAGCCGAGGTACGCCGCAAGCTGGTGGCGATGCAGCAGGCCATGGGACGCTCGAAAGGCGTGGTGATGGACGGTCGCGACATAGGCACGGTGGTCTTCCCCGACGCCGAATTGAAGATATTCATGACGGCCGATCCGAAAGTCAGAGCCGAACGCCGCTACCAGGAGTTGCAGGCCAAAGGCGACAAGGTTTCGTTCGACGAGGTATACGACAACGTCGTCAAACGCGACCATGCCGACATGTCGCGCGCCATATCGCCTCTGCGTCAGGCCGACGATGCCATCGTGCTCGACAACTCGCACATGAGCGTCGAGGAGCAGATGGCGTGGTTTATGGATAGATTCGCCGAAGCGGTAACCAGATAACCTGCCGCGGCATGAAGATCGTAATCGACAGCGATTCGGGGTTCTGCTTCGGAGTGGTACGCGCCATAGAGGAGGCCGAGGCGGCATTGCAACGCTGCGGCGGCGAGGTCTATTCGCTCGGCGACATCGTCCACAACCGCGTCGAGGTACAGCGGTTGGAGCAGCTGGGACTGCACAGCGTATCGCACGACGACATGCCGCATCTGTGCGGCAAGACTCTGCTCATACGCGCCCACGGAGAGCCGCCGTCGACATATGTCGAGGCCGAACGGCTGGGCATATCGACCGTCGATGCCACCTGCCCGGTGGTGGCGCGCCTGCAACGACGCGTCAAAGCGGCATACGAAAAGATGTGTCGTACGGGCGGACAAGTGGTGCTTCTGGGCAAACGCGGCCACGCCGAGGTGGTGGGGCTTACGGGACAGGTCGACGACCGGGTGACGGTCGTCGAATCGGCAGGCGATCTCGATGCACTCGATTTCACCCGCCCGATATACTTCCTGTCGCAGACCACGCAGAGCATCGAGCTGTTCAACCGCCTTGGCGAGCAGATACGCTCGCGCGCCGACGACCCTCAGGCCGTCACCATCGACGACACGATATGCCGTCAGGTGGCCAACCGCGAGTCGCACTTGGAGCGATTCGCCCGCAGCGTCGACGTGGTCGTCTTCGTCTGCGGCCGCAAGTCGAGCAACGGCCGCGTGCTGTTCGAGGTGTGCCGGACGGCCAATCCCCGCTCCTATAATATAGAAGAGGGGGCGGAGCTTCGCAGCGAATGGTTCGATTCGGCCGAGTCGGTGGGCATTTGCGGCGCCACATCGACCCCCGGCTGGCTGATGCAGCGCGTCAAGGAGGATTTGCAGCGACTCGACCGCCTGTAACCCGGTCGGCAGACAGCCTCTTCGAGACGATGAGGCTATGCCCGACAAGACCATACTTTTTATTCGACACATAACAGATCGTCAGATATGAAATACTTCGTAAGAGCTTTGAAATATTTCGCATGGCTGTGCGTTTTATATGTAGCCATCGTGTGGCTCATGTATTGGAGCGGATCGTTTGCCGAACACCCGTGGCAGATGATGAAAGTAGTGCTGCAATCGCAGCGCGGCATGCTTATGATGGCAGCTTTCGTCGTACTGGCAGCTGCGTATCCGATGTTCGGATTCATGCGCAAGCGCATCGGCGGCAGCGTGGCACGCGACCGCGAGCTTATCATACGGGCGTTTCTGGCGCAGGGCTTCCGTCTCACGGGCGAGCGCGACGGCGAGATGACATTCCGCGGCGAGGGATTCATCAAGCGGCTGTCGCTGCTGTTCGAGGACGATATCACGGTTCGCGACACCGGATCGGGGTTGGAGATCGAGGGCATACGCCGCGCAGTGGCACGCATAGCATACAGACTCGACGGGTACATATTTAACAGTAAATTCGATGAGAAGTAATTTTTTCGATATGTTTCGGAGCAGGGCTTCGGCCACGGCAATCGCCGCAATCGTGACGGCTGCCGTAATCGTGCCGTCGCGGGGCGCATGCCAGCAAAGAGGCGACAGCGACTTCGCTCTGGGACGCAATACCGAGATTTTAATCAACATGCTGCGCGATCTTTCGACCCAATATGTCGACAAGATCGATGCCGACCGACTGCTCGAATATTCGGCCGAGGGCATGGTTGCCGCTCTCGACCCCTACACGGAGTATCTGACCGAAGACAAGATGTCGAACTTCGAGGTGATGACCACGGGCAAATACGGCGGCGTGGGCTCGCTCATTCGCAAGAAGGGCGACTACATCATCTTCGCACAGCCGTATGAAGGCTCGCCGGCCGATCGCGCCGGAATACGCATAGGCGACAAGATACTGGCCATCGACGGAGCCGACGCCAAGGGCTTCTCGCCCGACGATGTCAGCTCACGGCTCAAAGGCGACGCCGACACCGAGGTCACGGTCGTGGTCGAGCGAATGCTCGACGGCAGCCGCGACACTCTCACCATGCGCCGCGAGCGCATAGCCATACCGAGCATACCCTATTCGGGCTATGTGGCCGACGGCATAGGCTATATACAGCACAGCGACTTCACCGAAGGGTGCTACGACCAGCTGCGCGAGGCATTGGAGCGTCTGCAACGCGAAGGCGACTTGCAGGCACTCATACTCGACTATCGCTCCAACGGCGGCGGCATCATGCAGGAGGCGGTCAAAATAGCGTCGCTGTTCCTGCCCAAGGGTACCGAGATAGTATCGACCATGGGGCGCGACTCGCTGTCGCGACAGACCTACCTCACTGCCAACGACCCCATAGCGGCCGACCTTCCCCTCGCCGTACTGATAAACGGATCGACGGCCTCGTCGTCGGAGATCCTCGCAGGTGCGTTGCAGGACAGGGATCGTGCCGTCATCATCGGCCAGCGCAGCTATGGCAAAGGACTGGTGCAGGGAACACGTTATCTGGGCTACAACTCCTATCTTAAACTCACAACGGCCAAATATTACATACCTTCGGGACGTTGCATACAGGCCGTCAACTACTCCGAGCGCGATGCCGACGGACGTGCCGGCATAGTCCCCGATTCGCTCATTCGCGAATACCGCACCGATGCCGGACGCAAGGTATACGACGGCGGAGGCATCGTTCCCGACATAAAACTCGAACCCAACTACGTAAGCCGCTTCGCCCTGACGCTCTACGCCATGGGCTACATGGAGGACTGGGCAGACGACTACATGCGCCGCAATGCCGACCGGCCGATCGACGTTCGCACGTTCTCGATCGACGAAGCCGATTACGACGATTTCAAGGCCTTCATCGAGCAGAAAGATGTGCCCTACGAGTCACAGACGCGCCACGCACTGGCCGCACTGCGTCAGGCGGCCAAGGCCGACCTCTACGACCGCACGCTCGAAGAGCATGTGGCTGCCATAGAGGCACTCGTCAAAGACGACAAGCAATCCAACTTGGAGACATACCGTCGCGAGATCATCGACGCCATCAACGCCGAGATCGTATTGCGCTACGCCTACCAGCGCGGAGTGATAGAGCACTCGCTCACCGACGACGAAGTCGTACTGAAAGCCATCGAGCTGCTCAGCGACAGAGAGGAGATGCAACGCATACTCACCGAGCAGGATCTGCCGAAACATTGATAAACCACATCGGATATGCGCCGATTTTTCAGCAAACTCGATCTGTCGAGAAAGATCTTCTCCACCAGACGACGCACCGCGGTCATCATCATCGGTCTGGTAATAGCCGCACTGTCGGTCTTATACACCTCCATGGTAACCTCCGAGCTGCATCGCAACGAGGAGCGCACGATCGAGGAGCTGCGCGCCGCCGAGCGCAACGGCGTGGAGCTGTGGGCTGACATATTGCGTTCGACCAACAACATATACGGCGAACTGGTCTACAACTCCGATCTGTTCGCCAATCTGGTGCGCCACACCAGCGTGCCGTTCGTCATCACCGACGAGTATCTCAACGTCGTGGCCTCCAACCTGCCGGCCTCCATCACCTCCGAGCAGGAGGAGTTGCGCCGCGCTATCGAGCGCATGGCCGACAGCAACAAACCCATCATCGTCCGCTACAACTTCTCCAACCGCTACTATACGATCTACTACGGACACTCGCGATTCATGGAGTACATAACGCAGTCGCCCGTCGACTCGCTCATCTATTTCCCCTACGTGCAGCTGCTCATCATACTCATATTCGCAGCATTCACCTACATAGCATTCTCGTCGACACGACAAAACGAGCAGAATCGCGTGTGGGTTGGTCTGGCCAAGGAGACCGCTCACCAGCTGGGCACGCCGACCTCGTCGCTGCTGGGCTGGGTGGAGTATCTGCGAAGCCAGCCGGTAGATCCGATGGCCGTCGACGAGATGAGCAAGGATCTGGCACATCTGATGAAGATCGTCGACCGCTTCTCCAAAATCGGCTCGGAGACCATGCTCACCGCCTCCAACATCAACGAAGTGGTGGGCGACACGGTAATGTATTTCCGCAAGCGCATACCGCGCAACGTCACACTCACCTACAACGGACTGGCCATCGCACCGATACGCGCCCAAATCAATGCGGCACTCTTCGAATGGGTCATCGAGAACCTGCTCAAAAACGCGCTCGACGCATTGCAGGGACACGGCTGCATCGATGTCTTCGTGGGCGAAAACGACCATGGCGTCTACGTAGAGGTGCGCGACACGGGCAAGGGCATTCCCAAAAGCAACTGGAACAAGATATTCGCCCCCGGATTCACTACCAAGACACGCGGGTGGGGACTCGGATTGTCGCTCTCGCGCCGCATCGTCGAGGAGTATCACAGCGGCAAGATAGCCGTCGTGCGATCGGAACCGGGCAAGGGCACGACCATTCGCGTAACGCTCAAACGTCTGCAAGACAATGAATAGAACGCAGCCAGACATATCTGCTGCCACGGTCGGCACACTTCCCGCAATCTCGGCCGTCGACATCTTCGGCCGCGACGCGGAGATCATGTCGGGACAGGCACTGCCCACAGCCGAGGAGCTGGCATGGCGGCAAGCCGCGCCGGCAGAGGTCTTCGGCATGGAGTGCGTGGCTGCTACAAGCGCGACATACGTCGCCGAGCAGCAGCCCCGTCTGACCGACACCATAGCGTTTCAGACATCGGTGCTGGTGCTTGTCACGGCCTATCTTGCGATCCTGCTGCGTTCGTCAGCACACATGCGTGCAATAATAGGAGCCGTATTCCACAGCGGCGGAGCCGACCCTTCGATCATCGATGAACCCGACAGTGCAATCATAACAAGACTCATGGGCGGCATCACGCTTTTCAGCACACTGCTCACAGGCGTCGTCGCGGTCAAGGCGGTCGATCTGATTCTCGATGCCGATGCCGCAGCAGCCATTCCGGACGTGATTCGATCGACGGCACCGCTGACAGCCACGGCAGCCATAGCGACCATCATAATGTGGCAGCTGCTGTTGCACAGAACCATAGCGTGGGTATGCCGCGATGCCGATGTCAAACGGCTCGGCAACATAGCCTACATCTTCTTCTCGGCCGGAGCGCTGATGCTGTTTCCGCTGTCGGCCACGATGTTGCTCGGCCGCGGCGGCATATCGTCCATATGGGTCATAATATCCGCCATGGGCATAGGATTTGTCTGCATACTATACCTCAAAGAGACTTTTATGTTCTTTACGAGCAAAAAAATTTCTATTTTGTATTGGTTTTTGTACCTTTGCAGTGTCATAGCGTTGCCCATTAGTCTGATATGTCTCATCGCAGCCGATCTGCAATAGGCGACAGGCGATCGGAGTCGGTCGACGGCCAAAGGTCGCAACAGAGTATTTTTAATTTAAAACGGAGTTGTAAGTTGAAAGTAAATCGCATATTGGTTTCGCAGCCCAAGCCTGCCATATTGGAGAAGTCGCCCTTCTACGACTTCTCGCAAAGACACGAATTGGAGATCGATTACAAGCCCCTTATACGCGTAGTCGGTGTGTCGTTGAAAGAGTTTCGTGCACAACGCGTGGAGATACTCGATCATACGGCCGTAATATTTTCGTCGCGAACAACCGTCGACAGCTTCTTCCACATCTGCGAGGAGGCGCGTATCACCGTTCCGGAGACCATGAAGTATATCTGCAACACGGAGGCCGTAGCCCTCTATCTGCAAAAATACATCGTCTACCGCAAACGCAAGATCTCGTTCGCCGACGGCACCTTCACCTCGCTGTTGGAGCTTATCGTAAAGCACAAGGACGAACGTTTCCTGCTGGCGCTGAGCGAGCCCCACAAGCCCGAATTGCCGGAGACGCTGACCAAGCTCAAACTCTCGTTCGATCCGGTGGTATTCGCACGCACCGTGGCTGCCGACATGAGCGAATTGAAGCCGGCCGGCTACGACATCATCGCCGTATACTCGCCCTCCGACGTAAAGGCGTTGGCCGACAACTTCAACGTCGACGACCTTCCTTCGATAGCCACTTTCGGCGACGCCACGCTGCGAGCCGCTACGGCCGCAGGCATGCACGTCAAGGCCAGTGCCCCCACTCCGGCCGCCCCGTCGATGGTCAAGGCACTCGACATCTACTGCAACAACGTGGCCAGCGGAGCCGATCTGACCGATGTCGAGCACAAGGAAGATGCCGAACGCGAGGAGTTTATCCGCGCACAGCAATCGAAGCTGGCCAAGAAAAGCCGCGTGCGCACAAGCACCGCCAAGAAATAGTTACAACCAAAGCGGACGGGGAGGGCAAGCCGTCTCCGTCCGTTGCTACAATACAGCCCTCTAACGAAGATGACCAACCGCACTCTGCCGCACAACGAGCGATTGCGTTCGCTCGCCGCCGTGCGCCGTCTGTTTGCCGACGGCGAGTCGGGATTCGTCTATCCGTTCCGTTATGTCGTCCTTGCAGAGGCGTCGGCCGAGCCATCTGTCGAAGTGATGTTCACGGTGCCTAAACGCATGCACAAACGCGCCGTCAAGCGCAACCTGCTGCGCCGCCGCACCAAAGAGGCCTACCGCCTGAACAAACAGCCGCTCCACGATGCCGCCGCGGGACACAGAGTCAATATGGCACTGATCTACTCGTCAAAGCAGGCTCTCGAATACAAAACAATAGAAAATGCTGTCACGAAGATTCTTTCGGAGATTGTGGCAAAGCTGTAAGCGCATGACGGCATTGCCGCTGATCGTGCTCGTCAGATTCTATCAGTATTGCATATCGCCGCTCAAACCGCCCTCGTGCCGCTTTACACCCACCTGCTCGCAATACGCATTGGAGGCATTGCGCAAGCACGGGCTGATAAAAGGCACGTGGCTCACCGTCCGTCGGCTGTTGCGCTGCCACCCGTGGGGCGGCAGCGGTTACGATCCTGTGCCATAGCAAGTTCACATCGTCTCAGCCATATCACGGCAAGGTCTGCCCATTCAAGAGCATTACTCCCTTCGCAGCATTCACGTCGCTCATCTCTCCCCTGCGCCGACATGGCACCGATGGAGATGCCTGCCCGAACCCTCGCGCATCGTTTTAGTCAAAAGGCGTTAGCCTGCTTTCGCAGGGTAATGCCCGAATAAAATTTGGCATTACGCTCACTTATTCGAATTTGACTCCGTCCAATATACTCCCGCTCGGTAATGACCAAATAAATTTGGCATTACGCTCACTTATTCGAATTTGACTCCGTCCAATATACTCCCGC
>CAMWTS010000015.1 GCA_947177225.1 uncultured Alistipes sp. | reverse complement strand
GCGAGACTCCCACGTCGCAACTGCGTTGCTCCTCGGAGTGACAGGCTGTGTCATTTCGAGCGTCGGCGAGAAATCTGTGCGCGACGATTTCCACAGTCTTTTAATTTCTGCAAGTTCAGTCTTTCCCAGATGTCTCACATTCGTTCGACATGACAAACGTATAGCTTGCCAAGCAGGCACACGGTATTGCGCAGACCTTGCCACACCCCACATGGAGCGCGACTTGTCGCGCGACCAAAGCCCCTCCCGAGGGAGGGGTTGGGGTGGGGTCAGAATTATATAACGGCGCAAGCCGTCGCTTCGTGGTCGACATTTATTTCCCCATTTCGAGCGCGAGCGATGGATAGTGTGCGGAGCAGAGCATATGGCATAAAACAGAGCGGAGCGCATTGCGCTCCGCTCGGAAAATGGAGTTATCGCAAGGATAACTCTTTGTGAAGAATGGTTATTTCTTCTCCATCTGTGCTTTCAGCTCGGCCAGACCTGCGATGTCGCCCAACGTGGTCTTCTCAACCGAAGCGTTGATCTTCTTGACCGACGACTTGGTGGCATCGGCAGCAGCACGACGCTCAGCCTTCTCGGCAGCGATCTCGGCACGCTTAGCCTCCTCGAAGATGCGGCTGTGCGACAGCGTGATGCGCTTGGTGGCCTTAGAGAATTCGAGAACCTTGAAGTCGGCCTTCTCGCCGGCCTTCAATGTCGTGCCGTCCTCCTTGGTGAGGTGACGTGCGGGGCAGAAGCCCTCGATGTTCTCGCCCAGCGAGATGATGGCGCCCTTCTCGGTAAGCTCCGAAACGGTACCCTCGTGGATCGAGTCTACGCCGAACTGGCTCTCGAAGCCATTCCAGGGATTCTCTTCGAGCTGCTTGTGACCCAGGCTCAGACGACGGTTGTCCTTGTTGATCTCCAATACGACAACGTCGAGATCAGCACCTATCTGAGTGAACTCGCTCGGGTGCTTAACCTTCTTGGTCCAGCTCAGATCCGAGATGTGTACCAGACCCTCGATGCCGTCCTCGATCTCGACGAATACGCCGAAGTTAGAGAAGTTGCGAACCTTGGCCGTGCACTTGGTGCCGACGGGGTACTTCTTCTCGATATCCGACCAGGGATCGGGTGTGAGCTGCTTGATGCCCAAAGACATCTTGCGCTCCTCGCGATCGAGTGTCAGGATAACTGCCTCGACCTCGTCGCCGACCTTCATGAACTCCTGAGCCGAACGCAGAGGCTGGCTCCATGACATCTCCGATACGTGGATAAGACCCTCCACGCCGGGAGCTATCTCTACGAATGCGCCGTAGTCGGCCATGACAACAACCTTGCCCTTGACCTTGTCGCCTACTTTGAGGTTCTCGTCGAGAGCCTCCCACGGGTGTGCCGTGAGCTGCTTCAAGCCCAAAGCGATACGCTTCTTGGCCTCGTCGAAATCGAGGATAACAACCTGCAACTTCTGGTCGAGCTGAACGATCTCCTCGGGGTGGCTTACGCGGCCCCACGAAAGGTCGGTGATGTGGATAAGACCGTCGACACCGCCCAAGTCGATGAACACACCGTAAGAGGTGATGTTCTTGACCGTACCTTCGAGGATCTGACCCTTTTCGAGCTTCGACATGATGATCTGCTTCTGAGCCTCCAACTCGGCCTCGATCAGAGCCTTGTGAGATACGACGACATTGCGGAACTCCTGGTTGATCTTCACAACCTTGAACTCCATGGTCTTGTCGACATATACGTCGTAGTCGCGAATGGGCTTCACGTCGATCTGCGAGCCGGGCAGGAACGCCTCGATGCCGAATACGTCGACGATCATACCGCCCTTGGTGCGGCACTTTACATAACCCTTGATGATCTCGTCGTTGTTGAGTGCCTCGTTGACACGATCCCAGCTCTTCAACTGACGGGCTTTCTTGTGCGAGAGTGCGAGCTGACCGCCCTTGTCCTCTACCGACTCTACATAAACCTCCACTTTGTCGCCGACCGTCAGATCGGGGTTGTAGCGGAACTCTGAAGCTGCGATGAGACCCTCGCTCTTGTAGCCTATGTTAACAGTAATTTCGCGCTTGCCGATCTCGGTAACGGTACCCTCGACAACCTCGCCTACGGCAATGTTCGACAGAGTCTTGTCGTAAGCCTCGGCAATCTGCTCCTTGTTCTGATCGTAGACACCCAGATCGTTCTCAAAGGCGTTCCAATCGAAATTCTCGTTTGCTACGTTCTTGATTTGCTCCATAATGGAAAATAAAATTTGCGATACAATCGCTCGTTAAAAAGTTAAACAAAAAAGTGTTTTTACCGTGTCGGACGCAAGCCGGCACAATAGTCTGCAAATGTAAGCATATTTTTCGAAACGGAAAATATTACGATGCTTTTTTTGCAGATATTGCGCTGTTTGCGGTCGGGGCGGGATATATGCAGATAAAATCGTATTCTGTAAAGAAAATTATACTATCTTTGCCCATGTAAACGTTTTCATTGAGCCGAGGGCAGAGCCGTGCTCGCACGGGCTATGCCGAGGCGGGAAAGGGCGCGAGGATTCGAACGTTTTCATTGAGCCGAGGGCAGAACCGAACTTGTTCGGGCTATGCCGAGGCGGGAAAGGGCGCGAGGATTCGGCCGTTTGTTGAATGTAAATTTTAACTGGATTTCGATAATGAATAAATTCGTATATGTATTGGTAATTTGTGCGGCTCTGCTGGGCATGGCTTGCAGCTCGTCGAGCGACAGAGCCGTCAACACCACTCCCGAGTCGCTCGAAGGAACATCGTGGTTCGGCGAGTGCGAGGACGAGAAGACCGGACGCAAGTATGATGCTACGCTTTCGTTTCTGGACGACGGCCGCTGCACGTGGGAGTTGCGCGACGGCATCGGCGACCTGTTTTCATTGGACGAGTATGTCTATGAATACACTATGCCCAATCTCACGTTATATGTAACCGACCAGGAGGACGAGGCCAACGATCTGAAAATAATCTACAACGGTTTTGTTCTCGACAAGGATCAGGCGGTGATGAACGGTTACAACGTCTATACGATCTGGCTCTATGATGTGAAGAGCAATCTGGCAGCTTCGTTCTGGAAATTCTGACAAATCTCAATAATAAGGATATTATGAAGATAATGAAATTGTTTGCGGCGTTTGCCTGCACGGCGTTGCTGCTCGCTTCTACGGCATGCGATCCCCATCGCGATAATCAGCCGGAAACCATACCCGACAGCATAGCCTACACGGAGTGGTATTCGCAGGGACTCGATGAAGATGGCAACACTGTCTACTATACGCTCAAAATAGAGACGCAGATGGCAACGCTCACGGCCAGCGATGCTCAGGAGAACGGGCATATAGTGAGTCAGAAGCCGTTGGAGGTGGCCTATACCAAACCCAATGTGCGTTTGACTTTTTACGACGGAGGCCGTTTCGCCGGTTACATCATCGACAAGCAATATACGACCATCAACGGAGTGCATGTCTATATCATGCAGCTCTTCGGCGTAGATGAGAGTGGAAATGTCATTCTGGGCGATGACGGCAAACCTGCCTCGACGATGATATTCTGGAAAGAGTAGAGTCGGGAGGAGTCACGGATTAAGGGCGGCGGATCTGTTTCCGTCGCTTTTTTTCGTGCCTGCCGGAGCGCCATGTCAGCGCATAGACTGTATGTCGTGCGGGCTATCTTCGTTGCGGTATATCGGGTGAGTGCCGACATGTCGGGAGTGCGGAGATTCGGTATACGGGTTCGGTCGTGCGAGCAGTTTCCTCACTCGGTGCCGATCCGTTAGGGTTTTGCGATGGCTGTAAAGGAGTGAGAGGGGGCTTCTTTTTTGACAACGCAGTGATTCCCAAAAGAGATAAAAACATAGTCGCACCTCATCGAGGTGCGACTACTAACAAATATTACCTAACCTTTTACTAAACAAATATAGCTGTTGTCTGTCAACTATACTGTACCGAATAAACCTATGACTTTTCTTTCTTCTATATAACGTGTCTAAAACTTGCTTATTGTTTCGTGAAACGATTTTCGCTAATTTTCGTTTAGGCTCGTTTTTGTTTCGTTTCACCTTTCTTTTGCAAATATACGTAAAAATATCGAGATGCAAAATATTTTGGCGAAAAATATATGCGAAACGAAAAAATTCCACATTTTTCATGCAAAATGCGACATATTTTCGCCGTCTCGTTCTTGTGTGATATGTCGGTCGGGTGGGACTGCGGCGGAAAAAGGTGCAATGGTTGAACGACAAAGCGTCGCCATTCCTGAGAATGGCGACGCTTGTTATCGAATAAGAGGCTTTGCAGGCCTGCTTGTATGTCATGCCGATATGCCGGCCGAAAGACGATTGCTACAACGTAGACTTCGACTCGGCTTTGGCCTCGCGATTAACCTTGGTTATAAGGCCTTGCAGCACGTTGCCGGGGCCGAGCTCGGTGAACTCGTCGACACCGTCGGCAATCATCTGCTCGACGATCTGAGTCCAGCGCACGGGTGCGGTAAGCTGTGCGATGAGGTTGGCCTTGATTGCAGCCGGATCGGTGTATGGCTTGGCATCGACATTCTGGTATACGGGGCATACGGGGGTCGAGAAATCGGCCTCGGCAATGGCGGCTTCGAGCTCCTGGCGTGCAGGCTCCATAAGCGGCGAGTGGAACGCTCCGCCTACGGGCAGACGCAGTGCGCGACGTGCGCCGGCAGCCTTCAAACGCTCGCAAGCGGCATCGACTGCTGCATCGGTACCCGATATTACCAGCTGACCGGGGCAGTTGTAGTTGGCTCCTACCACTACACCGTCGACGGCGGCACACTCCTTCTCCACGATATCATCGGCAAGACCCAGCACTGCGGCCATGCCTCCGGGCTGCATCTCGCAGCACTTCTGCATTGCCATGGCGCGCTTCGAGACCAGGCGCAGACCGTCCTCGAACGACAATGCTCCCGATACGACCAGCGCAGAGAACTCGCCCAGCGAGTGACCGGCAACGGCATCGGGCTTGACGCCGAGCGACTTGGCCAGTATGACCGAATGCAGGAATACGGCCGGCTGTGTCACCTTGGTCTGCTTCAACTCCTCGGGCGTACCCTCGAACATGATGTCGGTGATGCGGAAGCCGAGAATCTCGTTGGCCTTCTCGAACAACTCCTTGGCCTGGGGAACGTTATCGTAGAGGTCCTTGCCCATGCCTACCGACTGGGCACCCTGACCCGGAAATACGTATGCGTGTTTCATAATCTTGTTTTTTGGTTTTAACGGCGACAAAGTTACGACTATTTCGCTTAAAAACAAATTTTTCGGAGGGGCGGCCTGAGTCGCAGTCCTCTGCTTGTCTGCTCTCCGCAGCCTGCGTGACCGATCATGCGGCCGTAGCATCGTGTGCCGGATCAGCTTCGGAGCTTTATCTCGATGTTGTCGCCCGACCATTGGTTGATCGACAGGCGGCGGTCGTAGAGTCTCTGGGCACCATGATCGATACACACATGAAGCGTGAAGGGGCGTGCCTGATCGACGATGCGCTGGCGCGGCAGCGTGTGAGGTATCACATATATATATAAGGTAAGGGCGGCTCCCGCACCCGTGCAGATGCTTATGCGACGCTCTTTGTCGTAGCCTGCGGGTGCGGCTTTGAGCGACGAGCCTACGGCGGCCACCTCGCTGGCATGCTTGATATACTCCGTGCGCTGCCCGTCGATGTCGGTAACCTCGCCGGTCAGGGCGATGTTGTATCGCCACAACTCTTCATAATCGCTGCTGATCTCTATGGAAAATCTGTCTGACATGTCGTTTTCGTCTTTAATGGCGAGTAAAACTTCGATACAAAAATAGCAATTATTTGCACATTTTGTGAAAATATTATAAATTTGCACACTAAATGCGCGGAAATGAGTCATACAAAGCCATACGCGATAGCCTATAAGGGGCTCAAAGAGGGGGATTACGATTTCGAATTCGAAATCGGCGATGCTCTGTTCGAGAGCTACGGCCGCGTGGAGATTCTCTCGGGCGAGTGCCGTGCGCGAGTGCACATGCACCGTGCCGAGGCAGTGTTGGAGATGCACACCTCCATCGATGGCAGCGTGCTCTGCGAGTGCGACCGCTGCCTGGAAGAGTGCCGCATACCCGTCGCTTTCGAGGGCGATTTGATCGTGAAGTTCTCCGATGAGATCGACGACTACGACGGCGAGCAGATGTGGATCTCGCCCGGCGACGATGAGGTGGATCTGACTCAATACCTTTACGAGAGCATCGTGCTCTCGCTGCCCTATCGCAGGGTACACGCCGAGGGCGAGTGCAATGCCGATATGTTGGCGCGTTTCGGTGTCATGTCGGCCGAGGAGTTCGACAGTCGCGCCGAAGAGGCCGAGCAGCCGGAGTCTCACGGCATAGGCGATGAGGCGATGGCGCGTCTGGCGGAGTTGAAGGGACGCATGCTGTCGGACGATGTGTCGGAGGGCAAGGCGTAGATGCGCATGGTGTTGAAACGGCAGGATTGCCCGGACGTCTATCCGTCAGACGGATCGTGCAGAACCGCAAACGATATTTGATAAAACTTAAAATAACATTGTAAAATGGCACATCCTAAACACAAAGTCTCGTCTACACGCCGAGACAAGAGAAGAACTCACTACAAGGCTGTCGTTCCGACGGTCGTGACATGCTCTAACTGCGGTTCGGCAGTTCTCTATCACCGCGTATGCCCCGAATGCGGATTCTATCGCGGTAAGCTGGCCATCGAGAAGAAGGCGGCAGAGTAAATCTCACTTGATACGGGAGCACAACTCTGTGGGTTGTGCTCTTTCGTTTTCCACTTGCCCTTTGTCGGGTCGGACGGGCGACCGAATCGTCGCATCTGCCGCCCGGAAAGGAGTCATGGACAATAAGGTATAATATTAAAACACCTGCTTTATGATAAAGATAGGTCTCGATGCCATGGGCGGCGACTTTGCCCCTGAGGCTGCGGTCAAGGGAGCCGTGATGGCTCTCGACAGATTGAAGGAGCATAGCCGGATAGTGATGTTCGGCGACAAGGAGCGTATATGCGAGATTCTCGACAAGGAGGGTTGCCCGGCCGACAGGTTCGATATCGTCCACACTACGGAGGTTATCGAGATGGGAGATCACCCGGCCAAGGCTTTTCAGGCCAAGAGCGATTCGAGCATTACGGTCGGTTTCGGTTATCTGGCCAAGGGGCTTATCGACGGCTTTGCCAGTGCGGGATCGACGGGTGCCATGATGGTGGGTTCGATGTTTGCCGTCAAACCTGTCGAGGGCGTTCTGCGTCCGACCATATCGTCGTTCATACCGACCATTGCTTCGCGGCCGGCCGTGCTGATGGACGTTGGTCTGAATGTCGACTGCAAACCCGAGGTGCTGGCGCAGTATGCGCTCATTGGTTCTATCTTCGCCAAGTCGGTGCTCGGTATCGACTCGCCACGTGTGGCTCTGCTCAACATCGGCGAGGAGGCTGCCAAGGGCAATGCGCAGGCGCAGGCCGCATATCAGCTAATGGAGGCCGATGCTGCTGCCGGCAAATATAACTTCGTGGGCAATGTCGAGTCGTCTTATATCTTCACCGGCAAGATTGCCGATGTGATTATCTGCGACGGTTTCGTAGGCAATACCGTATTGAAAATGGCAGAGGGTCTCTATCAGATCAATCTGCGCATGGGACTGACCAACGAGTTTTGGGAGCAGGCCAATTACGAGAACTTCGGTGGTACGCCTGTGCTGGGCGTCAATGCTCCGGTTACCATAGGTCACGGCAAGTCGACTCCGAAGGCCATCATGAACATGATTATCTCGACCGAGCACACCATCGAGTCCAATGCCGTAGGCCTTATCAAAGAGGCTTTCATAGGGTAGAACGGTGTCTGCTGCGCGATGCGCTGACAATGCGACGGGTACAGCCAATGCTCGATGGAAGTGGGCGTTTCGATAACGGCACTCCCGAAATTACAAAAGAGTCAACGACAGTTTCAAATGATGGAAACTGTCGTTTTTTTTGCCCCGACACGAATGCAGGCTGCTTAGGACTATGGCAGCCTGCATGCCATGCTGCGCGAGCCGAATATTGGTGAATGACAGAATTGGCAAGCTGGTCGCGCGTGAACCCACTCGGCGGAGCGATCGTCGCACCGAGATTGTTCTGTACGTTTCGATGAACGAGTCCGGCAGCAGAATGCCGCTTTGCGCGAAAAAGTAAAGAAAAATGCGTATCTTTGACATTGCCCGGACGAATTGCACAGTGTCGATCGGCCGGAAGATAGATATATAATAAAGCTATCTGCATATTATGCGAACTACAACCCATATCCTGCGGCTGCTCGCGGCAACTGCCGCCCTGTCGTGGTCGGCATCGTGCCGTTGCGACAGCGGCATGCCTGCACTCGATAATGCCGAGCGCATCATAATGTCGCAGCCCGACAGTGCGCTGCACATTCTGCAATCGATACCGAAGACGGCAATTACCTCCGATGCCGAACGCGCACGATATGCCCTGCTCTACTCCAAAGCTCTCGACAAAAACTATATCGATGTTGCATGCGACTCTCTGATTGTCGATGCCGTCGAGTATTATGACCGATACGGCGACAACATATCTCGCGCCGAATCCTACTACTATCTGGGACGAATCTATGAAAATGCAGGCTCCGCACAACTTGCCATCGATGCTTTCGTCAAGGCAGAACACTATGCCGAGGACTCCGAAGCCTGCTATCTCAAAGGTTTGATCTGCGAGCATATAGGTGTCTATTATAACGCCCAGCGCGATTTCGGCCAAGCCATAAGCAAGCTGCGCCTTGCTGCCGACAACTATCGGAAGGCCGAAGCGGACAACTGCCTGCCAAGCGCATATGTCAATCTGATGAAGAGCTTCATGATGAACAACGACGTGGGCAATGCTTTCGAATATCTGGGCAAGACGCGTAATCTGGCCGAACAGCGTCGCGACACATCGCTGCTGCTCTGCACGGCACTTTACCATGCCAATTTCCTCAATCGCAGGCTCGATGCTCCCGAATCGGCACTTGAAGTTTTGCGATCCGCATACGATCGATACGGTGTGTCGCAGCCTCCTGTCGATCACTGTGCCGCATTGAGTACCATATATTTGCAGATGGGCAATATCGACACCGCGCGTCTTTATGCCAGGCGTTGCATGTCGCAGCGGCTCGGTCCGGGTATGCGTCTGGGCGGACTGCGCCTTATGACTCAAATAGAGCTTGCTGCGCGCGATATCGATGCGTATGCCGATTATGTGTCCCGGTACGATGCGTTGCGCGACTCGATATATGCCGTAGAGAAGGGTGCATACATACAAAACATCGACAGGAGCCACTACATACAATGCCTCAAAGAGAGGAACGAAACACTGCTCGACAAGATCGCCGTGCAGAACCGGATCTGCATTGCGATATCGCTGCTGCTCGTGCTGATAATCATTGCTGCTGTGGTGGCGATACGACGCAAACACTTGCGGCTGCAATCGGCGCGACGGCTTGCCGCAGATATCGAAATGCAATGCAAACGGTTGATACACACTTATAATGCGCTCAATGCCGACAATAATTCACTGTGTGCCATGGTTGACGAACGCACGGCCATGCTTCGCGATATCATGCAACTTGCCGGCAACAACCGCACTGATGCCGAGGCTTTTCTCGCCGAATTCAAACGCTATATAAAGAGCGGCGACAAACACAGTGCGACTGCCATATTCCGCAGCGTCATCGAGTCGCGCCGACCGGGTCTTCTGCAATATATCGCGACACGCTATCCCGAACTCAACGGCGACGACATAGATCTGTATTCGCTCATTTGCGGAGGCTGTTCGGTCGACATACTGTGTCTGGTCTACGACAACACGGTGAAATATATGTATAACAAGCGTGCGGCTCTTCGCAAGAAATTACAGTTGCGCGACGGCGATTGCTCGATACAGCTCCATTTCGAGCAGATGACGGCCGATTTCAACTCCGGACATATCACATCTGAAAAGAGTGCGTAAAAAATATTCGCATACAATGCGACTATTGTCAGGCGGTTATGCGGACATCTGTTGCCGATGATAATATTTTCGGTATCACTTTATTGAAATACAATATTTTAGCATACGACGATATGATATACAATTATCGTCGTATTTTTTGTATTTTCATTTTTATCGCTCTACTTTTGTTTTCACGATCGGATTCATCGTAACAGCTATTTTTTTTATCATTATGCGAAGACTTATCATCATATTCGTACTTCTGTCGACCCTCTGCGTCGGCACAAACTACGCCTCTTGCGACACTCCTGTCGGATCGGTAGGAGGTGGCGGCAGCAATAATGGCGGCGACAACAACGGTGGCAACAACGGCAACGGCGGCGGCAACGGCGGCGGCAACGGCGGTACCGGTACCGGTTCCGGACTCGGCAGTATAGATATCGACGATATCGTATGTCCTCCGGGAAAGGGCGGCCGTTCGCTCATACCGACCGTCGAGGCATATGCCGACAGTTTCGATTCCAGGATTGAAATCATCTTCAATCGCGACCTTGGCGCGGCCACGGCAATTATCATAGATTCCCAGGGGTATGCGGTATCGAGTGCCGAGTGCGATACGTCGCTGTTCGATGCCGTATATCTGCCGATGCCCATGCAACCGGGGTCCTATACGATTCGCGTCAGTGCGCGCGAATATCTCGGTGAGGGATATTTCGAACTGTAACAGAGACTTGCGGGGCGGAATGGCTTAAATTCGCTGCACCTTTTTCCGACTCTGCATAGTCCAAGCAAGTTAGGCTCTGCCCTCGGCTTAGAAAAAATGTTTATTGAATCAACCTTCGTAGAATCGAGTGCGACACGGTGCAGGGGCGTTTCTGTCGCACATATACAAAAAGATCCCGACTCGGAATAAGCTCCCTGTATCGACGGTTCCGAGTCTCCCGGGCGAGGTGGCTGCCACATGCCGGAGGCCGGTGTTCGACCTCTCGGCCGTTTTTTTATGACAAGCCGATGGCAATAATCGCCCGCTGAGTTCCGCTCGTGCCCTAAATGGCAAAAGGATATAACCGTCAAGGATATACGGTCTCGTCGATACGGAAAGCGATTGTGCGCAAATTTGTGTCAGATGGCGACATGACGGGCAAAGCCGGCGTGCTTAGGCTGTGCCGCGGCGAGAAAAATTGCGTGCGATGGACGCACGTCGAAAAGTGTCCGGATAGGTTGTATGTCTATTCGGCGGAGTAAGTGTGCGGCAGCAGCATGCCGTTTTTTATGAAAAATGACTATATTTGCAATAATAAAAAACAGTCGGTTATGTTGTTGCATGATAAACTGCGCGATTACAAGTTGATTCTGGCCTCCAACTCTCCCCGGCGAAGGGAGCTTATGGCGGCGGCGGGGCTGCCTTACGAGTTGGCGGAGAAATTCGATTGCGACGAGAGATATCCGTCGCAGCTGCAATGTACGCAGGTGGCGGAATATCTTTCGGAGTTGAAGAGCAATGCCTATCCCAAGCCGTTGAATCCCGGAGAGATACTTATTACGGCCGATACGACGGTCGTCATCGGCGAGCAGGTGCTGGGCAAGCCCGAAAACGCGGAGCATGCCAAACAGATGCTCGCGCAACTGTCGGGTCGGGAGCATCTTGTCATAACCGGCGTCACGCTGCGTTCCGATTGCCGGCAAAGGCGATTCTCTGCGGTGAGCAGGGTGCGTTTCGCGGATCTTTCGCAGGAGCAGATCGATTACTACGTCGAGCATTTCTCTCCGCTCGACAAAGCCGGAGCATACGGCATTCAGGAGTGGATCGGTTATGTGGGCATCACAGGCATCGACGGTTCGTTCTACAATGTCATGGGACTGCCCGTGCAGGCGTTGTGTCGCGAATTGGAAGCATTTGTCGATCTATGACATAAGACCTTAAACTATTTGACCATGATAAGAAAAACACTGCTAATCTCGCTGCTGACCTTCGCGGTCGGCTTTACGGCATTTGCCGACAAGGGCATGTGGCTGCCCTCGCTCATATCGTCGCGCATGAAAGATATGCGTTCGAAGGGCTTCCGCCTCACGGCCGAAGACATCTACTCTATCAACAAAGCCTCGTTGAAGGATGCTGTCGTGCTGTTCGACGGCGGTTGCACCGGTGAGATCGTGTCGGCCGAAGGATTGCTGCTGACCAACCATCATTGCGGTTACGGTGCCATACAGTCGTTGTCGTCGGTCGAGCACGACTATCTGACAAACGGTTTCTGGGCTATGTCGCGCAACGAAGAGCTGCCGTGCAAGGGCTTGACGGTGGAGATGCTCGTGCGCATGGAGGAGATCACCGACCGTCTTGCAGCCGGTGAGAAAGCCGAAGAGATAATCGCTGCCGCCGAAGCCGAGGGCAAGGGTTACAGTGCCTCCGTCGAGCAGATGTACTACGGCAACCAGCAGTTTCTGTTCGTCTACAAAGTATTCTCCGACGTGCGTCTGGTGGGTACGCCGCCCTCGTCGATAGGCAAGTTCGGAGGCGATACCGACAACTGGATATGGCCGCGCCATACCGGCGACTTCTCGGTATTCCGCATCTATTCGTCGCCCGACAACGAGCCGGCAGCCTACTCGTCCGGCAATGTTCCCTATCGTCCTGCGCGCCACTTCGAGATCTCGACCGCGGGGGTCAAAGAGGGTGATTTCACCATGATCTACGGTTTCCCGGGCAACACGCAGGAGTATATCACTTCCGATGCTGTCGACTACATCGCCAACGTGGCCGATCCCGTTTGCATAGCACTGCGCACCGAGCGTCTCGACATCATACGCGCAGCTCAGGAGCGCGATCCCAAAGTGCGTATACAATACGCTGCCAAACACGCCTCGATAGCCAATGCGTGGAAGAAATGGCAGGGAGAAGTGTTGGGTATCAAGCGCCTGGGTACGGTCGACAAGAAGCGCGCCTACGAGCAGCGTTTCGTTGCCGAGAATCCCGACAAGGCCTATCTGCTCGATTCGCTGCATGCCGCATACCTGCGCAATACGATGCCGTATCATACCCGCACGCTCTTCATCGAGACTCTGCGTGCCATAGAGTTGCCGCAGATAGTGCGCTTCGCCATGCTGACGCCCGACAGGGAGCGTGCAGCCCTGGTGGCGCAGAACTTCTACAAAAACTACGATGCTTCGATCGATCGCGCCATTGCGCAGCGCATGGTCGCCGAGTTCCTGCGTCTGGCACCCGAGGGCGGCATACCGGAGTCGCTGTCGCAACTGGTCGCACGATATGGCGGTGCGGAGGCTTATGTAGACTATCTATACGACAACAGCCGCTTCGTCTCGATCGAAGGCTTTTCGACCGATGCCGCAGCCGATGATGCCGTGGCCGAACTGGTCGAGGCCATGACGCCGCTATACGAGCTGTCGGTGCAATATGCCTATCGCAACCTGAGCAACGTGCCCGACATAGAGCGTTGGTACCGTCCCTATGTCAAGGCTCTGATGGAGTGGGATCGCGACCGCGCATTCTTCCCCGACGCCAACCTCACGCTGCGCGTAGCCTATGGCAAGATAGCGGGTTACGACTATGCCGACGGAGTATATCACCGTCCGCAAACCACGTTGGAGGGTATCATCGAGAAGGATAATCCCGAAATATACGATTACGACATTCCGCAGTCGCTCAGAGACATATATGCTTGCAAGCAATATGGCCGCTGGGGTGTGGAGATCGACGGCCGACGCAGTGTGCCCGTCTGCTTCATCGCGACCAACCACACTACGGGCGGTAATTCCGGTTCGCCGGTCATCGACGCTCGCGGTCGACTTATCGGCATAAATTTCGACCGTACATGGCTCTCGACCATGAGCGACGTCGAGTTCGACGAGGAGATATGCCGCAACATAGCGGTCGATATACGCTATGTGCTCTTTACGATCGATCGCGTGGGAGGTGCCGGTTATCTGCTCGATGAGATGACACTGCGCTGATCGACGGCGGCAGCGGATCGAAAAGGTGCGATTTGCCGCACCGTTCTCTCGCCTCGGCATGGTCGGAGCAGGTTCGGCTTTGCCGGGGCTTATGGAAAAAATTAGGTTAGTTAGGTTATGGAGTTTTTGGAGAGTTTGTTCGACGGAAAGGTCGACATGACGGCCATCGTGGTGCTGTCGCTGATCTGCGCCGTAGGCATGGCGTTGGGCAAAGTGCATGTCCGCGGAGTGTCGCTCGGCGTGACATTCGTCTTTTTTACCGGTATTCTGGCCGGCCATTTCGGCTTGAAGATCGATCATACGATATTGACGTTCGCTCAGAACTTCGGTCTGGTGCTGTTCGTCTATGCGCTGGGCGTGCAGGTGGGTCCCGGCTTTTTCAGCGCGTTCCGCAACAACGGCATACGTCTCAACGGACTGGGGTTGGCCGTCATACTCCTCGGCACGGCCATGGCGGTGGCTTTCAGTTATTTGCCTGGTATGTCGCTGCCCGATATGATGGGCGTGCTGAGCGGGGCGGTAACCAATACTCCCGCACTGGCGGCATCGCAGCAGACGCTTGCCCAGATGGATCTCGACGCCACTACGCCGGCATTGAGCTGCGCTGTGACATATCCGCTCGGTGTGGTAGGCGTTATTCTGGCCATTATCGTCATGCGCCGGTACATGGTGCGTCAGAACGATTTGGCCGCTCCTCAGGCCGAGCATGTCAACAATACCTATATAATATCGATGATAGCCGACAATCCGGGCATCATCGGACACAACCTGCGCAAGATAAGTGAGTTCAGCCATGTGCAGTTCGTCGTATCGCGAATATGGCACGACGGCCGCGTGAGCGTCCCGTCGCCCGATACGGTCATCGAGCGTGGCGACCGTCTGTTGGTGGTCACCTCGCGCCGCGACGTGGAGACGCTCGAAGCGTTGATCGGCCGTCGCGAAAGCACCGACTGGAACAGCGGCGATGTCGACTGGAATTCGATCGATTCGACCATGGTGTCGCGCTCGATCATCGTCACGCGCGCCGATATCAACGGCCGAAGCCTCGGTTCGCTGCATCTGCGCAACAGCTACGGCATCAACATCAGCCGCATCGTGCGCAGCGGCGTCGTGCTTCTGGCTACGCCCGATCTGGTGTTGCAGCTGGGCGACCGCGTGGTAGTGGTGGGCGACGCTTCGGCTGTCGACAAGGTGGCCGAGACGCTGGGCAATGCCGAGCGCGATCTTAACGAGCCCCACCTGCCGGCCATATTCATAGGCTTGATCGTTGGTCTGATCGTGGGTGCCATACCCATTGCCCTGCCGGGCATGTCGTCGCCCTTGAAGCTGGGTCTGGCCGGAGGTCCTATCATAGTGGGCATACTGATCGGTGCGTTCGGCTACCGTCTGCATCTGGTCACCTACGCCACACAGAGTGCCAACCTCATGCTTCGTGCACTGGGACTGTCGCTCTATCTGGCATGTCTCGGACTCAGTGCAGGCCCCACGTTCTTCGATGCCGCCATCAGCTCAACGGGTGCCACATGGGTGGCATTGGGCTTTGCCATAACACTGTTGCCGACACTCGCCGTGGGCTGCTATGCCATGCGTCGCCATCGTGTCGATTTCGCCTCGACGGCGGGCATGTTGTGCGGTGCCATGGCCAATCCGATGGCCTTGACATATGCCAACGAGATAACCGACGGCGACCGCCCGTCGATAGCCTACACGACCGTTTATCCGCTGGCAATGTTCATCAGAGTGGTGATTGCGCAGGTAATATTGATGATTTTCATGTAAAAATTTTGCAGATTCGAAAAAAGTTCCTATATTTGCACGCTCGAATAGATGAGCCCAGGTGGTGAAATTGGTAGACACGCCACTTTGAGGGGGTGGTGGACGATTAGGTCCGTGTGAGTTCGAGTCTCGTCCTGGGCACAGAAAACCGCGTCAGATGCAAGTCCGACGCGGTTTTTGTTTTATGTGCGTTTCGCATCGAGCCGTTTCTGCCGTGCCGCTACTCCGTGCCGCCGCTGCGTGCTCGCCTGTGACGACTGTTGCAATCGGCAATATCGGTCGAACGGACTACAAACCGACAAACAACAAACCGGCCGGTTTTCCGCGTGGAAAACCGGCCGGTTCGCACTTATATACTTTAATTACATGACTATCCCAGATAAGATTTCAGCAGACGGCTGCGCGATGACTGACGCAATTTGCGTATGGCCTTCTCCTTGATCTGGCGCACGCGTTCGCGTGTAAGATCGAACTTCTCGCCGATCTCCTCCAATGTCATCTCCGAACAGCCTATGCCGAAGAAGTAGCGGATTATATCGCGCTCACGCTCGGTCAGAATCTCCAATGCGCGCTCCACCTCCGTTGCCAGCGATTCGCTGATAAGACCGCGGTCGGCATTGGGCGAATCGGTATTGACCAGCACGTCCAGCAGAGAGTTGTCTTCGCCCTCGGCAAAGGGTGCGTCGACCGAGATGTGACGACCGGCCACACGCAGGGTGTCGGTCACCTTCTCCTTGGGAAGTTCCAGCTCCGAGGCCAGCTCTTCGGGCGACGGCGTGCGCTCGTGCTCCTGCTCGAAACGGGCAAAGGCCTTGTTTATCTTGTTGAGCGAACCCACCTGGTTCAGCGGCAGGCGCACTATTCGCGACTGCTCGGCCAATGCTTGCAGAATCGACTGGCGTATCCACCACACGGCATACGATATGAACTTGAAACCGCGCGTCTCGTCGAACTTCTCGGCCGCCTTGATTAAACCGAGGTTACCTTCATTTATAAGGTCGGGCAGGCTCAAACCCTGATTCTGATACTGCTTGGCAACCGACACTACGAAACGCAGATTGGCCTTTGTCAGCTTCTCCAACGCCTCCTGGTCGCCCTTCTTGATGCGCTGCGCGAGTTCGACCTCCTCTTCTACGGTGATCAACTCCTCTTTGCCGATCTCCTGCAAATACTTGTCGAGCGATGCACTCTCGCGGTTGGTGATCGACTTTGTAATCTTTAATTGACGCATAAATATATTTTTCTTACAACTATTGTTCCTAACTAAACTTTTTCAACAATCATTTTATATTACGAAAGCAGTTGCACATTTGTTTCACCCGATGCGAAATTTATTTTGCATGCTCTGCCGCCGACTATGATAATAACGCCGAAATCGCCGAAAAATTTTATACGTTCGCAACCGGTGCCGCGACGGCTGACACCCCTTTTTGGTCGTTTCACCGATCGGAAGGCCGAGGGGTCGGAAATTTGTATTATCTTCGCGGTCGAAAATAAACAAAGGCAATATATAGATATATGAAGAGATTACTTGTCGTATTGTTGTCGCTATCGATAGCGTCGTCGGCGTTGGCTCAAACGGCCAAGGTCACGGCAACGATCATCGACTCCGAGACCAAAGAGGGTGTCATAGGTGCCATCGTCGAGTTGGTATCGACACGCAACAGCAATGTTCGCAAACATCAGACATCGGGTTATGGCGGCAAGACGGAGATCACCGGCGTCGCCTATGGCGAATATACCGCCACCGTTTCGTTCATAGGCTACGAGAACTACACCGCTACGATCAAGGTGGACAAGAGTGTTACGGCCATGGGTACTATCGAGCTTGCCGTGGCGGCAACGCGCATCGATGCCGTGGTGAAGGAGGTGCAGTCGCTGCGCACGTCGCAGAATGGCGATACGGTCAGCTACAATGCCGGCGCGTTCAAGGTTGCGGCAGATGCCGATGTCGAAGGTCTGTTGAAGAAGATGCCGGGCATAACCATCACCAACGGAACGGTCGAGGCTCAGGGCGAGGAGGTCAAAAAGATCTTCGTTGACGGAAAGGAGTTCTTCGGAGAGGACGTCTCGACGGCCATCAACTCGCTGCCGGCTCAGGCGGTGGACAAGATCGAGGTGTTCAACAAGCTGAGCGACAATGCCGAGTTTTCGGGTATGGACGACGGCGAGGGCTATAAGGCCATCAACATTATCACCCACAGCAATATGCGTCAGGGTCAGTTCGGTAAGCTGTATGCCGGATACGGCTATCAGCCCGAGACCGACGACGTTACGTCGCACCATAAGTATATGGCCGGCGGTAATGTCAACATATTCAACAATTCGAGCCGGTTGTCGGTTATAGGATTGCTGAACAACATCAACCAGCAGAACTTCTCGTTCGAGGATATTCTCGGCGTGTCGGGTTCGACCGGTGGTATGGGTGGCGGCATGGGACGCGGCGTGGGACAATACATGGTGCGTCCGCAGAGCGGTGTGGCCAAGGTAGGATCGATCGGTATCAACTACTCGGACTCGTGGGGCGAGAACGATAAGGTGAAGCTGACCGGAAGCTACTTCTTCAATCGCACCAATACTCGCAACATCAGCCGATTGGAGCGCTGGTACGAGGCTCCGTCGCCTATCGATACGCTCGAACAGAGCGGACGCTCGCAGACGCTCAACAATAATCACCGCCTCAATCTGCGTCTTGACTGGCGCATATCGGCCAACCAGTCGCTCATGTCGCGCACGGGATTCAGCTATCAGAGCAACGATCCGTTCAGCGAGACCTACGGCCGGCAGTGGGGCGAGAGCGGCGACAACATCATCAGCAACGGCAGCGATGCCGCCTCGGCCGCTTTCAACCTGCGTGAGTTCCTGTCGTACCGTGCCAAGCTGGGCAAGGCGGGACGCACGATTACGGTCGATGCCAATGTTAACTGGCGCAACAACACCCGCAGCCGCACCAACAGCTATTCGACGCTCGAAACGGAGATCGATCAGGAAACGGGCGAACCGGTTCCCGTGCTCAGATATGTATCGTCGCTGGCTCCGACATCGTCGCTGCGTTTGGAGGGCAACTTCACCTATACCGAGCCGGTGTCGAAATCGGCGCAGATCAGTTTCCAGTACCGTGCGGCAGTCAACAATCAGAATATCGACAAGACGGCTTACATCACGGGCCCCGACTACATTACCGACGGCCTGCTGCCCGATGCTTCGCTGTCGAGCGATACCGACAGCCGTTACGTTACGCACCGTGTAGGTCCGGGCTTCCGCTACTCGAAAAACAAGAATACGATCGTGGCCAACGTCTACTATCAGTATTCGACGCTCGACGGCGGTGTGCGCGGATACGATATCAAGCGCAACTACAACGATTTCACCTATTTCCTGATGGGTAACATCGCCATCAACCGTGAGAACACCATACGTCTGTTCGTCATGTCGAATACGGAGAATCCGTCGGTAAGCAATCTGCAAGACATCTACGACGTGTCGAATGCGCAGTATCTGTCGAAAGGTAATCCCGACCTTAATCCGGCATATTCGCACCGCATCAACTTCCACTACATACGCTCCAACGTCGAAAAGGGACGCACGTTCATGTGGATGTTCTCGACACAGCTGACGCAGAACTACATAGGTTCGTCGATCTACTACAACAAGCCCATAGAGGTCGACGGCGTGGAGTACAAGCCGCTGCAATACACCACCTATGCCAACCTGGACGGCTACCGCTCTCTGCGCACGCACATCAGCTACGGCTTCCCGGTCAATCCCATAAAGTGCAATCTCAACCTTATGGGCGGTGTGAGCTACACGCGCACTCCGTCGCTGATCGACGATCTGACCAACTTCGCGAGCAACATGGGCTACGATGCCATGGTATCGCTGGGCAGCAACATATCGGAGAACATCGACTTCACGTTGCAGTGGAACGGTACATATAACGACACAAAGAACTCGCTGGCCTCTTCGGGCAAGAACCAGTATTTCAACCACACGGCTACGGGTAATCTCAAATGGGTATTCTGGAAGGGTCTGACGCTGACGCTCTCGGCATCTTACAATCAGTATGTAGGATTCACCAACGACTATAACGAGAGTTACGTACTGTGCAATGCCTATCTGGGCAAGAAGGTATTCAAAAACCAGAGAGGCGAGATCATGGTCGGTGTCAACGACATCTTGAACCAGAACACTTCGTTCGCGCGCACCATGAGCAGCGGCTATACGCAGAACGCCTGGAACAGCGTGGTGGGACGTTACTACACCGTGCAGTTCAACTACAATCTGCGCCACTTCAACAAGGGCGCATCGAGCAATATCGGCGACTACGACGGCATGGAGGTCAAGGGCAACCGTCCGTTTGCCGGTCGTCCGCCCATGGGCCCTCCTCCCGGCGGAGGTCCGAGATAGGGATCTGCTCCGTTATGATCGGGTGTGTCGATATTGCATTGGCGCACCCGATTTGTATTTTGTGCTCAGATGCGGAAGGAGGCTTTGGCAATGCGGCCGAGTGGCCGATCCTCGCCAGGCTGCTTGCGGAGGCGGTGCGGCTGTTGAGGCGGCCTGATCTGAGGCGGCTGCCGGAGAAGCGGGGATATTGCCGGCAGAGCCGTTTCTGCCGCCGCTGCAAGCCGAATGCTGTGGAATGAAGAGCGATACGGAGATATGGCCTGCCAATGCTCTCTTGCGCTGCGAAGCGATGCCGTGCCCGAAATAATATTTAATCTCTTTTTTTAGGATATTCTTTAATAAATTGAAGAATATACAATATTTTTTTATTATATTTGCCGTCGGAATATTAATATTTAATTAATACGCTGATGACGACGCTCACTAAATTCTTCAACATCGATTCCGACGCCAACCTGAAAGGTATCACCCACAAGAACAACATTATCAAACGCAACATCATTGCGTATATGGCTGTCAATGGCGAATGTACGCTTTCGGAGCTGACGCGCGAGCTGCATATATCGGTGCCGACGATGACCAAGCTCGTGCAGGAACTGGTCGATGAGAAGATCGTGAACGACCTGGGCAAGGTGGAGACGCCCGGCGGACGGCGTCCCAACGTATTCGGTCTGGCCAACTCGGCCATCTATTTCGCCGGAGTAAACGTCGGCCGCGACCACATGACATATGTCATCACTGATTTGCAGAACAATATAATAAAGGAGTCGACCGACACGTCGTTCGAACTGGTCGATCGTTCGCAGTGTCTCGAACGCATCTGTCTCAACATCGCCGAATTTATCGATACGTGCGGAATCGAGCGCGGCAAGATTCTCGGCGTTGGAGTCTCGATAGTGGGTCGTGTCAATCCCGAAACGGGTCGCTCCTACAAATATTTCACTTCGAGCGAGGAGTCGCTGTGCGAGATCATATCGTCGCGCATAGGCATTCGCGTGCTGCTGGAAAACGACACCCGTGCACGCTGTTATGCCGAATACACATACGGCAAGTCGAAGAACGAGAGCAACGTGCTCTATCTGCACATGGGACGCGGTGTGGCAATCGGCATCGTCATCGACGGCAAACTCTACTACGGCAAGAACGGTTTTGCCGGAGAGTTCGGTCATATACCGTTCTTCGACAACGAGATAATATGCGCCTGCGGCAAGAAGGGCTGTCTCGAAACCGAGGTGTCGGGCATAGCCATCGAGGAGCGTATCATCAAGCTCATCAAGAGTGGGGTCAATACGATTTTGCGCGAGATGTACGACCGTGGCGAGCCCATACACATAAACGACATCATCGCCGCCGCGCGCAACGACGACAATCTGTCGATCGAACTTATCGAGGAGGCCGGCGAGAAGGTCGGCAAGGCCGTGGCGTTTCTTATCAATACGTTCAACCCCGAGACGGTCATCGTCGGCGGCAATATGGCTGCGGCGGGCGAGTATCTGATGCTGCCGCTGAAATCGTCGACAAACAAATACTCGCTCAACCTTGTCTACAAGGACACCAAGTTCCGTGTATCGAAGATGAACGAGAGCGCCAACGCATGGGGTGTGGCGATGTTGATTCGCAATAAAGTTATAGGACTGTAATTGCGTCGGATATGATGATCGATGCCGTAAAGTGCACTCTTCGCGCCGTGGAGCAGAGCGATGTGGAGATCATGTATCGCTGGGAGAACGATCCTGAGGTGTGGCGTGTGAGCGGCACCACCTCCCCGTTTTCGCGCGACCAGTTGCAGCGCTTCGTCGACCAGCAGCGGTTTGACATCTATGCCACGCGCCAGCTGCGTCTTATCATCGACGATATGCGCGGACGCAGCGTCGGTGCCGTCGATCTGTTCGACTTCGATCCTCAGATGCGCCGCCTTGGCATAGGCATACTCGTCTACGACGAGTCGGATCGCAGACACGGCTACGCCTCGGCAGCCGTTGCAGCCGTGCAGCGGTATGCCCGTCAAACGCTGGGCATACACCAGATATGGTGCTCCATGGAGGCCTCCAACCGTGCCAGCATGGCACTGTTCCGCAGTGCCGGATTCGAGGAGTGCGGCTGCCGGCGCGATTGGATATGGACTCCCGACGGCTATCGCGATGAGATCATCATGCAATGGATAGCCGAGTGATCGGCCGCTGCCGGAATCACTTGCCCGATGATGTGCCGCTCTCCAAGATGCTTACTATCGAGAACAGCGTGAAGCATATTGCGCCGAAGCCCACCAGCACGTGTGCCGGAGTGAAGTAGTCGGCATCGACGGTGGAGTATTCGAACAGAAATGCCGCCAGGAAGAGCGCCGTGAGTGCCGTCAGCACGGGTATGAGCGGAATGCGCTTGGCCAGCGGATAGTCTGCACGCCACACTTTGGCCAGCAGCAGCACCTTGCTCGATATGCTGTAACATATCAATCCCAGACCTATCATTATGCAGCCTATGTTCCGATAGCTGTTTCCGGCGTCGAAGATTATTATGATCGCACCCCATACCAGTGCGGCTGTGCCCATGCCCAATACCAGCGACGGCCAGCGGTGACGATCGGCATCGGTGTAGGTGTTGCGCGTCTGTCGCACTATGCTGACTACAAGTGCGATGAGCCCGGTGCATACGCATGCTATGCCGCCCATTACCGTGCCGGCTACCAGATACGACGCACTGTCGTCGGCATGCAGCAGCAGTATTATCGCCCATGCCCATGCGGCAATGGCGACCAGTGTGACGATCGTATTCAACGCTGCGCCTGCGCCTCGCGAATAGGCTGCCGGATTGGGTGCGGAGTCGTTGCGCTTGGAGTTCTCGGGAATCAGTGTGAAACGCACCGACGAGGTGGCTGCCGTCGAGACGCACATGGTGATGAGTCCGAGTCCTGCCACAACATGTCCTGCGACGAACAGAGGCTGTTCGGTGTGGGTGTGAAATATCCAGATGCCTATGCACAGCGTAGCGATGGCAACCGCATAGCCGATAAACGGATAGACGAATTTCAATGCCGGGCGGTAGGTGCCTGTGATCTGCCTTATGATTGTGGCCGCCGTGCAGAAGAGGGCGATGCAGATCGATCCGAGAAAGAATATCACCGTGCCGGCCGTCAGTCTTGCCGCATCGTCGCCCGTGTCGTAGACCAGCCAGCCGAATAACATACATATCAAGGCCATGACCAGCGGTATGGCTCTGAACAAAACGCTTATACCATAATTCATATCTACAATAATATATATAATTAAAGATTCGTGACCCTCTGTCGTCTCGCCTGCATGCCGGCGGCATCGACATCGTGTCGGCGGGGGCTTTTCGCTCCGCATGATATCCGAGGCATTCTCCATAAAACGCGCCAAAATTCGCCGGCGCTTGGCTGCGGCAGGGCTGTGAGCAGTGGGGGAGCCGCTCGGCGGTGCGGTGCGGCTGTCATCTGTGTGGCGGCTCGTGAGGCTCGGAAGGCTGGGGGCGTTTGTACGGTTTGCGATGGAGCGCAGCGGCGATGTGTCGGCGAGATGGGGTCTTTTATCTGAAAAAAGTGTATATTTGTAGCGTAATTGTAAACGGTTATGGAAAAATACGAATCGAAACAACAACAGATACGACACTCGGCCGACAGAATATTCCCGCTGCTGTCGCGGCTGGATATGCTGACTCCGGCTCTGCAAGACAAGGTCGAGCAGTGGCAGGCCGACGAGGATACATGCTCTTTTAAGGTGAAAGGCTTTGAAGTGAGGCTGAGAATCGAAGAGCGCGTGCCGCCCAAACACGTTAAGATTGTGGGCGATCAGGGCGGCGTGCCGATCGATTTCGCATTCTGGATACAGCTGCACGAAGTCTCGCCCGGCGACACTCGCATACGCATGGTGCTGCATGCCGAACTTAACATGATGATGCGCATGATGATAGGCGGAAAGATCCAGAAAGGATTGGATCAGGCCGTCGAAGGACTTGCCTCTGCTCTGAACAGATTTTAAAGAGATCGACTCTTTTTGCATTATATTTGCATTACAGTGGGTTGCGACTGATAAATTAATACAATTTTTTACGTTTTTGTTGCAAATTATATTAAATAGGCGTATATTTGCAGACTGGTTGGAGTGAGGCAGGGCGCAAAGAGGAGTCATGAAAGAGGAGGCGGAGGCGCTGCCTATCTGATTGTGGAAAGATATTAAATTACTATTTTTATTAAAACAGTTATAGTTATGACAAAGGCAGACATCGTAAACGAGATTGCAAAATCTACAGGAGTAGAGAAGGTGCAGGTACAGGCTATCGTAGAGGCCTTCATGGAGAACGTCAAGAACTCGATGATCGGCGGCGAGAATGTTTATCTCCGCGGTTTCGGTAGCTTTATAATCAAGAAGCGTGCGACCAAGGTTGCCCGCAATATCTCTAAGAATACGACTATTACCATTCCCGAGCATAACATTCCGGCCTTCAAGCCTTCGAAAAGTTTTGCAGGTAAGGTGAAGTAGTAGCGGAGAATAACCTATAAAAAAATTTTACAACTATGCCAAACGGAAAGAAGCACAAGCGTCATAAGATGGCTACTCACAAGCGCAAGAAGCGTCTTCGTAAGAATCGTCATAAGAAGAAGTAGTGGCAATCTTGCTGATTATAGGTAAAGCTAAGGCGATCGGGTCTTAGCTTTGCCTATTTATGATCGGTGCATTGTATCAAACAATTCGATTAATGAACAGAGAATTAATTATCAATGTAAATCCAACCGAGATCTCTATCGCCCTGTGCGAAGACAAAGTGCTGGTCGAGCTCAACAAGGAGCAGGTTCAGACGGGCTTTGCAGTAGGGGACATCTATTTGGGAAAGGTACGTAAGATAATGCCCGGACTCAACGCCGCGTTCGTCAACATCGGCCATGAGAAAGACGCATTCATACACTATCTCGATCTGGGCAACCAGTTTCTGTCGCTCAAACGCGTCGTTGCCAGCCACCAACCCGGCAAGCGTTCGCTCAGAGTCGACTCGATGAAGCTCGAAGAGAACATCGAGAAGAGCGGCAAGATAGGATCGTACCTCGAAGTGGGGCAAACCATTATGGTGCAGATCGCCAAGGAGGCGATCTCGACCAAAGGCCCGCGTCTGACCTCCGACATATCGCTCGCCGGTCGAAATGTGGTGCTGGTGCCGTTTTCGTCGAAAGTATTCATCTCGCAGAAGATACGTTCGAACGAAGCGAAGAAACGACTTAAAAAGGTGGCGGCCGCCGTGCTGCCCAAAAATTTCGGTGTCATAATTCGCACGGCTGCGGCCGATGCCAAGGACGCTGACATCGAGCAGGACATACTCTCTCTGGTCGAGAGATGGAACAAGACATTGGCTGCGATACGCAAGAATCAGGCTCCGGCACTGCTGATGAGCGAGATGAGTCGCGCCAATACCATTATTCGCGACTCGTTGAACGACACGTTTTCGCAGATTACGGTCAACGACGAGGCGATGTACGCCGAGATACGCAACTATGTAAAGGTCATCGAACCCAAGATGGAACGACTGGTAAAGCTCTACAAGGGGCAGGTTCCTATATTCGATAACTTCGACGTATCCAAACAGATAAAGTCGCTATTCGCAAAATACGTATCGCTGCGCCGAGGTGCCTACCTCATCATCGAGCATACGGAGGCCATGCACGTCATAGACGTCAATTCGGGCAACCGCACCAAGGCCGAAGACAATCAGGAGCAGACGGCGCTCGAAGTCAACCTTGCTGCCGCCAAGGAGATAGCGCGCCAGTTGCGTCTGCGCGACATGGGCGGTATCGTCATAGTCGATTTCATCGACATGCACAAGGCGCAGAGCCGCCAGATGCTGCATGAGGAGATGACGCGCATGATGGCCACCGACAAGGCCAAGCACACTATCCTGCCGCTGTCGAAATTCGGACTGATGCAAATCACGCGCCAGAGGGTGCGTCCGGTGGCGGTGCAGGAGACCACCGATGTCTGCCCTGCGTGCCACGGCACCGGCCGCGTCGAGCCTACGATCCTGCTCGAAAAGAAGATAGAGAATCAGATACAACTGTTGGCGTGCGACCGCCATGTGAAGTATATCAACCTTAGGGTCAGCCCATATGTGGCATCGTATATCTGCCATGGGTTGTGGTCGCTGCGCAGGCGTTGGAGCTACAAGTACAAGACCAAAATCAAGGTCACGGCCGACCAGAGCGTCGGCATGATCGATGTGAACTATCTCAACGAGAAGGGTTCGTCGCTGTTGTAACGGCCTCCCTTGCGAGGAGGTAAAACCGACGGATTATGAGTGATATGCTACATCTTGTCGAGAGCTCGCCGAAGCTCTCGCAGATCGTTGAACTGTTAAGCGGACAAAGCTCTACCGTCCATCTTTCGCAGATGGTCGGCGGAGCTTTTTCGCTCTATGCGGCGGCGGCTGTCGAGCGTATGGGCGGTGTGCACATATTCGTTGCCGACGACCGCGATGCGGCGGCCTATCTTGCCAATGACTTCTATGCTCTGCTCGACGAGAGCTCGGTCTATTTCTTTCCGTCGGCCTACAAACGCTCTATTGCCTATTCTCAGCAGGACGCTCAGGGTGTGGTGCAGCGTACCGCGGCTCTGACGGCCGTAAGAAACTTTCAAACGGGCAGCATCGTTCTGTGCACCTATCCCGAAGCTCTGGCCGAGACTGTCGCCGACCGTCGCCGGTTGAGCGAACAGACCATGCGGCTGAGCGTGGGCGACAGAATCGATATCGACCGCATCGTCGAGCGGCTCGAACAGATGGAGTTCGAGAAGGTGGAGTTCGTGTATCAACCCGGTCAGTACTCCGTTCGAGGCGGCATCGTCGACATCTTTTCATATGCCGAGTCGAAACCCTACCGTATCGATATGTTCGGCGATGAGATCGACTCGCTGCGCCGTTTCGACATATCGAGCCAGCTCTCGGCCGAACGACCAGACAGTGTGGAGATCATACCCAACATGACCGAATGCGAGGCCGAGCGCGTCTCGCTGGCACGTTTTGTCGGCGGCAGCGCCACCATGTGGTTCTCCGATGCCGACTTCGCTCTGCGCAGAATCAACGACATACGGCGCAAACTGCTCGAACAGCTCGACGAACCGTCGGCCATAAACTCCTTCCTCACCTCGCGCAATGCTCTGCTTGCCGACATGCAGCCGATGCGCGTGGCGGTGCGCAAAGACAATGTCCGGGAGCGCGCGGCGGCGAATACCGTCGAACTGCACACCTCGCCGCAGCCGGCATTCAACAAGAATTTCGAGATGCTGGCCGATGACATCATCTCGCAGGCGCAACGCGGATACAAGACTTATATTCTGTCTCAGAATAAGATACAGCTGGAACGGCTCGACAACATATTTCATCAGATCGGGCGTCGCAACGTGCGTTTCGATTCGCTCCCGATAACACTTCACGAGGGATTCGTCGACAACGATCTTCGGTTGTGTCTCTATACCGATCATCAGATATTCGACCGTTATCAGCGGTATCGCCTGCGTGGTGAGATCAAGCGCGACGAGCAGATGACCGTGGCCGAGTTGAACGCCTTGAAAGTGGGCGACTATGTGGTGCATATCGACCATGGCGTAGGACGTTTCGGCGGATTGGTCAAACTCAACGACAACGGTCGCATGAAGGAGGCCATCAAGCTGATCTACAAGGATAACGACATATTGTTCGTCAACGTGCACGCCCTGCACCGCATATCGCGCTACAAGAGCGGCGAGGGCGAGCCGCCCAAGATACACAAGTTGGGCGGTGCGGCATGGCAGAAGCTCAAATCGGCTACCAAGAAGGCCGTCAAAGATATCTCGCGCGAGCTGATTGCCCTCTATGCCAAGCGCAAGGCCTCGAAAGGGTTCGCCTTCTCGGCCGACGGCTACCTGCAACAGGAGCTCGAAGCATCGTTCGTGTGGGAGGATACGCCCGATCAGCAGAGTGCGTCGGAGGCTGTCAAGCGCGACATGGAGTCGGATCAGCCGATGGATCGCCTGGTCTGCGGCGACGTGGGATTCGGCAAGACCGAGGTGGCCATACGTGCGGCCTTCAAGGCGGCTGTCGACGGCAAGCAGACGGCGGTGCTGGTGCCCACTACCATACTCGCGCTGCAACACTATCGCTCCTTTTCGGAGCGTCTTAGAGATCTTCCCGTCAAGGTCGAATATCTCAATCGCACCAAGTCGGCCAAGCAGACGCGTCAGATCCTGGACGATCTGGCTGCCGGCAAGATCGATATCATCATCGGCACCCACAAGATATTGGGCAAGCAGGTCAAATTCCACGACCTGGGGCTTCTGATAATCGACGAGGAGCAGAAGTTCGGCGTGGCGGCCAAGGAGAAGCTGACGCAGCTGTCGGTGAGCATCGATACGCTCACGCTTACGGCTACGCCCATACCGCGTACTCTGCAATTCTCGCTCATGGGATCGCGCGATCTGTCGATCATCTCCACTCCGCCGCCCAACCGCCAGCCCATCGTTACCGAGTCGCATGTCTTCTCGGAGGAGATCATACGCGATGCCATCGAGGAGGAGCTGTCGCGCGGCGGGCAGGTCTACTTCGTTCACAACAGGGTCGACGATCTGATGAAGGTCGAAGCCATGCTTCGCAAGATATGCCCCAAGGCACGCATAGGCGTGGGACACGGCAAGATGCCTGCCGAGCAGCTCGAACGTCTCATCATGGACTTCATCTACGGTGAGTTCGACGTGCTGCTGTCGACGACTATCGTCGAGAACGGCATCGATGTGGCCAATGCCAACACCATAATCATCGACAACGCACAGATGTTCGGCCTGAGCGATCTGCATCAGCTGCGCGGCCGTGTGGGACGTTCCGATCGCAAGGCCTATTGCTATCTGATAACTCCGCCCGACGAATTTCTGGGAGGCGATGCGCGACGCCGACTGCGCGCCATCGAGGAGTTCTCCGATCTGGGATCGGGTTTCAATATCGCCATGCAGGACCTCGATATCCGCGGTGCCGGCAATCTGCTGGGTGCCGAGCAGAGCGGATTTATCGCCGACATAGGTATCGAGACCTACCAGAAGATCATGCAGCAGGCAATCTCGGAGTTGCGCTCGGAGGGACTCGATGTGTCGGGACTCACCGAGGCCGAGAACAATGCCATGCAGAGCGTGGGTTTTGTCGACGACGCCACTATCGATATCGACGTGGACGCCTCTCTGCCCGACAGTTATGTGCATTCGCAGTCGGAAAAGCTCCGCCTCTATCGCGAGCTCGATTCGTTGCAGACCGAGGAGCAGCTCGCCGCCTTCGCTTCGCGTCTGGAAGACCGATTCGGCGAATTGCCCGAAGCTGCTGTCGAGCTGATGAACGTTGTTCGTCTGCGCCGTGAAGCGGTGCGTCTGGGCATGGAGCGTGTCAAGGTGAAGAACGGACTTATGATCGTATGGTTCGTCGGCGACGACTCCTCGCCCTACTACAAGAGCGATACGTTTATGAATCTGCTCAGGAAGGTCATGGCCGACAGCGACCGTTTTGTGGTCAAGCAGCACAATAATCGATTGGCGATGACCGTTAGGAAAGTACGTAACATAGCCGAAGGAATCGAAGTGCTGCGAGCGCTTTGAGTGTAGGCTTTATCGTTTTGATACAGAGATGAATCTTATTATAGACATAGGCAACACGCGCGCGAAAACGGCAGTCATGTGCGGTGATGCGGTCGTGGTGCAGCACACCGTCGAGAGGCTCGATCCGCTGTGGCTCGATCAGCTTGTCGACCGTTACGACGCTATTTCGCAGGCCATAGTATGCTCCACACGGGAAGATGCGAAACCTGTTGCGGAGCAACTGCGCCGACGCCTGCCGATGGTGGTCGACTTCTCTGCGGCCTCCACTCCCATACCGCTTGCCAACCACTACGCTACGCCTGCGACGCTGGGTGCCGACCGGCTTGCCGCAGCCGTGGGGGCAGCAATGCTCTATCCCGGCAGGGATCTGCTGATCGTCGACTTCGGTACGGCCATCACCATCGATCTGGTCGAGGGCGGTGCCTACAAGGGTGGCAATATCTCGCCGGGAGTGAAGATGCGTTTTCGTGCGCTGCACGACTACACGGCGCGCCTGCCTCTGGCCGATGTCACCGATGAGCGGCTGAGGTTCGGCAACACCACTCTTTCGGCCATCGAGCAGGGCGTGATGCAGGGCGTTGCGAACGAAATAGAGGGTTACATCGGGGCGTTTTCCGAAAAAAACGATAAAATATCGACTATTTTTACCGGTGGAGACGCGAAATACTTTGTAAAGAGAATTAAAAATGCGATATTTGCAGACTGTGAGCTGGTGGTTTGCGGATTGAATAGAATTTTGGACTACAATGCAAATAAAGATTAAACTGATACGAGCCATCGCCGTGGCGATGCTGATGCTGCCTGCGACGCTGTTTGCCCAGACAAGCAGCATCAATGCCTATTCACCCTATTCGATGTACGGACCGGGTGAGCTGGCTACGCCCGGAAACGTGGCCATGCGATCGATGGGCGGCGTGGGTCTGGGTCTTCGCAACACCGGACAGATCAACATGCTGAATCCGGCGTCGTTGAGCGTGGCTCCGTCCAAGACATTCCTGCTCGATTTCAGTCTCGACGGCACGCATTTCCGCAACGAACAGCAGAAATATGCCGCCGACGGATCGCTGCTCAGAACCGCCAGAACGGCCTACAATACGGTCAATTTCCACAACTTCGCAATAGCTTTTCCCATAGCCCGCGGCTGGGGTGCGGCCATCAGCGTGTCGCCTTACAGCAGTGTCGGCTACAAGGTCAAAGCCACGGAGGAGAATGAAGACATATGGGCAGACGTGGGTCGTGTGATGTACGGTTACGACGGCGACGGCGACATCTCGGAGGTGAAGCTGAGCGTGGGCTGGGAGCCGGTGCGCAATCTGTCGATCGGCGTTGCGGCCAAATACTACTGGGGCAACATCGAGCGCAACTACACGGCAACGGCCGTCAACATCATTACCGGCAGCGGCAACTACGCTTCGACAACGGGTGTTGACAAATATCAGGTGTCGAATTTCAAGTTCCAGTTCGGTGTGCAGTGGAATGCCATTCTCAACAGCAAACGCATATTGACCATAGGTGCCACATACGATCTGGGCGGCAAACTAAACCCCGACAAGACGAGTTACGTATATACCGACAATCTGTTCAACTCGTTGAATCAGTTTCCGGTGCGCAATCGTATCGATGCCGTCGAACTGCGCCTGCCGCATCAGGTCGGCGTAGGCGTGTATTATCAGGACCGTCAGATAGCGTGGGGTGCCGACTACTATTACAGCCGCTGGGGCAGCAGCAACAGCGATTTCGACGAGGGGTTGACCTCGCGCTCGATCAAGGTGGCGTATAACGATACGCACACCATAAAGGTGGGCTTCGCCATAACGCCGCGCGCGATGGATACGCGCAACTACCTCAATCGTATGACCTATCGCGTCGGTGCACGCGTGGGCAACTACTACCAGACCTTCGCTGACGAACGCATCGACAGTTATGCCGTCACCGCCGGTCTGGGATTCCCCGTGCGACTGTGGGGCTCGTCGTCGATCAATCTCGGATTCGAATTCGGTGTCACCAAGGCCCCCGAATCGACCATGCTCGATGCAAAGCGCGTGGGACTCGTGAATCAGAAATATTTCAAACTGTCGCTCGGACTCAATCTGTTCAGCAGCGATACGTCGGATTACTGGTTCCTGCGCCAGAAATACGATTAATCGGACATGACGTCGCAGACTACTTGAAAACTATAAAATCGTAAATAAAACCAAGATGAAAAAGATTGCAACTATTTTAATGGTAACGGCGGCAGCCATGGCGGGGCACAAGGCCATGGCGCAGCTCGACCTTTCCGACCCGAAGTTCGCCGTATGGGGCGAAACGGTCGAGGAGCGTCAGGAGAACCTCGGTGCCAGCAACTATCTGAAAGAGGCGTTGGACAGCAAGGATTACGACTCTGCAACCACCTATTTGCAGCAGCTTCTGAACAACTGTCCGGCGGCTCAGCAGCAGACTTTCGCCCGTGGCGTAACCCTCTATAAGAACAAGGCTGCGCGTGCTAAGAGCCTGGCTCAGAAGAACGCCTATATCGACTCTATCATGCTGTTGCACGACATGCGTATACAATATTTCGGCGATCACCCCAAGAACGGCCGCGACTATATCCTCGACATGAAGGCACGCGATATGCTCAAATACCGCGAGTCGAACCGCGAGGCGTTGCGCGCTTCGCTCAAAGAGGCCATCGACGCAGCCATCGAGTCGGGCAAGATCAACATCGACATCGTTGCCATCTACTATAAGAACCTCTGCGAGGATTTCAGCTACGACGACAACGTAACGGCCGACATGATCCTCGACGAGTATGAGCGTCTGTCGCCGCTGTTCGCCGGCGTATCGGGCGACGACGAGCAGTACAAGGATACCTTCGAGACGAGCTTCGGCATGAGCGGTGCCGCAAGCTGCGAGAATCTCGAAGCGCTCTTCTCGAAGAAGCTGGCCGCCGCACCCGACGACGAGAAACTGCTGGGTCAGGCCGTTGCGCTCATGTCGCGCGCCAACTGTTCGAGCGATTTCTTCTTCGACATTACCGAGAAGTATTACACCATAAAGCCTTCGTCGGAGACGGCGTTGTTCCTTGCCCAGGGATTCCAGAACAAGGGCGAGTCGGACAAGGCGTTGAAGTATCTGCGCGAGGCTCTGGCCGTTGAGACCAATCCCTCTGAGAAGGAGCTGCTCTACGTGCGCATCGGTCTTATCGAGATCGGTGACAAGCACTATGCCGCCGCCGCCGAGGCTGCCCGTCAGGTACGCGGCATCAACCCCGACAACGGCTATGCCTACTTTATCCTCGGTCAGTGCTACGCCTCGTCGCCCTGCGACGACAAGTTGGGCGGAGCATCGGTCTACTGGGCGGCATACGATGCCATGAGTCAGGCTGCATCGCTGTTGAAGAACGAGCCCGAAACGCAGAAGGCCGCTCAGCAGATGATGAACTCTTACCGTGCGGCATTCCCTGCACAGGAGACATGTTTCTTCGCCGATCTGACGGCAGGTTCGCGCTACACCGTGCAGTGCGGTCTGGCATCGGGTCAGGTGACTACGGTACGTTACCGCTAAGTCTCTAACGGATCGATATACAACCGACCATGTCACTGTTTTCGATCGGACGATACGCTATGGTAGCACTCTCCCTCGCGGGGAGTGCTACATTGCTATTCTCGTGCGCGGACAAGCCTGCCGACACGCTCTACGATCCCGAGACGCTCATGACCGAGTCGAGCGAACATCGCACGGTCATCATGTCCGAGAACGGCCGCGTGTCGTACGAGTTCTCCACGCCGCTGGTCGAGGGCTACGGCATGGCCGCCAATCCTTACCGCGAGTTTCGCCGCGGAGTTGCCATAAAGACCTTCACCTCCGACACGCTGCCGCTGGTCGATGCCACGTTGCGCGCCAACTACGCCATATACTACGAGAATCAGAAGTTGTGGGAGGCCAAGGGCAATGTGGTTATATATAAGTATAACCGCAAAGAGTCCGATACGACTGTCGTCAGTCGCACCGAGGTCTATACGCAACAGCTGTTTTGGAATGCCAAGACACAACAGATCTACTCCAATGTCGACACCAAGGTGCTGCAACCCGACGGCTGGCACTTCGGCGTAGGCTTCGATGCCGACGAGTCGTTGAAGAACATACACTTCCGCAAGTATAGCAGCGAGATGGAGTTCGATGTGGGCGACGGCAACGATTCCGAATCTTCGCCGACGGGCGGTGCCGGTGCGGCCTCGGCCGACAAACCCGCCGCGCAGCCCCGACGCTCCGACAACGAGAAGAGAGGGCGTTCAGATGCTGCTCCTGCTGCTGCTCCGCAAAGGAGCACGGGTGAGGCCGCACAGCGTTCGATAAGCGGCGGCGACCGTGCCGATATTAAGAATATGATGCAACCGGACAGAATGAGCGTGAGCGATCGTGAGCAGGTGTTGCAGAGCGGTGACGATAGCCGCAGTCTCCAACGTCAGACGATCGACAACTCGGCTCCCGTACGGCGTGAGGTTGCAAAATAACAGACGACCATGGCAAGCGATATACTTCTCATAGTGACGATGCTGATTCTTTCGGCATTCTTCTCCGGAATGGAGATTGCGTTTCTGAGCAAAAACCGGCTCAGAGAGGAGATCGACCGCAAACAGCATGTCGTATTCCGTCATGTGGCCGATATCTTTTCCCACAATCCGGGCAACTATATCACCACGATTCTCGTTGGCAACAACATTGCGCTGGTGATCTATTCGCTGTCGATGTCGGCGTTGCTGGCCGAGTTGTTCGACATGGAGAATGTTGTGGTGGTCAGTGTCGTGTCGACCATCATCGTGCTCTTCGTTGCGGAGTATCTGCCCAAGTCGATAGTAAAGCGCAATCCCAATTTCTACTATTCGCTGCTCGCTCCGGTCATCTACCTCTTCTACATTGTCCTGTATCCCGTGTCGCGCCTGACGACACTGCTCTCTTACGGACTGCTGCGTCTGAGCGGCCATCGCACTCAGGCGCGTCACATTCAGACCGCATTCAGCCGTGACGATCTTGCAGGATTGGTCGAGGCCGACAATGTGGAGGTGCAGCACGAAGACGAGAACGACATCAAACTGTTTCAGAATGCGCTCGATTTCGCCGATCTGAGAGTGCGCGACTGCATGGTGCCGCGCGTCGATATCGAGGCTGTCGACATCGACGATACCGATATCGAGCAGCTCACGCGCCGTTTCGTCGACAGCAATTTCTCGCGTATCTTCGTGTGGCGTGAGAGCATCGACAACATCGTCGGTTATGTCAACTCGAAGAATCTGTTCAAGAATCCGGCTTCGATAGACGATATGCTGATGAAGACGATCTACGTGGCCGAGACGCTGCCGCTGCAAACCATGCTCGAAACATTCATGAAGCGCAAGGCCTCTATCGCCGTGGTCATAGACGAGTTCGGCGGTACGGCCGGCATCATATCGCTGGAAGATGTGCTCGAACAGATCTTCGGCGAGATCGAAGACGAGCACGATGTGCAGGAGCTCATCGAGAAGCAGGTGGCTGCCGACGAGTGGGTCTTCTCGGCACGGCTCGAAGTCGATTATCTGAACGAACACTACGGTCTGGGTATCGAGGAGAGCGATGAGTACGATACGCTGGCCGGATATATCATCTACAATCATGACGGCATTCCAGCCCAGGGCGAGGCATTCGCCATAGGTGCGTATCGTTGCCGCGTGTTGCGGCGCATAGGTTCGCGTATCGACCTGGTGCGTCTGAAACGCCTGAAATAGATCTCTTTCGCAGTAGTCTTTCCGTAATTTCCATAGTCTGGCTGCGAGGGCAATGCCGCCGTCGTGCGATCATTGTGTCGCGGTTGCAAATGCTCTGTTTTCTGTCGGTAACCGACCTCCGTTCCCATTTGCCGGTGCTATTGGCTCGACGCGGCGGGCGTGAGGTTAATGCGGATTTGACGGGCGGTTGGCGTAAAATTGTATGTAATAGCCAAATTATGGCCTTCGAGTGAATATTGTTTCAGAAAAAATTACTATCTTTGAAAGCTAATTCGAGCCTTTTTGTCGAGCCGGTCGGGCAAATGAAGTCGTATTCCGACCTCGCCGCGGCAGATGAGATGCCCGAATATGGCGCGTAAACAGAACAATAACGATAAAAAATAAAAGTTTTCTATGGCAACATTAAACACACTACGAACCAAATACGGCATCGTGTTATCTATCGTGATCGCTGTCGTTCTTTTGGCGTTCATACTCGGCGACCAGCTCAACAACCGTCGCGGTCCTCAGCAGCAGTCGGAGGATTTCAAGGTGGGCGAAATCGCCGGCAAGACGATCAACGCATCGGAGTATTATCAGGCCAAGAGCCTTGTCGACGACCGCAACAACCGCATCGGTGCCGATAATGTGGCCGATATGGCTTGGAGCACTCTTATTCTCGAAAACTTCATGGAGCCCGCATGTGCCGAGGCCGGTATCGTCGTGACCGACGCCGAGTTGGAGCGCATCGCCGCCCGTTTGATCCAGCAGTGGGCAGAGGAGCTCGGCCAGTACGGCATGTCGCAGAACGACATCGTCGTGATGGCGGATCAGGAGTGGGAGCTGCGCCGCAACGGCATCAAGCAGCAGATGCTCGAATCGAAGCTGAGCGGCCTTTACGCCTTGGGTGCATATGCAAACAAGCTCGAAGTCGAGGATAACCTCCGCAATATGAATGCCGGTTTCTCGGGCAAGTATGTCGAGGTGCCCTATACGGTTATTGCCGACGATCAGTTCGAGGTGAGCGAGGAGGAGCTGGCAGCATGCTACCAGAGCAAGAAGCAGAAGAATCCCGCTTTCGGCAACCGCACCATCAGCTATCTGCTGTTCGATCTTTCTGCTACCGAGGAGGATACTGCGGCCATCGATGCCGAGGTCAATGCTGCTGCCGAGCAGCTGGCGGCAGCCGAGGGTGAGCAGATCAAGAGCGTAGCCCGTTCGTTCGCCGGACAGGTTACACCTTTCATCAGCTACGACAATATCCCCGCCGAGCAGGCTGAGGCGCTGAAAAACGGCAAGATGTACGGACCTGAGAAGTTCGACGACGTTTGGGTCGTAAGCCGCGTGGCCGAGAGTGTAAAGGTTCCGTCGACGTTCGCTTTGGAGTGTGCCGTATTCGATAGCAAGGAGCAGGCCGACGCGGTTGTCGCCGAGTTGAAGACCGTAGGCTCGGACTTCTCGAAGCTCTCATCGGTAGTCGATACCTATAATCAAAACCGCGATTTCAATCTTATGGACGAGTATACGGCCAAGTCTTTCATCGGAAGCAAGGCCGGTGACGTGATTACCTACAACGAGGCAGGCAAGATCATCGTCGCAAAGATCACCGAGTGCGGTGCGACGGCCGATTTCGTGCAGGTGGCACAGATCGTCAAGCAGATCAAGCCGAGCGACGCCACTCTCGACGCCGTATCGCGCCGTGCCACGTCGTTCGCAAACAAGGCCAAAGGCTCGGCCGAGGCATTCCAGAATGCAGCCGGTGAGCTGGCCATGATTCCCCGTGTGGCTATCGTGAGCCGTAACGACCGTGATTATCAGACCGGTGTGCGCGGTATTCGCGGCATTGAGAACTCGCGCAGCGTAGCCGTTTGGGCTTATGGTGCACAGGTGGGAGCTTCGGAGAGCTTCAACCTCGGCAACAGCATCATCGTAGCCATGGTTACGGCCATCGACAATAATGAGTTCGCTCCCCGCAACGATGCACAGTGCCGTCGCGAGGTGTTGCGTGACAAGAAATTCGCCGAGATAGCAGCCAACCTCACTTCGTTCGATGCAGCCAAGAGCGCATACGATGCCGAGGTCAAGCCGTTCTCAGGCGTCAAGTTCAACGATAACCTGCTCGAAGGCGGCGAGGGCGAGGCTCGCCTGATCGGAGCCATCGCTTCGACTACCGCAACGGGCATCGTTTCCAAGCCTGTCAAAGGCAACAATGCTGCCTACATCTTCGTAGTCGATGCCATCGATGCCAATGAGGAGCTCGATGCCGAGGGCATTGCCAAGGAGCGCATTCCGCTCAACACTCAGCGTGAGGCGATGATGCGTCAGGCATCGGCATACGCATTGAGCGACAAGGCCGGTATCGTCGATATGCGTGACAACCGCGTAATGTAAGCATGCGGATAGGTTACCTTTTGTAGGGACAGATAAAGTTGGTCACCCCGAATCGAGCAGATTCGGGGTGATTTTCGTTGTGTATCGTTGGCTTGCGTCTGCTCTTCGAGTGTGTGCGCCGGCCGAGCCGGAGTGTTTCATGCCAACGCAGGCGGTATGCAGGGCTGACGACCTTGCCAGCCGTATCTCATCGACATGTTGCGGCGGATTGTGTTCTGCATCGATTTTGCATCTAACTGTATTCGTATAAAACCGATTTGATATGGATACCGAAAAAAACTATTCGATGCCGCGCATAGGCGACAAGGCTCCGTCGTTCAAGGCCGTGACGACGCAGGGCGAGATCGATTTTCCGGCCGATTACAAAGGACGGTGGAAGATTCTGTTCAGCCACCCTTCGGACTTCACTCCGATATGCACCACCGAGTTCGTGATGTTCGGCAAGATGGAGGAGGAGTTTGCCGCGCTGAACTGTCAGCTTGTAGGACTGTCGGTGGGTGCGCTCAACAGCCATATAGCGTGGCTGCGCACGATACGCGACAAGATAGAGTTCAAGGGGCTGAAAAATGTGGATATACGCTTTCCCCTGGTGGCTGATGCCGACATGGAGATTGCCCGGTCTTACGGCATGATACAGCCCGGTGCCAGCTCTACGGCGGCCGTACGTGCCGTATTTTTCATCGATCCTGCTGATACCATACGTGCCATCATCTACTATCCGTTGGCTTTGGGGCGCAACTTCGACGAGATAAAGCGGGTGCTGGTGGGTTTGCAGACCATCGATAATTTCCATGTGGCTCTGCCTGCCGACTGGCGCGAGGGCGACGATATCGTAGTGCCTGCTGCCGCCAACGCCAACGATGCCGACAAGGCCATGCACGACTCGGCGCGCGGCATGAAGTGCTACGACTGGTTCTTCTGTGTTAAGCCTCTGTCGAAAGTGGAGGTCGAGGCCAAGCTGTATGCGAAGAAGGAGTAGTTGCAGGTGCCTTGATGAAAGAAGGCGCAGCAGGATTGCCCTGCTACGCCTTCTTTCGTTTGCGGTATGCTCTCTTAGATGGTCTCGACGGTGATGCTGGCGGGTTGCAGCCCGTCGCCCTCGACATGCAGGGTGATGCTACCCTCACGGCCTCGAAGCGAACGGACGATGGCCAGAGCTTTGCCGTTGAAGAGCTTTATGCGGTTGCCTTTGAGACACTCCGTGCCTGCGGCGTTTCCGTTGTCGACACCTGCCAGTTCACCCTCGCCCTCGATAGAGAAACGGAGCTGGTTCATGGCCGTGGGGACAAAGTTGCCGTCGGCATCGACAGCATCTATGGTTATGTAGCTCAGGTCGTAACCGTCGGCTTCGATTTGTGCGCGGTCCGCCGTGAGTGTCATGGCTGCCGGTTCCGATGCCGTGCGGCGGGTGTGTCGCATGATCTCCTGACCGTCTTTGTAGGCTATGGCCGTAATTTCGCCCGGCTCGAACTCCACGCCTTCCCACAGAGCGTGCAGACGCTCGCCGGTCTTGCTGCTGCGACCCAGTGAACGCCCGTTGACCAGCAGCTCCACCTCGTCGGCGGTATTGTAGTATGCCCACATGTCGATCTTGTCGCCCTTGTGCCAGTTCCAGTGGGGGAACAGGTGCAGCGTAGGCTCGTCGGTCCACTCTGCGCGATACATGTAGTAGCAATCCTTCGGGAAGCCGCACAAGTCGACTATGCCGAAATATGACGAACGCGAGGGCCATGAGTAGGGTGTAGGCTCGCCTATGTAGTCGAAACCCGTCCAGACGAATGTTCCTGCCGCATATTCGCGGTCGCGCACGGCGATCCATGCCGCTTCGTGCAGCGTTGCCCACGGTGCACGCGAGTGGTCGTAGGCCGAGCACTGGTGATGGGCGGTGTCGTAGGGCAGATCCCAGCGTTCGGGCACCACATGCAGTTGCGACGACGGGTGCAGATAGAAGCCGCGGCTGTTGAGTGCCGAAGCTGTCTCCGAGCCGATGAAGGGTTTGCCGGGATACCACACCTTGACCGAGTCGTAGTCCTGCTCGTGGTAGTTGAAGCCCACGATGTCGAGTGCTCCCGAACGCAGCAGATTGTTCATCGGGCGCGTTTCGTTGCAGCCGGCCGTGACGGGGCGGGTTGCATCGAGCGATTTAAGCACATCGACTATATGACGCGTCATCAGCACGTTCTGGTTGACTTCGGCATCGCTCTCGGTCGACGAATCGCGGCTGAGGAAGTTGAGAAGCAGGTTCTGCTGTTCGGTGGGCAGGTCGCCGAACTCCTCGCTCAGGTCGTCCCACTGTTCGAGTATCTCGTTGCCCACGCTCCACATTATGATCGAGGGGTGGTTGCGGTCGCGTTTGACGAAGTCGGTGAGATCGCGTTCGTGCCACTCGTCGAAGAAGCGGGCGTAGTCGTATTGCGTCTTTGCCCGACGCCACATGTCGAAGGCCTCGTCCATTACCAGAAAGCCCATGCGGTCGCACAGGTCGAGCAGTTCAGGTGCCGGAGGGTTGTGCGAGGTGCGTATGGCGTTGCAGCCGTAGGAGCGTAGTATCTCCAACTGACGTTCCAGCGCACGACGGTGCACGGCCGTGCCCAGAGCACCCATGTCGTGGTGCAGGCATACGCCTTTGAGCTTCATCTGACGGCCGTTGAGACTGAATCCGTGGTCGGCGTCGAAAGAGAAGGTGCGTATGCCGAACGGCGTGGTGTATTCGTCGAGCGTGCTTCCGCGATATTGCAATGTTGTCGTGAGCGTGTACATGTAGGGATCGTCGATATCCCAGCGGTGGGGCGACGATACCAGTATATCCATCTCCACGTCGACGCTCTCGGCAGCTGCAATGCGTATTGTGCGGTGCTCCTTGCGTGATTGCTTGCCGTCGTCGCCCGTGATGCGGTTGATGACCTTGACGCTGCGCTCTTCGTCGCTCTTGTTGGTGACGGTAACGACCACATGCACGGTTGCCGATTTCTCGTTCACGTCGGGTGTGGTGATGCAGGTACCGCTGTATTCGACGAAGAGATCGCCTGTTGCGACCAGACGCACGTTGCGGTAGATGCCGCAGCCGGCATACCAGCGCGAGTTGGGCTGCTCGGAGTTGTCGCATCTGACTGCAATTACATTCATCTCGCCTTCGGGGTTGAGATATGGCGTGATGTCGTACGAGAGCGATGAGTAGCCGTAGGGACGATAGCCTGCTTCATGGCCGTTGACATAGACTGTGCTGTTCATGAATATGCCGTCGAACTCGACATTGACGCGGCGGTCGGCGATGTCGGCGGGTGTGGCGAAGTGCTTGCGATACCAGCCTATGCCGCCCGGAAGCGCTCCTCCCGACGGGGTGGAGGGATTGTCCTTGCTGAACTCGCCTTCGATGCTCCAATCGTGGGGCAGATGCAGTTCGCGCCAGTCGGAGTCGTCGAAATCGGGACTGGCGAATGCTTCGTCGTCGCCGAGCGTGAAGCACCAGTCGAAATTGAAGTCCTCGATCGTGCGCGGCGATTGCGCCTTCTGGCAGCTCGCGGTCACGAGCAGCGCCAATATGGGAAAGAGTAGTTTTTTCATCGGTTATAGTTTTGTTTTATTGTCTCGACCGTATTGCTTACCGTCCGGCATCGCTGCGGAACGGCAGTGCGGGCAATCCCCAGTTGTTGCGCACGTTGCCCGGCAGGAAGTTGCGGAAGCCGTAGCGTACGGCCACAGGTTCTGTTACCTCCTCTGCCCAGACGGTGAGCGTTGCGGAGTTGAAGTCGTCGCGTTTGGCCTTTGCCGTGTAGAAGCGGCCGTCCTCGCCGCAAACCTCGAAGCCGCATATGTCGCCTTCGAGCGAGAGCCGGTCGTGGGCATTCTTGTAGTATACGCGCATGGCATTGCCTTCCCTCTCTGCATGATCGAACACGAGACCCAGTGGTTGAGTCGGATAGCCGTATTCGCGCAGTGCCCACAGAGCCAGTCGTTCGCCCACCTCACGTTTGCGGCGCGGGTGTATCTGGTCGCGCTCCCAGTCGTAGACCAGATCGTTTGTCGAGACCATGCCTGTGCCATCGACCATCGACATTACCATCTGCTGCTGTTCGCGCAGCAGTGCGCCGCTGCCCGGGTAGCTGTCGGGCGACTCGCCGCCGCCATAGTCATAGGGGGCTATTTCGACGTAGAAGAAGGGCAGATCGCTGCCCGCCATCTCGCGCCAGCTCTCGATCAGCGTTGCGAGTTTGTCGGCATAGGTGGTCGGACGGTCGGTGTTCGAGCAGCCCTGATACCATGCTATGCCCTTGAATGCAAAGCCTTGCAAGGGGTGTATCATGCCGTCGTAGAGCGATGCTGCGCGTGAGTAGTTTTCGCCTTCGGGCAGATCCATCGTGCCCTCTTTGCGCAGATCGTAGTCGGAGAAGCATTGCTGCCGCTCGATGGGGATCCACGACTCTATGCAGGTGCCGCCCCATGAACTGTCGACGATGCCTACGGGTATGCCCAGTGTGCGTTGCATGGTCGAGCCGAAGAAGTAACCCACGGCACTCCACTCCGCCACGGTGTGCGTCGATGCACTCTGCCACTCTCCGCCGCGGGTATCCCGGGCTGGCGATGTCGCTGCCGCGCGCGGCACTTTGAAGTAACGCAGCGCATCGTTGGGTGCGGCGAGCAGAGCCTCGGCTGCTCCCTCGACGGGGCAGCCCCAGAATCCTTTGACGGGCATTTCCATGTTGGATTGTCCCGAACACAGCCACACCGTGCCGATGAGTATGTTGTCTATGGTAAGCTGCGAGCCGTCGTCGAAAGAGAGCGTTTGCGGCTCGAACGAAGCTGCCGGAGTAGATATTGTCAGCTCCCAGGTGCCGTCGGCGGCTATGCGGGTGCTCTGACGCTCGCCCCACGAGGCGGTGACGCGGAGCCGGCCGCCCGGCCGGTCGCTCCACCCGTGCAGTCGCACGCAGCTCTGCTGTTCGAGCACCATGCCGCTGCCGATGATGTGCGGAAGACGCACTTCGGCGCGAACGGCAACGGCCGAGAGGAGCAGCGCTGCGATTATGATCGGAAGTCGTTTCATGCCGTCCGACGAGTTAGATGTTGTAGCCCAGAGCGGCATCGTCCGTGCAGTTGAGCTTCTCGACGAGCTGGCCGCACTGCACCGTGTAGGTGCCCTGTTCGAGATACCAGCGTGCATCGCGGCCTACCATGGCCAGACGCTCGGCCGGCAGAGTGAACGTGACGCGGCGGCTCTCGCCCGGCATAAGCTCGATCTTGCAGAAGTCGCGCAGACGTCGGGCGTCGGGCACTACCGAGGCCACATCGTCGTTTACGAAGAGCAGCACGCTCTCCTTGCCCGTGCGCGAGCCGGTGTTGGTGACCGTAACGCCGATGCGTATCTCATCGCCCGCCTTGAAGTCGCGTCCCGACTCCACTTTCAGATCGGTGTATTCGAATGTGGTGTACGACAGACCGTAGCCGAATGCCCATTGGGCTGCTACCACGGCGTTGTAGTCGTAGGCTCCCTCCATCGTGCCGACGCTCTCCGATACCTTGTGGTCGTATGTGGTCATCGAGTTGGAGTATTTGGGGTAGGTGTAGGGCAGCTTGCCCGACGGATTGACACGGCCGTAGATTATGTCGGCTATGGCCGAACCGCCTTCGGTGCCGGGCAGGTAGGTGTGGAGCACGGCCTGCATCTGGTCGGCAAACGACTCTATTATGCGTGCGCGTCCCTCGTTGAGTACCAGCACTACGGGCTTGCCCGTTGCGGCCAGAGCCTTTGCCAGAGCCTGCTGATTGGGCGATATGGCCATCTCGTTGAGGTTGCCGGGGGTCTCGCAATATGAGTTCTCGCCCAGACACAGCACTATGCAGTCGACATCGGCTGCGGCGCGTACGGCGGCTTCGATGTCGATATTCTTTTCGTCGTAGTATTTGCCGGCCGGATCGTACTCCACGCCTGCTGCGTAGACGATGTTGTCGCCGCCGCGGCTGCGCATGGCATCGAGTATGGTGATGCCGTCGGGCAGCACCTTATCGACTATGTCGCCCTGCCATGAGTAGCTCCAACCGCCGCACAGCGGACGCATCAGATCGGCATTGGGACCGGCCACGAGGATCTTTCGATCGGTCGAGAGAGGCAGCAGCGACTCTTCGTTTTTGAGCAGTGTGATCGACTCGCAGGCCGCTTCGTAGCAGGCGCGCCGTATCTCCTCGCCCTGGAACTTGGGATAGTCTTTGACGTAGGTGTTGGGCGTGTCGATCAGACCCAGACGCAGCTTCATGCGTATGATGCGTGCTGCGGCATCGTCGATACGCTCCTGCGAGACCTTGCCCTCCTTGACGAGTTCGACGAGCAGCGGGCAGAAATTGACGTCGTATGGTATCATCGACATGTCGACACCGGCATTGACCGACTGACGTATGGCGTCCTTGTAATCGGTGGCGATCTTCTCGCGGGTGTAGAGGTTGACGATGTCAGCCCAGTCGGTGACAATCACACCGTCCCAGCCGAGCCCCTCTTTCAGCCAGCCGGTGAGCAGCTCTCTGTCGGCGTGAGTGGGTATGCCGTTGACCGAGGCCGAGTTGACCATGACCGACAGCGCGCCGGCCTCGATGGCGGCCTTGAACGGTGCGAAGTGCTTCTCTCTCAGTTCGCTAAGCGACACGTAGGCCGGAGTGCGGTCTTGTCCCGAATTGGTCATGCCATAGGCCATGAAGTGCTTGGGGCACGAGGCTATGTGGAAGGCATCGATATGATTGGGGTCGTCGCCCTGATAGCCGAGCACCATTTCGCGAGCCATTTCGGCCGAGAGGTAGGCATCTTCGCCGAAGCTCTCCCATACGCGCGGCCAAGAGGCCTTGCGACCAAGGTCCATCGTGGGCGAATAGGTCCACGGAATGTTGCTTGCGCGCACCTCGTAGGCCGTCAGTTCGGCCATGCGGCGCACCATGGCGCGATTGAACGATGCGGCGGCATTGATCTCCTGCGGGAACAGCGGCGAGCGATGGGTGTAGGTCGCACCGTGTATGGCATCGATGCCGTAGAGCGTGGGCAGACCGGTGTGAGCGATCGAGACGGCGTTGATGGTCTCGATGATAGAGTTCCACTGTTCGGCGGTGAGAGCCTTGCCCGGAGCGTTGAGCACCGAACCGAACTTATAGGTCGAGGCGAGCGATTCGAGTGCGTCGCGGTTGAGTATGAACTCCTTGTCCTCGGCCACGCCGCTGGTGCTGTTGCCGAGCATGTCGATGCCGATCTCGGCCATCTGTCCCACCTTCTCTTCGAGGGTCATGCGCGAAAGGATCTTTTTGACCTGTCGCTCGATGCGTGCGTCGGGTTTGATTGCTACGCGCCCGTTGTCGCCGGCTGAGGCCGACACGTTGGCCGTTGTGATTAATGCAGACATAATCAATAGTTTGAAAATTCTCATAAGTTTATCATTTGTTTGTTAGGTTCCTCGGTCGTGACGTCGTGCTTTCGTCCAGATGGAAAGCGACCTACAAAGATAGGCTTTTTTCGGTACATTGCGAGTGTTGGGCGACCAAAAAGAAAAACGCCGACCAGAAGTCGGCGTTTTTTCATAAATGTGTATTATATTGACTCTTATTCGATAGTCCAGGTCTCGCCCGAATGCAGCAGATCGTCCATCGAACGGATCTTCGATTTGGCCTGCACCTCCTCGATCTGAGCCTCGACACGGGTGTCGTAGACGTTGTCTTCGTGCACGTCGCGGATCACGCCGACAGCAACCGGATACTCCGGATACTTCATTGCGGCCAGCATCGAATGCAGCGTGGTGTCCTGCGTGTGGGCATCGTGGACGAGCACGTCGTCTTCGGTGTAGCCCTCTTCGCCTACGGTCACCACCTTCAAGCGCATGTTCTCGAAGACGAGTCCCTTGCGGCGATCCTTGCCGAAGAGCATCTTCTCACCGTGACGCAACGTGATGGTGTTCTCCTCGCGCGTGGCCTTGTCTGCGGCAAACGATGCGTGGGTCTTGTCGTTGAATATTACGCAGTTGACCAGTGCCTCCACTACGGCCATGCCGTGGTGCTTGGCCGCCGCCACCAGACAGTCCTTGGTGAGCATCACCTCCATGTCGATGGTGCGTGCGAAGAACGTACCCTTGGCACCGATGACCAGCTCGCCAGGATTGAACGGCTTCTCGACCGTACCGTAGGGCGATGTCTTGGTGATCTTGCCCAGCTTGGTAGTGGGCGAGTACTGACCCTTCGTAAGACCGTAGATCTCGTTGTTGAACAGTATGACGTTGAGATCGATGTTTCGGCGAATGGCGTGTATGAAGTGGTTGCCGCCGATGGCCAGCGAGTCGCCGTCGCCCGTGCACACCCAAACCGACAGTTCGGGGTTGGCCGTCTTGATGCCGGTGGCTATGGCGTTGGCACGTCCGTGGATCGTGTGGAAACCGAAGGTCTTCATGTAGTAGATGAAGCGCGACGAGCAGCCTATGCCCGACACGAACGTAAACATGTTGTGGGGCTTGTCGAGTGCGTCGGCCACTTCGGGCATGGCGCGCTGCACGGCGTTCAGTATGGCGTGGTCGCCGCAACCGGGACACCACTTTACCTGTTGGTCGCTCTTGAAATCGGCGGGAGTATATTTGTATTCTGCCATGACTCTCTGTATTAGAATAAAGTGTTGAACTTATCGCGGAGCTCGACCAGCGTGAAGGGCTGGCCTTCGCACTTGTTGTACTGCTCGAATGTAAACTGCTGGAATGTCTGACGCATGTAGGCGGCGAACTGGCCTTCGTTCAACTCGCATACGATGATGCGGCGATAACGTGCGAGGATATCCTCCACGCCGTGGGGCAGCGGATAGATGTAGTTGAAGTGCAGATGGGCTATGCTCTTGCCCTCGGCCTGCAACTGAGCCACGGCACTGTGCAGATGACCGCGCGTACCGCCCCAGCCGATAACCAGCACATCGGCTTCGTCGGCTCCGAATACCTCCGGTGCAGGCAGCGTATCGGCCACCAGCTCCACCTTGCGACGACGCGTGGTGGTCATCTCCTGATGGTTGGCCGGGTCGTACGATATGGTGCCTTTGAGGTGATCCTTCTCCAAACCGCCGATGCGATGTTCCAGTCCTTTCTTGCCGGGGAATGCCCAGCCTCGCGCCAGCTTTTCGTTGCGGGCGTAGGGCATGAAGTCCTGCTCGGCATGCGGCTCGACTACGGGAGGAGTGATGGCGGGGTAGTCGCTCATCGAGGGTATGCGCCACGGCTCCGAGCCGTTGGCTATGAAGCCGTCGGTGAGCAGCACTACGGGCGTCATGTGCTCCATTGCTATCTTGCTTGCCATGAATGCGTAGTGGAAGCAGTCGCTGGGCGACGAGGCGGCGATGACCACCATCGGGCACTCGCCGTTGCGGCCGTAGAGTGCCTGCATCAGGTCGCTCTGCTCGGTCTTGGTCGGCAGACCCGTCGAGGGACCGCCGCGCTGCACGTCGACCACCACCAGCGGCAGCTCGGCCATTACGGCCAGACCCATGGCCTCGCTTTTGAGCGACAGACCCGGACCCGAAGTGGTCGTCACGGCGAAGTTGCCGGCATAGGCGGCACCTATCGAGGTGCAGATGCCGGCGATTTCGTCTTCGGCCTGCACGGTCTTGACTCCGAGATCCTTGCGCTTGGCCAGCTCTTCGAGAATGACGGTGGCAGGGGTGATGGGATAAGAGCCGCAGAACAGGGGCAGTCCTGCCTTTTCGGCAGCTGCACAGAATCCCCATGCCGTAGCTACGTTACCGTTGATCGAGCGGTAGGTACCCTTTTCCAGATGGGCGGGAGCTACCGTATATGTATTGGCAAACTGATGCGTGTTGGCCGCATAGTTGTATCCGGCGTCGATGGCGCGCTTGTTGGCCTCGGCCACGAGCGGATTCTTCTTTGCGAACTTGCTCTCCAAGTAGCTCTTGGCGTGATCCTCCGGACGGTTGTAGAGCCAGAAGCAAATGCCCAATGCAAACATGTTCTTGCACTTGACCACCGACTTGTTGTCGAGTCCCATGTCGGCCAGAGCATCGCGCGTCATGGTCGTGATGGCAGGCACCACGACGTTGTACTCGCCCAGATCGAGCTCCTCGACGGGATCGAGCGTTGCGAAACCCGCTTTGCGGATATTCTCCTCGGTGAGCGTGTCGCCGTCGATGATGACCGTCGCACCGCGTTTGAGCCACTTGCGGTTGGCCTTCAATGCGGCGGGATTCATTGCCACCAGTACATCGCAATAGTCGCCGGGGTTATCGATGCGGTAAGAACCGAAATGCACCTGAAAACCTGAAACGCCGGCTACCGTTCCCTGCGGTGCGCGAATCTCGGCCGGATAGTCGGGGAAGGTGGAGATACCGTTGCCCAACAGAGCCGAAGTGTCTGAAAATAGTGTACCCGTAAGCTGCATGCCGTCACCGGAGTCTCCCGAAAAACGAATGACCACATCTTGCAACTCATGTACGTTTACATTGTTCATTGTGAATTTTAAGTTTGCAGTTTAGTTATAAATTAAAATTTGCCTATACAAATATATGTTAATTTATCAATAGAAACAATATTCGGCATTATGAATTAT
>CAMWTS010000014.1 GCA_947177225.1 uncultured Alistipes sp. | reverse complement strand
GTAAGAATGTCGCAAACACGAAACGATGACGGCGAACGAAGTGAGGAAGGTGCCAATCGAGGTATTCGGGAATTGATTCCCGAATACCGATGATGCAACGAAAAACGGCAGAACTCTCGTTCTGCCGTCGGAATCGTTTTGGCGGAAAGGGAGGGATTCGAACCCCCGGAGCCTCTCAGCTCATCGGTTTTCAAGACCGGCGCATTCGACCACTCTGCCACCTTTCCGAGCGCAAAAGTACAACAAAAATCCGTTTCACCAAAATTTTCCACTATTATTTTTTACTCCTACACGAAAATATCTCCGATTACAGCCCATCGGACAAACTCCATGTGGCAAAAAACACACCCTGCCACTCTTGCAGCAGGGTGTGTCGAGGTCTGTCCGTACGACCCGTTAGAGGAATCTTTCGGTCGAACGTGTAGCCGACGATATGCTCATCGTGCTCAGTTCATTCGGTATGGTAGCCGGGACATATACCGATCGGTCGCTTGCGTCTGTGGCAGCCGTCCAGATCATCTTCTCGCCGTCGCGCTCGACATTGTACGATGCCGACCACGCCTGCCCGTCGCTGTAAACGCCGGTAACGACATTATCGTTCAACTCGACCGTACCGGTGAACTTCTGCCACTCGACACTCTGCAACTGCTGCCAGAGAGTGAACTTTCCATCGGCTGTGATGGCAAGATATATGGCAAACGGCAGATCGGCTGAGTCATGCCACTCGGCAAGTCTCCACTCGCCCATGATGTCCTGCAACTTGCTCTTCTCGTAGAGACACTCGGCCGTACGCTGCGAATAGACCCTTGCGCCTCCGACCTCAATCCATGCACGTGCCTCGTAGGTGGTGTCTAACGTGAGATCGGACGCCGGTATGTTGATCGTGAAGCCGCCGTTTGCACCGGCCGTGGCGTTGGTCAGAGCGATCCATTGCGAAGCACCTTTGGCACGGTACTCGGCACCGAAGCTGTCGGGGTCGGTGGCCTTCTCGTCGACAAGCACTTTCACAGAGGCTACCGACAAACGCAAGCCTTCGCCAGTGAGACTGAGCTGCATGTCGCCGAAATTAGCCTCCAAAGCGATATCCTGCGTAGTGAAACGTGCCGCCGATGCGAATTTAGTTCCGGTGTCGGTGGCAACCCATGCAATATATTCATATTCGGTATTGGGCACCAGTCCGTCGAGATTGATTACATAGTGCTCGGGATCGGTCGAAACGGCAGCTGCATTGATCCACTCGTCGCTGCCGACCATGTGATAGCGTATGCCCACCGAACGCACCTGCTGCAAAGCTCCGTTCTCGATGACGTGAGGAGACACGATCGATATGTTGGCCGTTTTCGAAGTGGTCGTTACTTGCAGTTCAGAGAAATTGATCTCGACCGACTCGTTGTTGTCGTCTTTGTCGCATGCCGTAAACGACAGGGCGAACAGCAAAGCGAAGAGAGGATATAAGATATATTTTTTCATTGTTGGAATCTTCTGAATATTATTACTATAACCAGCCTCCGTTATCCGATACGTGACTGCGTACTACGATTGCGAATTTGCGTGTCACCTCCATGCCGCCCATAGCGGTTCCGCCCACATTGGTTCCACCTACAATGGCCTTGACCGTTATGACAGCCGTACCGGTGTCGGAGCAGCTAAGGCGCAGCATACCGTCTGAGACAGTGGGTTTGGTCGTGATGCCCAGATTCTGCATATCGGCCGCCGAGATGTCGACAGAGGTATATTTGAGCGACTTGCTGCTGTCACCGAAATAGGCATCGAGCGAATGCTGCTGCTCGGCACCTGCCTGCATGTAGATGCACGGCGTACCCTCGATCTGCATAAGCAGACGGTAGACGTCGATGTAACCCGATCCCATCTTGCCTTTCAGATTGGCCAGATTGAGCGTGTATGAATTGTAATACTCGTCATAGTATGTCTTGGTTCCGGTCTGATACTGATCTATGTCACATACCGAGGTCAGCAGCAGGTTGCGGAACTCGTCGGCCGTAAACTTGCGGCCGGTCTGTGCGGCATACGACAGACCGAGTGCGGCGCAGCCCGATACGTGGGGACATGCCATCGACGTACCCTGCATATAACCGTATTTACCGTTGGTCGTGGTCTGCGTGGAATATACCGCGTATGCCGTGCCGTATTCCAGGTCGCCGCCCGGGGCAGTGATGTTGGTACCGGTACCGTAGTTGGTGTAATATGCAGCTCGATAGTCAGATGACATAGATGCCACCGATATGTAGTTGTAGTATGCACCGGGATAGCCGGGAACACTCGATGTTTCGTTGCCTGCGGCGAAGATTGCCAGACCGCCGTCGATGATACCCTCGGCCTTGGCCTCGGCGATGAAGTAGTCTATGGCCTCCTTCTCCACCGAACAAGAGCGGCTATAAGAGGTGTCGCTGGTGATGGCACCTCCGTCGTAGCCCCAAGAGCATTGGAGAATGACGGCACCGTTGTCGGCAGCATACTTTATGGCTCTTGCCGTATTGGCGGTAGAGGCACTGTTATCGCCCGAAAATATCTGCAACGACATGATGCGCACGCCCTGGTGAGTGCCGTCGCCACCGGCGATGCCGCATACGCCCACACCGTTGCCGTTGACAGCAGCTATCGTTCCGGCCACATGCGTACCGTGTCCCACGTCGTTGCGGTTGCTCCAAGATATGGTACCCGTATTGGATACGAAGTTGTATCCGTATATATCGTCCTTATAACCGTTGCCGTCATCGTCGGTGCCGCTCTGTCCGTTAAGCTCCTTCTCATTGACCCACATGTTGGCATTGAGATCCTCGTGCGAGTGCATTACGCCCTCGTCGACCACGGCCACGATGATACGCGGATCGCCCGTCGAGAGCTTCCACGCCTCGAAGAGGTTGATATCGGCACCCGCCTTGGCCTTCGAGCCGAGCGAGCCGTCGTTGTTATAGTGCCACTGTGCCGAGAGATAAGGATCGTTGAACGGCGCAATAGCACGTGTGGCGGCAGCCGCAGCAACCTGGTCGCAGGCAATGGGCTTGCAGTTCTCGACGCGCTTAACGCGGACGTTGTACTGTACGCGGGTAACGTCGGAAATGGCGGCCAGACGTGTCGCCACCTGCTGCAAATCGGCATCTTCGTCGAATGTAAGCAGATACCATCGATGCAGTCCCGAACGACGCGTGGCTTCCGCATTCGACTCGTCTATCGGAAATATGCGTTCGATGCTTTGTGCCGAGATGCTGTTCATGATCTCGTCGATCTCCTCTATGCCCGAACGGGTGGTAAGGGCTCCTACTCTCTCTGCCGCTTCGGCCGTAAACTTCACGATGATCTCTCCCCGATTGGCACCGTTGACCGAATTGATTATCTTAGATGAGGACATATCGGCCTCAAACTGCTGATTCTGATCCGGATCCTGCGTGCAGGCGATCATCGTCGCGAAACAGAGAATTGATGTCAGATATTTGTGCATAAATATAAATTTGTTAAAAATATTTTCGAAAGATATAAAAATTTTAATGAAACCACCTACTTTACATTGAAATTTTTTAGTGCCTCACTCACCGATCCATGCAGCAGCAGCAGTCTCCGGGCATCTTGGTAAGGCAGTCCGGTATAGTCGGAAATCATGCGCGTACCGCGGTCGACGAGCTTGTCATTGGACAACTGCATATTGACCATTCGATTGCCCTTGACACGTCCCAGCGCTATCATGGCCGAGGTAGTTATCATGTTGCAGACCATCTTCTGCCCCGTGCCCGACTTCATGCGAGAACTTCCGGTAACCACCTCAGGCCCGACGACCATCTCTATGGCGATGTCGGCCGAAAGACTGAGCGGCGAGCGGGGATTGCTGGTGATGCCGGCGGTCAATATGCCGTTCTCGCGAGCACGGCGCACGGCTGCCACGACATATGGCGTGGTGCCCGATGCGGCTATACCCACCAGTGTGTCGCGCTCGTTGATGCCGTGTGCGGCAAGATCAGCCCAGCCCTGCTCCGTATCGTCCTCGGCACCCTCGACGGGCGAGCGCAGGGCGCGCTCTCCGCCGGCTATGACACCTACCACAAGCGACGGAGGCATGCCGAATGTCGGCGGTATCTCAGAAGCGTCGAGAACACCCAGCCGGCCGCTGGTGCCGGCTCCTATATAAAACAGACGGCCGCCGCGACGCATGCGCTCGACAAGTGCCTCTACCAGACGCTCAATAGCGGGAATGGCGCGTGCCACGGCATCGGCAACCTTGCGGTCTTCCGAATTGATGGCTTGCAGTATTTCGGCCGTCGACATACGGTCGAGATTGTCGTATGGCGACGGTTGTTCGGTTATCTTTATAAAATCCATGTTGCTAACAGCAGATTGATTGAAAGTTGCATTATGCGGTATGATAAGCGGCCAGGGCATCTATCGGCGAGCGCATTATGTCTCCCGCACGAAGCCCGTGACGCTCGACGGCACTCAGCACTCTGTCGCGGAAGAAGTGGGCTATCGAGCCGACGAAGCCGACGGTACAGCTCAGGTGGTCGTACTGCATGACATTGCGCTCGATGAAAGCATCGAACGCGCTGTCGACGCACGCCTCTATCGACGGCTCGTCGAGGTGCCGCGCGGCGAACTCGGCAAAACCGGCCAGATAGCGGTTGGCCTGCGGCCGACGGTATACGTTCTCGATGATCTCGGCATACGACGTGGCGCACTCCTCATACAGAGCCTTACGCAGATGCTCCGGCATCAGACCTTTGAGTATGTCGGCAACGACCAGACGGCCTATGTGTGCGCCGCCGCCCTCGTCGCCGAGCACATAACCAAGCGGCGGAACGTTGGCCACGATGCGCTCTCCGTCGTAAAGGCAACTGTTCGACCCCGTACCCAGTATGCAGACTATGCCGCCGCTATGGCCGCACAGTGCCCGTGCCGCACCGAGCATGTCGCCGGCCACCTCGACACGCGCATCGGGAAAGCGAGTGCTAAGTGCACGTTCGATTCGCTCGGCACCATCGAATATGCACCCTGCACCGTAGAAATATACGGCCTCCACGGCATCGGCGGCAAGGTGAGGCATGAGATCCTCGTCGAGCGTCAGGGCGATCTTCGAGTCGCTGCACGCAAATGGGTTGAGTCCGCCCGAAACAAGACGCACCGTCTCGCCTGAGCGGCGGCATAAAGCCCAGTGGCATTTGGTCGATCCGCTGTCGGCAATCAATATCATATCTTCGATTTTTTAAGCGACAACAGCCACAAGCCTGCGGCAGTCAGTGCGGCATTGATTATCAGTATCTCATAGCCGAAGCGATAGCCGTCGAACCATCTCTGCGAATTGCTCTGCAAGACGAAGCATATTACCGGTGCCGCTACGGCCACGGCAGGCACCCACCGGTCGCGCACCTCGCGGCGGCACAGTATGCCGAAGCCGAACATGCCGAGTATCGGACCGTAGGAGTAGCTGGCCACGGTATAGACAAGCTGTATGACACTGGCGTCGCCCCAGCGTTCGAATGCCAGTATGCAGAGACACATCATGGCGGCCATTGCCGTATGTACGCGTTTGCGCATGCGTGTGAGCGCGGCTTCATCGCTCTGCCTGCGGCCGTCGAGAATGTCGATTGTAAACGAGGTGGTCAGTGCCGTCAGTGCCGATCCGGCTGCCGAATATGTCGACGAGATCAGACCCAGCACGAACAGTATGCCCACCATCAGCGGCAGCCCGCACTGAGTGGCTACATAGGAGAAGACTCCGTCGCTCTTGTCGATGACGGCCGCAGCGTCGCCGCCGACCATCGGGAACAGCGACTCCGCACCGTTGTGTATACCGCGCTGCGCCAGGAAAATATAGAAGAGCGTGCCCAGCACCAGAAAGAGGAATATTACCGCCGTCTGCAACAATATGGATATGACCATGTTTTTCTGCGAATCGCGATAGTTGCGGCACGACAGCGTGCGCTGCATCATATCCTGATCCAGTCCGGTCATTGCAACGACCATGAATATGCCGGCAAAAAACTGTTTCCAGAAATAGCGTCTGTCCGACGGATCGTCGAAGAAGAATATGCGTGAAAAGTCGTGCGAGCCTACCTGCCCGGCAGCCTGCCCGATGCCCATGTCCAGCTCCTTCATCATGAACACTATGCAGAGCACGACGCTTCCGATCAGGCACGCCGTTTTCAACAGATCTGTCCATATGACCGACTGCACGCCGCCGCGCCGCGTGTACAGCCATACGAGCGTCATCAGTATGACGGCATTGACCCAGAAAGGTATGCCGTAGGGAGTGAAGACCAGCACCTGCAACACAGCGCATATGACATATGCGCGGATCGATGCTCCGAGCATCTTCGAGGCGAAGAAGAACCACGCGCCGGTGCGGTGAGAACCCATGCCGAAACGGCGGTCGAGATACTCGTAAAGCGACACCACGCCCATGCGATAGAAGAGCGGTATGAGCACAAAGGCTATGACGAGGTATCCGACGATGAAACCGCCTACCATCTGCATGTATGAAAAGCCGTCGGCCGCGACCGACCCAGGAACGGATATGAACGTTACGCCCGATATGGCGGCTCCGACCATCGCCAGAGCTGCCACCGCCCAGTGGGTGCGGCGGCCGCCGGTGAAGAATCCGGCGTTGTCGGCACGGCGCGATGCCGCGAGTGCCACGGCAAACAGTATGGCGATATATGCAACTACGGTGATAATGACTGTTATAGGACTCATTATTGTCTGTTTGGGTTTATAGTATTCACTATCTTATCGGACAAATATACTAAAAGTCGGGCGCACAAACAAACGAAAGGCCGATTATGCCGTACGGCTTCGAATAAAAAAGGAATCCCCCGCACGAGGGATTCCCGATCAGTCAGTTGTGTAAAGCCGTGTGCGGTTACTGTTTCACGCAGCGTACCGGGCAGGCGAAAGTGCGATTGACAGCATCGTCGGTGATATTGTAGCTGTCGAGCACATACGAGAGACAGTGGGCGTTGAGCGTCAGATAACGGTTGCCGTACTGAGTCTGATAATATTGCTCGGCCTCGGTTGTCCATACGGTCATCTCGGTTCCGATCTTTCTCACTGTTCCGTCGTACATGACATATCCCTGAGCCGGCAAGACCGAATAACTCCGACCGTTGACGATCGTAATTCCGATGTTGCCGCTGTCGCCGATCGAGAAGTCGACGCTATCCCATTCTGCCATGGCAGGCACGCGATATCCGGCAGGACACGGGTCGTAGTTGGTCTTGCGGCTGCTCCACATGTAGTTATATACCGATGCCGATTGCGACGTGTAGTTGAACCAGTTGGAGTCGGTGCGCATGCTGTTGGTATATCCGCTCATGAAGGAGATGGGATAGTTGTTGATCGTAGAGAACGAGCACCACGATTTGGGATTGATATTCCAGTCGCTCCAATATGTCGACGAGCCGACGACCGTACTCCACAACGGATTGACCTCCGGCTTGTTATTGACACTTCCCTGGGCATGGTTTCTCCAAGGATCCTTGCGTCCCCACTGATATAGCAGACCGTAACTGTCTTTGTCGCCGGCATCGGTGCTCGTCGCACCTATATTACGATCGAGGAAGCTGTAAGCCGTACCGTAGGCCGATATATCCTGCGGTTTGTCAGTCAGCCATATATGCCAGCTGCCGAGCATCGCTCGCTGCGAGTTGTCGAAAGCCCCGATGCTCGCGTTGCCCGCAACGAACTTTCCGACAGTGAAATATATGTATCCCTCCTTGTACTCTATGTCGGTCAGCTCCACGCCCTCGGTGCGCCATATCCAATCCACCACGTCGTAGCTGCCTGCGACGGCAGTGCCGTCCACACGCTTTGTCGCAAACTTGTAGCGGCCGGCAGCATCGACTACGTAGCAGTTGGCCGAACCCTCCGCAGAGAGATCGATCGTGGCTGAATTGACCGTCAGCTCGGGCATCATCTTGATGACGCGGCGTTTGAGATCGAATCCCTCTTTGGTATAGGCGGTTCGGGTCAACAAAGTCTCTCCGTTTTCGTCGATGATATCCACGGTTATACCCTCGGTGTAGTTTTGTGCCGGAAGCACTATGCAGATCTCCCTGACCGCATCGGGGCGAAGATCGATGCTGCCGCAGTCGAACACCACGCTGTTGCCGCCGTTCGACATATCCGCCACAGGACCCTCGTCATAGGGAATCGCAACGGTAGCCGTACCGCAGACATACTCGCCGCCCCTGGCCGTAAGACGTACCGAGCCGATGGTGGCATTGCCTTTAAGTTGCAGGCAGATAGCACCGATGAAGGGCTGGAAATAGAAACTGAAATTACGTTTTGCAGGGCAGAATGCCGTCATGTATGCCGTCAGACCGCCGAAGCTGCCATCGTTATACGACTGTACGGCAGGCATCTTAACCGATATGTTTCTGTCGGCAGTCAGACTGTTGGACGCATTGTAGGGATAAGCCGCATAGTGGCAGGCGTTGTCGTTCTCGGTGATGCCGATGTTCTGGTCTACGGTGAACGATCCCGAGGTCGATCCGGCCGATGCCTTGTCTAGCGTAGCCGAATAGTGCGTGTCGTTGTCGGCAAGGAATACCGAGATCTTGTCATCTTCCGCCCAATGTACCGTCAGACGGTTCTCCTCCTCCGACACTACGGCACGTGTGCCGTCATCTTCTATCGCGCCAGCAAACGAGATGCGATCGCTCTGCGAGACAGCCGAATTACGATCGTCGATAGCATCGTCGGAGCAGGCACACAGCCACAAGCAGCCGGTCACGACGGCCGCAATGTCTCTTAATGTTCTTTTCATCATGCTGTTGTTTAAGTTTGATTAGTTAGTCCCACTCGCCCTCTTCGGGAATAAATGATTCGGCGAATCCCCGCTCGATGGCGACAGTGCTGATTTCGAGCGAAGGAGCTTTGTAAATTGATTGATTTTCCGGTTTGTCCATAAACCTCTGTTTTAAATTCCCCTCTGCGACTCCTGTGAGGGCAACCTACAAAAGAAAGTGTGGAGTCGTAGTTTATCTGCTTCGAGGTTCTGGAATACCCATGCGTAAATAAACAATACCCCACACTCATACGGTACGGCGATGTGACCAAAGCACATCGCATACCAATACAAGAAATGAGCGTTATCGCTATCCTTACGCATTTGAAATTTTCCAGATTTCGAAGCAAGGATAAAAGCTAACACTTTCATCAATATGTCTGTCCGGCGGATCTCTCCGTCAGTCGGGCAAAGATAGAAAATGTTTTGCAATTGACAAACACTCCGTGAGGTATTGTATGGCAAATTTCAGAAAAATAATGTTAAAAATCAATCTTGAAGATTATTTAATTTTTAACTATGCTCGGCCTTCTCTTTCCCGATAAGAGCTGACACTCAGCGCCTGGCGGCTTGCAGAGTCGATTCGCAGCCGGCGGAAAGAGGCTCCGTCGAGATGCCGGCGAAAGGCATACAACGCAAAAAGCCCCGACAGGCATAGTACGGTAAGTACACACCTGTCGGAGCATTTTGCATGCGGCAGAACGCTGCCGCGTTCGACGCAACGATTAGCAGTTCATCGCGCCGCAGCAGTGAACGACCTGTCCGCTGACATACGACGAAAGATCGCTGGCGAGGAACAGTGCCACGTTGGCAACGTCTTCGGGGGTACCGCCGCGACGCAGAGGAATCTGCGCAGCCCACTGATCCTTGATCTCCTGCGAGAGCTGATTGGTCATGTCGGTGATGATGAAGCCCGGAGCGATGCAGTTGGCACGTATGCCGCGCGGACCCATCTCCTTGGCGATAGACTTGGCCAGACCGATCATACCGGCCTTAGATGCCGAATAGTTGCACTGACCGGCATTACCGCTCACACCCACAACCGACGACATGTTGATGATCGAACCGCCGCGCTGCTTGGCCATTACCGGCACAACGGCGTGAATGAAGTTGAACGCCGATTTGAGGTTGACAGTCAACACAGCGTCCCACTGAGCCTCGGTCATACGCATCATAAGACCGTCCTTGGTGATACCGGCGTTGTTGACAAGCACATCGATGCGACCGAAATCCTCGACAATCTGCTTTACCACCTCGTGTGTCTGATCGAACAGAGCGGCGTTAGAGGCGTAAGCCTTGGCCTTGACGCCCATAGCCTCGATCTCCTTAACGGTAGCCTCCACAGCCTCGTTGATCTCCAAATCGGTAAATGCCACATTTGCACCCTCGGCCGCAAAACGCAGTGCGATTGCCTTGCCGATACCGCGGCCTGCACCCGTGACGAGTGCGACCTTGCCTTCAAGAAGTTTCATAAGTCTCTATTTTTTAATTTTATCGTTGTCTACAAGCATGAACGAGAAGTTGCCCGAGCAGGCCAGACGATCCTCGACGAAAGCCTTGGCCTCGGTGAAGATCAGCAGACCGCGCTGTTGCGTGACACGTGCACGGACGTGCAGTGTATCGCCGGGGTGGACGGCCGACTTGAACTTCACGTTGTCGATACCGGCATAGAACGGAGTGCGTCCCTTCAACAAATCGCCCAGCAGCAGTGCGCACGACTGCGCGATTATCTCGCAGGTAATGACTCCTGGCACCACCGGATTGCCGGGGAAGTGTCCTTTGAGGAAAAACTCCTCGCCCGTGACGTGATAGTGGGCATCGGCCCACTCGCCGTCGAGCGTAATGTCGTCTACGAGCAACATGGGCTCGCGGTGCGGCAGAAATGTTTTGATCTCGTCTCTATTCATGGTAAAGGTTGATTTGAATCGTCAAACTATTCCGCAAATTTTCTCAGTGCCACGCAAGCATTGTGACCGCCGAAGCCCAGAGAGTTCGAGATGGCTACGTTGACATCGGCCTTGCGAGCCTTGATCGGAGTGTAATCCAAATCGCACTCGGGATCGGGATCGGTGAGACCTATGGTCGGCGTAACGACACCGTTGGCCAGCGACAGAGTCGATGCGATAAGCTCCACGGCACCCGTTGCGCCCAGCATGTGACCCGTAATCGACTTGGTCGAGGTGATGATGGCCTTGCGTGCGGCCTCCTCGCCCATGGCGATCTTGATAGCCTTGGTCTCCGACGAGTCGTTGAGCGGCGTACCCGTACCGTGAGCGTTGATATAGAGCAGATCCTTGTCGGCATCGAATCCAGCCTCGTCGAGAGCCTGCTTGATGGCACGCGATGCGGGGATACCCTCAGGGTGAGGAGCGGTGAAGTGGTGAGCGTCGCAGCTGTTGCCGTAGCCGACAACCTCGGCGTAGATCTTCGCGCCGCGCTTCTGTGCGCTCTCCAACGACTCGAATATAAGAGCACCGGCACCCTCGGCTATTACGAAGCCGTGACGGTTGATATTGAAGGGCAGCGATGCCTGCAACGGATCCTCCGAACGCGACAGAGCCTTGCTGTTGGCGAAACCGCCTATGGCCAGCGGGTGTACGGCTGCCTCGGCGCCGCCGGTGATGATGGCGTCGGCATATCCGTGCTTGATGGCACGATAAGCCTCACCGGCCGAGTGCGTACCAGTAGCACATGCCGTTACGACGGGAAGGCATACGCCCTGGGCATTGAAGCTGATGGCCACATTGCCTGCGGCGATATTCGAAATCATCATCGGCACGAAGAACGGAGATATACGGCCTACGCCCTCCTCCAACATCACCTTGGTCTGATTGACAAACGTGTGCATGCCGCCGATGCCCGAGCCGATATATACGCCCAGACGCTCCGGCGCAATGTTCTCGCCGCTCTTCAAACCGCTGTCCTCCATAGCCTGCGAAGCTGCGGCCATGGCATACTGGCAATAGAGGTCGCTGCGACGCACCAGACCTGCATTGAGGTTGTACTGCGAAGCATCGAAATCCTTTACCTGTCCGGCGACCTTTACCGGAAGATTATATTCGTCGTAACCCTTGATATAGTCGATACCGCAATTTCCCTCGACCATATTGCGCCACATGTCGGCGATATTGTTACCTACCGGCGTGACAGCACCTATACCCGTAATTACTACTCTGTGTTCCATAATTATATGTTTATTCGTTTTAAGGTTTTACTATTTTGTCCACTCGATGATGCAGGCACCCGTGGTGAAACCTGCACCGAAGGCGCTCATCACCAGAATATCGCCCTTCTGCAACTTGCCCTCACGGCTCAATTCGTCGAGCAGAATGGGCACGCTGGCCGACGAGGTGTTGCCGTAGCGCTCCACGTTGTGCGGGAACTTCTCAGGCTGCTCGCCCAACAGACCGCGGATAGAGTCGATAATACGCTCGTTGGCCTGATGCAGGACGAAATACTTGACATCGGCAGCATCGATACCCGTCTTTGCAAGCAACTCCTTTATGTCTGTCGTCGACGATGATACGGCGGTTTTGAATACGTCGCGACCCTTCATAACCAGCGGCGCGAATTCGTGCTCACCCTGCAAATAGGGCGTAGACTCCAAACGGCGCAACTGATAGAGGACATCGGTGCGGCTTGCCGTAGTCAGCTTCACGGCCTTCATGGCATCGCCCTGACCTACGACCACAGCACCCGCACCGTCGCCGAACAACACGCAAGTGTTGCGATCGTTCCAGTCGACCATACGCGTAGGCTCTTCGGCGCAGACGATAAGGATCTTGTCGGCCTTGCCGGCACGCAGTTTATCTTCGGCCATGTCGAGTGCAAAAATAAAACCTGCACATGCGGCATTTATATCCAAGCACGGGCAGGTTGCACCTATCGCTCCCTGAATTATACAAGACAATGCGGGCGTAGCATACTCGTTGACCACATTCGAGCATATTATGAAATCCAGCTCTTCCACTCCCACGCCGGCATCGGCCATGGCCTTGTTGGCGGCGGCTACGGCGAGGTCTGTCAAGTGCTCCGACGACATCACGCGACGCTCCTTGATACCGGTACGCTCGGTAATCCACTGATCGCTCGTATCGAGGAAACCTTCGAGCATCTGGTTGGTAACCACACACGACGGATTAGCACACCCGGTTCCTAAAATTTTCATTATTATACCTAATTTAATTTAACAAAAATTTCTCAATAAACAATATTCGAACAGGCGCAAATGTATCTTTTATAATCCATATAGCCGCCTAAATGTGGTGAAATGCCTTATTTAGGGACGAAATTTCCATATTTATGGTAAATAGTTTGACGTTTTTTCGACATTTTCGTATATTCGCACCGCGAAACCGAATATTGAAAGCCAATGCGAGGTAGTGAAATACCGCAATTTTTGACCGGACGGAAATACCTGATAATGTCGGTAGTATTCGTCATATCGTTCTCGGCACTGTTCCTGCTGATATACACTCCGTTTTCAGTGGCAATGTGGTTCAGAGTGGAAGATATGAGTACGCTGGGCATATCGGTCGTATTCCTGTTGGCCGCCACGGGAGTGCTGTCGGTGAGCAAGGTCATCATATATTTGCTGCGCAACCGAATAAGGTTCACCGCAGCACGCTATATCGCATGGCTGTTGAGCGAAAACATGGTGATTTCGATAGGCTATACGGTGCTGACATTCGAACTGCTGCCCGGCATAACCTCGTCGTCCATACCGGCAATCGCCTTGCGCGTGCTGTTCTTCGTCACGATGATTACGGCAATCCCCTACTCGTTCATCACGTTATATGTCGCCTATCGCTCCAAGCGCGAGGAGCTCGACGCAGCCATATATGAACGCGACCGCATTCGCGAAGAGCTCGACAAACTCTCATCGGAAACGCCGGCAGTGGCAGCATCGGGCACCACACAGCTGCCTCAGATGGTCAACCTCTACGACAACAACGGCACTCTGCGGCTGACGATCAACGTCGACTCGCTCTACTATCTCGAATCGCAGGACAACTATGTCAAGATACATTATAAGCACAACGACAAATTCTCTGTCTACATGCTTCGCTGCCGCACCTCGACCATCGAGGAGAGCCTTGCCGGTACGGGTATGATCCGCTGCCATCGCTCCTATATAATAAATGTGCGCAAGATAGAGTTCATCGGCGAGGAGCACAAGGCGCATTACGTCACACTAAACGACGATTCCATCGGACGCATTCCCATCTCCAAGCGCTATTACGACAGCGTACTCGGTGCCACCGAGGCGTTGAACAATCTGTAAACACCGGTCGGCGGCAGAGGACTGCGGTTCTTTTCGAGAAACATCGTCGTCTTCACCCGCACGCCTGTTTGCCGGAACAGGCAGCACAGAACCCAACCTTTTCGATAAGCCGAGGGCAGAGCCGAACTTGTTCGGGCTATGCCGAGGCGAGAAAAGGTGCAAGAAATTGAACGTTTGTCCGTCACGACGCAGTCTGCATCTCGAACAACCGACCTCGATAAAAAAGAGCGGTTGCGACAATTGTGCGTTTTCCATGAAAACGGTGCGCTGTTCTTAGCGGACGCTCTCCACCGCCTTGTCATTTCGGGCACAAGCGGGAGATATGCGGAGAACGATTTTCTGTGTCAAAACTCTTTTTCGCTACACGCAGCGGTATTATTTTCCTCAGATTCTTTCTATTGGTGCCGATGCGTTCAGCACGACGAGTCACGCATTGTCATATCGAGCCAGTGAAAAAAATATGTGCACACGCTCTTTGCTGCAATCGGACAAAACAAAAAAAAAGACGACGAAACATATGTTCCGTCGTCTGCTCAGAATTGGTCGGGATGACAAGATTCGAACTTGCGACAACACGCCCCCCAGACGTGTACTCTAACCGGGCTGAGCTACATCCCGAGCTTTTTTGCGATGCAAAGATAATAAAAATATACGAAACTGATACGGTTTAGTTAACTTTTTTTGTAATTTTGTTGTGATGAGAAACGCAACACATACCCTTGCAGTGCTATTAACACTATTGTTTTCAATAGGTTGCAGCAACAGAGACACAGTATCGACAGAAGATTTTTCTGTTGCACTTTACTCTCCCCGCCACGCCGACGGCTTTGAAATCGCGGGCGACGAGCATGGAAATTCACTCATTCGCGTCACAAAACCGTGGCAGGGCGAGGGCGATATGCCCGAACAGACCTTGATGATTCTGTGCGACGGCATGCAGCCGCCAGCCGATTACGCGGGACAAACCATTACATCGGCTGCCGAACGCATAGTCTGCATGTCGTCGAGCCATGTGGCGATGCTCGATGCGACGGATTGCACGAATACGATCGTCGGAGTATCGGGCAAACAATACATATCCAATCCGCAGGTGGCCGCGAATGACAGCGTGGCCGACATAGGTTATGATCCGAATCTCGATTTCGAGCGGTTAGTGACATTGCACCCCGACATAGTGCTGCTGTATGGCGTAGCAGGCGAGAGCACCTCGACCACAGCCAAGCTGCGAGAGTTGAAAATTCCATATCTCTATATAGGCGATTACGCCGAACAGACCCCACTGGGCAAAGCCGAGTGGCTGGTGGCCGTGGCCGAGATCGCAGGTCGCAGAGAGCAGGCCGTGGAGGTGTTCGACGGCATAGAGTGCCGTTATGAGGCGCTACGCGACAGTGTGGCGGGCATTGTGTCGGAGCGTCCGCGCATAATGCTCAACACCCCATATCAGGACGTGTGGTACATGCCATCGGACGACAGCTATATGGTAAAGCTCATCGAAGATGCGGCTGGCGAATATATATATATAGGTAACAATCCCAACGGTGGCTCCAAGGCCATCGGATTGGAGCAGGCGTATATGCTTGTCGCCGATGCCGACATATGGCTCAATACCGGCATGTATACCTCGCTCGACGAGTTGCGCACGCTGATGCCCAAGTTCGCCGGCACGCGCCCCATGCGCGAGGGACGCATCTACAACAACAACCGCCGACGCACGCCATCGGGAGGCAGCGACTTCTGGGAGTCGGCCATAGTCAGGCCTGACATCGTTCTGCAAGACCTCGTGAAGATAATGCACGCATCGGGCGACGATGACAACTTGTATTATTATCAACGTTTGAAATAGGAGATGCAGAGCCTTCGTACACGCATACTGTTCATCGTGCTGATCGCGGCGGCGGCAGCACTATCGGTCGGCGACCTGCTGATCGGCACTACCCCCATACCTCTCGCCGACGTATGGGCGGCCTTGACCGGCGGAGCCACGAGCGACGAGTATGCAGTCATAGTGCGCGACCTGCGCCTGCCAAAGGTTATTGTCGCCATCGTGGCCGGCATAGCTCTGTCGGCGAGCGGATTGCAGATGCAGACGCTCTTCCGCAACCCGTTGGCAGGTCCTTATGTTTTGGGAATCAGTTCGGGAGCGGCTCTGGGCGTTGCACTATTTACGATCGGCGCACCTATGATCGGTCTGTCGGGCAGTGCCGCGCTCACGACAATAGGCACCACGGGCATGGCGTGGCTGGGTTCGGCAGCCATATTGCTGCTGGTCATGATGCTGTCGCGCCGCATAAAAAATATCAACGTCATACTCATCGTCGGCATGATGCTCGGCTCGGCCATCAGTGCCGTGGTAGGCATACTGCAATATGCAGGCACCGAGGAGTCTCTCAAAGCGTTCGTGGTGTGGACCATGGGCTCGCTTACGAATGTCACCCGCGACGAGTTGATGCTGATAGTTCCAATAACGGTTGTAGGAGCGGCACTGTCGGTGGCTGTGATAAAGCCGCTCAACATGCTGCTGCTGGGCGAGAGTTATGCCCGCACGATGGGGCTTAACGTAGGGCGCACCCGCACGCTGATATTCATATCCACAACCCTGCTCGCCGCCACCGTCACAGCCTTCTGCGGACCGATAGGCTTCATCGGACTGGCCATGCCGCATCTGGCGCGCATGACGTTCCGCTCGTCGGATCACCGCATACTGATGCCGGCATCGATCCTTTGGGGCATAGTGGCCATGCTGCTCTGCTGCGTCGTGTGCGACGCGGTGGCACGCGGCGGCGTTATGCTGCCCGTCAACACCATAACCTCGCTGCTCGGCATACCCATAATAATCATAGTAGTAATGCGCAACAGAAACTCCGCCTCATGATAGAACTTCGAGACATACGGCTTGCATTCGGACATCGAGAGCTTATCGCCGAAGCATCGGCACGCTTCCGCCGCGGAACGATCACTGCACTGCTGGGGCGCAACGGCACGGGCAAGAGTACGCTGCTGCGTGCAATAGCCGCCCTTGGGACGATACAAAGCGGAGAGATAGTCATCGGCGGCAATCCCATAAAAGAGATCTCGCCCACGGCTCTGGCTCGCAGCATAGCCTTCGTCAATACCGATCGCATACACGCCGAGAACATGTCGGCACGCGAGCTGGTCGCCATAGGACGTTCGCCATACACCGACTGGATAGGCAGGCTCGACGACAACGACCGGCACATCATCGATCAGGCCTTGGAGACGGTAGGAATAGCCGATCTGGCCGACCGTATGGTCGAGACGCTCTCGGACGGCGAGTGCCAGCGAGTAATGATAGCACGCGCGCTTGCGCAGTCGACGCCGGTCATACTGCTCGACGAACCGACGGCATTTCTCGACATGCCCAACCGTTACGAATTGTGCACGCTGCTGCAACGCCTGGCACACCAACACGACAAGTGCATAATATTCTCGACGCACGATCTCGACATAGCACTCTCGCTCTGCGACAACATAGCACTGATCGACTCTCCCCGACTGCATTTCATGCCTACGCCCGACATGATTCGCAGCGGTTGTATCGAGCGGCTGTTCAGCAGTCGCTATGTGCGTTTCGATGCCGCCACACAGAGCATAACACTCGTCGACAACCCGTCGGAGGAGTAAAATTCGGCATTTTCTACATTTTTTTGCTCAAACATTTTGTCAAATAAAAATCTTTTCATATCTTCGCACCGCTAAACTCTTAGCCATCTATGGCAGAGAATAGCGGTAAGGCCCATTCGTCTATCGGTTAGGACGCAAGATTTTCATTCTTGAAAGAGCAGTTCGACTCTGCTATGGGCTACACTTGGCGCGTCGCTTCACTCTGTGGAGCGGTGCGTGCGGTTTAAAAGCATCGAGGAGCGGGTCGCAAGACCTATCCGAAACCGGCTACGGCCGGCCTAAATCAGTGAAAGAGCGCAATATACTCTTTCCGGCAAATAAACAGCAAGAAGAACCGGCAGGCACAAGATTGTAAAATAGGCCTGAGACGTCTTCGCAAAATTGGAACAAAAAAGTAAAAAAATAAAAACTAAGAATTATGGCAAACCACAAGTCATCGAAGAAGAGAATTCGCCAGACAGCCACCAAGCGTGCTCACAACCGTCTCTATCACAAGACTGCACGTAACGCTGTGAAGGCTATGCGTAACACAACGGAGCGCAGCGCAGCCGAGGCACTGCTGCCCAAGGTAAGCTCTATGCTGGATAAGCTCGCCAAGCACAACATTATCCACAAGAACAAGGCTGCCAACCTCAAAAGCGCACTTACTCTTCACGTGAACGCTCTCTAATCCATAAAAGAGAAGCAACGTTCTTCACGACACAATCGAGGCTTTCAAAGGAAAGTCTCGATTTTTTTTGCACTATCACTCGACGATAATTCGCACAATCGCACTGTCGGCCGACGCATACCATATTCGCAGCATGATTGAAGACGCGATATGCACAAACAAGGATCGGGAACCGCAGCAGGCAGTTCCCGATCCTTGTCGTTTTGCGCAGATGCTTGTTTTGCGCAGATACTAATATCCGTAGACGGCAAAACCTTCGCGCATATGATCCGGATCGACATCGAGCAACGTACAGAACTCGATGAACTCCTCCTCGCTGCGCTCCGAATATGCCTTGGCATAAGCCACGATGCGGCGATCCAGCTCTACGACCATCTCCTGTATGGTGGGCACCATAACATCGTCGCCCGAGGTCTCGCACTCCTCGATCATACCATCGATCACCTCGACCTCACTCAAAAATACGGCAACGTCCCCGGCAGGTGTAGTCAGCGACACCTCGACAGGCTCCGGAGCAAACTCCTCCATCTCGGCACCCGTCGCTTGCGGCTCGGCTTCGCCCGTCTTGCCGCTCTTGCCGCCGCATGCTGCCAATGCTAAAATCATGGCGGCAGAGGCCGCGATACAAACAATACGTTTCATAAACTCTATTTAATGATTCAACGATTCGTAAATCAGGCGAATATCGACATCGACGCACGCCGAATCGATTGCCGCAGCACTGCAAAACTCCGAGAACGAACCGTCGCCGCGATCATAATACTCTGCGGCACAGCTCCACCACTCGGCATCGAGCGCACGACCGCGCTCGGCCAGCACCTCCGCAAGAGAGTCGGTCGCAGCCACACGCTCACGACGACGCTCCTCGTCCATCTCGGCCAACGCCTCGCGGCGCGCACGGCACAGATTGTCGTAATCGGCAACAAGCAGCGAGTGTGCATCGGACAGACGTCGCGCCATTTCAGCCGGAGCAATCGTATCCGGCGCAGAATCGGCCACGGCACTCTTCGCACGATCTCCACCGCACGAGATGACCGCTGCTGCCGCAGCAAAGCACCAAAGTCTACATACAGTTCTCATCGCAAAGTTCGGCTTCGCAACTCTCCTCCTTCGTCACAGGCATGAACGACTCGCCACGCTGCAATTTATAGGCCAACCGGTAGATGTCGACACGACTAATCGTCTCGGCCAGAGCGGCCTCCGTCTCGGCATAACGACGATCCAGATCGTCGAGCCGGTTACCGTAACGCTCCAACAACTCGTCGGCATCGTCATCGTCATACCCCACCGCATCGAGAGCCTCAGTTATGCGATTGCGCTCCGCGTCGAGCTCTTCGAGCCGTCTCTCGATTTCGGCCGCCTCAGCTGTAATATCGGCCATCTTGCGACGATCCTCTTCTGGCGTAGTCAGCTCCAAACGCCATGCCTCTTCAAGCCGGTCGAGTTTGCGGTCGATCGACTCGCACAACTCACGGTCGTTCTCCTGCTGCTGCTGATACTCCTGCATGTTGCGTGCGGCATCGGTCAATACATCGGCCGTCAGAGCCTTGAACCGCTCGGCAGCCGCACCGCCTATATGGCGACGGTAGGCAAGTTCGTACTCGTTGGCCAGACGCTCCAAATCGCGCAGTTCGGCCTCGGTCTCCACCACACCGCTGCGATCGATAATGATCTGCGCATCGATCGATGGTTTGGTGATCTTCACTCCGCTGCCGCAGGCCGTCGAGAACAGCACGACGGCAATAGCAGCCATAAACGGCATTATACTCTTGATTCTCATATCGGCAGAAACGTTAAAATATCAGACTGTCGTCGCAGACTTCCAAAAAATCGGTATAGACCTCGCCCCCAAGCTGCGTGCGGTAAGCCTCGCGATAATCGGTCAAACGCTGTCGGGCAGCCCGGAATTCCTCGTAGCTGCCTGCGCACAACACCTCTTCGCAAAGCTCAGCGGCATTGTCGAATGTCTGTGCAGCGGCGAATTCGTCCAGAACGATTCCGCCCTTATCGCGGCAGCAGGCCGTGACGGTCATGGCCGCCATAAATGATATTACGACTCTTTTCATCTCTATCATATTGTTTTACACTTACTCTACATACAACACCAGACCTTTGAGATACTCTCCTTCGGGGTGGTAGATGTTCACGGGGTGATCGGCCGGCTGTGTAAGCTGATGCAAGATACGCACACGACGGCCGGCAATCGCAGCCGCCGAAAATATCGTCGTGCGGAACAGATCGCGGCTGACAGCCTGCGAGCACGAGAATGTGAACAGTATACCTCCGGGGCGTATCTGCGACAGAGCGCGGGCATTGATTCGCTTATACCCCTGCAAAGCATTGCCCAGCACCTTGTGGTGTTTGGCAAAAGCGGGAGGATCGAGAATTATCATGTCGTAGCGGTCGCCGATCGATTTGAGATACTCCACGGCATCGCATGCCAGAGCCGTGTGACGAACCTCGTCGCCGAAGTTCAGACGCACATTCTCGTCGGCCAGCTGCACGGCACGCTCCGAAGCATCTATCGAGCACACCTCCACAGCACCGCCGGCAAAGGCGTTGACCGAGAAACCGCCCGTATAGCAGAACGTATTGAGCACCGTGCGCCCCTTGGCATAACGGCGCACAAGATCGCGGTTGACACGCTGGTCGAGAAAGAAACCGGTCTTCTGACCATGCTCCCAGTCGACATTATAGAGCAGTCCGTTCTCCCTGACCACATTGCGCTCCACGGCCGGACGACCGAACAGATATCCGTCGACGGCACCCAAATCGGCCTTGAAAGGCAGCGTCTGCGAACTCTTGTCGTAGACGGCGACGATCTGCTCGCCATAGCACTCCCGTATGGCAGCCGCTATGGCCGCACGCGAACGATACATGCCCACCGAATGACACTGCATGACAGCCGTCGAACCGTAGATGTCGACGACGAGTCCGGGCAGCGAATCGCCCTCGCCGTGCACCAGACGATAGCAATCGGTCTGGGAATTGTCCGTAAGCGACAGTGCCCGACGCACTTCATATGCGACGGATATGCGTTCCGCCCACCATCGCTCGTCGATGGGTTCCTGCTCGAACGACAACACACGCACAGCAATCGAACCTATCTGATAGTGTCCGCGGGCGATAAACTCGCCGCGCGAAGTGAATACATCGACCAAGGCGCCCTCCTCGATGCCCTCGATCGAGCAATCGACGCGTTCGATGGCACCCGAAAATATCCACGGGTGGCGTCTGAGAAGCGACTCCTCCTTTCCTCGGCGAAGATAGATGCGAGGCATATCCATAATCTTACTGCTCATAATTTTTCGTTTAGCGGTTTGTCAGTCGAGCCTTGCGATGAACGCATGCGGTTGAGTATCTCAATGCAGACCCACGCATCGACGGCAGCATACATCTTCTGCTGCTCGGTCAGCCGGCTGGCCTCCCAGTTGCTCAGACGCTGCGCCTTCGACACTCTCACGCCCAGTGTTATGGCCGCAAGTTTGCGCAGGCTCTTATCCTCGATGCCGCAGCCGACGGCCTCGCTTTGCAGATCTACGAAGCCCTGCTCGCGAAAATCCCTAAGCACATGCAGCGAACGCATGTCGCCAGCCACATCTGCCCCAACCTTGGTTATGCGCTTCGAGGTCAGGATCTTCAATATGCGGTTATCGAGGCGTATGCGGCACAATCTGAAAAGATAGCATGTCCGCGGTGTCGACAGCTGCAACAGCGCCACCCTGTTGGTAACGCCTGCGCGGAACGACGGACGCGTCTCCGTATCGAAACCGATGACCGCGTGCCGCGACAGATCCTTGCATGCCGCCTCTATTTGCGACTCGTCGTCGACGACCACTATTCGGCCGTCGAAACGTGCCGTAGGCATCGTTGTTATATCGTCGTTGGATATCGTAGGAACAAATGACATTCGAATAAAATTAACAATTCGCAAATTTACTCAATTATCGCGAGTTTTCCATCGACTGAGGACGAAATTTTACCCTCATCGATCAACTTGTCGACAGCCGCCACCGCCGTGGTCTCGTTGCCGCCGACCGCTGCGATCAGCTCGCGCACCGACATAGAGCTGTTCTTCAAGGCATTGATGATCTTCGTCTCCATATCGGCACCCGTCCGGCGATCCTTTCGACGGGCAAGGCACACATCGCACACGCCGCATTCACGGGCATCGGCAGCACCGAAATAACGCTCCAACACCGCGCTGCGGCACTCGTCGTCGGATCCGACATAGCGAAGCATGCTCTCGAAACGCTCGTGCATAAGATCGAAACGCCGTCGATAGGTCTCCGGAGCGATATAGAGATCGGCTGTCGGCAGACGCTCCGTATCGAAGAATATCATGGGCGAGCGCGCCGAAGGTATATACCTGATTATGTGCATCTGCCAAAGCGACTTGAACATCTCGCGCACATGATAGATGTCGCAACCTGCCGCTGCCGCAATACGCTCCTCGTCGATAGGACGGAAGCCGGTGAAGACACCGTTGTAGAGACGCAGCACCACGCGTATGAAATGGTCGTACTCATTGCGGTCGAGGCGCAGACGGTACAGATCGTCGCGACCCACGCAAAACATTATGCGAGCCGGATTGTCGGATTCGTCGATCAAGGTCATGTAACCGTTCTGTTGCAGCAGTTTAAGTGCACTGACGACCTTGCCGGCATAGAGTCGTTCACGGCGACAGAAGTCATGAATGTTGAATACGAACGACGCCATATGTCCGTCGCCGACGGCTACTTGCAGATAGTTAGATATACGCTCGTAGATGTGCTTTATGTCGGCGATGGGCGGGAACTCCGACTCGAAGCGTTTGACGATGCGGCTCTCGTCGTCGGGAGCAGCCAGAAGCACGGCATAACTCCTGCGCGAATCGCGGCCTGCACGACCGGCCTCCTGATAGTAGGCCTCCAACGAATCGCACATCGAGTAGTGCACCACCAGCCGCACGTCGGGCTTGTCGATGCCCATGCCGAATGCATTGGTAGCCACCATGATCCGCACTTTGCCCGAGAACCACTCCTCCTGACGTATCGAACGCTCCTCGTGAGGCAGTCCGGCATGATAGAACGAGGCGGAATGGGAATCGGCACGCAGTCTCTCGGCAAGCTGCTCGACGCCCTCGCGAGTGCGCATGTATACGATGGCCGACCCCTCCACACTCGACAATATTCGCATCAGCTGGCCGTATTTATCTTCGGTGTGCCGCACCACATACGACAGATTGGGTCGTGCGAAACTGCTGCGCAACACATGCTGTTCGGCAAACGACAGCGACTCCATTATGTCGCGTGCCACCATGTCGGTGGCCGAAGCCGTCAGTGCCAGCACCGTGGCCTGCGGCACCAGTCGCCTCACCTCGGCTATGCGCCGGTAGGACGGACGAAAATCGTATCCCCACTGCGAAATGCAATGCGCCTCGTCGACAGCCAGAAACGCCACGTTCATGCGTTGCAGACGCAGTCGGAACGTATCGGTGGCCAGGCGTTCAGGGGCGATATACAGGAACTTCACATCGCCATAAGCGCAGTTGTCGAGTGCTATGTCTATGCGGCGCGCGTCCATTCCCGAATGCACCGCTACGGCAGGTATACCCAGCCGGCGCAAACGGTCTACCTGATCCTTCATCAGTGCTATCAGCGGCGTGATGACTATACACAACCCCTCGACGGCCATCGTCGGCACCTGATAGGTAAGCGACTTGCCGCCGCCGGTCGGCATCAGCGCAAGCGTATCGCGCCCCTCGACTATCGATTCGATGATCTCGCGCTGCATCGGGCGGAACGACTTGTAGCCCCACCACCGCTCCAACACCTCTTCGAGCGATGCCACCAATCTATGTCGCGACGATTCCATATGACAAAGATACGAATAAGCGAGGGCAAAAGCAAACTTGTTTGCATTTTGCCGAGCGAGAGTATCTTCGGCAACGCCAATGTACGAAGAAGCGGGGGCAATGTCCAATTTATTCGAATATTGCCGCCAGTATTTTTTAGGCGAAACGCAAAATACGAAAATTTGTCTTGTTTGCAAAATTTTACTACTTTTGTAACGATTAAGCAGTCTTACGAAAGACATGAAGATTAAAAACGAATATAAAGTACGCGAGATGGCAGGCGAGCATGTGGTAATCATGCAGGGACGCCTGGGTAGCGACATGACACGCATAATATCGCTCAACGAGTCGTCGCTATATCTGTGGCAGGCCATCTGCGGCAAGGATTTCGATACGGACACACTGACGGATCTGCTCATCGAGCGTTACGACATCGATCGGGCGACGGCCTCGGACGATGCCCGCCGCTGGGTCGAGAAACTCGCGGAGTGCGGTCTGGTAGAGATACAATAATTATAAATAACGGACAGACACCGAAGATGAAGCGATTTGAGAAGATATTGGCATTGCTGATGCTTCTGATATATATGACGGCGAGCACCGGCTCGGCCGCCGCGGCTCTTCTGTGTCGTCACCACCACTGCCATTGCAATCACGAGCACGTGCATCACTCGGAAGAGTGCGTATGCCACGGATATTCGTTCGAGGATCCGTGCGACGGTCACGTGCACATGCAATACACCGGCGCATATGCCGACCGCACGGCGGATTCGCGACAGGCATTCCTGTCGTCGCTGACGCTCCATGCAGCCATGATATGCAACGTCAGCAGCGAGATTCTGCCGCCCGACGTCGACTACACCGGTCGATGCCCGTTCATCGACACACCGCCGCCGCTGAGCAAGGCTCACGCATGGGCGGCCACACTTCGCGCTCCGCCCGCTCTGGTTTAAGTTGTCTTGATGGCACGGCACAGCCGCAGCCACACTAAGTCATATCTTAAACTCAAAGCGGATAATATGAAAAAATCAATCTTCATTTTATTTATATCGCTCTGTCCCGCAACAATATGGGCACAGAGTCTGAATGGCCGCGTCGTAGCGGCCGACACGGGCAGCGCACTGCCCGGAGCATCGATCTTCTGGCATCAGACCACAAGCGGCACGACCAGCGGCGCCGACGGACGATTTACGCTGCCGCGTTCGGAGCAGACCTCGATCCTGACCGTGGAGTTTCTGGGTTACGCACCACAGCAGATAGAGGTATCGTCCGAGATGAACGACATCACAATAGAGATGACTCCCGGCGACGAGATCTCGATCGATGCCGTAACCATAGAGACACGCCAGCGCGGCAACTATGCCAAACAGAGCGGCATCACGCGCAACGAGCAGATCTCGTTCGCAGGATTGTGCAAGATGGCATGCTGCAATCTGGCCGAATCGTTCGAGAACTCGGCATCGGTGACCGTAGGTTACAGCGATGCGATATCGGGTGCCAGGCAGATCAAAATGCTGGGTTTGGCCGGCACATACACGCAGATACTCGACGAGAACCGCCCCGTAATGCAGGGCTCGGGAGCCTCGTACGGACTGAGCTACACACCAGGAATGTGGCTCAACTCTATACAGGTGTCGAAGGGCGTGGCCTCGGTCACGGCAGGCCATGAGGCCATCACCGGACAGATCAATCTCGAACACCGCAAACCCACCGACGACGAACGATTGTTCCTCAACCTCTACTTCGACAGCGAACTGCGCCCCGAAATCAACCTCTCGACGGCATTTCCGCTGACGGCCGACAAGCGTCTGTCGACGGTGATTCTGGCACACGGCTCGATGGATACACGCCGCTACGACGACAATCACGACGGCTTCGTCGACATACCCAAGGCCAACCAGATCAACCTTGCCAACAAGTGGCTCTACCAGACCACGGGCGGCACGCAGATACGCTGGGGCTGGAAGGTGGTCAACGAGGAGCGTACGGGCGGTCAGATGGACTATCGCAACTCCATGCGGGAGCAGATGTGGCAAAGCGTCGCCTCGGCCACACCGATCTACGGATCGAAGATTCGCAATCGCGACATCAACGCCTATCTCAAAGTGGGAATACCCATCGGCGAGGAGCAGGCGTTCGGCGGCGACGAGTCAGAAGCCGTACAGAACAATCTGGCGATGATATTCGACTACGACAACTACTCGACCGACTCCTATTTCGGTATAAATGATGCCGAGGTCAGCGAGAATGCCTTGTCGTTCAACCTGATGTATGCCCACTACTTTTCGAAACGCTCGTCGGTCAACGTAGGCGCGTCGGCACACGTCCGCATGCTCGACAACGACTATTTCACCCGCACCCTCACCGACGGCGCAATCACCGACGCATGGTCGCTCACGGGAAGCAGCACACTCTCCGAGCCGGGCATATACGCCGAATACACCTACTCGATCAAAGACAAGTTCTCGCTGGTGGTGGGCATGCGCGCCGACTACTCCACCGTCGGCGGCGACTACTACATAAAGAATCTCGACGACAGAGTGTTGTTCACGCCGCGGTCGCACCTGCGTTGGAGCATCACGCCGCGCACGACACTGCGTGCATCGGCAGGTATGGGCTACCGTCGCGTCAACCTCATCACTGACAACATATGGGTGATGACCACCTCCCGCACGATACGTCTTGCCGACGACCTGCTCAACGGCGGCGACGACATGGAGTCGGCCATAACATTCGGCGGCAGTCTGTCGCAGACGTTCCGTCTGGCAGGCGACGATCAGGCGACGATCAGTTTCGACTATTTCCGTTCGCAGTTCTTCAACACGATGGTATTCGACCAGGAGAACGCATCGAACGAGATTCTGATCTACAACTCCAAAGACAGGTCTTACACCGACAACTACCAGATCGACTTCAACTGGACACCCCTGCGAGGGCTCGACATATTCGCCACCTTCCGCTACACCAACTCGCGCATAACGCTTACACGCGGCAGCGAGAAGATAGGTGTTGAGCGTCCATTGACCTCTCGCTACAAGGGTCTTCTGAACGTACAATACTCCGTCCGCCGCTGGACATTCGATGCCACGGCGCAGTACAACGGTCCCATGCGTCTGCCCTCGCTCGACGGCAACCTCGCCGAGGAGCGGCTCTCGCCGTCATACCCGATGTTTTACGCTCAGGTGAGCTACCGCGCCAGCAACCTGACGCTCTATGCCGGCTGCGAGAACATCGGCAACTACATGCAGATGGATCCTATCCTCGGAGCCTCGGCACCCTACTCGCCGGGATTCAACTCGTCGGTGGTGTGGGGTCCGCTGATGGGACGCAAGTTCTACATCGGACTGAGACTTAACATATATTAAAATTAAAAACCATAAGGAGATGAAAAAGATTATCGCATTGTGCCTGGTGGCACTCATGACCGTAGGCATAGCCTCGGCACAACAGAAAAAGAGTGAGAAAAAGACGGTAACGACCGAGTTTCTGACCGACATCGACTGCCCTCACTGCGCAAAGAAGATCGACAACACGATCCCCTACGAGAAGGGCGTCAAGGAGGTCAAGGTGGACGTTCCCTCGAAGACGGTCACCATCACCTACGATCCCGCCAAGACAGACGACACCGCGCTCATCAAGGCAATGGCCAAACTGAAAATCAAGGCCGAGGTGAAAAAGTAGGGATTTCTATCGACCGCAAAACAGTAAAACCAAGGGCTCCCGAAAAGAGAGCCCTTGGTTTGTTAATAAATACGGCTGTCGAATCAATTGGTATACAACGTATAATAGTTGCATACACCGCCACGATTCTTAATCTTTACACTGAATGCTCCCGTCCATTTCGGCGTCCAGCTGCAATAGCATCTGTCGGTATAATCATCGTCTTTCTCGATAAGATTACCGTTCGAATCGTAGATATAGAGATCGAGATCTGTATCGCCGTCACCTATGACCGCCACTTCGGCCAACTCTCCTCCAATAAACCGGAGCGTGTAAGTATCCGTAGCATTTGCGTTTACGCAGTCTGCATGAACAGTCGATCCCTCCACACGACCGCGGCTCACACCGTTATCGACTTTCACCTGATCGGCCAGTGCCAGCAGCGTAGCATCGCCATCGGCATACTTGCGGCCATCTTCGAGCAGCTGCTCCACCGAGAACTCGGCTTTCTGTGCCTTGTCGTCTGCCGCACCTTCGCCCTTGACCAACGACTCGGGTGTCAACTCGTGAGTAGGTACACCACTCAGAATGCGTGCCGCCTCGATCAGAGCCGAGGCCGAATAGGTCTCATAACCATACTTGGCCAGATCGGCCGCCAGACGCAGCTGCGCCATCTGCTCGCTTGCCGGTTGCTGAGCATCGTCCGTCTTCTCCTGCGCGAAAGTGAACTGCGCAGCGGCAATAAACGCCAATGTCAAAAAGATTCTTTTCATAATGAATTTATTTAAGTTAAACAAAAAGGTTAATCCAACATGATGAATGCCGCCCAATCCAGGCCGGGATATTCGGATTTGGTGCTTGCGCACGCCGCACGGAATGCCTTGCAACGATCCATACCGTCAGTCAGATTGCGATAAAACGCTGTCATCATATATTGCGTCATCTCGCTGTCGACCTCCCAAAGAGTCATAATGATAGTACCGACACCTGCCTGTTTGAGTCCTCGCTGCAATCCGAAAACACCGTCGCCCGTCACCTCGCCCTGTGCGGTCTGACACGCCGACAACACCACCAGATCGACCGCAGAAAGATCCAAGTCGGCTATCTCGCGGGCAAACAGCAGACCGTCTTCGCGATCGTTGGGATCAGGATTGCGCCTGCCCGACATAACCAATCCCGACCGCAACATGGGCGACAGCTCTTCGTCGGTGGACTGATAATCCGCCCTGCCCTCCATGTAAAAACCGTGTGTGCCTACGTGCAACAACTGGAAATTACGTCCCGACAAGGCCTTGAACGACTCCTCCACGCCGTTGTCTCCGGTAATCAGTTCGGGACGAATGCCGCAACTCTCCAACATAGCTGCAATATCCACCGCCTCGCGATATGTCTGAGGCAACTCCGTTCGCGGCACCTCGTTGCCCGATGACGAACCGCGGGATACGCCGAGATCGACATCACGATATGCCCTTGCCGCCTCCGACATGGCTTCGTCGCCCATCTCGTAATTCAGTCCGCCGTACAATACGGCATTGCTCCATTTAGTTTCGGTACGATCGCGACACAGCTCCCGTGTCGATGACAATCGACGAAGCACATAGCGTTCGTCGACCATGCGACGGTCGCTATCGTCCGGTCTTATAGCGCCTATGTTCAATATATTCACAACCCCGTCGGCCGAAAAATATACGGTATCGCCCTCTGCAATATACTCTTGCAGCGGCTGCCAAATCAACGGCCATAATTCGGTTATCTTATAACTGTTATACAGTCGCCGATTGAGTATTCGGTCTGTACTTACATATTTTGCCAACACCGATTCGCGGCACAACTCCACCATGCGCGGCGACTCCCAGCCGCGGCGCAACACAACGGCGACATACAGAGGGTCGACGGTCAAGTCATACTCAACTGTCAGCCGCATAAACTCTATGGCGACCTCATCGTCTTCCAGCCGGCTCTGCACATCGCGCCAGCTGACTGCACCGCCTCCCGCCATATCGCTCTCTACACCCATTCGGCGCACAGCCATATCGATATCGCGCCGTGCACTGGCCAGTGCCTCTCGCAGAAACTTTATTTGCGTGGGGTCGCCGCCGCGCAGAGACACATTGTCGAGCCTGGCCGACAAATCCTTCATCTGTGAGTAACGCTCGCGCACGATCGAATCGGGGTGCTCTGTCAACATTCGGTCGATCCGGTTGCCGGCACTCAGCAACAGTCCTTTCATCATCAGGCTGTAATCGTAGGCGCACGAGGAGAGTATGCCGATCTGCTCCTCATCGCGTTGCGCAGCCTCCAAAATATCCGAGAAACCATTCTGATCGGCTATACTGCACCAGAATCGCTCACGCTCCTCCGACGACAGATTGATGAGTTTGTCATCTATCTCCGACCGTACATAGTCTATATATTTGTCGGCAGCGTCACGCATGCAATCATTGTCGCCGGCATGTGCCGCACACGACATAATCTCGCAATAGAACGGCGCAGTCAGCAGCGAAGAGTATCGGCTGTCATAACTCTTATAAGCATCTATGGCCTGCTGCCAGTTGTGCAGGTGATAATTGATCTCTGCTCCGCCAAATTCCAGCCATGCTCGAATATCGTCCGATACATCGTATTGCAAAGCCAGATCAGTTATTTCCCCTGCCTTTTCATAATCTCCGCATTCAAAATAAAAATTGCATATCAATCCCAATACCGCCACTTTTTCATCATCGTTTTGCAACCTGTCTATCATCGACATAGTCCTGTCGACCAACGAGACTGCCAACTCCATCTGATCCTTATGATACCCGGCAAGCAAAGATGCGCAACTTGCGGTTATTTGCAAATCCGGATACAAAAACTCTTCGCGATACTCGCAACCCTCCATATATGGCAACATATAGCCGAAGAGTATCTCATCGACCTTGGACAAATTGCCCAAATCAAGGTAGATGCCAACGAGATACATCAGATCATATGGGACAACCGTTTGATACACTCTTTCATAGCAATCCAACGCCGGCTCTATTATGTCGAGTGCCAATGCGGTTTCGCCCCCATGAAACACGGAATCAGCTATACTCATCGATATCAGTATGAATACCTCCTCGGTTTCGATCTCGAAATAGTCGAGCATGGGTTTGATTTTTGTATTCATGTCGGGTGATTGCAGAATAGCCTCTCTGGCCTTCCATACCTCCCTAAGCAGCTTTGCGCACTCTTTGAAATATTCTGAATAAGCATCGTAATTATCTTCATCTATATACTCCTCAGGGCACGTCCACGGCCAGTAGTCGGCAAATCTATAACCTGCCGCGCGCAGTCCGTCACGGTATGTCTCGAAATCGGCGACACTTTGCGAATTGTTCGACTTCATCTCCATACCGGCAGACATGAAGTTAAACAGTTCCGACTCTCCGTATCTTTTGGCAGTCTCCTCTTTAAGAATATCGTACACCTCGCGCTCACGCCCGACAGCCCGTCCGGCCATGCTCAATATTCCTCCCATATATTCCTGCGCATATAGCGGCAGGATATGCAGACTCATCTTTACAATATCGCGGGCGCTGTCGACTATCAACTCGTTTTGTCCTACCTGATAGGCTCCCTCCACCGCAGCGCATATCGAAAATTCCGTGCGGGCATTGCCGTCACCGTGGTAATATTTTCTGAACCGGCTCCACAACTCGACAAACAAGCCCTCCGGAACGGGATCGATGCTTTTCATATACGTGTCGTCGCCATACAGCGTATACTCTATGTAATGCAGATTGTTATAGTTATAGTGGTCGAACCCCAAATCGCAGGCCTGTTCGATATAAGTGACATAAACGCACATATAATATGCCAGCGTACAGAAGTTATACAGAATGCCGCCTACGTATTCGTCGGGCATCAGCTGCAACTGCGAAAGATATTGTTCCAACAACATCTCGCGCCCCATGGACATCGCAACAAACATATCGTCGTAAGATGCCATCACCCTCACCATCATGGCTATACACGGCAGATAGTGCTCACGCACAACCGCCGGCGATATCTTGTCGATATGGGCAGGCAGCACAGTTGTCATGCCCTCGGCCAAGTATAGCATATGGCTGCGATCGAGTTCCGCAACCAAATCGCACAAATCCATCTGCGCAACCGCATCGGGATCGAGATTCATGCAATACAGACAATGATTGATTTTTTCACATGTCGGACATGGTTCGGTATCTCCGTAGGCGTGTTGCGCCGAGGCTGTGGCGACGATCGACAGCGAGAATGCGAAAACGAGCATCGCACGTATAAGGTTCATAGCTATTATGGCGGCGGCACCGGATTGGACGGACAAACAGAAAGCGTGGTGCCGATGGCTTATTTCAGTCAAGCAGGTCTTAGGAAACCTCAGAATACAAAATAAGCAACAGCCCCACGCCTATACCCCGAAAGGTATGACGCGGTAAGATGCCGGCCTGTTCTCTACTCTGATCGAAGTTCCTAAGTTCGCTTGACGAGAATGCCTTACACTTCCGTGTTTGTTAGAATGTCGATACAAATATAACAAACATTTTCCGGAAACATATAGCAGCCCTGAAATCTTTTGCCGTTGCTCGTTACAAAATTCCGCAAAACTCTGCAAAAAAGCAATATTGCGACTCTTTTTTATTCTCTTTACGTGCGATATTGCGTCGCGGTGCTGCGCGGGCAAGGCGCACGGCCGAAAATATAGGATTGAAAATATGACTGCGTTCGGGAAAATTGTGTATCTTTGCACCCGAAAATATGATGTGGAAGGATTTGGACTGATTGCAAACCACAATAAAAAATTGCTAAAACAGCATCTTTTATTACGACAATCTCCCACTTCCATACGTTTAACTGTTTAATTCGAAACTTTTAAGGTATGGCTTTTTTATTTACATCGGAATCGGTGTCGGAAGGACACCCCGACAAGGTGGCGGATCAGATATCCGATGCCATTCTCGACGAATTTCTGCGCCGCGACTCCGAGTCGAAAGTGGCGTGCGAGACGCTATGCACCACAGGTCTGGTAGTCGTATCGGGTGAGGTACGCTCGCAGGCATACGTCGACATACAGGCTGCGGCACGCCGCGTCATCGACCGTATAGGTTACAACCGCAGCGAATACCAGTTCGACGCGGCTTCGTGCGGCATTATGTCTGCCATTCACGAGCAGTCGTCGGACATCAACCAGGGTGTCGTGCGCGAAAACAGCGACGAGCAGGGTGCCGGCGACCAGGGCATAATGTTCGGCTACGCCGTAGCCGAGACACGCGAATACATGCCCGCCACGCTTATTCTCTCTCATGTGATACTCAAAGAGCTGGCCGCAATTCGTCGCCAGGGCGAGGTGATGACCTATCTGCGACCCGATGCCAAAAGCCAGGTAACGATCGAATATGACGACCAGCGCCGTCCGGTGCGTGTCAATACCATCGTGGTGTCGACCCAGCACGACGAGTTCATCTCGGCCGATGCCGGCCGCTCGGAGAAGCAGGCCGAGGCAGAGATGCAGCAGCGCATACGCGACGATGTGCGCACGATACTTATCCCGCGCGTCAAGGCTCGTCTGGAACGCGCCGGCGACAAACTGGCCGACTTGATCGACGATGACTACATACTCCACGTCAACCCCACGGGCAAATTCGTCATAGGCGGTCCTCACGGCGATACGGGTCTGACCGGCCGCAAGATTATCGTCGACACTTACGGCGGCCGCGGCGCACACGGCGGCGGAGCATTCTCAGGCAAGGATTCGTCGAAAGTAGACCGCTCGGCAGCCTACGCTGCACGCCACATAGCCAAGAACCTCGTTGCGGCAGGTATTGCCGACGAGATGCTGGTGCAGTTGAGCTATGCCATCGGCATAGCGCAGCCGCTGTCGATCTATGTCGACACCTACGGCACCAACCACCTCTCGATCAGCGACGGCGAGATCGCCGAGCACATAGGCCGCCTGTTCGATCTGCGTCCGGCAGCCATCGTGCGCCGCTTCGGCTTGAAGAATCCGATCTTCGAGGCCACGGCCTCGTATGGCCACTTCGGCAACCGCCCCTACACGGAGCGTGTCACGCTGTGGCGCGAGGGACGCGAGGAGCAGCACGACATCGAGTTCTTCGGCTGGGAGCGTTTAGACGAGGTCGACCGTCTCAGAAAAGAGTTCGGATTGGAATAGCCGCACCGCACGCGCAGAGCGCAACAGCCATGTATAAGATGTGCGCTCACTGTACGTTTATAATAAATATAGCCGAGGTTTTGACCTCGGCTATATTAATTCAGGGCTCATTCAGAGAGGAGTCTTTCGAAGCCTCATAGCCCTTAATTTGATTCTCCCACTGTGCCTTATTGGCATTCAAAGTATCCGGACTGGCACACTCAATAATGTCCTTTAAGTTTTGGGCGGCGATTGCCGCTGCCACATCTCTCCCGCGATCAGATTTAGAATTCTTACTCATAGGCTTTATATGTTAAGTGGATACATGACAAAACCACAGCTTCAAAACAGCATCACCGAAATCTCACATATGAACGACACTATTCCCGTGTTCAAAGATAATCACTTGACCCGAATCCGCCAAACAAATACACGTATAAAAACCGAAACGACCGCTCCTTTCGGAACGGTCGACGGGTGGATCCTGTAGGGCTTGAACCTACGACCCCCTGATTATGAGTCAGGTGCTACTAACCAACTGAGCTAAGGATCCAACATTTAAACCTTTTGCGGTGCAAAGATAGTGATTTTGTCGGTATAATCAAATTTTTTGCCCGTAATTTTTTCGAATTGCAAAAACATGCGTCGGATCGGCACACCGCCGGCGCAGAAGATGTGCCGCCGCAAGAGGCGAAGCCGGAATAAATTTGGAAAAATGGCGATGATGATATAATTTTGGTGCGTGAAATGCGTTAGGTAAAATCGTATCATTGCATCGTCATGAATCAAACTGTAACCGGTAATCTCGACTGGAACGGCATTGCCATGCCGCGGCGGGTGTGGGCCATACTCGCAGTGGCGTTCGGCGTATCGTCGTCGGTCATAAGCGGAGCCATAGTCAACATCGCCCTGCCGACATTCTGTGCCGAGATGCACGTATCGTCGGCCGATTCGGTGTGGCTGGTCAACAGCTACCAGCTGGCCACGGTCATGACGCTGCTCATATTCTCCAATCTGGGCGACATAATAGGTTATCGGCGCATATATGTCGCAGGCCTGATGTTATTTACGGCAGCCTCACTGGGTTGCGCGCTGTCGGTCGATTTCACCATGCTCATCATTTGCCGAACATGCGCAGGCATCGGCGCGGCAGCCGTTACGAGCGTCAACACAACCCTGATACGCATCATATATCCGCGCAACAGGCTTGCGCGCGGACTGGGACTTAACGCCACCATCGTAGCCATATCGTCGGTCATCGGACCGCCACTGGCAGCCGCAGTGCTCTCGTTTGCCTCGTGGCACTGGTTGTTCGCCATAAACATTCCGATAGGACTTACCGCACTGACACTGAGTTACAGCTTTCTGCCCTCCAATCCGGTGCGCATATCTGGGCGCCGTCTCGACAAGCTGGACTGCCTGCTCAACGCCCTCAGCTTCGGATTGCTGATATTCTCGATCGAGGCTTTTTCGCACGATGTCGACATAAAGGTGGTCGCCGCAACACTCGCCGCCACAATCGTCATAGGGTGGTTCTACGTACATCGGCAGCTGCACAAGCAGATGCCGCTGCTGCCGTTCGACCTGCTCCGCATACCGATCTTTTCGCTGTCGATACTGACGTCGATATGCTCTTTCGCCGCACAAACGCTCGCCATGGTGTCGCTGCCATTTATCCTGCAACACAACATGGGTTATTCGGCTGTCGATACGGGTTTGGTGCTTATGGCATGGCCTATGGTGATAATGTTCATCGCGCCGATGGCCGGACGCATGGTAGAACACATACACGCCGGAGTGCTCGGCGTGGCCGGCCTGACAATGATGACGGCGGGTCTGCTGGCTCTGGGACTGATGCCGGCACATCTCGGCACATTCGACATAGTGTGGCGTCTGGTGCTGTGCGGAGTAGGATTCGGCATATTCCAGTCGCCCAACAACAGCATCATGATAGCCTCCGCTCCGGCTGCACGCAGCGGCTCGGCAAGCGGCATGCTCGCCACGGCACGTCTGTTGGGGCAGAGTTCTGGTGCTGCCATGGTTGCCATGCTGTTCCATCTGTGCGGCGGCGAAACTACCGCACTGCCCATGTTCGTGGCTGCCGGCTTTGCCGGTGTCGGTGCCGCAGTATCGGCCTCGCGCATACGTCTGCCACTGCCCGAGGGACTGCGTCGATGACAAAGGATTATTCGGCCGATCGGGATTGTGGCCGGAAACGGCGCAACGGCAGTTTCATGACCCCGAACAGAGCCTCGGAGAATATGCCGCCCGACATCTTGGAGGTACCCTCGGTGCGATCGATGAAGATGATCGACACTTCTCGGATTGTGAATCCCAACCGCCATGCGTAATACTTCATCTCGATTTGAAAGCCGTAGCCGTTCATCTTTATGCGATCGAAATCCATAGCCTGCAAAGTGCGCCGGGAATAACCGACGAAACCGGCCGTAGCATCGCACACGGGCATTCGGGTTACGGTGCGCACATACTTCGATGCGAAATACGACATCAGCAGACGCCCCATAGGCCAGTTGACGACATTTACCCCCTTCGAATAGCGCGAGCCTATGGCCACGTCGGCACCCGACTCCAACTCGCCATCGAGCCGCAGCAGATCGTCGGGGTTGTGGGAGAAGTCGCAATCCATCTCGAATATGCGGTCGTAATCGCGCTCCAACGCCCATTTGAAACCTGCAATATAGGCCGTGCCGAGTCCCTGTTTGCCTGCGCGCTCCAACAGATGCAGACGCTCGGAAAGGTCGCGCTGCTCGGCACGCACCAGATCGGCGGTGCCGTCGGGCGATCCGTCGTCGACGATCAGAAGATCGAACCCGGGCGATAGCGACATCACCTTGCGGATCATTCTGACGATGTTTTCGCGTTCGTTGTAGGTGGGTATTATGACGAGTCGTTTCATATCTACATTATGTTATCAAATCTCTTGCCTGCGAATATATAACGCAAGACTATCGATCCACGGTATATGCCGAATGGCTTTTTGCGCCGGATCACCGCCCTGCGTTTTCCGGCCAGTGTCCCGTGCCACGCAACGAATCGTCCCCATGCGCTCACCACCGCCCACGCGTTGCGCACACGGCCGCACAGCAGATAGCCCGCCGCTTCGGCTCCGTCGCACAACGGACGGATCACGGCGCATGCAATGCGCTGAGGCACAGATGCACACTTGAAGATCATTGCCAGATTGTTGCGATGATTGAGATAGAGTTTGCGCGGCGATACGGGCAGCGTACCTCCCCCCAGATGATAAACCACGCTGCGAGGTTCGACCATAATGCGATAGCCGGCCAGCTGCATGCGCCAGCAGAGATCGATCTCCTCCATGTGGGCGAAGAAATCGGCATCGAAGCCTCCCAGGGCGTGAAACACATCTGCACGGCAAGCCATGGCGGCACCGCTCGCCCAGAACACCTCGCGCGGCGAGTCGTACTGTCCGTCGTCGACCTCGACATTCGACAGTATGCGGCCGCGGCAGAACGGATAACCAAGTATGTCTATGAATCCGCCCGAAGCTCCGGCATACTCGAACCGGTCGCGATGCTCCCACGACAACAGCTTGGGGGCAACGGCAGCGATGTCGCCCGCACTGTCGAGCATTGCCGCAAGCGGCTGCGTCCAGCCAGGAGTCACCTCCACATCGGAGTTGAGCAGTATGTAATACCGGCTGTCGATCTGTCGCAAGGCACGGTTGTAGCCCTCGGCAAAACCGTAGTTGCGATCCAGACGCAGGATCTTCACGCGCCGATGATTACGTTCGATCCACGCCACCGACTCGTCCGTCGAGCCGTTGTCGGCAACGACAATATCCACCTCGGCGGGGGTGTTTTCGACAACACTCCCGAGGAAACGGCGCAGATGTCCGATGCCGTTCCAGTTGAGTATGACCACACTCAGTGAAGACATTCTTCCGGTTTGCGTATCTGTTTCCAACGTCGATGCGACCACAGCCACAGCTCGGGACACTCGCGTATGACGCGCTCCAAAGCCCTAACGTAACGCACAGTCAGTTCGTGGTCGCTCAATGGCTGCCGTCCGTCGTGAAGGCACTCCATATACATTTCGTAGCGCCCGCGTGCGCGCCGCTTCATATAAGCGAAATACATTGGCATGCCGAACCTGACTGCCAGCTGTTCGGCACCGTCGGCAAAGATCGACTCCTGATTGAGAAAAGTCAGCCAATAGGCATCTTTGCGACGGAAAGGATTCTGATCGGCGATAAGCCCTATGGCCAGATTGCGGCCATCATGCCGATGACGTATGTAGTAGCGTATAGCCTCGTCGCGCGGCACCAGAACGGAGTTGTCGCAACGGCGTATGCGGAGAAACAGCTCGTCGAGAACGGTGTTCTCCAACGGGTGGTAGATGCTCATCAGCCGGTGGCCGTCGTCGTAGAGAGCCACAGCCGTGAAGTATTCCCAGCAGCCGTAGTGACCCGACACGAGCACCACATCGCGGCCGGCAGTGGCAGCCGCATATTCGGCGGCTCCGGGGAAAGTCATGTAACGCATCTGACGCTTGCGGCCTATGCCGGTCACACTGAGCGTATTGATTATCTGCTCGGCCAAAAAGCGGTCGTATCGGCGTGCTATCGCAGCAAGTTCGCGCCCGCTCTTTTCGGGAAACGAGTTGCGCAGATTGGTCATAACCACACCGCGGCGATAGCGGATCACCACGTGCATGACAAAATATATCAACTCCCCGAATATATAGTAACGCACCACGCGTGGCATGACAGCCACCAGACGGCAGAGCCACCATAGCAGCTCGACGCAGCACTTCTGCCCGAAATTGAGCGTGTGATGATTGTTGTCGACAGCCATTGTCGTAAAGTTTAGATCTCGGATTGTTGCGGCTCCATATCCTCACCGCGGGTATGTCTGGTCGATTTGCCGGCCACCACGATAACGAACTCGCCGCGCGGAGGGTTGCTGCGGAAGTGGTCGGCCACCTCGCCCAGCGTACCGCGCACGGTCTGCTCGAACTTCTTGGTGATCTCTCTCACCACAGCCACCTGACGGTCTTCGCCCATCGCCTCGGCCAACTGCTCCAAGCACTTGACCACACGGAACGGCGATTCGTAAAGGACTATCGTGCGCTCCTCCTCAGCAAGCGAGGCGATACGCTTGGCACGTCCCTTCTTCTGTGGAAGAAATCCCTCGAAGCAGAACTTGTCGCACGGAAATCCGCTCTGTACCAGAGCAGGTATCAAAGCCGTGGCACCGGGCAGCGTCTCCACCTCGATCCCGGCCTCGACGCATGTGCGCACCAGCAGAAATCCGGGATCGGATATGCCCGGTGTGCCGGCATCGCTCACCAATGCCACCGTGCGACCGGCGGCTATGCTCTCGGAGACCATCTTGACAGTGGCGTGTTCGTTGAATTTATGGTGAGAATACATGCGTTTCTCGATGCCCAGATGTTTGAGCAGGACGGCCGTAGTGCGAGTGTCCTCGGCCAAGATGAAATCGACCGAACGCAACGTCTCGATAGCACGCAGCGTGATATCGTCGAGGTTGCCTATCGGCGTGGGAACTATATAGAGTTTCGACATATATTTTTTCTATGCGAGTTTGCGTTCGATAAGTGCCATCAGGAGCTGTGCTCCGTCGGAGTCGGGATTCCATGCGAAGTTCTCGACGATATAGATCATACACTCGTCCAGATCGTCGAACTCGTTGAGAGTGGTGATCGTATCCTCGAACATCTGTCCGTCGCCGTTGAACAGATCGCGTATCATCAGAAACTTGTCGTTGATGCCTATGGCTTTGCGCAGATCGTCTATGCGACCCGTTGCGGCCGTACGCGGCATATGTCCCTCGGCAATCATGCTATCGGCCAATGTAGTCACCTCGCCACCCAAAACATCGGCCAGACGCGGCATGGGCGCAGGCTTGGGCGTAACGGGTGCTGTGTAGCGCCGCTGTTGCGGCTCGTGAGACCGGTCGGCAGGTTGGTCGGCAGGCTGCGGCAGCACGTCGACGGTAGCGGCAGCATCGCCCAGGACTGCATCAGCCACCGTATCCGGCTGTTCGACGAGTGTTTCGACAACTGCCTCGGCCGCCGTTTCCGGCTCAGCTATGCCCGGCTCAGGCTCCGCCGTAACGGCATCGGGGTGCAGGGGAGAGATTGCGGGTGCAGGAGCGTCAGACTTGATGGCCGCAGGTGCATCTTCACGCACCAACGGTCGTGCCGGCTCCTCGTATAGCGAGATCATGACGTTGCGGCGACGTTTAGAGCGAACCGGAATCTCGCTGATATCGAAAAGTCCGCCCATATGAGTCTTCGACGGCTGCTCGTTCGCAGGCTCAGGAAGCGGTTCAGGCTCCTCGGCCGGTTTATCTGCATTTTCGTCCGCAGTCTCCTCGGCCACCGGCTCCTCTGCCGGCTGCTCGGCCGCAGGCTCAGGAAGCGGTTCCGGTTCCTCGGCAACCGCAGCCGAATCTTCCTGCATCGGTTCCGGCTCGACCGACTCTATCCGTCCGATTTGTCCGGCTGCCGACTGATCGCCGGACTCGCCGTCATCGGTTATTTCAGGTTCGTCAGTCGACAACAGTATCGTCTCCGACTCCTCCTCGGCCGACGACAACCCCAGCAGCATGTCGATATCGATCGGATCGTCGATCAGCATCGCCGGCTCCGGCATCGCAGCCGTCTGCCCTACCGTCGCGTCGACACTCCCGGCAGCAGCCGCGTCTTCATTCGGTTCGGGACGGGCGACCTGCATTGCGGAGGGCGGAGACACGACGACAGAAGCATGCGTCGGAATCGACGACACCTCGTCGTAAACGACGCGCAGATGTTCCAACGCCAAATCGCGTTCGATGGGGCTTATATCATTATCGTTCCATCTCTCTATCAAAGCATTGAGACGTTCCAAGCGGGATTTGATCTGTTCGAGTGCCATTGTCGCAAAAGTAAATTCACTTCAAAGGTAACAATTTATTTACGAATATTCAAAAGCACACCGGCGGCAAATAGCATTCCAAGGATATTTATGTGCAATTTTACAGCTGCAACCGGCATTCAGTCGATTGCAAAAGCGATATTCGGCTACTCCGCGCGTCGGCCTCGGCCGAACTTCGGCGTAATGCCGATGTAGAAACCGAAATTGATGCGCGGCATGGGGTGCGAGAGCACCGTTTCATACTCCTCGTCGAGAAGATTGTGGACATCGAAACGCAGCGACAGATCCATCGGCCGCAGCACTATGCGCCGCTCCAACGACAAATCGCTCATATAGTACGGCATCACCGGATCGGACAGGCGCAGATCATTGGACGAGGTGGTGTATCGCTCGCTGTAATGGTTCCATTTATAGATGATCGACCAATATCGCCAGTTGAGTCTTACGGTGGCCGATCCCGAGCATACCGGAATATACGGCAGCTGCTTGCCTATCGAGGCATCGTTGACCGAGACGGGATCACCGTGGTTGACGGCATGGGTGACCGTATAGAGCGCATTGGCCTGCAACGACCAGCGACGACCCAGATCGACATCGATCGAGGCACGCAGTTCCACGCCGTAGCTATGTACGCGTTTGATGTTGAGCGGTGTCCAGAACCCCTTGGCCGTAGCGCGCCACAATATCCAGTCGTCGATATATGAGTCGAACCATGTTGCTGCGGCCGAGAAATCGACACGCTCCGAACGCAGGTGCGTAGAGAGTCCGGCATCGTAGGATATACCCTGCTCGGGGCGAAGGTCGGGATTGCCGCCCGGCATGAAATAGAGGTCGTTGAGCGTCGGATAACGATAGTTGCGCGTAACCGAGCCTTTCAGCAGCAGCTCGCCCTTGTGCCACAGCAGCACATCGACAAACAGCGCAGGAATCGGCGGCGTGAACCGATCGCCGTAGAGATCGTCGCGGAGCGTGGCGGCAAGGCCTACACGCTTCGTGGGTCTGTACTTCACCGAGACGCAGGCCGAGACCTCGGCGCGCGCCTGATCGTAACCTACGACGGCCGACGATCCGTCCTGCACGATGATCGAGCGGTCGGCACTGCGCACAAAGTGCTGATTGAGACCGACATCGGCCGAAAAGAGCCACTTGTCGCCTATCGTATACTCGGCATCGGCCTTGGCGAAAAGCGAGTTGACATAGCTCTGCGAGTGTATGCCCTCGACCATCTCCTGCCCCGAACCGGTCAGATCGTAACGGTAGGTGTAAAGCATGTCGGTGTAGGTGTAGCCTGCCCGCGCGCCGACCTTCAAAGAGCCGCGTATGGTTTGCCACGACACCACCGCGCGCAGCGTATTCTCCTGCTGACGCGTGCGGGTCAGGTTATCGTCGCGATAGTCGGTCGATATCTTCGGCACACCGCGATCGGAGGACATATACCACGCCGCAAGACCTATGCGATGACCGCTATCGGTGTTGAAATAGGCCTCCTGCAATATGTGCAGATCGGCGAAATCGCCCGAACGGTTGCGATCCTCGACATACTTGCTGCCCACGATATTGCCCTCGCCGTCGTAGACCGGCTGTTTGATTTTATGGTAGTTGGTGTAACGGAAATCGTTGTCCGACGAGGAGTAGAGCACACGCGTGGAGAGCTGCCAGCGGCGACTGCCATAGCCCAGACGCAGAAACTCGTCGTAGGTCGAAAACGAACCGATACCCTGAATATAACGCAGCGAGAAGCCGTCATCGTCGGCCGGACGGTTCGACAGAGTCACGGCACCGCCCAGTCCTCCGCCCGAGACACCGACCGATCCGGCACCGTGGTAAAGCGCAGCATCGTCGATCAGATATGCCGGTATATAGGAGAAATCGACCATGCCGAGCATGGGCGAATTGAGTGTCATGCCGTTCCATGTCACTTTCGTATGCGACGGAGCCGTGCCGCGCATCGAAGCCGTGGCCATGGTTCCGCGACCGTATGACTTGATGAATATAGGCGTGTTCTGCGTGAGTATGTCGGCCACCGACAGCGATATGCTCTCTTTGAGGGTGAGCGAATCCATTTTCGTCGACTGTATGCCTATATCTTTCAGCGGACGGTAACCGACGATCTCGACACCCTCGATATCGACCGTACGCATAGCGTCGTGCTGCGCCCTGGCCGCCGAAGGCAGCAGAAGCCATGCCGCAGCCATCGCCAGCATTACCGATATACGCAACCGACCCGTCATAGCTATTTGAAACAGAATGCGCCGGGGATTATTCCCACCTCGAAGCGGTCGAGCTCTTCGCCCGCCGAGGAGTAGCGGTAAACCACACCCGGCTGTTGATAATCTATTGCATCGGCCACATAGACATCGCCCCTCAACGGATCGACCGTCAGGCCGTAGTATATCGTCCCGACATTGGCCACAAAGGGTCGTACCGGCAGATTTTCGGCTGTAACAGCCATAGACCATATGTCGTCGTTGATGAAATATATGCGGCTGCCGTCACCGTTTACGGCAAGTTCCGACGGCGAATCGTCATCGGCGAAGGTAAACTGCCGTTCGATGCGCCGCGTCGAGGGATCGATGCGGTATAGCGACGGAGCCTCGTGCCCGTAGGGACTGGCGGCGTAACCGCCGTCGGTGATGCACCACAGTTTGTCGTTGCAGTCGAGGACCAGCGACGTGGGCTGTATGCCCACCTCGATCTCGTCGACCACACTGTCCGTACGCGTATCGATGACCAGTATCTTGTTGTCGTAAGACCAGCAGTTGGCGAATACGTAGTCGCCCCACTGCACCATCTGCTCGGTCGAGGAGTGGCTGCCCGTTTCGATATAGCCGGTGAGCTGATTGGTGCGAGGATCGAACACCGCTATGCGAGGATCGTAGAGATCGGTGATATAGCCCTTTTCGCCGCTGACGAAGTGTATGTAGCGCGGTGAAGTCAGCCCCTCGATCGCGGCCGTCACCTTGAAGGTGTCGGGATCTATGACGAAGACTATGCCGGAATTGTTGACCACCACGTAGCCGCGCCCGTCGAATATGGTCATCGACTGCGCCACATCGCCCAGATCGGCACCGTTGGCACGACGGAACACGCGATTTTCGACCGTGCGTGTCTCCATGTCGTAATACGACAGCGAGGCATTGCCATACATGAAATTTCCCTCGCACGTGATGAACAGACCGTGCGCTGTCGAGCCTATGGGTTCGATCTCCGCACCGCCCATCTTCATGCACGCCGAGGCCGTCAGCAGCGGCAACGCTATGATCCACCAACGTCTCATGACTACTCGCGCCGCATGGTGTTATCGGCGATACTTACTATCGAGGTGGAGTTCTCGCCGAGCCAGCCGGCTTTGTCCAGCACTCCGGTCTGCACCTTTATGAAATCGATCCATGCCAGATCGGCCGGCGAACCGTCGGCATTCATGGCGTTGGATATGTGGTGATATGTAACCACGCTGCGCGAGTCGAGCGCAGGATCGTCCGAAGGCGTCCAGTTCTCCACTCGGTCGCAACCGTAGTTGTCGGCATAGCCCCAGCCGAACGGATCGAGTATCCAGTACTCCGTAGGCACCGACTCGTCGCGCCACGTACGGCTCTCCAAGCGAGTGCCGTAGAGCGTCAGCCGGTCGGACTCCACCCACGCCGGATAGTAATAGTCCTGAGAGTGATACGAAGCCAGATAATCCACCGTTCCCTGCTCGCCGTCGATAGTCAGCCACGGCGACGAGGCACGTGCCGCCGACGGACGCGTATATATGGCTGCATGACGCTGACGCGTCTCCGGCTTGCCCGTCTCCGAACCCCTAAGCTCGAACCACTCGTCGTCGGGCAGGCCGTTGCCGTTGGTATCCTGCATCACCCATATGATGCCCGGCTCGGACGAGGTGTCGAACTGATTGCCGGCAATGGCTATCTCGTTGCCGCCTGAGGCCATGATGCTGTGATCGAATCCCACGACGATATAACCGCCCCACGATCCGAGCGATATGAAACGGTTGTTCAGCAGCCGCGACGCTGCGAAGGCGTTGGCCGCTTCATAGGTGTTTTCTCCCGAGAAACCGCCCTTCTCCACGTCGTTGACGAACTGTCCGGGAGCAGGCGTATAGTCGAACACCTCGCTTATGTACGGAGAGCTTTGCTCAGATGCAGGCCGCGGTTCGGCCGAGCGGCAGCACACTACATTGATACGCACCACACTGCGCTCGACGTTGCTGCGGCTGACGTGACGCGTTATGGCCGTCGTCGACTGCGCCACATCGCTGAGTGTGAAGACCACCTCCGTTTGCCCCTCCGCCGCAGGCGTATACGCAAACGACCGTTCGCGGCAGACAACCTGACCCTCTATGCGCCACTCATAAGCAGGCGCTATGCCGTTCCATACATATGGATACAGCTCTATGCTGCGCCCCAGTGCCACATACCGCACCAGCGGATCGGACTTGCAGTAGGAAGACTCCCATGTCACTTCGGCCGGTATGCCGTCGACCACATGCACCGTAAATTCCAGTTCGTCGCCGCCGTCCTCGTTGCATGCCGTCATGCGCATGAGACAGTCGCCCGTGGTGCCGCGCAAAAACCTATATTCGCGCTGACTTTCCACCAGCTCACCGTCGAGATACCATTCGCAAACGGTCTGATCGTCGGCATTGAGCACCTCCGGCGACAGAATATATTCGTTGTCGACCAGAATGCTCAACCCGTCTTCGGGCAGATCGAATACGATGACCGCCGGCGCAAGCTCGACTACCGTCACCACGATCTCCGCCCTTGCCACATCGTCGCCGTTGGCCGCCGTCAGCTTAACGTAATAGCGTCCTACCGAGTCGAATACATGGTTAAGCGAAGATTGCGACGAGACGATCTCCCCGTCGATACTCCACTCGTAGAGCGTATCGTCGCCGACGTTGTCGTATTGCGGCACCACGTTCAACACGCGTCCCACCTTCACGGTATACTGCACCACGCCGGCATCGAAACGTATCACAGGACGACGATCGACCTTCTCCAATATGCCGCTGCTGTTGCAGGCGACAGTCATCATGGCCAGTATAAGGCACACGATCCGAGCTAATCTTTTCATAATAAAACCAAATGTGCAGGCGATCCATTCTCCGCAGATCGGCCGTTATACAATCGGTGCGGCAGGTCTTCTGACTCGTCCCGACCGACGCGCCTTCCCGACACATGTCAGTGGCAAAGAGAGCGGCGGTCACAATTGAGACATACAGCAGCGGGAACTGTTCGGGATTCTCACCCGATTCCCTTTTAATCCTCCGGCGCGTGCATCAGCAGCCCGCAAGGAACCGAACTCAGCAGCAAAGATACTAATATTTTCCATATGCCGCCAACAATTCACGAAATATTACCGCAATAAATATCCCCTGCCGCACACGTATCGGTTTCGGGGTTATGGCTGGCAACTCTTTTTTTCGGCCAAAATAATCGGGTTAAATGTTGCGGGACAAATAATTTTTACTACCTTTGCCGCGAATTAAGTACTTAATTAAACAAAAAGACGAAATGAAAAAGGGTATTCATCCGGAAAATTATCGTTTAGTGGCGTTCAAGGATATGTCGAACGACCACGTGTTTTTGTGCAGGTCCGCCGTTTCGACAAAAGAGACCATCGAGGTGAACGGCGAAACCTATCCCGTATACAAGATGGAAATCTCTAACACATCTCACCCGTTCTACACCGGTAAGATGAAGTTGGTGGACACCGCCGGTCGTGTGGATAAGTTTATGAGCCGTTACGCAAAACGCTACGATAAGAAGAACGCCAAATAATCGGACGTTCTACCGACAATCCAAGAGGAGTGCATATGAGATATGCGCTCCTCTGTTTTTTTCGTACCACGCCCATCGCATGCCGGGGCTTCGTCGCAGCATGCCGGCGGCCGAGCCGCCTCTCGTCCACACGCCACACTCCGGTTTTCCGACTCGGCACAACCCGTAAAGATCGGGCTCGGCCTTATGATTATCGAAAAGGTCAGAAAAAAAATACGCGATACATGTCAGATTATCCGACGCCGTGTGTCTATGAAATGTTAAATGTTGTTAAAAATCGATCCGAGATGATCGGAACCGGCGAAAAATCACTATATTGCCAAGGCAAACAGATAATTTCAAATGTACGCATACGCACCATACACCGCTTTGCAGAGCGGCAATTTCCTGAGGGGGGGGGAATTTACACCCTTCGGACAGAGGTGCCGTACAATCGACTAACCCGACGTATGACACACCCGTTATAAGGGATTCGCCCGGTCGGACGCTGCATCTCGGCATGCGTCGGATATACGCGAATAACCCTTAAATTGTATTTTATTTATATGAGAAAGTTTCTATTTTCGGTCGTCTGCGCCGCCATGGCCTTACAAAGCGCAGGAGCTCAACTACGTATTACGGGACGGTGCGTCTCGGCCGACGACGACAGTGCCGTGGGTTATGTCACGGTATCGGCAATGCGCGATTCGACCTGCATTGCAGCCAACTGCGCCGATGGCAACGGCCGGTTCTCGCTGACCGTAGACAAGGCCGCCGCATACAAAATGACATTTTCGATGCTCGGATACCGCAGCGTCGTGCGCGAGGTGGAGGTAGAGGGCAACACCGATATGGGCGACATCGTCATGGAGGAGGGAGAGCAGTTGGAGGGCGTAGAGATCGTCGTACAGAAGCCGCTGGTGACGCACACGGCCGAGAAGCTGACCTACGAGGTGGAGAACGACCCGCAGGCCGCTACGGCCACACTAGACGAGATACTGCGCAAAGTGCCTCAGTTGTCGATCAATGCGGAGGGCAAAGTTCTGGTCAACGGAGAATCGGGCTACAAGGTACTTGTCAACGGCCACTCGCAGGGCTCTATAAGCCGCAACTTCGACGAAATCATAAAGAGCATGCCTGCCTCGTCGATAAAGCGCATAGAGGTAATCACCAACCCCGGCATAAAATATGATGCCGAGGGCACGGCCGGCATACTCAACATCATCACCTCGTCGCGCCACGTCGACGGATTCGACGGATCGTTGAGCGATCGCCTGACATTCTACCCCAACACCTACAACAACATCAACGGACGCATTGCATTGCAGAGCGGCAAATTCGCATTGGAGGTAAACGCATACAACGGCTATTACAACGCTCCCGACAATGCCAAGATGCAGGTGCTCACCGAAAATCTCGTATCGGACATAAACCGCTACCGGCACATAGCCACAGATCATCAGTGGAAGCAGATCAATTACGGAGGATCGGTCTCGGCATCATATCAGATCACCGACAGCGACCTGCTCACGCTCGAAGGCGGATTCTACGCATCGCCAGGCAGCAAAAACAAGAGTACCCAACACAATACCGTAAGCGACGCCGACCATCAGGTCGTGCAGCAATATACGTGCACCGACGATTCACGGTTCAAATATATCGGAGGCTCGGTGACATTGGCCTACGAGCATCGCTTCGACGAAGACGGCAACCATACGCTCTCGTTCGCCGACAACCTCGACACCGATCCCGACTGGTATGAGCAGAACGACACATATACGGGCGATCTGGAATATGTGCAGATCAACCGAGAGGATACGCGTACACTCGAAAATACGTTTCAGGCCGATTACTCGGTAGCGATCAACGATGTGCACACGATCGACATAGGTGCCAAGCACATCTATCGCCGATCGTCGATAGACAACAGCACCGACATCGACTCGGTGATGCAGCAGAGCGAATCGATGAACTACACGCAGCATGTGGCTGCCGTCTACGGCGGTTACGCCTACTCCGACGACACATGGTCGGTAAACGGCGGATTGCGCGTCGAAGCCACATACAACACTGCCACCGTTACGCCGTGGCAGGAGCCGAGATACTCGTTCGACAATTCGTTCTGGGACATGGTGCCCTACCTCTCGGTCGGGTGGCAGCCGTCGGCAGGCCACAACCTTTCGCTCACCTACACCGAGCGTCTGGGACGTCCGTCGATCGAACAGTTGTCGCCATACCAGACCGTATCGGCCACGACCATACGTACCGGAAATCCCGACCTCAGATCGGAGATCAGCCACTCGTTCACGCTCAAATACGCCTACTCTCACAACAAATGGAACGTATCGGTCTTTCCGATGGTCTACATCTCCAACAACGGCATCGCCAACTTCGCCCGCATGCTCGACAACGGCATGTTATACAGCACACAAACCAACGACATGCACTCGCGTCGCTACTCGCTGGCCGCAACGCTGATGTTCCGCCCGAGCGACAAGTTTTCGCTGTCGCTCTCAGCGCGAGCCACCTACGGACACTACCGTCTGAGGTCGCAGCAGATCGACACCGAGGCCGTAGGATTCAACGAATCGCTCAACATGGACATCAAGTTGTGGAGAGGTGCGACGCTCAATCTGTATGAGGCGGTCTACCGGCAAGGTGCGTATCTGGCCACGACAAGAGATACGTGGACATGGTACTACGGCGCGGGCATCATACAAAAACTGCTCGACGACAGACTGACACTTTCGCTTGCGACCAACAATCCGTTCAGAAAATATATCTCCGATTCATCGGTGACACAAACACCGACCTACGTCACATGGAACGAATACAGCTACCGCGCCGGCAGCATATCGTTCGGCATATCGTGGCGATTCGGCAAGCGGCGCGCCAACGTGAAGAGCATATCCAAGTCGATCGACAACGACGACTCCATATCATCGGGCGGCTCATCGGGCGGCGGCGGCAAATAAACTCCTCCCAACAACATAAGCATTAACAGGGAATCGCTCCGCGCGGCATATGGCCGCTGCGGAGCGATTCGCATCTCCACATAGTCTCTCTCAGGCCTGCACGCGACATCAAAAAAAAGCGGCCGCACCCGATCGTGCAGCCGCATAGTGTCAATACAGTCCGGCAATCGTCAGCACTTCTTCAAAGCGGGGCGATCGGCAGGCGCATGCTTGTACTTGAACAGCACGGCAAATGCCAACGCCACCACAAGAGCATAGGCGGCAAATATGAACCATGTCGTCTGCCAGCCGTTCTCTACGCCGGGGCGCGACAAAAGGTAACCGTTCTGCCAGTCGCAATTGTGCATTACGATCTTGCCGGCGATCCACGTACCTACCGAAGCACCTATACCGTTGGTCATCAGCATAAACAGACCCTGAGCACTGCTCTGCATCGACTTGGGAGCCTCCTGCTGGGTAAACATGGCACCCGATACGTTGAAGAAGTCGAACGCCACACCGTAGACAATGCACGAGAACAGCAGCGCCACGATACCCATCGTACTCTCGGTCGAGCCGACACCGAACAGACCGAAACGCAACACCCACGCAAACATGGCGATAAGCATCACCTTCTTTATACCGAATCTCAGCAGGAAGAACGAAGTAAGCAATATGCACAACGCCTCAGAGATCTGCGACACAGAGACGAGCATCGTAGGATTCTGAGCGAACCAGCTGTCCGACGCATGGGCAAAACTGTTGATATAGGGCGTGGCATAGCCGTTGGTTATCTGCAACGACACGCCGAGCAGCATCGAGAATACGAAGAACATGGCCATCTTACGCTGTTTGAAGAGCACGAAGGCATCGAGACCCAGACGCTGCACCAGCGTCTTCTCCTCTTTGGCCGCCGACTTGTCGAGCGGACATTCGGGCAGCGTGAATGAGTAGAATCCCAGCAGCAGCCCCAGCACACCGCATATCACCAGCTGCATGTAGGTAAACTGCGCATTGATATCCAGACCGAACGAGAAACTGTTGACCGTCCACATGGCCGCGATGAAACCGATCGTACCGCATGTACGTATCGGCGGAAAGGCCTTGACGAAGTCGAAACCGTTGCGCGACAAGGTCGAGAACGCCACCGTATTGGTCAGAGCAATGGTCGGCATGTAGAAGGCCACACTCAAAACATAGGGAATGAACACCGGCCATATGTTACCTACAAAATCGGCATTTCCGAGATTCTCGGCCGCTATGCCCGTAGCCTGCCAGCCGAAATATGCCGCCACGAGCATGAAGCCGCCGGCCAGCAGATGGGAAAGACCCAGCAGTCGCTGCGGCTGAATGAACTTGTCGGCCAGGGCGCCCATGATGGCAGGCATGAAGATCGACACCACACCCTGCGCGATATAAAACCAAGAGATATAATCTCCCAATCCCGCCCGGCCGAGGAACTGGCCGATACACGTCAGATACGAGCCCCAAATGGCGAACTGCAAGAAGTTCATCACGATAAGGCGCGTTTTGATATTATTCATAAATTAAGGTTTTATGGTTAATAATTAATTTTCACAAAAATTTTTCTAACAAAGATAGAAATTTTTTTGGAAAAATTCTTTGTAATTAAAAAATATTGTTCTACTTTTGCATCGTCAAACAGAAAGCTATTGGGCTATGGTGTAATGGTAACACTACAGATTCTGGTCCTGTCATTCTTGGTTCGAATCCAGGTAGCCCAACAAAGAAGCGAGGTCGATCGATCTCGCTTCTTTTTCATTTAACACGGTATCACGCGCAGCACCAAGCACCATTCATATAAAATATAAAACGCCGCACATGCGGCGTTTTACACTAAGATATGGAGGAGCTATGCCCTATCGCTTATCGGCACCCAGCCGAAACATCTGCTTGGCCGGCAGACGCTTCGCGCTCTCGGCAGCAATGCGGGGCACCGACACTCTGCCGATATTGAAAGCCGTCCGATGCGACTTGCCGGCAGAGAGCGATGATACGAGATAGCTGTTATCGGTAGCCTCCGGAAGCACTCCGCTCCACGAACCGGAAAAGAGGTTGTATGCTTCGTCGACGAACTCGAAACTTACATCGGTCGTATTGCCCTGTTTCGAGAGTTTCACCCAACCCTCGATCGCTGCGGCATAGCCGTAGATGAAGCCGTCGGCATCGGCCGTAGAGAGATCGACATACCATGTTCCGAGCATGCCCAGCGCATTCGCCTCGCCCATGACGAAGCCCACGCCGTAGTCGACGCTCATGTTGTACTGCTTCTCGGGCAACGGTATTTCGGTAGTCGAGGTAGCGGGAGTAATCAACTCTATGTCGATGCCGTCGCCGTCATTGTCGTATATCGAGAGCACCCAGTTGGCCAGGCCATTGCCGTAGTAATCGCCGTAGTAGTCCAGCGACACCTCGTCGGCATTGGACAGATCGAGTACATAATCCGATGTGAGAGTCGTGTTGGGTTCATCTGTCGGCGACTGGTCGATAAAGTCGATTTCACCGTCGAACACACCCTTTACTGCCACGCCCTCGGCCGTGACAAGATCGAACACGAACTTATATCCCCAGCCCGATTCCGTGACGGTTACCGTACCGCCGGAGATCAGACCCAGCTCCTCGGCCTCGCCGTTGTCGTCGACCTTGGCGCAGTATGAGCCGTATATGTCGAAGAACAATCCGCCCGGCTCGACAGTTCCGGCCTTATAGCTGTCCGAAACATCGTAGGTGCCCTCAGGCATATATATGAACGAACCGCAAGGCTCGGTATACATTACCAGCACGACACTGTAACCGGCAGCGGTCATGTAGCCGTCGGCATCGAGAGGTGCGGTTGCAAAACCGATCTGGAACATATCGGTGCCCGTGTTGTACTCATCGCCGCAATATATGCCTATTACACTTGTAAATGCAGCATCGACAGGCTCTTTGAGCGTCGGGAAAGCCTCACCGCCCGCACCGGCATCGGGGTCACCGAATACAAGCTCGCCCTCGTAGGTGCAGCTCAGCGTTCTGCCGTCGGCAAGCGTGAAGAGTGCTTCGAGCTTCTTGCCCCGAGCTCCCGATGCCACCGTCAGCGAACCCTCTGTGAAATCGACGCTTCTCTGCGAGCCGTTGTCCCACACCTGCAAACGCGTATAGTAGTTGTTCATCGTACCCTGAACGTCAGTATCGGCAAGGGTATATGTTCCGTCGGGAAGCACGGCCGTCTCGAATGACTCGGCACCCTCAGAGCTGAATACATCGAAAAATACTATGTGACCGCCCTCGGGAGCAGCATCGTCACCCTGTTCGTCCTTGATAAATTCGGCATCGCCCAGACCGAAGAAGTAGTTGTAGACGCCCTCGGTTTTGCGATCGCCATAGTATAACACCTTGGTGGTACGATCCATGGACAGTTCAATATCCGCCTTGGGTGCAGGATCGGGAGTAGGATCTTCACCGTTGTCCGTTTTATCACACGACACGAGATTTGCAGCCGAAAACAACAGCGCTGCGAGGATTAATTTTTTCATGGTTTTCACTTTTTTAGCCTTGCGGACAAAGCAGTTAAACAAAATGTAACCGGGATATCCGCCCCCTTTTCAGCAAAACAAACAGTCGAAGCAAAATTCGCTTTCACCATAATATCGGCAAGAAAAAAGACCGGAATATGAACGACAAGTAAATGCCATGCCATACAGAATTTACAGAATCAGCTCATTTAACCCATTTACAAATATACGATAATAAATCGTAACGCAAGGCAAAAAACAGTAAAATATTGCATATAACTTAATCTTGTCCGAGACATATCGCTTGCGATCGACATGACAAACGCTGTCACTCCGAGGGAGGGCATGCCCGACCGTAGGAGTCTCACCATCGGTAATTGTCACTCCGAGGAGCAGCAGGCGACGTGGGAGTCTCTTCTGAATTGTCACTCCGAGGAGCAGGCAAAGACTGCGACGCGGGAGTCTCACAGTCACGAGCGCAGTTTGCCGCAACAAAAGAGATTCTCACGTCGGACGTACCGTCCTCCTCAGAATGACAAAACTGTGGGCATGTCACACACAACTGAGATTCTCACGTCGCGGCCAATGGCCGCTCCTCAGAATGACAGACACGTCTTGTCATGTCGAACGAATGTGAGACATCTGGGGTAGACGTGGCTTGCGACATGGCGGTTGAATAAAGGCTTGACTGCGGAAATAGTCACGCACAGATTTCTCGCTTACGCTCGAAATGACAAGACTATGGAAATAGCCAACCAAGCACGTCTGCCCTCTTTTTCATCAAAACGCCACATATGCAACGCGACGACGGAGCGAAGCGATAGGACGTACTGCGCGTACTTCCTATTG
>CAMWTS010000013.1 GCA_947177225.1 uncultured Alistipes sp. | reverse complement strand
CGGGTAGTACTGTACGTACGTCCCGTTCGGACATTTGAGTGAGAGGCAGTAAATGCCGCCTTTTCTCGGAAAAGAAAAAGGTTTTTCGGCAAAAGCGGTATTATGCAACGCAACGCAGGAGGGAGACGATGGGCTGTACTTGGCGTACTGCCCATTGGCGAACGACAAGGCGCGGCAGCAGAATGCCGCTTTTCACGAAAAAAGTCACGAAAACTTCGGCCTCTCCCCCTGCTCAGGTGCCGCAGCCTCCATCTCGCACTGCAAGGCAACCATCTCAACAATATCGGAGGCACGCTCGCTGCCTCCTATGCAAACGGGCATGTTCCACTGCATTTGCAGATGAACGATACCGCCCAGAAGAGCCTGATTGGCATAGAGTTTCTCGGCCGGCATAACCACGAGCACTCCGTCGACATCGGTATATTCGGCAAAGAACTGTACGCCGAGCACAGTATCGCCGAGCGACGGAATCTGCTTGACGACAATATCGTTGTCCAGACAACCCAGACGGCGCAACATATCGAGCATGGCTCCGATATGGCGTTCAACAAAATCGGAATACTCATCGACGATGAGTACTCCGAATTTCATATCGGCAGCCGAAACCGCCCGCGTGCCGTTATAGTTCAAACGCGATGCTTGATCCATTATGCAATATGCAATAATCCGACAGGCGGATAACTATTTAAGATACTTCTCTACGGTGGCGGCCTGTGCCGGATACTTCTCCACGATCTTGCGATAGCACTCGGCAGCCTTCTCCTGCTCGCCCTGAGCAGCATATACGGCAGCCAGCTTACGCAGGAACATCGGCTCGGTCACGGGATCGGTACTTGCAGCAGCGGCCTTTGCAAAGAAGCCTGCGGCAGCCTGCAAATCGTCCTGCTCCACGGCGATATCGCCTTGAAGACCCAATGCCATGGCGTCGATCATCTCGGCAGCAGCACCCTCCTTGGCCTCGTACTTGGCCAGATACTTGCGGGCATTGTCGAAATCGCCGAGCTTCACATAGCTCGCACCGGCGATGTATGCAGCCAGATTGGCAGCATCGGTACCCTCATACTGCGATACGACATTCTCGGCAGCAGCAGCGGCTCCGGCATAGTCGTTAAGTTCGATGGCATCGTATGCAGCCACCAGCGCAACCTGGGCATTGGCCTCGGTCACACGTGCCTGACGCTCCGAACGGCTGCGCCAGAAGAAGAAGATCACGCACACGCATGCAACGATGAGCAGTCCATACAGTATCTGCTTGCTGTACTTCTCGAAAAACGTCTCCAACTTACCCTTAGCCTCGATCATTACGTCCTGCTGAGGGGTTTCCACTTTGTTTGTCATAAAATACGTTATAGTTTTTAGTTTATATTTTCTCGTTCAAACTACAAAAGTATAATAAATTATCTAAAACCGGCAGCATTTGCCGCGAAAAAATAGCACAAACAACACGACAACGACAAATATCTCTGAAAAAAAACGTATCTTTGGAGTGCAAAAAAACGCAGTTATGGTATTACGCGACATATCGCTGATAGGATTCAAGAATATCGCCGAGCAGCAGTTGACCCTCTCCGAGGGCATAAACTGTCTGGTAGGCGACAACGGTGCGGGCAAGACCAACGTGCTCGATGCCGTACACTACCTGTCGATGGCCAAGTCGATGCTCTCCATGACCGACTCGCAAAGCGTAAGACACGGCGACGAATTTTTCATGCTCGACGGTCGTTTTACCAGCGACGAGGGACGCGACGAGCAGGTATGTTGCAGCTATTCGCGCCGCAGCGGCAAGACCCTCAAACGCAACGGCAAGGAGTACGACCGGCTGTCGGACCATGTCGGGGCGTTCCCCATAGTCGTCGTATCGCCGTCGGACACGGCTCTTATAAGCGACTCTGCCGAAGAGCGGCGGCGTTATCTCAATTCGTTCATATCGCAGATCGACCGCAGTTATCTGGCAGCCCTGATACGTTACAATGCCGCCCTGGCCGAGCGCAACAAGCTGCTCAAAACCCAGCCGGAGGAGGATATGATCGCAATCTACGACCTTATGCTGTGCGACAGCGGCGAGGCGATACACCGCCGCCGGACGGAGATCGTCGAGCAGATGACACCTCTTGTCGAGCACTATTACGAGCTGCTGTCGGAGGATCGGGAGAAGATCGACATTACCTATCGCTCGGAGCTTGCGGAGCGTCCGCTGGCCGAGCTGCTCACAGCATCGCGCCAGCGCGATTTAATCAACCAGTACACCACCTGCGGCATACATCGCGACGACCTGGTGCTTGGCATAGGCGGTTATCCGCTGCGCAAATACGGCTCGCAAGGGCAGCAGAAATCGTTCCTGATAGCTTTGAAACTGGCTCAATATACGATGCTTGCCGACCATCGGGCAGAGCGCCCCATACTGCTGCTCGACGATCTGTTCGACAAGCTCGACATGCGCCGCGTGGCACAACTGCTCTCGCTCGTATCGGGCGAACGGTTCGGCCAGATATTGATAACCGACTGCAACAAGGTGCGATTGCAGAGCACGCTCGACCGTGCTGCGGCGACATACCGTCTGTTCAACGTCAGCGAAGGGGAGATCAAGCCATGAGACGCACCAAACCAATGCTGATAGGCGATATTCTCGACGAGTTTTTCCGCCGCCCATACGTTGCGGCCAAAATAGCCGAGGCCAAACTGCCCGATTTCTGGCGCGAGATCGTCGGCGACCGCGTGGCCGACATAACCACCGAATTCAGATTGGAGCGGCACATACTCTACGTCGGCATGCAGTCGAGCGTGGTCAGACAGGAGTTGTTCTACCGCCGCGACTACCTGATGGCGGAGCTTAACCGCCGGGCTGGCATGAAGCTGGTCAACGCAGTGATAATAAGATAAACGAAGCAGGCGGCAACCGATGGTTGCCGCCTGCTCTTGTCATGTGTCGTTTCACAATCGCAGATGCCTCTGGAAAAGCGAGCCTTTCGCTATATAGAACATCTCCGCAAAGAAATTGCTATCGTACAACTGCCGGAATTTCCACCGGCCAGACCAAAATCGCAGCAGAGTCGACATACGCGTACGCGATCCACTGCGGCCGGCATGGTTGCAGCTCATAACTACATCATGCAGAATCCGGCTGCCCAGAACGGAATCATAAGTTATACTCTCATGCGACAGCCGCACCCCGAAACTCTCTGCGGCAATGGCCGTCAGTGCATCGGCAAACGCTCTCAGACGATATTTCTCGCAAAGAGCATAAAAACGCGGCCAGTCGATGTTATCCTGCTCCGCCTCGACAAACAACGCCCAATCGAGCAAGTGGCGCATGGCAATACCCTCCCATAAATAGTGATGCAGGGCATGACGCAACGTATGAATCGCCGTAAAAATCACCGGCGGCAGTAACATCTGCAAATCGTCGATTCGACGGCACGAGTCGCGCGAAGCAAGCAACTCGCGCATAAGCATCTCAAATTCGCGATTGGATCTACGACCGCGGGCATCGGTGGTCGAGCAATGATTCTCGATCATCAGCCCCTTGTATAAAACATGAGTATTTTTCAGTGTTACAGCCTCTACGACACCTCCGGCCGCCGCCAGAGCCGAGGAGGCCCGTTCCATATCGCACCCTGTATATATGTCCAGATCACCGCACTCGCGATGCTCAGGCCGGCGATAGTAGCGACTCAACGCAGGACCTTTGAAGACTACCGCATCGATCCCCGCTGCCGAAAGACAATACCCGGCATCAGCCGCAAGCAAACATTGTTTCCTGTAACGGCCTGCTATGCGCTCGGCAGAGAGTGCCCAGCGCAACTTCACATCGCGCATATCAACACGATGTGCCAGCATATCTCTCAACACGGCATAAGCAACCACGGTAATACCGTGAGCGGCACACTCATCGAAGATTCGCCCCATCGACCTGGCATCGAGCGAATCGAAATCCGATCGCACGCCTTCGCCCGTTACATATGCCCGACAGATATCGACCAACAACATTTCACGATCCCTCATCGTCGCTCCTACATATTGTCCAATGTCTCGACAATACGCTCTGACGCCTTGCCGTCGCCATAAGGATTGACGGCCTTGCTCATGCACTCGTAAGCGGCACGGTCGTCCAAAAGCTGCGACACCTCCTCCATGATACGGCCGTAGTCGGTGCCTACCAGATGAACCGTACCGGCCGACAGAGCCTCCGGCCGCTCGGTTGTGTCGCGCATGACGAGCACCGGCTTGCCCAATCCCGGAGCCTCCTCTTGTATACCGCCGCTGTCGGTCAACACGATATCGGCTCTCTCCATCAGGCACACAAACGAAAGGTACTCCAATGGTTCGATAAAAAACATGTTGTTCAAATTCGTCAAATCCTCACCGAAGATCTTATGTATCGGTTGCCGCACATTGGGATTTAGGTGCATGGGATAGACGAAATCGACCCCTTCACGATAGCGTTGCGACAGATCCTTGATCGCCTGGCACATGTGCAGGAATCCGTCGCCGAAGTTCTCGCGGCGATGCCCTGTGATAAGCACCAACCGTCGTCCGCCGACAAGACGGTCGACATCGTAACCGGCATCACGCAGCACCGACTCCAACGACCGGTTAAGTTCGGCGTCGCGCTTAATCTTATCCACGACCATGTATAAAGCGTCGATCACCGTGTTGCCGGTAACAACAATACGCTGTTCGGCAATACCCTCCGAGAGCAGATTTTCGCGGCTGAGCTGTGTCGGTGCGAAATGCAACGAGGCTATGCGCCCCGTAATCTGACGGTTCATCTCCTCAGGCCACGGGCTGTAAATGTCGTGCGTACGCAGGCCTGCCTCGACATGACCGACGGGAATCTGCTCATAGAATGCCGCCAAAGCCGCCGCCGTCGAAGTGGTCGTATCGCCATGCACCAGAACAATATCGGGACGGCACTCGCGCAACACCCTGCGCATACCCAACAGCACGCGCGAAGTGACATCGTACAGATCCTGCCCCTGCTGCATGATATCGAGATCGTAATCGGGTACTATGTCGAATATGTGCAATACCTGATCCAACATCTGGCGGTGCTGCCCAGTCACGCAGACTACGCTGCGAAAACGATCGGGATAACGCGCAAGCTCCTTCACAAGCGGAGCCATTTTGATTGCCTCCGGACGCGTACCGAAGACAGACATGACAGTTTTCATGAAATGTATTTTTATAATTCAATTATTCAACTTTGTCTGCATATTAAAATCTATCAACGACAGTCCTGATTCGCCCGAATACCTGACACTTTTCCATGCGTGACAATTCGCCGATACGGCACATCATTCTGTAAAACCACGTGTTTCGCATCTGCGACATACGTGCATACATATAAAATAGGAATGTAAACGCAAGACCCAATCCGACAACCACATACAGTCGGATATCGCCGCTGACGGAAAACCGGTGCATCACCCACCAGCACAAAACTACCGACATATCAAGCAAGACGATGCACAGCATGGTTGCAGCATGAGAAAATCCCATGTCGATAAACAGATGATGCAGATGCGTCTTATCGGGGTGAAACGGCGAATGCCCCCTCGCAATGCGCATAAGCATAACCCTCACGGTATCGAAGACCGGAATCGACAATACGGCCAATGCGAATGCTATCAAACCCGACGGAGAATCGCTCCACTCGCTGCACACGGAGCCATTATGCAGCACACGGCCGACGAATACGCACATTACCACACCCATGACATAGGTGCCGCCATCGCCTATAAACATCTTCGAGCTGCTGCCGAAAACATTGTGCAGGAAGAATGGTATCAAGGCTCCTGTAACGGCCGCCGACAAAACGGCCATGGGAACATCGCCAACATGATAAAACATCATTCCGAACATGGCACTGGCCGCAATACACAGTCCCGACGACAATCCGTCGACTCCGTCTATCATATTCAGCGCATTGATTATGCCTACCATGGATATTACCGTCAGCGGTACTGCCGCATAATCGGGCAAGCGGCCTATCCCCCACAAGCCATGAAAATCGTCGATCACATAGCCGCCGGCATATATCAGCAACAAGGCCACCGACACCTCAACCGCAAGACGCAACCATGGCGACAGATCAAGTATATCGTCCGTGGTACCAGTATACAACATGACAATCATTGCCACAACCGCAACGAACAATGCCGAACAATCGATCGAGAACGATGCGGCGGCAATGCCTGCGACAATACCGAAAAACACACCGACACCGCCCAATACCGGTATTGGCTTACGTTGCAGTTTACGGCTGTTAGGATTATCAACGATGTTCTTATCGAGAGAGATTCTCACCAGCTTCGGGTGAATCCAAAAGACGAATAACATCGCAAACAGGAATGGGACTAATAACATATTCATAATCAGTTCAAATTCTTGCACTTCTCATATCATCGATACTGCACGAACGTATTCGAACGCAATATGCCGCATTTCTGCCGGAACTGCGCGTAGCGCATTCCGGCAGACAGACGGGAACAATATTCAACTTACAGTTTATTACCATACAACATACGTGCGAAATGCAGACACGGACCGATACGCCTTATGCGTGTCGGCTGTACGACGAAACGCCACACCCATTCGCAACCCATGCGCTGCAACAGACGCGGAGCACGCTTAAAGTTGCCGACATACAGGTCGAAACTCCCCCCCAAACCCTGATATACAGCAACATGACGCTGTTGTATTTCACTCATCAAATACTCCTGCCGCGGCGAACCCATGGCAACGAATACATAGTCGGGAGCCTTGGCACAAATATCGGCTATTAAATCCTCGCGCTGCTCTCGGTCTGCAATGAAACCGTTGCGATAACCAACGATATCGATACCCTCGAACTCGCTGCGCAACTTGGTTACAACACCCTCTACGACCTGGTCGGTCGATCCGACAAAGTAGAATCTGCTATCCTTATAGTGACGTGCTATGATTCTCAGCCACAGCTCGCAACCGGGAATGCGAGCAACATGTTTCACTCCCTTGCGCTGCAACCCTTTGACTGCACCCACGCCGTCGCAATAACCTATGTTAGCATTAATGATTCCGCGCAGACGATCATCGGCATTCATAATCTTTTCAGCATTTACAGCCACCAGAATACCTTTGTGACCATCGACATAATCCAATAACTCCTCATCGGAACGAAACGGGAATACACCGATTCCTCCGAGTATTACTCTTTGATATGACATGATTTATTTAAATGTATTATATTTGGTGTTCCATGAAATTTGCACTGTACCGCAACCGACAGAGCCGGCTAACGGACTGAATCAAACAAGTCGTCTTTCAGCGACGACACGAAAAAGGATAAAGCATAAAACATAAACGCATTACTCCATCGCATGTATGAGATGCGCGAACTCATACCCGGTTTGAGCTGATAGTAAAAATAACCTTCGGAGTCCTGCATGTTTGCGATAGTCCAGTCGAGCACCCGGCTGGCAAGATCACCGCAATCGGAGTACCGGCCTAATCGCGCAAGGGTGACGAGCAACTGCCCCGGACAGTGAATGTCTATGGGATAGGTGCGGTCGTGATAGTAGCGCGGAGTGCCATCGGGGAGAAAAAAATGCCCTGAGTAGAACTCGAAGCCGCGACGCAGGTTGTCGTCGAAATCATGGTCGTCAGTCTTGTCGCGATATGTGGCCAGCGCATCGAGATTATAACCCGTATGGAAACTGTCGATCCACGACTGTACGGGCAGCATGCCGTAGTACCACGAGCCGTCGGCACGTTGTGCGGCACAACAGGCCTCTACCGAGCTGCGGGCGGCACGTCGATACTCCTCATTGCCGGTATAACGATAGCAGCAAGCCAGCAGCTTGCTGCCAAGCAGCGAGGCGTTGAATACCGTATCGTTACCCGGCAGCGGGCTATACGAGAAGATAAAACCTCGCTTGTACTGTGCACGATGCAAGTCGCGCATTACAAACTCGGCAGACGACAGCGCAATATCGAGATACTCTCGGCGACGCGTCACCTCGTATGCCTCCATCAGTGCCGTAGCGCAGAATGTCGTTGCAACCACCGTAGGCGTATTCTTCGGAAAGAGGAATATCCGCCGTGCCTGCCAATCGAAGTTATAGCCCCAGCAGGCACCATGGTAATCGCCCTGGCTGCGCATCGAAATAAGCAACGAGGCAAGACTGTGTATGCGGCTCTCTATCGAGTTCTTATCGCCCAGCACCGATGCAAGCGACGCATCGGCCTCTACCGCACGCCAAAGATTGCAGTAACCATACAGGAAGAGGCCTATACCCTTGGCATTATGCTGCTTGGGCACGAGCGCCAAACGGCGCAGATTCACCGGACATCGCTTAAAGCCCTGTATGACTATCAACCGGCACAATGCCGACCTTTTGGCAAACGGGATTGCCTGAAACACTTTGGAGTTGAGACCGTCATAGGGATCCCACCCCTTGAACTCCTCCTTTTCACAATAGCGGCGCAACACCGCCAGCGATTGCAAATATCTATTCAACATCTTTTATTCTTAACACTTTGGCCGGCACGCCAGCTACTACGGCATTGTCGGGTACCGGACGGTTGACAACGGCATTGGCACCTATCGCGACATTGTTACCGATAGTGATGCCGCCGAATACTATCGCCCCCTTATGTATATGCACATTATCGCCTATTACCGGCACACCCGGGTAACGAGAATTCCCCCCCACAGTAACTTGCTGACCTATACTGCAGTTATCGCCGATAATACTCTCAGAGTGAATGACTACGCCAATACCGCCGTAACCGAATTTGGTACCGCAGCCTATCTTGGCCTGATAAGGCACCTTGCTGTTGTATATCAAAAATATAAGAAGCGTTATGAGTTTGGGCACAACAGGAATATGATGCAGGTAGCACCACCGCGATATGCGGTAGAAAAACATGGCGTTCAACATAATTGCTACAAATAAGATATGATCTGACTGAATTTGTTACGCGACGAGTAGATTATACCATCACGATCTATGATATTGATTTTATAATCGATATTTCCGGCTCCGATGCGTTCTGCAATGCTCAGCCCTATGGACTCGGTATCCTCCCGGCCGAAGCCGTCGTCGGGTACAATATTGATCTCGATCCGGCCGATCTCGTATTGAACAATCTGCGCCATCTTGATGTGGACGGCATGCTTGAACAGAAAACCCAGACGCGATATGCGTGTAGAATCATAACACACGATACATTGTGCCGTTTTTCCCACAATGCGCGAGGCTATGACAGGCTGATTCCAAGAATATCCTCCCATGTCGTCGTCACGGTCGAAAGCATCGTTCATGCGATAACGTATCAGAGGGAACGACGCATTGACCAACGGCGTGGCGATGATCGAGTCGCCGTCGATCTCAATATGCGCATATCCCGGAGCAGCAAAGTAACCGTTGTGCGACTCCGCCTCGTACAGCAGTCCCGCATGTTCCGTATTGCCGTACAGATCGAATATCCGGCAGCCCAATACCGACTCTATCGTCTTGCGTTGATAGTCGTAGAGTGTCTCTGAGGAGGTTATGCACAGAGGTATCGACAATGACATGCCGTTCTCTTCGAACAACAGTGCAAGATTGTAAAGACTGCTCGGATATCCGAGTATGACTTTCGGGCGATAGCGCACTATCGACTCGTAATATCGTGCGACAGTGGCCTGTCGAATATTATAAGACGACATTAAAAGGGTCTTGGCGATATGCAGATTTAACTCTATATCGTTATGTCCCAAATGTCCTCTAAGCGACACTGCCCGATCTCTGCCGGGGATATAGCCGCAACGCTTGTAGAAACAATAGTGATAAGCCTGCTCGCTCCATATCATATTCCAATCATCGAAGGTAACCAGCGGCTCGCCGGTGGTTCCGCTCGTATGCGAAGCCTTGACAAACCAGCGGCTGCGCGTAAGCAGATCCGACGAACAATGCCTAATCATGCTTTTGTCGATAACGGGCAGCTTGGCGATATCTCCGATACTTTTTATATCGTCGGCCGATATGCCGTATCGGCCATACAACTCCTTGTAGAATGGAGATTTATGTATGGCTCGATCGAATATTTTGATGAATTGCGCGTTTTCGTACTCCATGCGCTGCGTCGCGGTCATTGCATAGAGACGCTCCACGTGCTTGACCCGACTGCGAATCAGCGGATACGACCGCAGCAGATATTTAAACGATTCCGAAACGTATAACTTGAAATTCATCTACCGGATTGATTAAGGTTAAGGCATTGCACTCCTCAGTATTACCTGCTCTCCGGATAAACGCCGAGCGCACGCCGCATTCCGCCGCAGCAACATTGGAGATGCGACAACCCGTATCCCAGATTTATTTCTATTATCACCGCCCCCTTATCGGTTACGGCCACGTCCCACGCAAGTTCCGCGATTTCAGGGACACGCGAGGCATAATCGAGAATCTGCCCCTTCAAACGCTCCCACCCCTCTATCGCAAAACCATCGAAGACGAAACCCGTATCAGGGTGCTGCAGATAGGTACCTCCGCCATGCTCTGCCGTAGCAGTCGGAAACAAGCGTCCGCTGTCGACGTCGACACCAACAGACAAACCTCCTTGGTGGCTGTTGTCCACATCTTTGCCGTTGCGGCCGATACGCATCACGCATACTGACATAAAAGGCTTGGCATCTCGGAGCTGAGTCACCACTCTCAAAGTATTGACCGAAGATGGGTTGATGAACGACAGGTCCGACCGCTGTTTCAACCCGTACTGAACGACATATGTTCCACTGCGATCAAGCATGTCGGCAATATCGTCAGCCTTGATTTTCCGGTTGCAGCAATACAGGTCTCCATCATGCTTTTTTACAGCCAATATTCCGGTACCGCCCTTTCCGAAAGCCGGTTTAACGAACAGTTTGTCGCCATCGGCAAGCGGCAGCTTTCCGAGCTCCAGCGGCGTACCGTCAACGGACGTCACGCTACCGTTTTTGATAAAGGCCACCGTATCCGCCGTTGGAATACCTCGTTCGACAAACGTCCGATATTGGTTCTGCTTGTTTCTATAAGCGGTCCGGTCGATGCTGTCAGACAGCTTCGAAGTATAATAATTGTAGAAGTAATACGGCGGAATATAATCCAGCAACTGCTCGTCCGACAACTCCATGTCGAACAAGCCGTAGCGGACATAATGCAATGGTTTGCAACCCCAATAGTCCTGCACCAGACGCATCTCGCGGGCAATTTGCTCCGACGACTTGACCGCCTCGGCCATCTTGCGACGGTTGATCTTATAATCCCGATTGCAAAGCCGTACCTTCGAAAAGTAAATGAACTGGTTGCATTTGGCCAGTTTGCGTATCTCAGAGAGAATCATATACACTCTTTATTTGATCGTAAAAATCATGGTTCGAGTCGCATAAACTGCGTTTATTATCTATCAACAAGGCCTTTACCTTATCAAACAGCTCTTCTGCATTATGATATGTAACCACACCGTCAGGACGTACCGTTCTATCGGAAGCCACGGTATGCAGTCCCATGGCCAACGCCTCTCTGACAGATAGAGAGTCTCCGTCGGTTTTGGTCGGACGAATATACATGAATCCGTATTTGAGAATCGGAAGCAACTCGAAACCTTGGTTATGCACCAACAAAATATCCGGTTCACCGGCAATGCGGGTTCGAATGGCCTCGACGAAACGCCGCTTGTCGGCCGTATCCGTCTCGCCGATGACAATCAACAGCATTTTGAATCCGACACCGGCCTGTTTGAGTTTGAAATAAAGATCCGCCATATCCTCAAATCCATAGAGGTCGTAGTGCTTGTCGGAGAGCACGACGGCTCCGTTGTGTATGATAAGCGGCTTGTCATCTCGCCCGACAAAGTCCATTATATCCGACGGCACATCGCTGTCAGGGATAATTCTTGGCATTATAAATGCCGGAATATCCTCGCTCCTGCTGCGTATATCGTCGGGCAATTTGGCTGAATCACCCGGTTGTACGCAAATAATACTGTCCATACGCCGTAACGCAAACAGAAAGGGTTTGCTTCTCAACAACGACGAAATATCCCCATGAATCGTCATCACCGTCTTGGCACCCTTGAAGAATATGGGTTTTACCAGCGACAAATACAGTTTTCTACTCACGCCGGGGACATGGCAGTGAATAATGTCGTATCTCTTGTGCAACAAGACATATATCGGGATATACATGAAACGCAATAAAATACCGATTTTGGTATTGTATCTACCATTCGAAAACTTCAGATTGTAATAATCGACATCATATCCGTCCCGGCGCAAATTGTCATACAGCCTGCCGGAACTTATGCTCACGCCGCCGATCAAGGGCGGCATGGGCGATACTATCAACACTCGTTTCATTTTATCATTTGATTTGCAGGACGTTGCAACAAAGACAATATTATAGCAAATATCACTGCAAAATTGAAATACATCTCGTTCTGAAAAAAGGCGAACACTGCGTTGCTCCAAAACACAGCCAGTGCCAAACGACGGTATTCCACACTCTTATCTATACGTACAATATATTTGTAGATGCTATAAAAAAATATCAGCAACAGCAGCAGTCCGATGAGTCCGTGCTGGCACAAAGAATCGACAAACTGATTGTGCGAGAACACCTCTATACCGGTCTCCTTATAATTGTCCTCCGTCACTTGGGTAAAACCTATGCCAAACAGCAAACCATATATATCGTTATCCGCCCAGTTCGAAATACCCGTATCCCAAAACTCGATTCGGCCGGAACCGTCCATATCTATAGTCTCGCCGTCATTTCCATTGTACATATTGGTTGCTGTCATACGCATACGAAACGCATCGTTCGTCTTGAACAGATACTCGAAGCTGCCATACATGATCGCTATCGCAAATAGGAATATCAATACATGTTTGATTGTCAGCCTTACAGGTTTTAGCAAAAATAGCAAACCCACCACCAGCATCAGCCAACCGGTACGTGTATAAGCCATAAAAATGGATACGAAGCCAACAGCTATCAGCGCAATGTTGTAAAGTCGCGAAAGGGTGCCTCTGAAATATCCGGTCATCAGCCCGAACAGCAACACCAATATGGATATGCACCAATAAGAGGCAGCAGCATGCGGAGCTCCCATAACGCCTGAAAAATAGACAAGATCCTCCACAAAATTATCGGCCGAACGCATATCGCGAAGCGGCGATACCCACCCGGCCATCACCGGCAGCGACGCCAGACAGATGAATTGGGACAGACTGTACATCACTCGTTCCAATGTCGAGGCATGGCTGCGGGCAACATTTCTGAAAAAGCCCAGAAACAACGGCAGAACAAGCAGCTTGAAGGCCTTTGCCACCGAAAATAGCGGATTAATAACTATTTCGGGATTCATGAAGCTCTGCACCGACATCAAATATCCGCTCTTCTCGATCGACGTATAGCGATATACCCTCGTAATATTGTAAATCAACAACACCCCCAACAGCGGCAGTTTCCACAACTGCGCAACCGAAAGGCTGCCGATCGGGGGCAGTCCCTCCAAATAGTGAACCAGGAAGAATACAAGAAAAAAGAATATATATTTAACGTAAAACATGACTCGAAAAATTCTGGTTACAGGCATCGGCTCATACTCGTCCGCACCCGACATATGCACCGCACCCTATACAACAGGCAGAAGAGGTTGGTCGCCAACAGCAGCCATATGACCGACTCTACGGTTATGCCTCCCGCCAACATAATAACCGCCGCACCAACAAAATACAAGGCCGACGTGTATACCGCCGACCTATTGACCTTGTCGACCATGTCCATAGCTCCGAGGTAAGGATAACCGAACATGTCGGCCGGAACACTCACTGCGAGCAGCAGCAAAAACATATTGAAATAAGTGACTATATGTTCTGTCTCGACCTTGACAAAGAGCGGCAGCACGTATGGCGACAGCAGATAGCAGGCAAACAACATAGCGATATTGCCAACTATGACGAAGCGGACGATACGGTTTATCACTGCGAAATCTTTACGGCGCATGAAATATGGATAGAACACATGCGCCAGCAACGGAGAGACGAACGAGGCATAGGCATTGTGCAACTTCTGCGCCGCCGTATATACACCGACGGCATAATCCCCACAAAATATACCGAGTATCACAGAGTTGGAGGTTTGATATATCCGCGTCAGAAATGTCGAAGTAAAAAACGGTATACTGTCTTTCAGATAGTATAACGACGTCGACAGCCGCACCGGATAAAGTCTTATAGCGTATATGCGTTTGGCAAGCAGCAGCGACACCACGCCTCCGACAACCTCCTGCAACGTAAAAAACACCATCACCCACACATAATCGGCCTGTGAACGAACAAGCACGAAGATTGGCAGCACACACAGCGTCTTGACTATCATCGATATGCGCGTAACATATTTCAGATTCTCCATCGAACGGAACAACCAGTTGAGCGAAACGCATATTCCCAGTATGCGAACATACGCCAGCATATACAGAACCCAGTGTTCGCGCAACGATCCGACACACAATACGGCCAGCGTATATATCACGGCCAGCACCGCGAAAATCTGCAATTTGCAACATACGATCGAAGATGCCACCTCCGATATTTTATCCTTGTCGTCGCGATTCCCTACAATATGTCTCACATTCGACAGATCGAACCCGAACTCATTGACAACCTGAAAATAAAAGGCAAAAGCCAATGAGAAATTGACGAGTCCGTAATGCTCCACACCTATCGTATTGAGCAGAAACGGCATCAATACGATAGGTATTATATGGCTGAATCCGTAGAGCAGGAACAGATTGTATATATTGCTGAACAGAACCGATTTGAATATCCTTCTCAATCCCGGCATATAATGTTGTTGTTGATCGTCGCACGTTTTGCTTCACAAACACCGCACGATCGGGATACACTCTATTCTACCCTATCTTATGGTAGTCGAAACCGTAATCGGCAAGTTCCTTCCGGTCGTAGATATTACGACCGTCGATGATGACCTTGCCATTCATTATCCTTCGCAAGACCGGCCACGAGGGCATGCGCAGCTCCTTCCACTCGGTCACCAGCACCAGAGCATCGGCTCCGGCCGCAGCATCGTACTTATCGCAACCGTACTCTACCGCTTCGCCCAGACGGCGGCGACACTCCTCCATAGCCATCGGGTCGTAGACTCTGACCGTGCAGCCGGCTGCAATGAGCCGCTCGATGAGCACCAACGACGGTGCTTCACGCATGTCATCGGTTTCCGGCTTGAATGCCAACCCCCACACTGCAACAGTCAACCCATGCAAACGGTCGCTGAATATGCGTTGCAGCTTCTCGAAGAGTATGCCTTTCTGACGCTCGTTGACCTCGTCCACAGCCTGCAACACACGCATCGGATAACCGTTATGCTCGGCCATACGAATCAGAGCCTTTACATCTTTGGGAAAGCACGAGCCGCCGTATCCGCAGCCGGGGTACAGGAACTTTCGTCCTATGCGCGTATCGGCACCCATGCCTTTTCGCACCATGTCGACATCGGCACCCACCCTCTCGCACAGATTGGCTATATCGTTGATAAACGATATGCGTGTGGCCAACATGGCATTGGAGGCATATTTGGTCATTTCGGCTGAGGGGATATCCATAAAATAGAAGCGGTACTCGTTGACCAGAAACGGCCGGTAGAGTCTTGTCATAACCGCCTTGGCACGCTCGCTCTCCACCCCTATGACCACTCTGTCGGGCGACATGAAATCCTTTATGGCTGCGCCCTCCTTCAAAAATTCGGGATTAGACACCACATCGAACTCAACTTCCGCGCCGCGCCGCATAAGCTCCTCGCGCACGACCTGCTCCACACGGCGTGTAGTACCCACCGGCACTGTCGATTTGGTGACCAGCAGCGTATAGCGATCGATCGTTTGTCCGAATAGTTTTGCTACGGCCATCACATATTGCAAATCGGCCGATCCGTCCTCGCCGGCAGGGGTGCCGACAGCCGAAAATACCACCTCCACACGGCCTATGCAGCTCTCCAAATCGGTAGTGAAGTGCAATCGTCCGGCCGCAAGATTGCGCATGAGCATACTCTCCAATCCCGGTTCATAGATAGGTATCTCACCGCGTCCCAGACGCTCGATCTTCTCGCCGTCGATATCGACGCACGTCACGTCGATGCCCATCTCCGCGAAACACACGCCTGAAACCAGGCCTACGTATCCGCAGCCTACGATCGCTATATTCATCTCAAATACTAATTTTTCATGTGGTCGACCGCCTTGACTAAGCTATGCGTTGATTCCGCAGAAGTCGAGAATCACTTTGTCCTCACAACGAGGAAGGCTCTTGAATGGCGTGTGGGCTACCATGAAGGCCACGATATCGGCCTTGTCATATGCCTCGCGGCAATCCGTCAGTTTAAACACCGCATGCTCGGCGACATTGGGCTCGACAATCAGCAGATCGGCATCGGGGCACGAGTGCATAACCTTGGTGGTTATATACTTGGCAGGCGACTCGCGCAAATCGTCGATATTCGGTTTGAAGGCCAGACCCATCATCGCCACCACTGGACGGCGTCCGTGCTCTCGGCGGAACTCCTCCACGGCACGGCATACTCGCTCGGCACAGTAGAATGCCTTGTAGTTGTTGATCTCGCGCGCCTTGGCTATTATTTGCGACTCCATCGGGAAGTCGGAGGTAATGAAATACGGATCGACAGCTATACAGTGACCGCCTACACCGCAACCAGGCTGCAAGATGTTGACACGAGGGTGTTTATTGGCGAGACGTATCAACTCCCACACATCTATTCCGGCCTTGTCGCATATGATCGACAGCTCATTGGCAAAGGCTATCTGCACATCGCGCGACGAGTTCTCGGTCAGCTTGCACATCTCGGCCGTGCGGGCATTGGTACGGTGCAGAGTACCCTTGACGAACTGCGAGTAGAACTCTATGGCCTTCTCTGTCGAGGCCTCGTCGATACCTCCTATTACTCTGTCGTTATGCACCAATTCATGTATTACATTGCCCGGCAATACACGTTCCGGACAGTAGGCTATGTAGATCTTACCCTCCAACTCGGCACGCTCGGCGAATATTATTTTAGCCATGGCCTCCGTGGTACCGATTGGCGATGTCGACTCGATGACATAGAGATCGCCCTCTTTCAACAGTGGAATCACCGCACGCGTAGCGGCCTCTACATACGATACGTCAGGCTCGTGGTTGCCCTTGAACGGCGTAGGCACCACCATGAAATATGCGTCGCTCACCTCCGGCACTGTCGATGCGTGCAAAGCTCCGCTCGCAATCACCTGCTGCAACATCTCCTCCATGCCAGGCTCCACTATATGCAATCGTCCGGCATTGGTCATCTCCACAACTTTCGGATTGATATCCACTCCCGTAATCTCCACGCCATGCTTGGCGGCAATGATGGCCGTGGGCAACCCAATGTAGCCCAAGCCCATGAAACACGCTTTCATCTGCAATATATATCTATTGGTTATCTAACTTTCAAAACTCCTTATGTGGAAGGTGCTCACCATACGACTCTCCGACAAAGGGCGAATACCGCCCGTCAGTAGCATAAAAGCCGGCGCAAACAATCGTAGCGACTTAAACTACCGAGCAAATATCAGCTCCGGCCGTTCCCTGAAATACAGAAACGTTGCCACACTTTGAACTAAACGTTGCGCAGGCTATGTTTTAAGACGGAAAACAGCGTGACAAAGCAAGGCCGAAACTGCTCCGTCTTTTCACATATGTATATAACTCCGGGGAACCAGATCGCGTGTAACGATCTGTCAACAAACAACTTACACACCTACACAAATACACGGCGATCTATTTTGCAAACATATCGACCGCGATTTGTCGGCACAAAATTATATATAATTTTCTGTTTATGCAAACATGAAAAGCAAAAAATACCCCCCCCTAAAAATATTGATAATCACGCCATTATACTGCATGATTTTTGTTTTGCGCGCGACTCCGCACAATCGCGACAGCAGTCTCGCACGGGCAGTTCGGCAATATCACCGGCCACGATCGTCGCAACATCTATTCTACTGCGCGTCAGCAATGCGAGCCGCATACCGGCCAGTCTCTGCACAAGAAAACTGCCGGACGACTATTCTGTCGTCCGGCAGTTACGTTTGTCGCGCCTCTCGCGGCTCTTACTCGACCAGATAGAAAGCCTCGCCCTCCTTGTCCGATATGCGGTAGAGCTTCACTCGGCTGCTCTGATGCTTCTTGTCGGACGTAACGGCATTATGCGAGATGTAGAAATAGCCGTCGCCTATCGGGCAAAGACCCGTCGTACCCCACTTGAAGTTATACCCCCATGTGCCGCTTGCCTCGTCGTAGAGTCCCTGCTTAGCGAGCGACAGCACCTCTCCGCAGAACTTGGGATCGTAACCCTTCAACTGCTCGCGACGCGGCTTCCGTGCGCCATCGATTACGAACAGCGAGTAGTTGGGCAGAGACTCTTTCTTGCCTTTATACACAGCAGCATACAGATTGCCCGTCGAGCGGTCATATGCCAGATTCTGAATACCCCACGACGTGTTGCCCGTATAGACGAAATATTTGTGCAAAGGCTTTTCAGGACCGCTCTTATGCAGATTCGACGGCGATAGCGGCTGCTCGTATCGCGACCAGTCGCGCACATCGTAGGCCAGAATCACCTGGTAGTCGTTGTCGGTGCGCTCCTTATCGCCATATATTCCGTATGCCACATAGAGATAGTTGCGGCCGCCCTTCTTTCCGATTGCCGGAGCGAAAGTCACTCCGTCGATACCCGAACAGCCGTGACGATGTTCAAAGCGTCTGCCACCGTTCTCCACCTCGGCATAATAATCGGTTACGGCCTCCTTTATATATACGGTCTGCATTACACCGTCGGTCTCGGCATTCATGCCGATGCGGTCGATCTTCGACAGATCGAATATTGCCACGTAGAAACCTGTCGCCTCGTCGTTCTGCACCTCACCGTCGAGCTTGTCGAGAATCCCCTTGCCTATCGAATCGTGCTTATACTCGATCGAAGCATAGAGACGCCCGTCATCGGGATTGATCGTCATGCAGCCCAAATGGCCGGTCATACCCTCGACGCTGCCCAGCAGATTACCCTGCAAGTCGGTCTTCAACAACGAGGTAGTGAACGAGAAGTAGAAATATCCGCGTTCGAGATCGGCGGCTATGCCCTGCACATGAAATGCACCCTGCTCGCCCGAATAGATCTCGCGCGGAAGACCGGCAATGTCGACACACTGTGCATCGGCCGGCTGCGGCATCGCCGTAAAAGCCGTTGCGAACAATGTCGCCGCCGCAATAAGTTTTCTTGCAATCATAGTAGTTTTGTTTTGGATTTATTTCATATTACACATATTTCGCATAGCATATATTTCATTCCCTTTTCGAAAAATCATACAAATATACGAATAAGCGAGAGCAATGCCAAATTTATTTGAGCATTGCCGAGCGAGAGTATATTCGGCAACGCCAAATAAGAATAAGCGAGGGCAAAAGCAAACTTGTTTGCATTTTGCCGAGCGGGAGTATATTCGGAGAAGAGAACAAATGTCGCGTACAGATTTCTCGCTTGCGCTCGAAATGACAAAACGCCGTCACTCCGAGGAGCAACGCAGTTGCGACGTGGGAGTCTCGCAGTCGGGAACGCAGTCTGCCGACACCAAAAAAGATTCTCACGTCGGACGTACCGTCCTCCTCAGAATGACAGAACTGTGGACATATCACACATAACTGAGATTCTCACGTCGCGGCCATTGGCCGCTCCTCAGAATGACAACACCGTCATGTCATGTCGAACGAATGTGAGACATCTGGGAAAGACAAGACCGGCGACATGATTATTGAATAAAGACTTGACTGTGAAAATCGTCGCGCACAGATTTCTCGCTCTCGCTCGAAATGACAAGACTATGGGAATAGCCAACCAAGAACCACAACCCCCTTTTTCATCAAAAGCAGTTAGTTGCCACGCAAACGACGTGACGACGGATAGGCTGTATTGACATACTGCCTATTCGGACGAACGAGTGCGCGGAAGCAAATGACTGTTTTTCATGGAAAAGTTTTTTCGTCAAAAGCGGTATTATACAACGCAACGCAGGAGTGAGACGATGGGCTGTACTTACCGTACTGCCCATTGGCGAGCGACAAGGCGCGGCAGTAGAATGCCGCTTTTCACGAAAAAGTCACGAAAAAGTCACTGAAAAGTCTTAAACAAATCAACCTCCCCCCTCTCAACCTTTCCATATAGCGAAGTCAGTTCGGCGATGACAGGAGATATGACCTCCAATGTGTCGGCTATGGCACGCTCACCGCCATTGCCGCGTATGCGATAGAGCATAACGGCATAGAGCGCGCGAAAACAGAGTTCGGTGTCGCTGATATCGTCTTTTCCGAACAGTGTGCGCAGACGCGGCATCTCGGGTGTAAGACGCGACAGCAGAGCACGATAACGTTCGCCGATGGGCAGAGACAAGAGTTGCAGATGCAGATTGTGCATGTCGGCTATCAGATGCAGAGTGTGGTCGAGATGTCCCGACTCCTCCTTGCCCTCCTTGCGCAGCAGATCGACAATATCCATATACCACAGCAATATGGTCTGCTTTTGCTCCTCATCGACATCATTGGGAGCGACAAGCTGCGAGTATATGGCTTCGGGACTGAACTGCAACGCACGCAGCAAATCCTCCAACTGCCAAAGGTAGAGTATGTATTCGGCGATATTCTCGCGTCGTTTGCGTTGTGCTATCAACATATGTATATATATCTTTTACATTTTACAACCAATCCGATGCAGTGAAGCTATCTTTGGGAGCATTGGGCACATTGGGGAAGAACGTAAATCCGGTCAACGCCTCCAACTCCTTGACCGATATCATATCCTTGGCCTGCGGCTTATGTCCCTTCTCCATGGTATGGCTTATGACGAAAGCAACGCACTGCAACTCCGACGAAGAGCAGTCGCGCACCGATTTACGCGTATTGCCGCTCTTGGTGCGCAGCAGGGCGTAGTAGTACATCGTAGGTTTGCTCACGTCGCTGCGGCCGCCGAACTCTATGCGCTGCGGCGACGAAGTGGAGCCGTAGGCATCGGTATAACGGTCGAAATAGCAGCCTACCACCTCGTATAGCGTATCGGCGCAGACCAGACCGTCGATATGATCTTCAAGATTGTTCCACGCACCGCCGCCCGTATTGAATGTCGACGAGTTCTGAGGTGCTATGTTGGAGTAGTAAAACACCTGCCGGTTAGTGGCCGATGACGAAGTGCGTTCGGCCGAACCCACCATGTGTCCCTTGTTGCAGCCACCTCCCGTGGATTTGCTGCTGTATTGTATCGACGAAGGTATTTGCGGATCCTGCGTATAGGCGTTGGTACGGTTTGCCGAACCCTCATACATACTGTGACGCGGCGCAGCCACCCACACCGGACAATGGTGCTCGCTGCTGAAACATACGCTATAATTGCGTGCGCTGCCCGTTCCCTGAGCATTTTTCTCGCCTCCGGCACAGATATGATGCGCATAGTAATATGTCGAGTTGTTGTCGTCTATGCCGTTATGGTCGGCATCGTGCTCGACCGGCAGTTCGAACCAGCCGGTGCGATAGACCGAAGGATTCGGATCGGGATCCGGGTCGGGATCGGGATCGGGATTTGGATCCGGGTCTGGATCGGGATCGGGATCCGGGTCGGGACTTGGTTTAGTCGCTGAAAGAGTAGTGAACCGCTCCGCATCAGGCCATACCCATGTATCGCCGACAGCACGCACAAACGGGCGGCACTCGTATGTCGTACCGCTCGCAAGAGCCTCCAAATCGAGAGTTATAGTGCGTGATTTCGCCACCGAAATCCATTCGAAATCGCTCTCCGAGAGACGGCGCAGACAGAATCCCATCTGGTCGACCTTCTCAATGTCGCTCACATTGATGACAGCCGTGAGCGTAGCTGTGGTCTCATCGATTCCGCTTATCTCGAAACTCTCGATGCGACACGAAAAATCTTCGTTGTCTTCGCAAGCAGCCAGCATGGACAAGGCTGCCAAGGCAATAAATAAACTCCTAAGTTTCATGATTATAAGGTTTGATTAGTTTTATTCTCTATTATGCGAGTCGATCCATATCGTCACCGGGCCGTCGTTGGTCAGCGAGATCTGCATGTCGGCACCGAAGCAGCCCGTAGCCACCTCTTGCCCCGACAGCTCCTCGACACGTGCCGCGAATCGCTCGTACAGAGGTCGCGAAACATCTTCGGGTGCCGCTCTGAACCACGACGGACGATTGCCCCTGCGCGTAGAGGCCATCAGCGTAAACTGGCTGACTATCATCACCCGGCCGCCTATATCGGTCACCGAGCGGTTCATCACCCCGTTTTCGTCATCGAATATTCTTAGCGACAACAGCTTGCGCGCAAGCCACTCGATATCCTCGTCATTATCCGAGGACTCGACACCGACCAGCACCAGCAATCCGCTCTCTATTGCCGAGTGGGTGCGGCCGCCGATATCGCATCGCGCCTGCGTGACACGCTGAATAAGAAGTCTCATTTTGCAGGATTACCGTTGGCTCTGTTCGAAAAACTGCCACAAATTGTCGGCCGGAACAGGTGCCGTGACACACACGGGCGTCTTCTGCACCGGGTGTACGAACTCCACCCGACGCGAGTGCAGCGAGATACCGCCGTCGGGATTCGACCGGCGTGCACCGTATTTCAAATCTCCCTTTATCGGGCACCCCATCTTCGAGAGCTGCGCCCTGATCTGATGATGACGCCCCGTCAGCAGATCGACCTCCAAAAGCGTGTAGTTGGTCGAAGCGGCCAACATGCGATACTTCAACCGCGCCTCCTTCGAGTCGGCATGCGGCGTGTCGTAGGCGTGCGAACGGTTGGTCTTGCCGTTGCGGACTATCCAATGGCGCAACTCGCCCTGCTCCTGCTGCGGAGCAGCCTCCGTCACTGCCCAATAGGTCTTGCATATGGCACCGTTGCGTATCATCTCGTTGAGCCGCACCAGGGCCTTCGAAGTCTTGGCGAAGATGACCGTACCGCTCACCGGACGGTCTATGCGGTGTACGACGCCCAGATAGACCTGCGACGGTTTATGGTCGCGAATCTTTATCATAGCCTTGATCTGCGTCTCCAACGCATCGTCGCATTCGGGCGACGGCTGAACCAGATCGCCGGCGTGTTTATTGACAATCAGCAGATGGTTGTCTTCGTAGAGTATGTCGTCGGGTGTAAACATCTTTGAGTATATTGCATCAATCGAGAATGAATGTGAACGGTAGCAGCTTCTGCGCCGTATCAACCACCGATGCCGTACCTCCGCCGCTCATTATCACCCTTATGGGCGAGCCCTGACGTCGCTCGACGTCAACGATCACCTGCCGGCACTGCCCGCACGGGTAGCACTCCCTGGCAGAGGGATCGGAGGCTATGGCCAGCGTCCTGATCGGATCGTCGGCATAATTGGCCTGCAAGTAGAAGAGCAGCGATCGCTCGGCACACAATCCGGCCGGATAGACCTCGCTCTCGAAATTGGAGGCATGCAGCGTCAGTCCGCTTTCGAGTCGTGCCGCCGCACCCACCTTGAAATTGGAGTAACGGGCATTGGCCGTTTGGGCAGCCGTTTCAGCCTCTCGCACAAGTGCCTGATCCTCAGCCGACATATTGGCTATGGATTCATAGTATTCGTAGGAAAAGTCCATTATCCGTTTCATATCCCCTGTCATTTTTAGAGTAAAGTAAACAAAGGTATGAAAATAAAACGGGAAAACAAAAAAATCGGCCTTATATTTACTATTTCGCCTCCGCCCTGCGACACTCGCGGTCTGCAAGCCACTCCTCGCGCGTCAGTCGGGTGAAGTGTTCGGTACGACGATCGCCCAGCAGCGAGAGTTTGTCGAAGTCGGTATGGTGGTAGCGGAAGCCGCATTTCTGCTGCACGCGCTGCGACTTGCGGTTGCCGTCGTAACAGCCGCACCACAAAGTCCCGATTCCAAGATCGACGAAGCACCTCTCTATCAAACGCTCAACCGCTTCGGGAATAAAACCGCGTCCCCAATACGGAACGCCTATCCAGTAGCCTATTTCGGCATCGTGCTCACCGCCGCAGGCTATGTGCATGTCGTCGTTGAACAAAAGCCCCACGCACCCCACAGCTTCATCGCCCGGCACGGGCACGACGGCGTATGTCTCACGCGCCGAGAACACCTCGCGAATAATCCCGCGGCTCTGCTCCACCGAGGTGTGCGGCGGCCAGCCGGCCGCCGTGCCGACGGCCGGGTCTCTGGCATACTCGTACAGCGAACCGGCATCGTCCTCGCGCCACGGACGCAGCACGAGTCGCGCCGTATGCAATACGACATTCGTATCGCTCATTGTCATGCTGCTATTGTTCATCGTCGAAATCCTTGGCCAAACCGCCTTGGCTGGTCTCCTTGTAGATCGACGGCAAATCGTGGCCGGTCTGCTTCATGACCTCCACCACACGATCGAACGACACTCGGTGATGACCGTCGGTGAAAGCCGAATACAGATTGGCATCGAGTGCCCGCGCCGCCGCATAGGCATTGCGCTCGATACACGGTATTTGCACCAGTCCGCAAACTGGGTCGCACGTCATGCCCAGGTGGTGCTCCAACCCCATCTCGGCCGCATACTCTATCTGAGCCGGCGATCCGCCGAAGAGCTGGTTGGCCGCAGCCGAAGCCATGGCGCATGCCACGCCCACCTCGCCCTGGCAGCCGACCTCGGCACCCGATATCGAAGCGTTGTGCTTGACGATGTTGCCTATCAGTCCTGCCGTTGCCAGCGCACGGCATATGCGCGCCTCGGAGAAGTCGCGGCTCTTCCACAGGTGGTACAGCACGGCAGGCAGCACGCCCGACGAGCCGCAGGTGGGAGCCGTGACGATACGTCCGCCCGAAGCATTCTCCTCGCTGACGGCAAGCGCATAGGCGAATACCAGTCCCCGCGACTGCAAGCTCTGCTTGTATCCCGAAGCCCGCACATAATAGGTAGCTGCACGACGCGGCAGATTCAGCGGACCGGGCAACACGCCCTCGCGTTCCAAGCCGCGCTCTACGCTCTGCCGCATAGCCTGCCACACCTCGGAGAGATATGGCCATATGTCATCGTCCTCGTAGCGGTCGACATACTCCCACAGCATGCGCCCCTTCTTGTGGCACCACGCGAGTATATCCGTGAGCTTCGACAGCGGATAGACATCTTCCGACTCCGAGCGGGCGACACCCTCCTCGGCCAAGGCTCCGCCTCCCACGCTGTACACAGTCCACTCCCCGGTCACAGCCCCGCCAGCATCGAGCGCTTCGAAGCGCATGCCGTTGGGGTGGAACGGCAGAAACACCGACGGCTGCCACACCAGATCGACCGATGCGTGCGGCAGCAGCACATCGAATATGGCCTGGTCGGTAAGGTGACCGCGCCCCGTGGCAGCCAGACTGCCGTAGAGCGTAACACGGAACGACGCGGCATCGCCATGACGCGACAGAAATATCTCGGCGGCACGACGCGGCGCCATGGTATGGCTGCTCGAAGGCCCCGTACCTATACGATATAACTCTTTTATACTCTTCATTTCTCCTTTATTCTAACCTGCGGCAAAGATAGTGCAATCGGCTGTCATATGAAAATCTCATGCCGATGTTTTTCTTCCGGCGCAGACAAGATTTTGAAAATCGGCGTAATTTTATCACCTTTGCACTAATCAAAACAATGAATGAGAGATGTCTCTGTTATATATCCACATACCCTACTGCAAACGCATATGCTCCTATTGCGATTTCTACCGCACGGCCGCGCTCCGGTCGCTCCCCGCGACGCTCGACACGATGCACCGTGAGATGCACCGCCGCAGAGACTACCTCGCCGACAAACGCATACGCACCGTATACTTCGGCGGCGGCACCCCGTCGCTCGCAGCCCCCGAAGCATTGCAGCGTCTTATCGACACGGCCGACACGCTATGGGACTGCGGACATTTGGAGGAGGTTACGGTGGAGGCCAACCCCGACGACATCACACGCGACTACGTGGCAGCCCTGCGCCGCACGGCCGTCGACAGAGTGAGCCTGGGCATACAGTCATTCGACGACCGGGTATTGCGGCTGATGAACCGCCGTCACACTGCCGCCGAGGCCACCGACGCAGTGAAACGGTTGCAGGACGCCGGATACGAAAACATGTCGATCGACCTGATATTCGGCATCGACGGATTCGGCGGCCGCGTGCTCGACGAGTCGCTGCAACGAGCCGCGGAGCTGAGTGTCGCGCACGTCTCGGCCTATCATCTGACAATCGAGCCGCGCACCCTCTTCGCCCGCCGGGTGGAAGAAGGCAAGATGCACGAGGTCGGCGAGGATGTCTCCGAGCGCGAGTTCGGCCGCGTGCACGACATATTGACCGATGCAGGCTACGAGCACTACGAAGTATCCAACTATGCCATGCCCGGACACCGCGCCCGCCACAACTCAGCCTACTGGACGGGCGAAGCCTATCTCGGCATAGGCCCCGGAGCGCACTCTTTCGACGGAGACAGAGAACGCTGCCGATGCAGCTCCACCGCCGAGGAGTATTCGCGCGGCGAGATCGGCTTCGAGACCGAGACGCTCTCGCCAGGCCAGCAGTTCGACGAATACGTCATGGTCTCGCTGCGATGCGCCGAGGGCATCGACATGGCATATGTCGAGAGTCGCTTCGGCAGCCAACACGCCGCGAAGATGCTCGCAGCGGCCGATCGCTGGCTCGAATCGGGCGACCTGATCGCAGACGGCGGCCGGCTGCGCATTCCGCCCGAAAGGTTCCTCATCTCCGATGCCGTCATAGAGTCGCTTTTCGAGTAACCCGACGACATGAAAAGAGTTTGCCCGGCTCTCCGCGGAGAGCCGGGCAAACTCGTCATTTCACCGGCCGGTCTAATCGATATATCCCAAATCGCGTGCAGCCTCCGTAAAGGCGTCCATGATTACAGTCGGGCGGTCGTCGGCGAAAGCACCCAGCTTGTAGCCGCCATGGCAGCACTCGGGCGCCCAGTAGAATACGCCTTTGCAGCGTCCGCCAGTCTGATGACGCATGGCATCGATCAGCGCAGCCATAAATGCCTTGCCCGGCACCGGATCGGAGGCCTCCACACCAGTCTCGACAATCATAACGTCGCAGCCGTACTTCCCGCTCACCGCGTTGATATTGGCTATGCAGTCGCGCAGCGTGGTCTGCTCGTCCATCTCAGGGTGCTCCTGATGCGCCCAGAAAGGATAGAGGCTCATGCCTATCATGTCCCACTTGCCGCCATACTGCGCAAGACCGTCGAATATGCGGTTATAGAGTTCGTTATCGTATCCGTTGTCGATATGAACGATGACCGTCGACTCGGGATATACGCTCTTCACGGCATCGTATCCCGCCGTGGTCAGACCGGCATACTGCTCCATGTTGTCGATATGGCCTATGGGCCACATGAAGCCGTTGCGCGTCTCGTTGCCCACCTGCACCCACTTCACGTCGATGCCGTTGTCTTTGAGCAGCTGCAACGTCTCTGACGTATGCTGCGCCATGGCCTGCTTCAAGCCCTCATAGTCAAGTTCCGCCCAGGCCGCGGGGGTGATCTGCTTGGCCGGATCGGCCCACCAGTCGCTGTAATGGAAGTCTATCATGATGGCCATGTCGTGCTGTCTGGCACGCTGCGCCATCGTCAGCACGTCCTGCATGCCGCTCCACCCGCCGCGCGGATCGACCCACACGCGCAGACGCACGGCATTCAATCCCAGCTCTTTCATAAGCTGAGTATTTTCACGCCGCTCTCCTGCGGCGTTGTAAGAAAATATGCCGCGAGTTTCGAGCTCGGTGGTGGCACTGATGTCGGCACCGAGCCAGAACTCCGGTTCGGGCTCCGGTGTCGGCGCAGAGGACTGTCCGCCGCAGCCGCAGAGTGCGGCAAGGCTGATGACGACCGCAAAAAGCGGATTCAGATGTTTCATAATGCGTAGTAGTTTTTGTGGAAATCGAGACGCAAGTTAGCAATATTTTTCGAGGAAAGCAAAACTCGGCACCTGTTCACTCCCTCGAAATGACACGGCTCCGTCACTCCGATGAAGGGCGCATGCCCGACCGTGGGAGTCGCTCCACACATTGCTGTCACTCCGAGGAGCAACGCAGTTGCGACGTGGGAGTCTCGCGGGCGGGAGCGCACGTGTCGACCGAGAGAGAGAGTCTCACCTCGCAGTCATTCGATGGCTCCTCAGAGCAACAGAACGAATGGTCTTTATTCCACAACCGGATTCTTTGCTCCGCACAGCTTCGCTCAGAATGACATGGCGGTGGAAATAATCGCGCACGGGCTGTTTGTTCCGCTCTAAATGACCGGCCGAGCAATCGAATTTCCTCGTTTTTTTTATTGCCGTATGCCTTAAATATACTATTTTTGAGGCGGATTATCGCACCGCCGCCACGATCCGCCCGACGCAGGCTCCGGCCGCGACAATCCGACAACCGATATTTTACGACTTATGAAACAGATAGAGATAGAGTCGCCCGACGAACTGGACGAGGTGGCCGCAGAGATCATCGCCTCGCTCGACGGACGCAGCATAGTGGCCTTTTACGGCGAGATGGGTGCAGGCAAAACCACTCTTATCAGCCGCATAGCCCAGCAGCTCGGAGCCGACGACACCGTCACCAGCCCAACATTCGCCATAGTCAACCAGTATATGGGTCGCAGCGGCAGCATCTACCACTTCGACATGTACCGCATCGAACGCACGGAGGAGGCACTCGACTTCGGTTGCGAGGAGTATCTCTCCTCAGGCGAGCTGTGTCTGGTGGAGTGGCCTGAAAAGATAGCCGCACTGCTCCCCGACGATGTGATGAAGGTCTCGATCGAAGTGATCTCCGACCGGGCACGGCGGTTCATCATCGGGTAGTACGCTTGCGACGGCGGCTTGCGGATACGATTTTTTGGTATTTAAAATTAAATTCGTATCTTTGCGAGCCTTTATAATATGGTGTGGAATAGATAATATTAAAATATACGAAGTTATGAAAATTACGAGAGAGCAGCGCGAGCAGGGCACTTCGCTTCTGAAAGTCGTTGTCGATGAGAAGGATTACGGCGAGTCGGTCGATAAGCAGTTGCGCGAATACAAGCGCAAGGCCAATATCCCCGGTTTCCGTCCGGGCATGGTACCCATGGGTATCGTCAAGAAGATGTACGGCAAAGGCGTACTGGCCGAGCAGTCGTATCGCACGGCTTCGAACGCCGTATTCGAGTATTTGCAGAAAGAGAAGATCGACTATCTGGGCGACGTTATTCCGTCGGAGGAGCAGGGCGATTTCGATTTCGACAACTCTACCGAGTTCGAGTTCATGTTCGAGATCGGCGAGGCTCCCAAGATCGAATTGGAGCTTACTCCGGCCAAGGACAAACTCACCTACAACAACATCAAGGTCGACAAGAAGATGCACGCCGACTACCGTTCCAACTACCTGCGCCGCTACGGCCGTCTGGTCGATGTAGACAAGGTGGAGAAGGACGAGGCTTTGAGCGTGACGCTCGACAACGGCGACATGCGCATCGAAGATGCCTACGTCGGTCTGATCTCGATGAGCGACCAGGAGCGTGCGGCATTTATCGGCCAGAGCGTCGGCTACAAGACTTCGGTCGATATCAACGAGCTCTACAAGAAGCCCGAACAGCGTGCGGCAGTGCTGCAAGTCAAGGCCGAGGAGTTGGAGGGCATCAACCCCAAGTTCGAGTTGGAGATCACCAAGATCCGCCGTTTCGCCGACCCCGAACTCAACGAGGAGTTCTTCAAGATGGCATTCCCCGCAGGCAACGTCACTTCGGAGGCCGAGCTCGACAAGTTCATCGACGAGGATATCGCACGCGAGCTGAAGCGCGAGACCGACTATCTCTTCACGATGCAGCTGCGCAACTACGTCATCGAGAAGGCGGCGCTGGCTATGCCGGCCGAGTTCCTCAAACGCTGGCTGTTCGTCATCAACGAGGGTAAGTTCACCAAAGAGGATATCGAGAAGGATTTCGATCAGTTCTTGCAGATGTTCACATGGAACTACTTGCAGAAGCACTTCATCGAGCAGGGCAAGCTGACCGTCACGGCCGAGGAGGCCATGGAGGAGGCCAAGGTCTTCGCACAGGCTCAGTTCGCTCAGTACGGCATGCCGTCGGCACCCGCCGAGATGCTCGAAAACTTCGCAAAGCAGATCATGGAGAACAAGGAGCAGCAGTCGAAGGTTTACGAGAAGCTCTACGAGGTGAAGGTTGTCGAGTATCTCAAATCGCAGATCAAGGTTACGGAGAAAGCCATCTCTGCCGACGATTTCGCCAAGCTGGCCAAGGAGGTAGCCTAAGGGCTTCAATCGGTGCGGGGCATCTGTCCGACTGCGCCGGGACAGCCACTCTGCGACAATGCACGAATAAATTTGGCATTTCGCTCGACTTTTAATATATTTGAATCCCGACAAGGCTTGCGAGTCCCGTCGGGATTCTTTGATATGTCGCCTTTTGCGGCGGGCACTGTTTTTGAGTCGCAACCTGAAATTTACAAAACAAAAAGGTATCATGACTGAATTTGAAAAATATGCGATGAAGCATTGCGGCATAAGCTCGCTTCGTCTGCACGACTTCCGGGCAATAAGCAATGCCTACGTATCGCCGACGATCATCGAGGAGCGACACCTCAACGTCGCCACGATGGACGTCTTCTCACGACTTATGATGGATCGCATCATATTCCTCGGCGCACCGATCTACGACGATGCGGCCAACATCATTCAGGCGCAGCTGCTGTTTCTCGAATCGGCCGATTCGCAGAAAGACATTCAGCTCTACATCAACTCGCCAGGCGGATCGGTCTCGGCGGGTCTGGGCATCTACGACACCATGCAGCTCGTATCGAACGACGTGGCCACGATCTGTACGGGTCTGGCGGCATCGATGGGTGCCGTGCTGCTGACGGCCGGTCACAACGGCAAACGTTCGGCACTGCCCCACTCCCGAATAATGATCCACCAGCCGCTGGGCGGTGCCGAAGGACAGGCCTCCGACATCGAGATCACGGCGCGCGAGATCATCAAGACCAAGCGCGAACTATACGAGATACTGTCGCACCATTCGGGTGTCGAGTACTCGAAGATCGAAGCCGATGCCGACCGCGACTACTGGCTCTCGGCCGTCGAAGCGCGCGACTACGGTCTTATCGACCAGGTGCTGACCAAGCGCGAAAAACAGTAGAGCCTCCGCTCGCGGGCTTGCGAAATGCAGCCTGCGCGAGAGATGCAAATGAATGAATTACCCAAATAAAACAGAAGAATATGAGTCAGAAAGGAGTACGTAAGGGAGCCGACAACGCCGCGGAAAAGTGTTCGTTTTGCGGTTCGCCGCGCTCGGAGGTCGAATTGATGTTCAACGGCACCGGCGGCGCGATGATCTGCAACCGCTGCATAGAGCACGGCTACCGCATACTGCTCGACAACAATATGGCGGCCGATGCACCCAAAAACAAGCGCAAGGGTGCAGGCGGCAGCTACAAACCCATAAGCAGGGAGGATCTGCTCAAACCGGCCGAGATCAAGGCATACCTCGACCAGTACGTCATAGGCCAGCATGCCGCCAAACGCTATCTGTCGGTAGCCGTCTACAACCACTACAAGCGTCTGCTCGCGGCCGCCGACAAGAGCAGCGACAACGAGGTGGAGATCGACAAGTCCAACATCGTCATGGTCGGACAGACGGGTACGGGCAAGACCCTCATGGCACGCACCATAGCCCGTCTGTTGAAGGTGCCGTTATCAATCGTCGACGCCACCGTGCTCACCGAAGCCGGTTATGTGGGCGAGGACGTGGAGAGCATTCTCTCGCGTCTGTTGCAGGTGGCCGACTTCGATGTCGAGGCTGCCGAGCGCGGCATAATCTTCATCGACGAGATCGACAAAATAGCCCGCAAGAGCGACAACCCGTCGATAACGCGCGACGTGTCGGGCGAGGGCGTGCAGCAGGCTCTGTTGAAGATATTGGAGGGCACGACGGTCAACGTACCGCCCAAAGGCGGCCGCAAGCACCCCGACCAGGACTACATACAGGTCGACACGCGCAACATTCTGTTCATCTGCGGCGGCGCATTCGACGGCATCGAGAAGAAGATCGCACAGCGCATGAATACCAACGCCATAGGCTACGGCGCAGCGGCGGCACGCACCATCGACCGCAAGAACATGATGCAGTATGTCATGCCGCAAGACCTGAAATCGTTCGGACTTATCCCCGAGCTGGTCGGCCGTCTGCCGGTTCTGACCTACATGGAACCGCTGTCACGCGAGGCCTTGCGCTCGATTCTGACCGAGCCGCGCAACTCCATCGTCAAGCAGTATGTGCGTCTGTTCCGGCTCGACGGCGTGGAGCTGTCGTTCGACGACGACGTACTGGACTACATCGTCGACAAGGCCGAAGAGTATCGCCTCGGCGCACGAGGCCTGCGCTCGATATGCGAGGCCGTGATGATGGATACGATGTTCGATCTGCCGTCGAGCGACTGCAAGGAGTTCAGAGTTACGTTGTCGTATGCGAAACAAAAAATCGACAAAGCCAATTTTATAGAGCTTCGAGATGCCGTATAAGCAAAAAATAAGTATATTTGCATCGTAAAAAATCACTAAACGATACAAAACGAAACGAAACAAATCCAAAATATAATACGATGACTAATTCAAATCTTAAACGCGCGGCCGACAATATCCGTATTCTGGCCGCATCGATGGTCGAGAAGTCGAAATCGGGACACCCGGGCGGCGCCATGGGCGGAGCCGATTTCATCAACGTGCTCTATGCCGAATTCCTGCGCTACAATCCCGCAGATATGACATATCCGTTCCGCGACCGTCTCTTCCTCGATCCAGGTCACATGTCGCCCATGCTCTATGCGGTGCTGTCGCTGGCCGGTCACTACACCACAGAGGACTTGCAGTCGCTGCGTCAGTGGGGCAGCGTGACTCCGGGTCACCCCGAAGTTGATGTCATGCGCGGTGTTGAGAACACCTCGGGTCCGCTGGGTCAGGGACATGCAATGGCTCTGGGCGCAGCCATCGCCGAGCGTTTCATCGCAGCACGCTTCGGCGAGTGGACGGCACACAAGACCTATGCCTACATCTCCGACGGCGCAGTGCAGGAGGAGATCTCACAGGGTGTGGGACGCATCGCCGGTCACCTGGGTCTGAGCAACTTCATCATGTATTACGATTCGAACAACATACAGCTCTCGACCAAGTGCGACGAGGTAGACACCGAAGACGTAGCTGCCAAGTATCGTGCATGGAACTGGAACGTCATCGAGATCGACGGACAGGATATCGATCAGATCCGCGCGGCACTGCGCAGTGCAGGCGAGGAGCAGGAGCGTCCGACCATCATCATCGGTCACACGGTGATGGGCAAAGGCGCCGTGACCGCTTCGGGCGAGAGCTTCGAGCATAAGGTTTCGACACACGGACAGCCGCTGACAGCCGCCGGTGCCGACATCGCTGCCACCATACGAAATCTGGGAGGCAATCCCGACGAGCCGTTCGCCGTATTCGAAGAGACGAAGCAGGTATATGCCGCCCGTCGCGAGCAGCTGACAGCATGGGCTGCCGAGCGCGCCGCCACCGAATCGGCATGGCGAGCCGAGAATCCCGCCCTGGCCGAGAAGCTCGACTCGTTCTTCTCAGGCAAGCTGCCCCAGATCGACTACTCTGCCATCGACATGAAGCAGGACATAGCTACGCGCGCCGCTTCGGCCACTGTGCTGGGCACCTATGCCGAGAAAGTGGAGAACATGATCGTAGCCTCGGCCGACCTGTCGAATTCCGACAAGACCGACGGCTTCCTGAAAAAGACCAAGGCCTTCACCAAGGGCGATTTCTCGGGCAACTTCTTCCAGGCCGGCGTAGCCGAGCTTACCATGGCCTGCGTGATGAACGGTATGGCACTGCACGGCGGCGTGATTCCGGCATGCGGTACGTTCTTCGTATTCTCGGATTACATGAAGCCCGCAGTTCGTCTGTCGGCTCTTATGCACCTGCACGTGATCTACATCTGGACTCACGACTCGTTCCGTGTGGGCGAGGACGGTCCCACTCACGAGCCTGTCGAGCACGAGGCTCAGATACGTCTGATGGAGCATCTGCACAACCATAACGGCGAGCGTTCGATGGTGGTTTTGCGTCCGGCCGATGCCGACGAGACCATCGCCGCATGGAAAATAGCTCTGGAAGAGCATCGCCCCGTGGCACTGGTGCTCTCGCGCCAGAACATCAAAACGCTGCCCGCGCTGACTGGCAACAGCCGTCGCGAGGAGGCCATGCAGGCAGCCAAGGGAGGTTATGTGGTATTGGATACGCCCGATCCCAAAGCTGTGCTCATAGCCACCGGCTCGGAGGTCGCAACACTGGTCGAGGGTGCCGAACTGCTGGCCGCCGAGGGCATCGGCGTGCGCGTGGTAAGCGTACCGAGCGAGGGACTTTTCCGCGACCAGCCGCAGGAGTATCGCGCAAGCGTTATTCCGGCCGGTCTGCCGCGTTACGGTATGACTTCCGGTCTGTCGATCAACCTGCTGGGTCTGGTCGGCGACAACGGCAAGATCCACGGCTTCGACCACTTCGGTTACTCGGCTCCCTACAAGGTGCTCGACGAGAAGTTCGGTTACAACGGCAAGACCGTATGCCAGGAGGTAAAGGAGATGCTCGCATAATCCAGGCATAAAGGCGTCATCGCCTTATCCCAATCCTTGACGCGGACAGACTTTCGTCTGTCCGCGTCTGTTTTCATACGGGTCGGGATCGGAGAGTAGCGGCTTTTTCACAAAAAAACAGACTCCTCCTTTTTCGTCAAAAGCGGTATTATGCCACGCAACGCAGGAGTGAGACGATGGGCTGTACTCGCCGTACTGCCCATTGGCGAGCGACAAGGCGCGGAAGCAGAATGCCGCTTTTCAAGGAAAACAGACCAAGAACCACAAACCCCATTTTTCGTCAAAAGGCGTTAGTAGCGGTGCCGACATGAAATTGGTGCGGATAGGCTGTACTAACCCGTACTGCCTATTCGCGCCAATGATTGAGGTGACGCTAATGATGCCTTTTCACGAAAAAAACAAAAAAGTCACGAAAATTGCTTATCTTTGTGCATATCACATAAATCCCAGCCATATGGACGGCAACAAACACACCCGCAACGAGGTGGATTACCAATCGCTGATGAGCCACCGCATCAGAAAAATCCTTTTGATATGCAACAGCTACGACCGCTATACGCTCGAAGAGGACGGGCACATAGAGTCGCAGATAACGCATGAATATGCAGAACTCAATCTGAGCAATCCGCCGGCCATAACACGCGCCGATTCTACGCGCGAGGCGTTGGACATACTGTCGCGAGATCACGATTTCGACCTGATACTCACGATGTACAACGTGGGCGAGATAGATGTTTTCTCGTTCTCGAAGATCGTCAAGGAGCAATATCCCGATATCGCTCTGGTGCTGCTGACCAACTTCTCGAAAGAGATATATCGCCGCATAGGCGAGCAGGACACATCGCGCTTCGACCATATCTTCTGCTGGAACAACTCCGCCGATCTGATAATAGCCATCATAAAGCTGTTGGAGGACAGCATCAACGCCGAGCACGACATATCGGAGGTGGGTGTGCAGGCCATACTGCTCGTCGAGGACTCCATACGCTACTACTCCACCTATCTGCCGGCCATCTACAAACTCGTGTTGCAACAGAACGGCGAATCGATCAAGGAGGCTCTTAACGAGCAGCAGCGCATAATGCGCAAGCGTGCCCGTCCGAAGATACTCATGGCCACGAACTACAACGATGCCGTGGCACTGTATGAGCGTTACAAACACAATCTGCTCGGCGTGATCTCCGACGTAGGCTTCGTGGTCGACCGCAACGACCCTCCAAAGGAGGAGAAGCTCGATGCCGGCATCGACCTCTGCCGGCTGATCCGCCACGACAATCCCATGATGCCATTTCTGTTGCAGTCGTCGCAGGAGAGCATGCGCCAGACGGCCGAGCAGCTCGGCGTGGGCTTCATCGTAAAGAACTCCAAGACGCTGATACACGATCTGAGCGACTACATCAGCCGCGAATTCGCTTTCGGCGATCTGGTATTCAAGGATCCGGCCACCGGCAACGAGGTCATGCGCGCCAAAGATCTCTACGGTCTGCAACGGCTCATGCGCAATGTCGACGACAACATACTGCTCTACAACATATCGAAAAACTATCTATCGAAGTGGCTGCTCTCGCGCGGTCTGTTCCATCTTGGCAAGGCTTTCCGTGCCAAGAGCATCAACGAGTTCGGCAGTGCCGACGAGATCAAACGCTTCTGTGTCGAGCAGATTCGCGAATATCGCGTGGCTGTGGGTCAGGGCGTCGTGGCACAATTCGATCCTGCGACCTACAACGATGCCATATGGTTCGCCCGCATAGGCAATGGCTCGCTGGGAGGCAAGGCTCGCGGTCTGGCATTCATGAACAGCGTGTTGCAGCGTCACAGCCTCTATGACCGCTGGGACAACGTGCGCGTGATGATACCGCGCACGGTGGTAGTTACCACCGAATATTTCGATCGCTTCATCATCGACAACGGTCTGCAATATGTCATCAATGCCGACATATCCGACGAGGAGATACTCTCGGAGTTCGTGGCCTCGACTCTGCCCGACAGCCTGATCGAGTGTCTCAGAGCCTTCGTCCGCACCTCCCGTGCACCGCTTGCCGTACGTTCCAGCTCGAAGTTGGAGGACTCGTATTATCAGCCGTTCGCAGGCATCTACTCCACCTACATGATTCCTCACACCGACAACGAGGATCAGCAGCTGCGTCTGCTGGGCAAGGCCATCAAGAGCGTCTACGCCTCGGTGTTCTTCTCTTCGTCGCGAGCCTACATCACCGCCACGGCCAACGTCATCAGCGAGGAGAAGATGGCCATCGTCGTGCAGGAGATATGCGGATCGGAGGACAAAGGGTATTTCTTCCCCACGCTGTCGGGCGTGGCACGCTCGCTCAACCACTACCCCATCGGCTACGAGAAGGCCGAGGAGGGTATAGTCAAGCTGGCTTTCGGTCTCGGCAAGAGCGTGGTCGACGGCGACGAGGTATTGCGATTCTCGCCACGCTATCCAAACCATGTGTTGCAGACCTCGACATCGAATCTGGCCATGCGCGACACACAGCACACCATGTATGCACTCAACCTGAAACCCGAGAAGTTCAAGACCTCGATCGACGACGGCATCAACCTCGAACGACTCGACATCATGGCCTGCAAGGGTTTCCGCAACCTGCGCCACGTGGCCTCGACATGGGACATGCACTCGCAGCGCATAGTCGATTCGGCACTGGCCGATGGCTTCAAGGTGATAACGTTCGCCCCGATATTGAAATTCAATACATTCCCGCTGGCCGACATCGTCAACTCGCTGTTGGAAGTGGGCGTGAGCGAGATGAAGTGCCAGGTGGAGATCGAGTTCGCCGCCAACCTCGACACGGCAGGCCGGCAGCGTATATTCAACGTATTGCAGATACGTCCAATAGCCGACAACCAGACAGACCACACGGCCGACTGGTCGAAGATCTCGCACGACGATGCCATAGTCTACTCCGAGAGCGCATTGGGCACGGGTGCCATAGAGCAGGTATCGGACATAGTATATGTACGCTCGGAGGCCTTCGACCCCTCGCATACGGCCGAGATAGCGCGCGAGCTGACCGATCTGAATGCCCGCATGCGCAGCGAGAAGCGCGGCTACGTACTGCTTGGGCCCGGACGCTGGGGGTCGAGCAATCCATGGCTCGGAATACCTATCAAGTGGAGCGACATATCCGAATCGAAAGTAATCATCGAGTGCGGATTGGAGGATTTCAACATCGAGCCGAGCCAGGGTTCGCACTTCTTCCAGAACGTCACTTCGTTCGGTGTCGGATACATGACCGTCAACCCATATGCCGGCGACGGCATGTTCGACGTCGAACGGCTCAACGCCATGCCGGCCGAGTACGAAAGCACCTATCTGCGCGCAGTGCGCTTCGACCGTCCGCTCGACATATTCGTCGACGGAGTCAACAACAAGGGCATAATAAAATAACAATCGCATACATCGCCTGCCGCGCCCCGGACACCATCGTTCGGGGCGCAACCGTTGCCGGTGCGAACGGCGACGGCAAACCGTACGGCACATAACGCGCAGGCTCAAAATCGAGGACGAAGATCGGTTACCGACCGGATAAAAACAACAGGGCGGCCGATACGTTAGGCCATATCGCAACCGCCCCTCCGCCAACAGTGGTTAGAAATACTTGGTTTGGCCGGATCAAAACTATATCAATGTCTTATATATCACAAAATTCATACCGCAACTGACCGCGCTTCGAGACGCGATCAGATTCGGTCTAACCGGAATTATAATCAGACAAAGATGGCGCATTTGCAGCTCCTACGAAGGTCTTGGGAACCCGAAATCGGAAGCTGTCCTGCGCCATGTCAGCCCCGCCCGCCAAAAGACGAGCAAGACATAACAAGGTGTGACAACCATTATACCGATTTCAAACACTCCCGAAGGAGTTCCCAAGTTTTCGTAGGTATAAAGAGCTGTTTACCCTCTATCATTTAGTCGGTCGTGCCGACATATCAGCGACAAAGATAGCACAACTTTTCCGTTAAAATATGCCTATACGTCAAAAAAGTGTATAGTACCATGCTTATGTCGCCCATTTTTCAAATAAAATATTTCAAACAATCGGCCATAATTGCAACAGCATGCCGCAGCAGAGCGCCGCATACATTACACTCTGCCCCACGCAATAAGCATACGGCAAACCGCGCCGCCACATAGTGCCGGCAATTGTGAAACAATATAAAAACCGCAGATAAGAATAAGACTGGCCATCATGCAAGATGATCGTGCGAAGCGGGGATTATCCAATGCCCGATTCAAGCGGCAATCGGCTCCGAACACAAAAAGAAAAAGAGAGGTAAAAACCTCTCTTTAAGTAGCGGGAGGAGGACTCGAACCTCCGACCTCCGGGTTATGAGCCCGACGAGCTGCCAACTGCTCTATCCCGCGATATATCTTCGCGCCTAAGCGGCCATTTCGTTTTCGATGGTGCAAATGTAATACAAAAATACTATTTACGCAAATCTTTTTTACATTTCAACCGTCGGAGCACGATCGACGCGCGCATAAAATACTGCATATCTATCGTTTATCTCTCAAAATATTTTTTGCGACCACCTCGGCCAGATCCATCGTCCCGCAGTCGGCAACACGTTCGATGCTCTTATGACACAACGGACATGCGGTAACGATCGTCCCTGCACCCGTAGCCTCCAACTCGGCCGCCATGCGCTGCGCGATGCGTCTCTGCTGCTTGTCGTCGATGACCGTATTGGCCAGCGAGGCTCCGCAACAGAGCGAATTGCGACGATTGTGTTCAGGCTCCGCGAGTCTGCCTACCGCCTCTATCGCGCGGCGCGGCTCGTCGTATATGTCGCAGCCACGCCCCAGCTCACACGGGTCGTGATAGGTGTAAAGCTCGTCGGAACGGTCGACATGCAATCGTCCGCTCTCAATCATGCGGCAGATATACTCCGAGTGGTGCAGCACCTCGATGCCGTCGAGATCGTACTGCTCGCGAAACACTTTCAGACATATGGGACATGATGTGACAAGGCGCGTTATACCGTGACGACGGAACAGCCCGGTGTTGTAGTCGATCATCTTTCGCGCAGCAGCCGTCTCGCCCGACAGCATCAGCGGACGTCCGCAGCATACGCCTCCGTCCGAATCGGCGCGCCACACATCGTCGCCCGCAGCCTCGAATATGGCATTCATGGCAGCCAGCGTGCGCGGCGTGAGCGTTGTCATGCAACCGGCAAAGTATCCAGTGCGCCCCTCACCCGTCGAACGGTCGAGACCGGCCAGATAGCCGTAACGCCCCTCATTGGGTATGTTGCGCAACTTGGCGCGCGAGTTGAGCCGGAGCGTATTGAGATTGATGCCTACCGGGCACTGCGTCTGACAGCGTCCGCACATCAGGCAGTTGTTGGCCGTGGCGAGTTTCAGCATGTTGTAGCGGCGGTCACGCAGAAAATAGACCGACTGCACATCGTCGATGCCCAGATCCGCCTGCAACTGGCAAGGGTCGATGCAGATGCCGCAGCGCGAGCAGGCCTCCACCTCGAAGTTGTCATAAGATTTCTCCTCGACAGAGGGTGCGAGTTTGTAGCGGCGCAGAAAAATAAGCGGTATCTCGGTGAATATGTGCATGTAGCGAGAGAAGGGCATAGCCACGAAGAATACTCCCAGCGCAATCGAATAGAGCCACCAGGCAGGCTCCGACAACGCATCGAGCGTCGCCGAATCGAGATGCTCGCCGAGCAGCTTGCCCGTGGTTCCCGTCAGGAAACTGCCGCCGCCATAGATGGCGCATGTAATGCTCTCGGCAACATAGCGCAACGGAAACACGAACCACAAAGCCGACAGCGCGATACGGTCGAAAGCCACGTGGCGCGTGGTGCGCCGCATGCCCATCAGTCGTGAACGCATGCGCTTTATCCACGCCAGAGCCACACCCGACAGCACTACTGTCAGCATCAGATCCATTGCGAACTCGAATCCGGCCTTATGTTCGGCGATGCCGTTGACGGGCATGAAGTATTTGAAAAAGACGTGTCCCTGCAACGGCACCCAGCCCCAACCGAGGTAGGCCACCGTTTCGATCCACCCTATGGCGATCAGCAGAAACCAGCCCAGAGCCAGCGACGAGTGCATGTAGCCCAACATCGGATTGACGCGCCATATGCGCACATGCAACAGCGATTCGCGCACGACCTCCCATACGGCCGCCAGGCTCTTGGCAGAAAACATGTTGCGACGTATCAGCCGCTTGTCCTCCGCCGGCAGATGAATAGTCCAAAGCGTATATTTGGCAACCAGCACCGCGGCCATGACCGCTGCGCCGATAATGAACGGCAGAGTGAATGGTGCGAAAAATGTCATCTCAGAAATCTCCCAGTTTACGTTTAATCAACATCGCCAGACCACGCGTATTTATGCCGCGCGGACACACCAGCCGACACTTGCCGCAAAGCATACATTTGTTCATCTCCTCGTATGCACCCATATACTCGCCGCGACGCACGAGCGTATGCACACGGCGGAAGTTGAATTGCGTGAGGTTGCCTGCCGTGCAGCTTGCCGTACACGAACCGCAGCCTATGCAGGTCTGCAACTCCGGCATCTCGCGCAATATCTCGTTGCTCTTGCGCAGGTCGTTGCTGTCGATATCTATGGCTCGCGGCTTGCTGATGCCGTAGCCGAACCTTATGCTTCTCATCGCTGCGTACGGTTAAGGTAATCCACAACGGCGTCGGCAGCCAGCGCGGCCTCGGCCAGCGTGTCGGCCAGACTCTTAGGCGCAGTGACGGCACCTGCATAGAATATCCCCTCGCGCGGCGAACGCACGGCACCCGTAAACGGATCGCGGCTCTGCATGAAACCGTTGGGCGCAACGTCCAGCGACGCCGAAGCAGCCAGCAAGCCGTTGTCGTCGTTGGCACGCATACCCACCATCAGCACCAGCATGTCGATGCTCATCTTCAACGGCCGGCCGGTGAGCGTATCCTCGGCCTTGATCTGAATACGGCCGTTAATCATCGGGCTGGCCTCGGATATGCGGCCGCGCACGAAGTGTATGTTGTACGACTGCTGCGCCTCGCGGTACAGCTCCTCATACCCCGGACCGAACATGCGTATATCCATGTAGAAGTTGAATACGTCGGCTTCGGGGAACATCTTCTTCAACTCTATGGCCTGCTTGACACCGGTTATGCAGCACACCTTCGAGCAATGGCTCTGACACACCTTCTCGTCGCGCGAGCCCACGCAGTGCAGAATGGCTATGCGTCGCGGCATGCTGCCGTCGGCAAGACGCACCCGACCGCTATTCATCATCTGTTCCAGGTCGGCCGAGGTGACCACATTGTCGTATATGCCATAACCGTACTCCTGCTTGCGGCGGGCATCGAACAGCGTAAAGCCCGTGGCCATGACCACCGCGTCGGCCGCCATGCGCTCACCGCCGGCAAGCGTGACTCCGTCGGACGCGACAGTCTCGACCGCCACTCCCGTGCGACACTCGATGTTGCGCTCGGCAATGCTTCGGCGCAACGGGTCCAATATCTCCGATGCAGGCGTAAATGTCGGGAACAGCTTGTGCCAGTTGCGCACCTTACCGCCCATCTCCGTATCGCGCTCGACGATAACCGGCTCCACGCCGCGGCTCTCCAATCCGAGTGCCGTGGCCATGCCGGCCGCTCCTCCGCCCACTATGACTACTCTTCGTTTCATCTCTCTATAACTTTATGTCGTATATGGCACGCTGGCAACCGTTGTTGACAGCCGCCCGTTCGGGTTTGCCTATATAACGTCCGTCGCGACCCAGATACTTGGCCGCCGGATCGTACTCCACACCCATCTTGTCCAACAGAGGCTCTACGTCGACCTGGTGCATCTGCATGCCCAGCTCCCACGGGTCGTAGCCGAGCACCAGACCGGCCATCTCTTCATATGTCAGCACGGGTATGCCCTGCCCGTCGGCTCCGTAGGTAGTGCCCTCCATCTCGGCTATGGCATACTGCCACCTGTCGAGAAACATCGAACAGCCGGGGCAGTTGCCCACGATAAAATCGGGCTTATACGGCGACATGCTCTCCAATTTCTTCTGCGAGTTGGCTATCGAGTAGCCGCGATTGGCCTGCACAAGATAGTTGCGAAAACCGAATCCGCAGCAGTGACGGCGTTCGGGATAGTCCACGACCTCGCCGCCCCACGACTCTATCATGCCGGCCAGCACATACGGGAACTCCGATCCTCCGATGCCCGACTTGGGAAATATCTTGGCATAGTGGCAGCCGATGTGCTCCACCACGCGCAGCGGACGTCCGGTATAGACGTTGACCAGCTTGCGCTTGGCCTTGCGCGCTATCTCGTCGCGAAAGTGGAATACGATATCGGAGGTGTGCGCCAGCGAGCGGGGCTTGACCAGCTCGCGGCCAGTGGCTTTGTAGAGGTATTCGCGCGTGCGCTCCTCTGTCTCGGGAAACTCCTCCCACGTACTCAGAATCTCGGTGTAGATGCCGAACGAAGTGATGCACGACGAAATGAAGTTCTCATACCCTGCCTCGCCCATCAGTGCGAACTGACGCGCCACAACGGTCATGATGGTCTCCAAAGGCACCACATCGGAGTGATAGCCGATGCCCGTACACGAAGTGTGTATCGGATCGTCCATCACGTCGCGCCCCAGATCACCGCGCAATATATCCAGGAATGCGCGTTCGCTGCCAGGAAAGAAGTTCTGACGTATGCAGCTGCGCGCGTAATAATATTTGTCGTCGGCTATATCTTTCTGATACTCTTGCCAGGAAGCTCTTTTCATCGTCTAATAGTGTTGCTCGGAATTGGTCGTATAGGTGTGCATCATATAGTCGTCGTCGGCACCGTCGTAGCCCATTTCGCGCGCCTTGCGCTCGGAGTGCCGCTCGATCGTGGCGTAAAAATCCTTGCCGCCGCTGACCTCGAATATGCGGTGCAGCTCCTGCATCGACTCATCGTCGATCTTGCGCAGCGCACCGGCTCCATCGCTGCCGTAAACAGGCGTGAAACGCCCGTACAGCTCTTTGTCATGGTCGATTATCCACTCCCACACCGCACCCTGCTCGGGGTGCAGCGCCGGTACCACGTTGCGCGGCACGATGCAGTAGCCCGTCCGCAGAATGTTGTCGCCGATAAGACGTTTGATGGCCAGCTGCTGCCGTCCCTTTTCGCTCTCGACAAACAGTCCCAGTCTCTGCGACAAAGTCCGCAAACCCTGTATGACATATGCCGGCGTATTGCCGCGCGGACACCGCGGCCGGCACGACATGCACTCGCCGCAATACCATATCACATCGCTGCGCATCAGACGTTCGATCTCGTCGTCGTCGCGCGTGAGAACGATGTTGACGATCTGCCGGGGATCGTAGTTGTAGAACTCGGCCGCCGGACACACGCCTGTGCAGACACCGCAGTTCATGCACGACCGCAGCCCCTCCTGCACTCGAATGTCTTCGAGCAGCATATCGAAATATTTTCCCATTCTCCGTGTGTTAACTTAACACTGCAAAGTTACGCTTTTGAGCGACGGCGCGCATCAGTATAAATACGTAAAAGGGCATACACGCCGGACACACGGCGGTCGAATGCCTTCTGCCGCGCTTTCCCGTATTATATACATGTCATGTCGAACGAATGTGAGACATCTGGGGAAGGCCGAACTAACAGAAAAGACAGAGGAAATAGTCACGCACAGATTTCTCGCTCACGCTCGAAATGACAAACGCTGTCACTCCGAGGAGCAATGCAGTTGCGACGTGGGTGTCTCGCCATCAGCAATTGTCACTCCGAGGAGCCAAAGGCGACGTGGGAGTCTCGCAGCCGGGAATGCAATGCAACGCAAAGGAGTTTGTCGACCGAAAATTGAGATTCTCACGTCGGACGTGACGTCCTCCTCAGAATGACAACAACGTCCTGTCATGTCGAACGAACGTGAGACATCTGGGGAAGACTAAACTTGCTGAATGTTAAAAGACAGTGGAAATCGCCGCACACAGATTTCTCGCTCACGCTCGAAATGACATAACAATGAAAATAGCCAACCAAGAACAATGGACACTTTTTCGTCAAAACGCCACAGATGCAACTCTCTGACAGAGCGAAGCGATAGGACGTACTGGGTGTACTTCCTATTGCTGAGCGACAAAGAGAGGACGCAGGTGCGGTGTTTTCACGGAAAACAAACCAAGAACCACAACCCCCTTTTTCATCAAAAGCAGTTAGTTGCAACTTTTTCGTTAAGCCGAACGAGCAAAGCGAAATTCATTTCAGCTTTGCCGCGGCGAGAAAAAGTGCATGAAATGAACGCAAACGATGTGAGGACGGATAGGCTGTACTGGCGTACTGCCTATTCGGACGAACGAGCGCGCGGAAGCAAATAGCGGCTTTTCATGGAAAAGATTTTTCGTCAAAAGCGGTATTATGCCACGCAAACGAAGATCCGCCGGATAAGTTGTACTTGACGTACTACTTATTCGGCGGAGTAAGTGCGCGGCAGTAGAATGCCGCTTTTCACGAAAAAGATCGCGAAAAAGTCACAAGAAATGACTATTTATACTCATAAGCCACCGTACCTCCGATAGGACACAATACGCAGTTCTTCAACGGCGTGGTGGTATCGGCGTCAGAGGTCACGAAGAGGAGCACCTTGCAGTTGGCAATCTTCCAGTTGCTCGATATGTTGACTGTGCGTACGATGTTTGCGCTCTGGCCTGCCTCGATGGCACCGACCTCCTCGCCGTTGAGATTGGTCAGGCTGCCCACGATGGCTCTTACGGCATTGCTGTGTACATTGTGCTCAGGAGCAGAGGCACCGCTCTGGACTGCCTCGATATTGTCTTCGAGAATCCACATGCCGACACGATAGTTACCGGTGACAGCAGCCTTGACAGATGCGTTGATGATGATCTGCACAGGCGTCGCACTGACAGCTGCACTGAGACCGGCTTCGGGAGCGTCGACCTTATTGTTGTCGAGCAGCTTCTTCAAGTTCTGAACATTGACGGCAACCATAGAGTTGTTGACACCGAGATTCTTGTTGAGATCCATCATCACATAGGGGTAGTATCCGTTGCCCAGTCTGTTGCCTATTGCGGCACTGCCCTGATTATACATGGGATCGGTTCGGTTGTACGAATGCGAAGCAGCCAGCAGGAACTGCGAATTGTACTCGCTGTCCTCGGCCAGTTGTTCGAGAGCCGACATCATGTATGGGCAGTTGGGACACTCTGTGCCGGTGTGATCGATCAACAGATGACGATGAACGAACGAAGTGCTTGCCGCATTGGGATCGGCCGGCAATTCGGGAATCTCGGGAGTCGCCACGACCTCTACCGTAGGGGCGATATTGGGACCGTAAGAGGCATAGAACTTATAAGTTCCCTCCATTCCTGTCGTAAACTTGTTGCTGCTGAGGATAGAGTTGTTGCCAGTTTCATAGATTTTGGCCTTGTCGGTGACATCGACGGCTATGGTCTCGCCGTCGGGAGTGAACATCACGGTGAATGTCACCTCGTCGACACCGTTGCTGAGCATCGTACCGGCCGATGCGGTGAGTACGAGCGTACCGCGCTCCGACACATCGGGCGTGTCGTCGCCGTTGTCATCGCCACCGCAAGCGGTAGCAAGTCCGGCAGCAGCCAAAAGGAATGCGAATAGTTTTGTGAGTTTCATAAGTATTGCTATTTTAGAATGACGAAGTTAATACCAGATTGAAGCCCGTATAGGCCGGAGAGAATCGGCATACGCCGCCCGAGCAGATATAACCCGCTCGGTTGCGGCCGTAAGAGAGTTGCAGGCGCGTACGCGAATGCGTCCAGCTGACGCCGGCGTTATAGTAGTGCATCTTCTTCTGGTCATTGCCCAAATTATACATGTCGCTTGCATATACGCTCCACGAGGGTGCAACGTTGAATTCAACCAGTGCAGCAGCCCAATCGCCCTCATAGTCGTCAGAAAGCAAGTATTGCGCCTCGACGCGCAGCGACTTCTTTTTGTCGAACTTATAGGTGACATCGGCAACGGCTATGCACGACACATAGGTCATATCGTTGATGCCGCCGTGCGACGGATTCCACTCCTGTCGCGAAAGGAGCAGCGTGGTCTTCAAACGACGGTTCCACTGACGCTCGACGTCGAGATTGATGTCGCGCCACAACAGACGGTTCTCGCCGCCGCCATTCTCTTCGAGCGTATAGAACGTCGAGAAATTGGCGTGGAAATTCCAGTAACGCGAACGATCGCTGCTGTTGCGCAACGAATAGTAGACATCGGCCTGACCGCCGACCTCACCCTCGGCATTGACCTGATAAGGATTGAGGTTGGTCAGAAGATAGGTGTACTGGCGAGTCAGAGCAGGCAGATAACCGAGCGTATTGCCCGTACCGCCGCCCACGAGCGACGCCATCGTGGTCATATGCTCCAAGCGGCGGAACGATGCCGACACGGCCAGGCGGTTGTAGTCGTAAGCCGCCTCGACGAGCCACGCATTGCCGCGTGCCGCCTCGTGTATCTGACTGTAAAGATCGGCGTTGCACTTACCCACATACTCGCCGCGAAGTTCCAGACCCTGCCATGCGAAATTGACACGTCCCGAAAACATATTCAGATCGGACGAGGTGAGTCCCAGCATATCGGCATCGGGCACCTCGTCGAGGTTCTGATGACGATTGAGGTAGCTGCCCTCCAAGGCCAGCATGCCGTTGTCCCAACCGGTGATCTCGGAGAGCGAAATCGACATGTCGGCACCGCGCACCCACGATGAGGCATACTCGTCGTAGAGTCGCGGACGGCCGTACACGGCCTTTACCGAGACGTAATTGTTGAAGTTGTAGGCTCCGCGCACACCCTCCAACGAGTTGTTGAAGCCCAGCGCCCTATCCTCCCATGTGCGGAACAATATGCCAGATCCGAACTGATCGAATATGTCGCCCACGCGCACCGAGAAGTTGGCGTCCTGCCACTGTATGTATTTAGATGAGAGCACGAATTTGTGCCCTGCGCCGTATATAGCCATATCATAGCCCTGCAAAACAGGCAGATAGGCATCGGCCTGCAAGCCGGCCGAAAAACGACCCAGCGTATAATCGACTTTCAGATAGCTGTTAGAACCGAACTTGTCTTCGGGAGCCGACCCTGCCAGTTCGGAGTCGTTCATATAGTAGATGTTGTTGCTTTCGATGCTTCCGGACAGCTGTCCGTCACCCACTCGTATCTGTGCCTGCGCCGTGAAGGCGGCGAGCAGCAATGCCAACGATATAGATAATCTCTTCATCTATTTTTTGAGCTCTTTGATTTTCTCGAACAACACATTCTCGCTGCCGGGAGTATAGCCCGAATGCGAGTAGACGATCTTGCCGTCGGCATCGACAACGAATGTATGAGGCGTCAGCGACACCTGCATCGCACGCTTGAAATCCTGGTTCTTGTCATAAAGACAGATGAACTCCCAGCCGTTTCCGCGAGTCATGGCGCGTGCGCGGCTCACCGAGCGGCTGTCGTCGGTAGAGACGGCCACCACCTCGAAGTCGGCCTCTTCGAGCCACTCCTCCAACTGCTCGTTGATAGCATTGAGCTCCATGATGCAGGGCTTGCATGTGGTCGACCAGAACGATATTATCATCGGCTTGCCTTGAACCAGCGACAGTGTGGATACGGTCTCTCCCTTTTGATTCTCGATCTTGACGTCAGGAATCGTCTGAGCCGAGACACTTATCGTCGCGCCGAGCGCAAGTAGCAGAAACAGTAGCTTTTTCATAATATTTAAGTCAAATTGTAAATTAATATTCGGTCGTCGGACGACCATTTTCAAGTGCAAGATAACGAATAAATCTCAAAAAAGAGCATATTCCCGACACTTTTTTGACCCTGCCGCCGCCTATTTTGCATATAGAAGGCATAGCGAATAAATATTACGCATATGAAGCCACTGTCCCCACAGCGACAATTGCCGCCAAAGCCGGCAGAGAACCGATTCGGAAGCAGAACAAGGTTCAATTTCTTGCACTTTTTCCCGCCTCGGCATAGCTCGTGCAAGCGCGGCTCTGCCCTCGGCTCAATGAAAAAGTTCGAATCCTCGCACCTTTTTCAGACACGGCGACAGCCCGAAACTGCATATATGCAACGAAATGAAGAGTCGGCAATCCAGCCGGCTTAAAGGAAATAGAGTCCCGACAGCATTGCACCGGCACCCAGCAGATAGTCGATGCCGGAACCCGCGAGTGTCGTGCGATCGAGACCGACGGCGGCAGTTGCGCCCACCCCCGAAACAAGCAGAGCAGCACACAGCATCGTCGTCCACATCTCGGCACCCGACATGGCGAGAATGGCCAGAAAAGCGGTCATACCGCCGGCGAAGATCATGTCGCGGCATGTCGTCTTGCGAAGCGCCATCGACACGGCCGTCATAATCCACAGAGCCGCCACGCCCTTCATAAGCGGCACCACGATCGAGAAGAGCGGCGCGGCACGCAGCATGAAGACGGCGATAAGCAGCATCGCGGCATAGCTCACACACAGCCATCGGCGATAACGGCCGGCCACAGATTCGCCCCGCGGAGCCCTGCACTTGACACGCAGATAGGTCTCGACGGCCAGCGGCAGTATCGCCGCCATAATGGCGAATGCCGCCAATACGGCCAGCCGGTACGACAGCGGCACGATCGCCGCAAACGCGGTAGGACAAAAGAGCATGGCCGCCGCCACGTAAAGAGGCACCAGCAGCGGATTTATCAATAAGGTATAGAGTCTTGCCAGTCGGTATGTCATCATCGGAGTGTTTGGGTCGCAGGTACGGAGTATCAGATCTGTTTTCGCATGCGCGCCACCGGAATGTCGAGCATCTCGCGGTACTTGGCCACCGTGCGGCGGGCTATGCAGTAGCCTTTGGCATTGAGTATGTCCATCAGATTCTCGTCGGTCAGCGGACGGCGTTTGTCCTCCTGATCGATGCAATCCTGCAATATCTTCTTTATTTCGTAGCTCGACACCTCCTCGCCCGACGAGGTCTGCATACCCTCGGAGAAGAGCGATTTGAGAAGTATGATGCCGAACGGAGTCTGTATATATTTGCTGTTGACCACGCGCGAGATGGTCGAGACATCGAGTCCCGTGCGGTCGGCTATATCTTTGAGAATCATCGGACGCAGCTTGCTCTTGTCGCCGTCGATGAAATAGTCGCGCTGGAAGTCGAGAATGGTGCGCATGGTGCGCATCAGCGTATCGTGACGCTGCTTGATGGCCGATATGAACCACTTGGCCGAATCGATCTTGCTCTTGACGAACTGTATGGCCTCGCGGTCTTTCTCCTTGACCGTACCGTCGGGTGCCACCATGTCGCGTATCATATCCTTGTACCGCCGGCTGATGCGCACCTCAGGTATGTTGCTCGAATTGAGCGTCAGGCGCAGTTCGCCGTCGGTGTTGTCCAGCACGAAGTCGGGTACGATGTAAGGGGTCGTGTCGCTGCCGCCTTCGGTATAGAGATTACCGGGCTTGGGATAGAGACACTTGATCTGTTCGATGGCATCGCGAAACTCGTCCTCGGATATTTGCAGACGAGCCATCAACCGCTCGTAATGCTTCTTGGCAAAGGCCTCGAAATAGGAGGTGAGTATTTTAAGGGCGAGCCGCTTGGCACGGGTATCGATGCGAATCTGTCGCATCTGCAACAGCAGACACTCTTGCAGGTTGCGCGCCCCGACACCGGCAGGCTCCAACTGATGGATTATGGAGAGTATGCGTTCGATATGCTCGACATCGACATCGATGCCCTGCGAGAATGCCATATCGTCGCTCAGAGACGACAGATCGCGACGCAGATAACCGTCGTCGTCGATGCTGCCTACGATATATACGGCCACGGCCATATCCAGATCGGACAGAGAACGGAAGCGCAGCTGCTCGATGAGATACTCCTGCAACGATCTGCCCTCGGTGATGTAGACCGGACGCTGCTTGTCGTCCTTTGAAAAGTTGTTGATGCGAGCCTTGTACGACGGCGTATCGTCCTCCTTGCCGATATACTCCTCGACAGAGATCTTTTCCGGCTCACGCTCTTCGTCCACGGGTTGCTCCTCCTCCAAAACGATATTCTCTTCGATCTCGCGTTTGATACGCTGTTCGAGTTGCATGGTGGGCAGTTCGAGCAGTTTTATCATCTGTATCTGTTGCGGCGAGAGCTTGGTCTGCAACGAGATCGTTTGTTGAAGATTGGTTCCCATAGTCGTTATTTTAAATGTACTTTGTTCTGTTCGTGTTAAAAATGCGAACAGTCCGACGAGTCAGACCGTTCGCATCAGGCGTAAGACGACAGCGTCGCACAATGTTAAAACTCGGCGTTCTTCGGCGTACGGGGGAACGGGATCACGTCGCGTATGTTGCTCATGCCCGTAACGAATAATAACAGTCGCTCGAAACCGAGTCCGAATCCGGAGTGCGGCGCCGATCCCCAACGGCGGGTATCGAGATACCACCACAGCTCGCGTTCGTTCATGCCCAATTCCTCAACCCTTGCATAAAGCTTGCCAAAGTCGGCTTCACGCTCCGATCCGCCGATAATTTCTCCGATCTGAGGGAACAGCACGTCCATGGCACGCACGGTCTTGCCGTCGGCATTCTGCTTCATATAGAAAGCCTTGATCTCCTTGGGATAGTTGATAAGTATTACCGGACGCTTGAAATGCTCCTCCACCAGATAACGCTCGTGCTCCGACTGCAAATCGCAGCCCCAGTGGCACGGGAACTCGAATTTGCGTCCCGACTCCTCCAAGATCCTGATACCCTCGGTATAGTCCAAACGCACGAAATCGTTGTCCAGCACGAATTGCAGGCGCTCCAACAGACTCTTGTCCCACATCTTGTTCATGAATTCGAGATCCTCGCGGCAGTTGTCCAGAGCATAGCGTATAAGATATTTGAGGAAATCCTCGGCGAGATCCATGTTGTCGTCCAGCTCGTAGAATGCCATCTCGGGCTCGATCATCCAGAACTCGGCCAAATGTCGCGGCGTGTTGGAGTTCTCGGCACGGAACGTGGGTCCGAACGTATAGATCTGACCCAAAGCCAAGGCACCCAGCTCGCCCTCCAACTGACCCGACACGGTCAGACTGCACGGCTTGCCGAAGAAGTCCTGCGAATAGTCCACCTTGCCGTCTTCCGTACGCGGAGGGTTGTTCATGTCGAGTGTAGAGACGTTGAACATGGCACCTGCGCCCTCGCAGTCGGAAGCCGTTATCAGCGGCGTATGGAGGTAGTAGAAACCGTGTTCGTTGAAGTATTTGTGAATCGCGTATGCCATGGCGTGGCGTATGCGCAATACGGCACCGAAAGTGTTGGTGCGCGGACGCAGGTAGGCTATGTCGCGAAGGAACTCCAACGAGTGACCCTTCTTCTGCAACGGATAGCTCTCCGGATCGGCCGTACCGTATACCTCGATCGACTCGGCCTGCACCTCTACACCCTGCCCCGAACCGGGCGAAGCCACCAGGCGGCCGTCGACACGTATGCAGGCTCCGGTAGTGACTGTTTTGAGCTGCTCCTCGGCAATGACCGACAGATCGACCACGATCTGTATGTTGCTAACGCACGAACCGTCGTTCAGAGCGATGAACGCCACGTTCTTGTTGCCGCGCTTGGTGCGCACCCAACCCTTCACCGTAACCTGTTCGCCCGAGGCCTCACGGCCGAGCAACGTCGCTATTCTCAAATGTTTCATAACTGTATGATATAATTTTATTTTGTTTTCCACGGTTGCGATCACTGCGTGTGATACGAACGACAAAATTACTAAAAAAATTGTAAACGGTTGCACTCTGCCGACTTTTTTATACCTTTGTTTCGCATTAAACCGCTACGATTTATGAAACGTTGCATATTATATCTGCCGTTGCTGTTGCTGCCTCTGTCGGCCGATGCCCAGTCGGCGCGTGTGCTGCGCTCGGAGTTCATCACGTTCGACAAGCGCGACGATGCCCGCCGCGGTATCCGCGACAATATAGAGAAGTATATCGACGTGCGCCCGGCGATGGTATCCATGGGCGGCGGCGACGATGCGCGGATCACGTTCGAACAGCGATTCGACGTTCCGGCCTCGTGGAACGATTACAACGCATATCTGCACATGGAGAACACCGGCGGAGCATATTCGGTCGACATCAACGGCCGCGAGGCACTGCATGTCGACGATCCGTTCACGCCGGCCGATCTGTTCATATCGCCCTATCTGCGGCAGGGGGAAAACATCTTGACGGTACGCTATACGCGCCGGCGGCATGCACAGCTGCAACAGAGCATCGAACCGGTGGCGCGGGAACTGTTCGACAACAGCTACATATTCGCTCAGCGACGACTGGGCATATACGACTTCGACATATGCCTCCGACCCGATTCGCTGCGCCGCTTCGGAGTGCTGCAAATAGATGTAGTAGCGGACAATTCGTTCGATTTCGAGGAGACGTTGCAGGTGGGATTCGACATATACTCTCCGGCGGGCAAGCTATTGGAATACAGCGTCAACGAAATCACCATCGACGGACACTCCCGCGATACGCTGCGTTTCAGTCCATACATCTACCACACCAACGAGAACCGCTGGACGCCCGAACGTCCCCTGCTCTACGACGTGATGCTCTACGTCAAGCGCAACGGCATTCTGCGTGAATATATCCCGCTGCGCATAGGCTTCGGCCTCACCGAACTGGCAGACGGCGCAGCGACCCGATTCGACCGGCCTCTGACCCTGCACCGCGAGCGATACAATGCGGCCAAGGACAAACAGACGACGCAGGCCGAGATCAAGCGGCTGAAAACCAAAGGAGTCAACACGCTCTGTCCCGACTATCCGCAACCCCGCTGGTTTTACGATCTGTGCGACGAGCTGGGCATGTATGTCATCGATCGTGCGGCGATAGATTCGCCCCAGGGACACCTCGACCGCTCCGTGGGCGGCACTCCGGCCAACGATCCCTCACTGGCGGAGGAGTATCTGACTCGCGTGAAGTCGATGTACTACCGCTCGCGCAACCACACCTGCATCATCGCATTCGCCCTCGGCGGCGACGACTCGGGCAACGGCTACAACATGTACAAGGCCTACGAGTGGCTCAAATCGACGGGCGATCCGCGGCCGGTGATATACGGAGATGCCGACGGCGAATGGAACAGCGACATGGAGTTGCAGAATTAACGGAAGCACCATGACAATAGAACTTATCGTGATCGGCAAGACCGACATGCGGGAAGTGGAGACACTGGTGGAGATGTACGCCAAGCGTCTCAACCACTATGTACGTTTCGCCATCACCGCACTGCCCGACGTGCGCAACACCAGGTCGATGGCACCGTCGCGGCAGAAGCGGAGCGAGGGCGAGATGATATTGCGGCAGATCACAGACGGCGACTACGTGGTTTTGCTCGACGAACACGGAGCCGAGATGCGCTCGATGGAGTTTGCCATGTGGTTGCAGAAACGCATGAACAGCGGTGTCAAACGGCTGGTGCTCGTGGTGGGCGGACCTTACGGCTTCTCGGAGGAGGTCTATGCGCGCGCCGACTCCAAACTGTCGCTCTCGAAGATGACCTTTTCCCATCAGATCGTCAGAGCCATATTCGCCGAACAGCTCTACCGCGCATTCACCATAATCAACAACGAGCCGTATCATCACGAATAAGGCGCAGGCAGTTGGCATTTGGTAAAAAATTAGCTATATTTGCGCCGTATCGGCCAGCCGCCCACGAGTGCCATGCAATTCGTCGGGACGGAGGCGGTTGATTGTTGTGGCTCGATGAACGCATTTGAAATGAAGGGATCGCTCGCAAATTTTCTCGACAGAGCAGCCAGGACACGATTCGCATTGCTGCTGTGGCGCATAGCCATGGTATATGCGGTCATGTTCATGTGCCGCGTGGCATTCTACTGCTACAACAGGGATCTCATCGGTTCGATCTCCGCCGGCGAGATATGGGAGCTGCTGAAAGGTACGATCCTCATCGACAATTCGTCGATAGTATACGCCAATGCGCTGTTCATTCTGCTATCGGTGCTGCCGCTGCCGTTGAGATGGTGGGCAAGCAGATGGTATCAGAGGGTGCTGTTCTGGATATATATCATATGCAACGGAGTCCTCGTCGTGGCAGCCAACCTTGGCGATACGGTATATTTCCACTACACACAGAAGCGATGCACGGCCGACGAGATATTTTTCGCCGACAACGGCAATACGGCGCAGCTGATGTTCAAATTCGCCGTCGACAACTGGCATCTGGTGGTCTACGGAGTGCTGCTCATCGCGGCTCTGTCCTATGCCTATCGCCGACATCGCGAAGTAATCGACATGACGCGCGGCAAGATGCTGTATGCGACACATACGGCAGTGCTGCTGTTTACGGCGTGGCTGAGCGTATCGGGCATACGCGGCGGCATCACCGGCATGACACGTCCGATAACGCTGTCCAACGCCATGCTGTATGCCGACACTCCGGCAAAAGCCTATTTCATTCTGAGCAATCCGTTTTGCGTGATACGTTCGGTCGACACGCATATCGACTACGAACGCTATTTCGACAAGGATCGGCTCGACGCAATCTACACTCCGTCGCACTATCCGGAGGATTACACCTCCGAGATGTTCGGACGCTACAAAGGCTACAACGTGATGCTGGTCATATTGGAGAGTTTCTCGGCCGAACACTCCAAATATCTGTCGCCCGATCTCTATGCCGAACAGGAGCAGGGCTATACGCCTTTTCTCGATTCGCTGATGCAGAGGTCGCTGACCTTCACCCGCTGCTACGCAAACGGCAGCGTATCGGTGGCCGCTCCGCCGTCGATATGGAGTTCGATGCCCTCCTACGGCAAGCCCCACATGCTTACACCCTACTCGCTGGGCGAGTGCCGCCCCATGCCGCGGCTGCTGCGCTCGGGGGGGGGCTACCAAACCGCATTCTTCTGCGGTTCGGAGCGCGGTTCGATGGGCTTCGGCGCATATGCGCACATAGCCGGCATCGACAATCTGTTCAGCATGGAAGATTATGTCGACGCTCACGGCGACGAGGAGTTCGACGGATCATGGGGCATATGGGACGGACCTTTCCTCCAATTCATGGGCGAGGAGATGGGACAGATGCAGGAGCCGTTCTTCGCATCGATATTCACGCTCACCTCGCACCACCCGTTCAACGTACCCGACAAATATCGCGATCTGCTGCCCGACGGCACCACGCGCAATCATAAGCCGGTGGCATATACCGATATGTCGATACGCCGCTTTTTCGAACGTTTTTCGGGCGAAGAGTGGTTCGGTCGCACGATATTTGTATTCGTTGCCGATCACGTATCGAGCGAAAAGTTTTCAGAGCGTACGCTCCACATGCCGGAGGCAAACCGTGTCGTAGGCTTCATACATGTCCCCGACGGCACTCTGCAAATGCGTTACGACAGCGTCGTTTCGCAGATCGACCTGGCACCCACACTGCTTGGACTGCTGGGCAACGACCGGCCATATTTCGCCATCGGACGCGACATATTCAACGAACCGTGGCGCAAGCCTCTGGTGTTGATATGGTCGATGTTCAACTACGAGATTATTATTGACGATTATATCATAGAGTTCGACTCTCACGATGTAAAGGGCATCTACCGGTTCGATGACTACCTGCGGCTGGACAATCTGCGCGACAGCGCGGCAGAGGAGGTCGAGTGGGCGGTGAATCAGGCCAAGGCCACAATACAGCAATATTTCGAGCATGTCGAGCGAATGTCTTATATGCCAGATGACAGAGTTTTATCCGATAAACCTCTCCATGCGGGAGCAGATGCTCCGACAACTCAGCCTTAGTCGCACGCTCGATTGCGACGCATTGTTTGCAAACCTGTATATGTGGCAGCCGCTGTTCGATTACCGATACGGCATTATCGACAATCGAATCGCCATACGCTGCCGTATGCCCGACACATCGGAAGAGGTGCCGCAGCCCGACCGGCGAGTGCATTACGGAGTGTTCGTGCCCGGAGCCGCTGCCGACGACATATCGGCCATGGCACGCAAA
>CAMWTS010000012.1 GCA_947177225.1 uncultured Alistipes sp. | reverse complement strand
AATTTTTTTAGCATAAAACATATATTATTCATATCCGGTATGCCGATATTATCCGATCGAGGCCTGCCGCCGCCGGTGAGCGATTTATCGGATCATACGCAGATTCTGCGACTCTTGCCGCTGTCGGTTCGCCGGATCGATGGCATAGGGCAGCACCCGCTCGCCGGCGGCAGTCTCTGCCACATATGTCTGTGACTCGACTGCTATGCGATGCGGACGGCGTTCGAAGTATGCAGGCTTGAACGGTGCGCGCATCACGGCCGACTGCGATGCCAGGAACTCCTCGACGGGCGAGGCATCGGCCTTTGAAAGCATGATAGGCACGACTACTCCGTAACCCAGAATGCCGTTGGCGTCCTTGGCCATCGCTACGAACGAATACTGCGTGTCATATGGCAATACGTAGGCTCCCGATGTGCTGTCGTACTGAACCTTGTCGGGATTGCCCATGTCGTATCCATAGGTGATGAGCATCATCTCGATCCAGTCGTCGCCGTAATAGGTCCAGTCGTCGTAGTAGAAATTGGAATACCAGTGAGCGGCCGAGGCGTTGGGGTCGATACTGTATGTAAGCAGTGCCTTGCCAGCCAGATTGCCGTATTTGTCGGGATCGGCTGCGGCAAGAGCGTCACCGTCGTAGTGGTGTCCCTGGATAAATGTCACCGAAGCATCGCTGATGATGTGTTCGGGCGTAGTGAACACTTCGCTTACGAAGCCCTTGGCGGCGGCTGTCTGTCCGGTCTCCATATCGACGCTAATGGCATATACTATATACGACGTTTCGGGGGTGAGGTCGTAGTAGGTATACTTCTGACGGCCGATGATTCCCGTTTCGGCCAGATACTCCGTCGTCGAACAGCCGAAGTACTCGGCTCCCCACTCTATGGCCTCCTCGGCCAGCTGCTTGACTGCCGCGTCGAGGCTGCCTGCCGACTGCAACGTCTCTTCGTATGTCGCCGCCTCGATAATATCCGCGAAGTAGTATACGGCCGACGAGCCGGTGGTGGTGACAGTGGCCGAGTTGTAGGTCAGCTCGTCTATCGACATGCTGACGGTCAGACTCTCGGGATCGGCATCTGCCGAGAGAGTATGCACCTTTGCCTTGAACAGCGATGTGGTGGGAGCATCGTCCCAGCCGAAGGCGATAACATAATAATCGGTATCGGGTTGCAGGTAGTCTATGTCGCCGATCCAGTTGTAACCCGAAGTGAAATAGTCGTTCAGGACACCGTTCGACTTGTAGACGCTTGCCAACTCCCACATGATAGCTTCATCGGAGGGCATCTGATCGCACAACGATGCCGGCTGTATGCCCCACAAATAACCGTCTTCGTTGGTAGTCTCTATGATTGCCGTAAGACCGTCGAACGAGACCGATTCGATCGATATGGTGATTTCGTTGTCAGATGCTTCGACGGGCACTGCGGTTATCTCGACCACCTCGGGGGCGGTATTGGGGCGGAACTCCTTGTCGATGCCGATGGCAAACGCGTAGTATTTCTGTCCGGGCAGCAGATCGTCGCGCGTGAACGAAGAGGTGCCGCGGCTGCCGAGATTCTTGTATATCTCCTCTCTGGTGCGGCCTCGCTGCACATAGTAGTCGGCCAGCCAATCTACCTGAGCTGCGAAGGCATCGGTGTTGCCGCCATGGAACTGATACGACTCTTCGTCGATGATGTTGATGAAGAAATCGGTCGATGCGGGGGTGGCCTCGGCCGTTATCGTGCACGATGTTTTGGTCAGCTCGTCTATGTTGATAGAGAATGTCGCATCGACCTGCTCTACGGCCTGGGTCGTGAACTCCGACCGGTATACATCTGTGGTGGGCACTCCGTCCAACGACATGCCGTACACGTAGAGCGTATATTCGGTTGCAGGGCGAAGCTCTTTCTGGGCGGTATCCATATCGCCCTTGTTCAGGTTCTCTTCCAGCCACTCGCCCAAATCCTTATTCTCGCTGTTGGCCGCATCGATGAAATAGTATATGTCGTCCTGGATCAACTCCGTATCCGATGGGAATTCGGCCAGCTGCTCGCTCGGCGACATCAGTGCCACGTAGGTCATATCCTTGTCCTTGGGCGATACCTTGAAGCGACAATCCGTTTTCGTAATGTCGTAGACGCTCAATGTGAAATCGGCCTCCGGCGTGGGATCGGGCGTGGGATCGGTTTGTTTGTCGTCGTCGTTGCAGGCGAATGAAAACATGGCCGCAGCCATCAACATGAAGACATGCTTGAATTTCATAAAACAGTTTTTTAGAAGTTAATTTTTGCAGTCGACTGATATTCGGATATTCAGCGCACTGTCGACCGAATGCACTGCTTTACAAATATAGCATAAAAAATATGTAAACATGCCATTTTTCGGTAAAATTTGCCTAACGTCCGTGTTTTTGGTCTGAACGATCTATCGGATTGCCAGGCCGACAACGCAAACGCCGGCAAAGAATCGACTCTTTGCCGGCGTTATGCCTCGGTGCAGCCGTTGCTGCGACTATTCGTAGATGAGTTCCAGATCGTCGACTATCATGCGGCTGTCGGTGCTGCCGGTGAAATAGTCGCCCCAGCGCGAGGCCGAGCAGACGATGATAAGATGTGTCGGACGCCGCGAGGTGGAGACGTATCGGAGCGGAATGGTGAACTCGACCCAGTCGTCGACACTCTCGGTGAGTATCCATTCTCCGTAGCCGATGACGGCCGGGGAGGTCGACGAGAAGAAGGTGTTCACGTCGCGCGTGTCGATTCTGACGGGACTCTCCTCGTCGCCGCCATACTCGTCGGCAGTCCAGTCGCCGACGGCTATGTAGATCGCACCGTTGTCGGGATCGCCCTTTTCCAAAGTGCGGTCGGCGGGCGACGAGCCTACGCGGTTGATATCGCCGCGATTGTATCGGACGTAGCCTCTGAGTGCCGTGGGGTGACTCTGATATGGGCGGCCGAAGTGTACTATGCCGTTGGTGCCTATGGTCTGTGCAAACCTTCCGAGGAAGAGGTTGCCTGCGGCGAACTTGCCTATGCCGGCCATGTTGGGATACATCGATTGCAACGATGCCGAGGTGGTGCCGCTCGATCCGGGTCGCGGCTCGGCCAGCGGCGTGGTGAGGTTGAACGACTCGCCCAGGGTGGTGGCACCCGGATTGCCCGTACCCCAGTAGGGTGCACCCTCTATATAAGGGAAGTAACTCTTGCCTATTTTCGCCCATTGCTCCATGTCGCCGTTCTCCAAAACGGGTGCTGCCTCGGTGGTGACTGTCTCCACGGCCGACAGGCTGTCGTCGGAGAAGGCCACGACCTCATAGCGGCTTTCGGGTTTCAGACCGGTGATGCGCGCGCTGAACCGGCCTCCGTCGATCTCTACGCTGCCGGCTTCGATCCACTCGTCGCAGCCTTGTTCGCGGTAGCGGAAGCCGAGGGCGGCACCGCTGCGTCCAGCTGCATAGAGCCATATGCTGCGTGCCCACGCATCGACGGCCGTGAACTCCACCTCGACGTCGGTGCGTACCACTTTAAGAGTCCACGTCTCGGTGATGTCGAAATAGCTCACATCGATCTGATGCACCGTATCCTCGAACGAGGTGAATGCGGACGGATCGGGCGAGTATGTCGAGATGCCTTCGGGGGCGAGTTTCAGAGCGGTGATTCTGACATCGTCGAGATCAGCGTTCATAGGCACATAGGCCGTGGCTATGCGGCTGTCGGTGTCGATCTCGGCGGCTCCGATCTGATTCTCGACATTGAAGAAGCGCTCGATGCTCTGTCGGGCAGTGACGGTCCACTCGAAATCCTGATATAGCGACAGCGTGACATAGAGCGGTGTGCGCATGTCGAATACGCCAGGGAACGCAACGTTCGACCGGGCACCTTCGGTAAGCTCCACGTTGTCGATCTTCACGGCGCGTATGTCGGTCGTCTCCTCCAAATGCAGCGTGACGCTGTGGCGTCCGGCATCTATTTCGGGCGAGGAGAGCAACCCGTCGGCCTCTATCGACAGAATGTCGAGCTTGACCACGGGATATGGTATGTCGTTCTCGATGCAACCGCCGAGGGCGGCCAGCGAGAGAAGCGATATTAAAAGCGTATATATTCGTCTCATCGTCTAACTTAACTCTTCTTGTTGTTCCACAAATGTACGACCATGCCGATGTTGATGTCGGCGAGGTTGAACTTGAAGCGCAGTCCCGAACGCGAGCGGCTGCCGGTGTGGTTGCCGGTCTCGTCGCTCTGCTGTATCTTGTTGTAGTACAATCCTCCCAGACCGAACGATACCGTGGTGCAGACGTTGGGGAAGATGTATACGGCCATGCCCGGGTTGAAGTTGAGGCGCAGGCCGGTCGAGCGGCTGTGCGAGAATTTGAGCGTGTTGTCGCTCATGTAGGCGAAATCCATGGTTCCCGTGCGTGCCTGCAACTCCCACTCGGCGAAGAAGCTGATGCGCCCCTTCTGGTCGAGTCCCGCATAGGAGCGATGGAATAGCGACCACGAGTAGTTGCGGCTGCGCAGCGACATGTTGTCCAGCGAGAACGACAGGTCGTTCTGTTCGCCCAGATCGAAACTTATATTGCCCAGTTCGCCGTCGATGAGCTGATAGCCGAATCTGACGCCCACGGCATGGTTGTCGCGATAGGCATATCCCACGAAGGGGTTGATCGTGGTCATTGTACCTTTGAGGTTGATGTCGTTGAAGATAAGCATCAACTCCGTATCGTCGGCCTTTACGGTGCCGTAAGAGGCCGTAAGTCCGATCATGATCTCGCCGCGGTAGAGGCTCTTTATCTTGTCTATCTCTCGGTCTATGCGTCGTTTCATCGGCAAAAAGTGTCCACGCTCGATCTTGACCGCGGTCGAATCGACAGCCTTGACCGTCGTTTCGGTTTGCGCCGCAATGTCCGATATTATAAACGCCGAAGCAAGTAACAATAGTATAAATCTTTTCATAGGGTCGCGGTTTAGAGGTAGAACGAAGCACCGAATCCGATCGACAACAGGTTGACCTTGAAGTTCATCGTGCTGGTCTTGATGTTGCCCACTTCGACCTGGTTGTGTGTCTGTTTGGTGTGATCGTAGGCGATGCCGAACACGCCGATGCTGATCTCGAAGGCCATGTTGTTGGTGGCGAAGGCCACGATGCCCGGTTGCAGACCTATCGAGGTGCCGTAGTGGCTGGCATATGTGCCTCTGTACTTCTGATAGCCGTCCACTGCGCCGTCTTCGGCCACTATGGCCGACTGTCCGCCGGAGAAGCAGAGCTGTATCTCGGTGAAGATGGCGAAGCGGTTGGAGTGTCCCAGGGGGATATACTGCCGCCAGAATATGGCACCCGTATACTCCTGCTTGATCTGGTGCATGTAGTCGACGCTGATGTTGACACCCGAGTCGGCCTCGCCGAACTTCAACGAGGCATTGTCCATGTCGAGCATCGTGCGGCCGTAGATGAAGCGCACGCCAAGAGCCATGTTGTCTTTGGGCGAGATGGCGATCATCGGGCTGACGTTGACGGTGTATCCGTCGGAGGTGATGCCTTCGATCATCAGCAGTTTGTAGTCGTTGTTGCGGTGTGTCGAGTAAGAGGCCGAACCTCCGAATATCCATTGTCCTTTCGGGACGAAGGTGTTGGTGGTGCTGAAACCGCGGTGGCGGCGTGCGTCCCCAGCCGATGGCTGCTGCTCCGCCGTGACGATCTCCGTAACGGACAGAGTGTCCGCCAAGGAGATGGCGGTTTGGGCGGCGGACATATTTTCGATTGCCGCGTCGGCTTCGAGAACCGTGGCTGCCGGCTGCCCGACGGTGTATTCATGTTGTTGTGCCGCGATCGGGCGGATCGCGGCAAACAACGCAATTATGATAGTGATTGACTTCTGCATCGGCAGTAATTTAATATATGAGTTTTATGTCGTCGACATACATGTATGAATCGGTCGATCCGCAGAAATAGTCGCCGTAGGCACTCGCTGCGAACGAGACCATGATGTAGTCGGGACGTTCGTCGCTGATGTAGGTCAGCTCGATCGTGCGCTCGTACCACTGCTCGGCGGCCTGCTGCGTGCGGAACAGACCATAGGCCACTACGCCAGGCTCCTTGTCGAGGTTCTCCACATCGAGGAAGGTATTGTCGATGTTGCTCGTGTCGACGCGTCGCGGAGAGTTCCACTTGGCAAGTATGATGACGGCCTGATTGATATCGGTGCCGCTGATGGGCTTGCCGCTGTTGTAGTTGATCTGTCCGGGGTTGTTTTTCAGCCAGAATGACAACGCCTTGGGCTTGGCCGTGTAGGTGAACGGACGTCCGAAGTCGACGATGCCGTTCATTCCGTTCAAGGAGAACTCTCCGATGAAGAGGTTGCCTGCTGCGAACTTGCCTATGCCGGCCACGCTGGGATATTGCGATTTGAGATATGCCGAGGTGCTGCCCTCCGAGCCGGCGTGAATGTCGTCGGAAGGTGTGGTGAGGTTGAACTTCTCGCCGATAGATGTCGAGCCGGGGTTGCCGGTCTGCCAGAATGGTGCTTCACCGTCGGCATAGGGCAGGTAGGCCTTGCCGGGTTTCGACCACGACTCCATGCCTGCGTTGGGAAGCTGCACGCCGTCGGGCGTGGTTGTCAGCAACGATGCTCCCACGGGCGTATTGTCGATGAGCAGGCGGTATTCGTATCGCTTGCCGGCGAAGAAGTCGCCGCCGGTGGCGGTGCGGGTGTTGCCAGCCGAGGGTAGAGCCTCGATGCTCTGCCACTGGCCGTCTTCCTGGCGATATTCGATGGCGCAGGCTGCGCCATCGGCATCGAACACCGTTGCCGAGAATGTGGCCGTGCAGTCCCACAGATCGTAGTCGGTGGCAAGGAGCGGGTTTATGCCCTGCGTCAAATATGCCACGTTCTGTTCGAGTTTGCCGCCGTCGGCATCTTTGACGTTGAATACCATCGTATGGCTGCCGCCGCAGAGTTTGTCGAAGAGCTCCCTGCTCAGTGTCACGACGATGTTCTTCTCGTCGGTGAGGGTGACGCCGATGCCCGCATGACTCTGGGCGAGCAGATCGTATGTCTCGGAGTCGACGGTGAGCGTAAGCTCGGATATGGCTGCCAGAGCAGATACTAAATAGCTGTGCTCGCCGCCGGTGAAGCGCTGCTCCTGCGTCAGATCGAATCCGTCGCCGAGAATCGTGGGGTCGGGGCTGAACGATATGTTGTCGTCGAACTCTTCGAGCGATTCGTCGACCGTGGCTATGATCTCTATCATGCCGTTGGCATCTTTCGAGTATGCGAATCGCAGTGTGTATCGGGCTGCGGGCTTAACGCCGGCAATGATGCCCGATTTTTCGATCCGCCCCTCGGTGGGGTGTGTGCCCTCGAATCGCCATGCCAGCGAGCTCTCCTCCTCGGGCAAGATGAAATAGCCCTCGCCGCTGCGGGAAAATATCAGTTGCGGCTTTACCTCCTGCGTGGCAGTGCCGTCGATGCTGTCACCCACAGCTACCGTGGTTGTGTAGCCGCTTGCGAACTGCTCCTTTACGGTGGAGTCATACTCTACGGCAGCGATGGTCGAGAGCAGTCGGCAATCGACCGCGACGGCCGCTACCGCACCCGGTTCGATGCGGAACTCCTTCTCTCCGTAATAGCTCTTTTCGGTCATCGATGCGGGCAGCTTGTCGCCCACATCTACCGTCACGCAGTAGTTGTCGGCCAGCAGAGCCAGATAGTCGGGTATGTCCGCAAGCGACGTATAGCGGCGTATGAGCTGACGTCCGGTGTCGGCCACGCGGTAGATCTTGACCGCGATGCTTTGGTCGGCCGCAGGCGTGCCCGACATCACCACCTCCATCTTCAATGCTCCTTGATCGGCCGGAAGTATCGGCTCGTCGCCGCACTCCCTGTTGCATGAGGCTGCCAGCAGTGCCATGCACAATATGCTGAATATCTTTTTCATGATCTGTCTCCGTTTTGATTATTTAACCTCCAACATGATGGTGCCCACACACTTCTGGTCGTTGAAGTCTATGACCGTCAGCCGGAAATCGGTGGTGCCCTGTCCGGTTATTTTCAGCAGGCTCATGAAGCTCGATATGTTGAGCGTGTTTTCGTCGATGAGCGTCTGACCGTAGACTGCATCTTCGGTGGGGAAGCCCAGTCCTTCGAGCTGATCCTTGAACTGACCGGGAGTGACCAGATTGAGATGATCGGTAAGGCCTACTTTGGTGAGCTCTTCGGGGGTGAGTACGTCCGATATGATGTCGACATAGAAGTCCTTGATGCCGGCCGGTACGCTGACGCGTATGCCCACCTGCAAGTCGTCGGTGATCTCGTACCGCTGCGAGATGTCGTGACCTACCCATACGATGCTCGATCCCGAGCCGCTGCCGCTGCCGGCCTTCACGGTGAGCGTTGCGCTTGCCGTGCGACCCTTGTCGTCGGTGGCCGTAACGGTGTAGGCGTGCGTGCCTTCATAGGTGTGCATCAGTGCGGCCTGCGCGCCGAAGCGGAGTCGTACGCTGCTCTGTCCGGCCGCCGAGGCGGGATAACCGAGCAGTTGCAGAATCGATTTCGAAACGTTGGGATTGCACAGATCCTCGGTCGCGGGTATCATCGACGAGTACTCGGAGAGGAAGTCGGCATTGTCGGAAGAGAGCGATACGGTGAGCGATTTGAGCGGCGACTCGGCCTCGATGTCGATGTTGATCGAGCCGGTGAAGACTCCGTCGGCGTCGAACATCTCGTCGGTCAGCTCGAACGGCTCGGCCAGATCGTGACCCGGCCATACGATCGTGGGCAGATCGTCGTCGTCGGAGATGGTGGGTTCGCACATGTAAGATGCCGAGTCGAATACTATCTCCTCGTCGTAGGTCCATGTGTCGCACGTGATGCCTATCAGAGCCGTTCCGTCGCTCGAATGCTGGATCACCACGTTGATCTTGCGCCATTGAGAGGCTTTGACGCCGTGTATGTCGGCCGTCATGTCGATGTTGGAATCCTGCCCCTTGTAGCGGCACGAGAGTACCAGATGCAGGGTGTTTTCGGCATTGGCGGGAGTGAAGTATGCGGCACGCGTCTCACCCATGGCGAAGGTCGTCGAGTTGGGTTGGAGCGATACGCTCATCGAGGTGTGTTCGGCATCGAACTGATCGATCAGATCGGCCGAGTAGTCGACCGTCACCTTGATGTTGGTGAGCTTGCAGACGATGTCGTTGACGGTGGTGGTCTGTTTGCGTGTGACGATCACCTCGCGTGACGCACCGTATACGGGTGTCTCCCAGTCGACTGCGGGCATCGTGCCCGAGGACATGGTCAGGGTGTAGACTCCGCCCGGCAGCTCGATGGGCGACGACGGACGCTCGCCGTAGAGGAACTCCGCCACGGTCTGGCCTGACTGGTCGGTGAGGGTGACCGTGAAGGTGTCGATGTCGGGGACGCCGGCACGCGTAGCTGCGGCTGTGGTGCCCGAAGATATGTTCTCCGTGTCGGTCATGACGGTGGCCTCCAAGCCTCCGAGGCTGAGATAGCCGATGTTGTCACGGTCGTTGTCGGGACCGATGTTGTATTGCGCCTTGTCTTTGTTGCAGGCTGTCGAGACGAGTGCCGCGACAGAGAGCGTTATTATGGTTCGAAATATCGATTTCATATCGTTGATGCGTTTTATTGTGCGTTGTCGTTAAGTTCGTTGTCGATCGTGATGCTCTCCACGGGCGTATCGTTGAGCAATATTTCCAGTGTCGCACCACCGGCCGTCGATACGTCGAAGGTGACGGTGTAGAGTGTCTGTGCGGCGAGTCGGTCGCGGCTCATTTCGGGCAGAACGACCTCGATGCCGCTGCCGCCCGAGGTGTTGGGCTGTTTGGTGGCCTTTCCCGTTATGGAGAACGATTCGGGCGCCATGAATATGGGCTGGTCGGAGGGTGTGCTGACATCGAAGCTGTTGCCGGCGGCCGTCGTAAGCGTCAGCTGCCAGCCGCCGGTGAAGTATCGGCGGAAGTTGTCGGTCAGATCTACCTTGACCAGAGAGTTGGCTATGTATGCCTTGATGTCGACAGAGGTCTGCTCGCGGGCTGCGACCGTAAAGGTCTGCTCGCCGCGGAAGGTGGCTTTGTCGTATCCCTCTTCGGTGATGTCGCCGGCCTCGACGACGGCTTTGTAGCTGCCGGCGTTGAGGTAGTTGTCGGCATTGAATGCCGCTATGGTCTGCCACGACGAGTCGTATTGCAGCGATATGCCCTCGATCCGAAGCGAGAACTCCTCGGCGGTGGGGATCGTGCAGTTCACGTCGGTGCGCGTGACGGTTATCTCGTTTGTGGTCGAGCATGCTATCGTCACGAGGCCTTGCGATGAGCTGTCATCGCTCGTGGCTGCATCAGAAGAGCATGCCATGCTCAGAGCCGACATACCGATGAAAAGTAGAAGTTTTCTCATATGCTGTCGATTTAATTATTGTTTGCGTTTTTGATCTTTACACGTATGTTGTCCAGATAGAGCCAATAGTTGCCGTTGGTGGTGTTGGCATATCCCGTCGAGCCGACCTCCCACGACAGACGGTGGATATTGCTGCAACCTCCGATGACGTATGTCGCTCTGTCGGGCGTAGAGTCGAACGAGCCGTTGAGCGTGAGTGCAGGGAACGGGGTGGCTCCGCTTATGTACCATGCCGTGTCGTGCTGTTTGCTGCCGATCGCGCCGGCCGAGGAGGTGTCGTAGCCGTAAGCCGCTATGGGCGATATTGAGGCGTTGCCGGCAAAACCTGCGCCGTAGTCGAGGCTGACCTCCACGTCGACCGCGACACCGTCTTTGAGCGAGGTCAGACGCGGCGAGTCGAGTCGTCCGTGATATCTGTATTTCTGGTTGAATATCGTACACTGGGTGCGGCAGCATACTCTGATGCGTTTGCCGTCGGTGCCGCCCACGCCCACACGCGAACCCGACCAGCCTGCAAGGCCGTATTCGTCGAGCATCTTGGCCGAGGTGTAGGTGTCCGAATTGGTGCCGCCCACGGCGTAGTTGTCGTGACCGTCGGAGAAGTCGGCGAGCGAATCGAAATTCTCCTCGAACAGATATGGCACGGCAGTGGTCAGCAGATGGCGCGAGTATGGCTCTATGGTGCCGACATTGACCGTGGTATTTACTACGGCGTGCTCCGAATCGAACGACAGCGTGAAGTCGGTGCCGCTCCAATCCGTGCGGTTGAAATCGCCGTAATACTCCATTTTGTACAGCTCCGAATCGTCGTGAGAGAACGTAGCCACCAATGCGCCCGAAGCGTCGTAGACACTCATGCGGTCGAACTCCTCTCCGAGGTTGTTCTCGGCGACGTAAAACTCTATGGAAGTGTATTTGTACAGTTCCGGTACGGTCATCTTGATGGGAGTCACATGTCCCGGCTGCATGTCGAGCCGCACGTTGTAGGTTGCGCTCTCCGAATGGCTGCGGTCGTTGCTGACCATATAGGTTATCTCTCCGTCGACGGGCGACTCGCAGGGCAGCACCATTGCCCACAGCGTATCGCCGGCATCGAATCCGTCGGCGTTCTCGATTACCAGCGTGTTGCTTTGTCCGCTCAGTGCCGGAGCTGCGTCGGGACGGGTGACGTCGCAGGTTATCTTGCCTGTCACGGGGTAGGGAAATGTCATTTCCAGACGGGTGAATCGCTGTCCGAACAGATTGCGGTTTTCGGGTATGGTGATCTTGACGGCGTGCATCATATGGTGCATCGAGGTCGATATTTTCGCTGTGGCCGAAGTCGTCAGAGCCTCGCCCGATACTACGGGCGACGAGATCATAACGTCGCACGCACCGTCGTATGCGCCGCTCTGCACGGCCGGTATGTCGTATGTGGCGAGCGTTCCGTCGACCGATGTCGGGACGGGGTAGATCATGAAGTAGTCGTAGCTGCCCTGCTCCATGGCCTCGATGCGTCCGGTGAAGAGCGCAGTGGAGTAGTCGGACGAGAAATGGCGCAGCGCGAACCGGGCTGCTTCGACGGTGTATTCGCCTGCGGCGTTGCGTGCCCAGAGGGCTATGTTGTCGCCGGCGCTCCAACGTGTTGTCATGCCGTCGTCGGCGAGCGATGTGCGGGTGCTATGGTCGAGGCTTAGCCCTATCGATGTCTCGATCATCTCCCGCTGAGGGGGTATGTTGCGGTCGTCGGCGTCGCGGTTGCATGCGCCGAGCGGGAGCAGAAGAGCGAGACTTGCGTATATTTTATATTTGATCTTCATACTTTTCCCTATTATATTAGGTATTATATCGAATGCAAATATAAAACAAAGCGTGCGATTAAGGAAATTAATTCAACCAACAATAGTTTTTTAATCACGAAAAGCCGGCTTTTATCATCGGTGCCGATGCCTTGTAGAACGAGAAACGGCACACCGGAAAGTGTGCCGTCGGATCTCGCCGTGTCGCGGCCGTCGCGCCGAAAGTTACCTGTGAGGGTTCTTGTGCGCGTCGCGGCCGGAAGATGGATACGAATTACGAGTAGTCTTCCAATTCGCCGTGGTACGAACCCTCGATTTTGTTGCCGTAGCCGTCGAGCAGCTCCAATTCGATGTCGAAAATATTGCCTTCGTGACTGACAGTCAGACTGCCGCCGCGAACCGATACTTCGAGTTTGCGCTCTGTCGAGAAGAACCATGTGCCGTATATCGTCAAGCCCTCTTTCAAGCCGGGAACGAGCGTACCTGCGGGTATCTCCTCCGAATCGGGCGACAATACCGTATATGTGCCGTCGGGAATCTCGTTTGCGCCGACAGGAATGTTGAAGTAGATGCAGATCGAGTCGGAGTTGCCGTAGAATACCTCCAAGTCGAAGTCGTCGCCGGCGAGTACCATCATGGCCATCTCGGAATCGGCATCTTCGAACAGGCTCTCGCCGAAGAGTCCGAAGTAGCCTTGGGTCAGTTCGCCGGTAGTGACATCGCCTTTGAGATTGCTCATCTGTCCCTGCGCCGAGCGATTTATGAAGGTTACGTCGCCGACGTATGAAAGCTCCTCCTCCGTGCCGTCGTCGGCAATGAACAGACAGTCGATTTTATACAGCTCGCCTTGTCTGGCCACCTCCACCGACCCGCCGACGAAGTGCGTCTCGACGTTTCGGTTATCTGCGCATGCGGTTTTGGTGGCTCCGCTGACGGTAAACGCTTCGGTGTTTTCAGAGAAGACATAGGTGCCTTCGGCAAGCGAGGCGAAGTCGGGGTTTTCGGCAACAGCTGTGTTGAAGTCGACTATAAGGACGAATCCGCTCAATACGTCGCCCCAGTCGTCCATTACGTAGTCGTCCGATACGAAGTTGATCCAGCAGTTGGCTACGCCCTCCGTATCGCCTTCTCCCTTGTAATACGACTCTGTGGTTATACCCTCTGTGGGAGTCCACGGCTGTTCTGTTACAGGGGGAACGGGTTCATCGGGAGTCGTTGTCTGGTCGCTCTTGTCGCAAGCGGCCAACATGGTCGACATCAGTGCGACCAAATAGAAAAATCGTTTCATGACAGGAAATTTTTTACTCATTAACATTTGCAAATATATGCAATATATTTTAAATACAACCATGTTTATTGACATATTTATGCGAACCTGTGAATTTATACGCCTAAATTAGCGTGGATTACGTGCCGATTCATGATTGCATATTTGGTTTTTTGCAGACATTTTATTAACTTTGAAAAACCATGATGATGCAATACGACGCAAATAGAGCCGCACGCATATTTCTCAATATCAAGCGTCGCGACGAATTCCACGCGTGATGGCGCGGCCGATGCCCCGTGCATGCCGCGTTCGTTCTCGTCTTGCCGCCGGCGTTAGACGGGCAATATTTGCAAAAACAGATTTAAAAACCTTAAAACTTATTATATCATGGAATTGCCTTTTTCTGAATCGTTTCGCATAAAGATGGTCGAACCCATACGCAAGAGTACGCGCGAGGAGCGTGAGCGTTGGATTCGCGAAGCACATTACAATCTGTTCAACCTCAAAAGCGACGAGGTGTTCATCGATCTGCTGACCGACTCTGGCACCGGTGCCATGAGCGATCGTCAGTGGGCTGCGCTGATGCAGGGCGACGAGAGTTATGCCGGTGCGCGTTCTTATTACAACATGAAGAACGCCATACGCGATATTCTCGGTTTCGATTTCTTCCTGCCCACCCATCAGGGACGTGCCGCCGAGAATGTGCTCTACTCGACCATCATCAACGAGGGCGACGTGCTGCCCGGCAACTCGCACTTCGATACCACCAAGGGACATATCGAGTTCCGCAAGGCTCACGCCATCGACTGCACCATCGACGAGGCTGCCGATACGCAGTTGGAGATCCCCTTCAAGGGCAACCTCGATCCAGTGAAGTTGGAGAAGGTGCTCAACGAGTATCCCGTGGAGCGCATACCTGCCGTGGTGCTTACCGTTACCAACAACACTGCCGGAGGACAGCCCGTGTCGATGGCCAATATCCGCGAAGTGTCGGCTGTCTGCCGTCGCCATGGCGTGAGATTGCAGATCGACTCGGCACGCTTTGCGGAGAACGCCTATTTCATCAAGACGCGTGAGGAGGGCTATGCCGACAAATCTATCAAAGAGATCGTGCGCGAGATGTTCTCGTATGCCGACATCATGACCATGTCGTCGAAGAAGGACGCCATAGTCAACATGGGCGGTTTCGTAGCCTTCCGCGACGAGGATCTGTGGCGCCGCTGCCAGATGTATTGCATCATGAACGAGGGCTTCATCACCTATGGCGGTATGTCGGGTCGCGACATGAACGCTTTGGCTGTGGGTCTGGACGAGGGAACCGAGTTCGACTATTTGCAGACGCGTGTGCGTCAGGTCGAATATCTCGGAGCGAAGCTCGACGAGTATGGCATACCTTATCAGCGTCCGGCCGGAGGCCACGCCATCTTCATCGATGCCAAGAAGGTGCTTACGCATGTACCCAAGGAGGAGTTTATCGCTCAGACGCTTGCCATAGAGCTGTATCTCGAAGCCGGCATTCGCGGTGTGGAGATCGGTTCGATCCTCGCCGACCGCGATCCCGAAACGCGCGAGAACCGCTATCCCGCATTGGAGTTGTTGCGTCTGGCCATACCGCGCCGCACCTACACCAACAATCATATGGACGTTATCGCCGCCGCGCTGAAAAACGTTTACGATCGTCGCGAGCAGATCACGCGCGGTTACCGCATCACTCGCGAGTTCCCCATAATGCGTCACTTTACGGTTGAATTGGAGCCGATGAGATAAAATCAGCAATCACTGGAATGCCAAACCGTGAGTTTACGGTCGCACGTCTTGTTTAAGATGTTGCGGCCGTAAATGTTTTTCTTTTTCGTGAAAAGCGGCATTCTGCTGCCGCGCGCTTGCTCCGCCGAATAAGTAGTACGCTAAGTACAACTTATCCGGCGGATCTTCGTTTGCGTTGCATAATACCGCTTTTGCCGAAAAAGATGGTTGGTGGTGCTTAGTCTGTTTTCCGTGAAAAACGGCATTCTGCGTCCGCGCCTTGTCGCTCAGCAATGGGACGTACATCGAGTACGTCCCATCGTCTCCCTCCCGCGTTGTGTGGCATAATACCGTTTTTGACGAAAAAGGTGTGTGTTTAGGTACTGTCATTCTGAGGAGGACGGCACGTCCGACGTGAGAATCTCTATTGGTGCGGCAAACAGCGCTCCCGTCTGCGAGACTCCCGCGTCGCAGTCTTTGCCTGCTCCTCGGAGTGACAATTCAGAGGAGACTCCCGCGTCGCCTGCGGCTCCTCGGAGTGACTGGTCGGTGCTGTTCTGAGCGTAAGCGAGAAATCTATCCGCGCCAGTTTCATGTCGGCACCGCCGTTGATCGCTGCCGGGGTGGTTGTTTTGATCTGTTTTCTGAATATTTTTCTCGGAAAATCATATCTTTGTGATACTTTAACAGACTAAAATACTATTCTCGATGAAACTCAAACTACTCGATTTGCTGCTTCTGGCAATCGTGCCGTTGTGTTCGACGGCACAATCGGGCGATGCCGTCAAGGTCTACATGCCCGATTATTCGGCTTATATCCTTACACCGAAACCATCGCCTGCGCCGCGTATCAACAGTGCGCGCATATTCGGCGTGCGCCCCGGGTCGCCGGTGCTCTACACCATTGCCGCCAGCGGCGAGCGTCCCATGCGATTCGAGGCCGACAATCTGCCCGAAGGCATATGTCTCGATGCCGAGACGGGTATCATCACGGGACGCCTGCCGGAGCGTGGCGAGTACCGCATCACTTTGCGTGCGGTCAACTCTCTGGGTGCAGACCTGCGCGATCTGCGCATAGTCGTGGGCGACCGTATAGCTCTCACACCGCCCATGGGCTGGAACTCGTGGAACTGCTGGGGCAACAGCGTGAGTCAGGACAAGGTGCTGGCGTCGGCGCGTGCCATGGTCGACAAGCGTCTGGTGGACTTCGGCTGGACATATATCAACATCGACGATGGCTGGCAGGGACGCCGCGAAGGTGACGACCTTCACATCGAGCCCAATCGCAAGTTTCCGGATATGAAGGCTCTGTCAGACGAGATACATGCCATGGGCTTGAAGTTCGGCATATATTCGGGTCCTTGGGTAGGCACCTATGCCGGCCATGTGGGTACTCAGTGCGACAATGCCGACGGCACCTATGACTGGATCGAACAGGGCATCTGCAACGAGAACTATAAATATGTCACGGCCGAAGATCCCACCGGCAACAAGGTGCGCAAGGAGAACTATCGCCACGGACGCTACTCGTTTGCCCAGGTAGATGCCCGCACATGGGCGGATTGGGGTGTCGACTACCTCAAATACGACTGGAAACCCAACGACTACTACTATACCAAGGAGATGGCCGATGCGCTGCATGCCACAGGCCGCGATATCGTGTACAGTCTATCCAACTCGGCACCCTTTGCCGATGCTCAGCACTGGGCTTCGCTGGCCGAGTGCTGGCGCACAACGGGCGATATACGCGATAATTGGGCAAGCATCAGCAAGATAGGTTTCGAGGCTCAATATCGTTGGGCGGCATTCAATTCGCCTGGTCATTGGGCTGATGCCGACATGCTCGTGGTGGGCATGGTGGGTTGGGGTCCCAATCTTCACCCGACCAAACTTACGCCCGACGAGCAGTTTACCCACATCACGCTGTGGACGCTGCTGGCCTCGCCCATGCTTATCGGCGGCGATATGTCGCAGCTCGACGACTTCACGCTGAGCCTGTTGTGCAACTGCGAGGTGAACGATGTGTTGCAAGACCCGCTCGGTGTGCGTGCCACTCCCTACTATGTCGGTGACGATTATGTGACCTATGTCAAGAACCTCGAAGACGGATCGTTGGCTGTGGGTATGTTCAACCGCTCCGAGAAGCCTATGAAGATCGGCATCGTTCCTCGCGCCCTCGGTTTGTGGAGCGAGCGCATCACAGTTCGCGATCTGTGGCGTCAGTCCGATGTCGCCGAGGTAGGCTGCAACGACCGTTTCGAGCAGAGTGTTGCTCCGCACGGGGTTGTCTTCGTCAGGTTGTCGCCTGGCAATACTATGGAGCGTACCTACTAACCTCGTCTCTTTTTCGTGAAAAGACGTCATTTACTGCGCCTCGCTCAATAGTCCGAATAGGCAGTACGTCAAGTACAGCCTATCCGGGCTATTTTCGTTGCGGCTTGTAACTAACGCCTTTTGACGAAAAATGGGGTGTGCTTAGGTAGGTTATTTACACTATTCTGTCATTCTGAGGAGGACGGTACGTCCGACGTGAGAATCTCTTTTGGTGCGGTAAACAGCACTTGTGACAGCGAGACTTCCACGTCGCAGTCTTTGCCTGCTTCTCGGAGTGACAATTCAGAAGAGACTCCCGCGTCGCAACTGCGTTGCTCCTCGGAGTGACAGCGGGTTGTCATTTCGAGCGCAAGCGAGAAATCTGTGCGGGATTATTTCCACTGTCAAGTCTTTATTCAACTGCCATGTCGCTGGCCGCGTCTTTCACAGATGTCGTACAGTATATTCGTTGATGTGGCAGATGCTGAAAAAACAATTGAATCTTCGGGCGATTTAAGGCAAAAGAAAAAGCGACCGTTGCCGATCGCTTTCTGGTAGTGGATAGGGGATTCGAACCCCTATGTCGTGCGTGAGAGGCACGTATCCTAGCCCTTAGATGAATCCACCCTCTCTGATTGTGGTGCAAAGATAAAGCGTTTTTTTTTATCTCCAAAATTTTTTGCAAAAAAAATGTAAAAAATCTTCAAATATCCGTTTCAGTCGGCAAATTTGCGTACCTTTATTTCCTGAATATAATTTATAGGATAGTTATGATGAAACGCATGGTATTGTTGGCGGCTGCCGCAGCTGCTGTAATGGCGGTCGGTTGTCGCGGAGCAAGGAAGAGCGCGGAGGTGCCCGTAGTGGAGACGCTCGATTTTGTCGATAAGGATTCGGGTGCGACGCCTTACAGTGTCGAAGTGTCGTATTGCCGCATCGCCGATGCCGACTCCGATCCTGTGTGGGCGTCGATCGAGAGGCAGAACTACGAGCATGTGTTCGGTGCCGAGGCTCCGGCCGATATAGATGCGGCCGTGCAGATGGTGATCGACGGTTTTGTCGATGACTTCGTGGCATACGACGAGGGCGAGCCGCACTCGTTCGAGTATCAGCTCGGTATATCGCAGGACAACGAACTGGTGCGCGGCGGAGCTGTGATGTGCTATACGACATATTATTATATGTACACCGGCGGTGCGCATGGCATGGGTACGGTGGCCTACGACTGCTACGATATGGCAAGCGGTCAGCGCTACGATTTCCACTATCTGATGGAAGATGTGTGGGCACCGGCCGTGCGGCAGCTCGTATCGAACAAACTGAACGGGGATTACGGCGACGATCTGTTCGGCATTACACCCGAAACGGCCTATGTGTCGGCGGCGGTTAAGATCACCGACAACGGCATTCTGATCGATTATCAGCCCTATGAGGTGGCACCGTACTGTATGGGTATAGTCTCTGTCGCGCTTTCGGACGAGGAGATTGCCGCAACCGGTGCTCCGGTGATATGGCGTGCGGAGTAGTGCTGTATGAGAATCGATCATATAGCTTTGTGGAGTGTCGACCCTGAGCGTGCCAAAGAGTTTTATGTGAGGTATTTCGGCGGCATAGCGGGCGACTGCTATCATAATCCGAAAACTGGATTGCGTACATGGTTTTTGACATTCGATGACGGTGCGCGTTTGGAGATCATGTCGCGTGCAGATGTGGTCTCGCCGTCACCGGCTGACGGAACGAGAGTCGGCTGGGCGCATATAGCCTTTGGTGTGGGCAGCCGCGCGAGGGTAGATGCCTTGACCGACGAACTGTCGGCTGCGGGATATTTGGTGCTGAGTGCACCGCGTATTACGGGCGACGGCTACTACGAAAGTTGCGTGGCCGACCCCGACGGCAATAGGGTGGAGATCACCGAATAGAAAAGTCTCCCGAATCCGGAAAGGTTCGGGAGACTGTGTTTTTTATCTCTGACGAGGTAGAGGTCTTGTTCCTCTATTAGAAGAATCGGTCGATGGCGGCAGCTATGCCCTGCTCGTCGTAGCCGCAGAGTGCGTAGAGCTGGTCGGGGGTGCCGTGTTCGACGAACCTATCGCCGATACCGAGCATCTGCACATCGGGGTGCAGTCCGTTGCGTGCCAGCAGTGCTGCGATGCTCTCGCCCACGCCGCCTCGTATAATGCCGTCCTCGACGGTGATGATATGGTGGAATCGCCGCCCTATATCGAGAATAAGATCTTCGTCGAGCGGTTTGATATAGCGCATAGAGTATACGGCTACGCTGTGGCGGCTCGCCTTTGCCGCACGCACGGCTTTGCCGCACATTGTGCCGATAGCCACGACAGCCACCTCGCTGCCCTCGCAGAGCTGCTCACCGCGGCCTGCCGGCAACTCCTCGAAGGGTGTGTTGCGCCAGGCAACGCCCTCGCCCGTTCCGCGCGGATAGCGTATGACGGTGGGGTAGTCGGCCTTTGAGGCGGTGTACATCATCTGTCGCAGCTCCCACTCGTTGCGCGGTGCGGCGATTGTCAGATTGGGTATGCAGCCGAAGTAGGCCAGATCGAATGCTCCGTGGTGGGTGGCACCGTCTTCGCCAACCAGGCCGCCGCGGTCGATACACATCACCACCGGCAGGCGTTGCAAGGCGACGTCGTGTATCACATTGTCGTAGGCGCGTTGCATGAACGACGAATAGATGTTGCAGAACGGGCGCATGCCGGCCGCGGCCAGACCTGCCGAGAATGTGACGGCATGTCCCTCGGCTATGCCAACATCGAAGCAGCGTTCGGGTATCTCGCGCATCATGATGTTCATCGAACAGCCCGACGGCATGGCCGGTGTGATGCCAACTATGCGGTCGTCGTTGCGGGCGAGTTCGAGCAGTGTCTCTCCGAATACGTCCTGATAGCGGTCGGCGCTGCTCGACGAGTGCAGACGCTCTCCCGTGTCGGGATTGAATTTGCCGGGTGCGTGCCATGTGGGCTGGTCGCTCTCGGCAGGAGTGTACCCCTTGCCCTTTACGGTTTGTATGTGCAGCAGCTTGGGGCCTTTGATGCGTTTGAGGTTGCGCAGCGTGCGTACCAGTTCGGATATGTCGTGTCCGTCGATGTGGCCGAAATAGCGGAAATCGAGGCTCTCGAACAGATTGCTGTTCTGCAACAGCCCCTGCTTGACGGCATTGCCGGCCTTCTGCATCATGCGCAGTACGGGAGGCAGCTTGCCCAGTGCGCGCCACACTCTGTTTTTGAAACGGTTGTATGACGACGATGTCGATACCCTCACCAGATACCGCTCCAAGGCTCCCGTGGCCTTGTCGATGGCCATGTGGTTGTCGTTGAGAATGACGAGTATGTTGCTGCCAGGACTGGCGCCGGCATTGTTCAGCCCCTCGAATGCCAGTCCGCCGGTCATGGCTCCGTCGCCGATGATTGCCACCACATTGCGTTTCAGTCCCTGCAACTCGGCGGCCTTGGCCATGCCGAATGCTGCCGATATGCTCACAGACGAGTGTCCCGCCCCGAATGCGTCGTATTCGCTTTCGCTCATGCGCGGGAATCCGCTGATGCCGCCCATGCAACGATTGTTGACGAATGCCTCGCGGCGCGCCGTGATGATCTTGTGGGCATAGGCCTGATGCCCTACGTCCCACACCAGTTTGTCGTCGGGGGTGTCGTAGACATAGTGCAGGGCGACGGTCAGCTCTACCACGCCCAGGCTCGATGCCAGATGTCCGGGATTGCGCGAACAGCACTCTATGATGTATCGTCTGAGCTCGGCACAATAAAGTTTTAGCTCGTCGATCGACAAACGTTTCAGGTCGGCCGGCGTCTCTACTTCGTACAAATATTTATACTCCACGTGTGACATGATCTCACAAAGATACGAATAAGTGAGTGCAATACCAAATTTATTTGGATATTGCCGAGCGGGAGTATCTTCGGCGAAGCCAAAGATACTAAATTATCCCGATCATCTCCATTGCGGCAATAATAATTTTGCCAAATGACGGATAATTGATCCGATCTCGCGAATTTTTTGTATCTTCGCGTTGAATAGTGTAAACAGTTATGCAATACCATAGAATTTTACTTAAACTCAGCGGCGAGTCGCTTCAAGGCTCGCAGGGCTTCGGCCTGTCGGTCGAGGTGCTCGATTCATATGCCCGACAGATTCGTGCGGCTGTCGAGACCGGTGTGCAGATAGGCATCGTCATCGGCGGCGGCAACATATTTCGCGGTTTGCAAGGTGCCGGCCGCGGCTTCGACCGTGTGAAGGGCGATCAGATGGGTATGCTGGCCACGATCATCAACTCGCTTGCGTTGCAGTCGGCGTTGGAGAGTGCCGGTGTGAAGTGTAAAGTGTTGACCTCCATTCGTATGGAGCCTATCGGCGAATACTACTCCAAGGCTCGCGCGTTGGAGCTGCTGGAAGCCGGATATGTGGTAATCATCGGCGGCGGCACGTCCAATCCCTATTTCTCGACCGATACGGCATCGGCTTTGCGAGGCATTGAGATCGAGGCCGAGGTGATGTTCAAGGGGACGCGTGTCGACGGCATATACACTGCCGACCCGGAGAAGGATCCGTCGGCCGAGCGTTTCGACCGCATCACATTCGACGAGGTCATTGCGCGCAGGTTGAAGGTCATGGATCAGACCGCATTTACGCTGTGTCGTGAGAACGGTCTGAATATCATCGTATTCGACATGGATACCGAGGGCAATCTCGAACGCGTGCTCGCGGGCGAACGCATAGGGACGCTTGTTGAACAATAAAACTTTATAATTATGTCTATTCGTACCCGTCGCAAACGCGGCAGCACACTGCAATTGCTGTTGATGCTGGTTATCCTGATAGTGATCGTCATACTCATCATATGGTGGCCTGTTCCCGCATCTGCGGCCGTACCGGCACAGGCTCCCCAGGAGCAGGCGGATCGCGCTATCGTCGAATCTACACTGGTGCGCGGCGGCGATATGGCTCCCGACTTCCGCGTGGAGATGCTTTCGGGCGAGCATGTCGCATTGTCTTCGCTGCGCGGCAAGGTCGTGCTGCTCAACTTTTGGGCGACGTGGTGTCCTCCCTGCCGCGAGGAGTTGTCGCATGTGCAGGCGGAGATCATCGATCGCTTCAAGGACAAACCTTTCGTCTTCCTGCCCGTGTCGCGCGGCGAGCAGCGTAAGACCGTGGAGCGTTTCATCTCCCAGACAGGCTATAAATTCGATGTTGCGCTCGATCCTTCGCAGGAGGTATATCGCAAGTATGCCACCAACTATATCCCGCGCAATTTCCTCATAGGCGCCGACGGGCGTGTGCTCTACGTCTCGGTAGGTTACGATGAGGCCGATTTCAAGGAGCTGATAGCCAATATCGCCGATGCTTTGCAATAATCAAAAACAATATAAACGGAAGATGTGTTATGGATACTAAGACCATTTTGAACGAAGCAACCGATCGCATGCAGCGTGCGCTCGATCACCTCGACGAGGAGTTGCTTAATATTCGTGCCGGCAAAGCGTCGGTCAACGTACTCAACGGCGTTTTCGTCGACTATTACGGTTCTCAGACTCCCGTATCGGGTGTGGCGAGTGTAACGGTGCCCGATGCTAAAACCGTGCTGATACAGCCGTGGGACAAAAATATGATACGTCTTATCGAGAAGGCCATCATCGACTCCAACATAGGCCTGACTCCCTCGAACAACGGTGAGCAGATTCGCCTTTCTATTCCGCCTCTTACGGAGGATCGTCGTCGCGAGATCGTTAAGTCGGTTCGCGGTGAGGCCGAGACTGCCCGCATCAGCTTGCGCAATGCACGTCGCGATGCTGTCGAGGCTTTCAAGAAGGCTCAGAAAGAGGGCATGTCCGAAGATGAATCGAAAGACGGCGAGGCACAGATTCAGAAGCTGTTGGAGAAGTTCTCCAAGCTGGTTGATGCAGCCATAGACAAGAAGGAGAAGGAGGTTATGACAGTCTGATTTTTTCATGAAAAGACTCTCTTTTTCGTGAAAAGCGGCATTCTGCTGCCGCTCGCTCAATTGCCCGAATAGGCAGTACGCCGAGTACAGCCTATCCGGGCACTTTTCGTTACGCGTTGCATAATACCGCTTTTGACGAAAAAGGAGGCTGGTGGTGCTTAGCAGACTATTCCGATTGATATGTCATTTCGTGCGTAAGCGAGAAATCTGTGCGCGACGATTTCCTCTGTTTTTTTACATGCAGCAAGTTTAGTCTTCCCCAGATGTCTCACATTCGTTCGACATGACAAGACGGTGTTGTCATTCTGAGGAGGACGGCACGTCCGACGTGAGAATCTCTTTTGGTGCGGCAAACTGCACTCCCGTCTGCGAGACTCCCACGTCGCCTTTGGCTCCTCGGAGTGACAATTCAGAAGAGGTTCCCACGGCTCCTCGTAGTGACATACTGAGCATGCACAGACCTTTCCTTGCAATGACAGGCCGGTATGCAAAGCACGCTTCCCGAAGCGATAGTCCGGGAAGCGTGCGGTGTATTTCTGTGCATCGGCAGTCGATGCCGGCGGCCGGTTAGAACCGGAAGCCGATGGTGGCCACTGCGATATGACGATTGATCGAGGTGGTAAATGTCCGGCTCTCGATATTCTGCGAGGCATCGTCGTTGGTGGCATAGAAGAGCTTGTAGGCAGTCTGGTCGGTCGAACCGTATTGATAGGCCAGATCGAGATAGACCGTATCGTTGAATTTGAAGCCCAGGCCTGCCGTGATATATGTGCTCTTGGTGGGTATGGGTGTGGCGGCGATGATCGATTCGTCTTTGAGCATCGACGAGTTGTAGATATAGCCCAGACGCACGGCCAGCGATGGCAGCAGATATGCTTCGGCACCCACGCGCACGGTATTCGATCCCTTGCAGTTCTTGGAGAAATGATCGCGGTAATTGAGGTTGACGGGATTGTCGCCGGTGTGTATGCCCTGATACCAGTCGCGTTCGTAGTCGGCCGATACTATGACACGTCCGGCGATGGTGTATGCCGCACCGAACAGAAGTCGGGCGGGAGAGGAGAAGTTCCACGAGTCGGGACCGCTGTCCTCCCATGTGCCTACGCCGACGTTGTCGTAGAAATCTCCGAAATGGTCGAGCTGATAGTTGTCGGGATTGTTGCCGCTACTGTGTGTTGCCGACCACATTTCGGCATCGTAGCGCAACGACAGCGAATACCATGTCGGGGTGTGGAACGCCACACCCAGGCGCAGATTGTCGATCGGCCGCCATGTGACGCCCAATTTGAGGTTGACGCCCGTACCCGACAATCTCAGATTCTGCTGATAGCCCATGTACATGAGTTGGTAGGGCATATCTTCGCCCGAGGGGTAGATGTCGTCGACATAAAAATAGTTTTCTCCGTAATATATGCTGCGTTTGTACTCGACGCTTTGTATGCCCAGCGTGGCACCGACATAGAGCCGGTCGTTGAAGTTCATGCCCATGGTGATGGCATATTCTCCGATAGATCCGCGCGATTCGACTGTCGTAAACTGATCGATTTCAGGTGCCGGTGCGGCGTTATAGGGGTTGCCTATGCGATCTATGAACCACCCTTGCGAGTCCTTGTTCGTCAGGCCGTTTTTGTAGGCCAGCACCGCTCCCCAGTAATAGGGATTATTGGGGAAATCCATCGTGCCGTTGGCATTGGTCTGCAAGCCGTCGATGTTGGACAGTGTGCAGAATATATTGGCTATCGACGAGGTATAGGGATTGCCTATCGAAGCCAGCGACGAGGTGTGGTTGAAGTCGGCTATACGGTTGTAAACCACGCCTATGTTGAGGTTGACCAGCGAGCCGGTGCCCTCATATGCAGTGAATACACCGCCGATGCTCGCCATTCCGAACCGTGACGAGTTCTCTTTTTTATATGTTTCGCCGTCGCTCTTTGCGCGTGCGAATTGGAGCATCGGCGAGAGGCTTATGTCGCTCTTTATATACATGCCGATGCCGGCGGGATTGATCGATGCCGATGCCAGATCTGCGCCGAGTGCCGTAAAGGCGTTGCCCATTCCCATCGAGCGTGCCGTGCCGTAGTTGTGCGACGTGTAGCTCATCGTGTAGATGTCGGTCCACTGTACCACGTCGTGGTTGAGTATCGAACCGCCGAAATCGAAACTTTGTGCCCAAAGCAGTCCCGTGCTCATAAGCAGTGCTGCGGCTGTAATTATCTTTCTCATAACTGATGATCTTTGATTGTGTTGTCTGTGTGTGCAATCGGTGCAGAGCGTGTCGCCGTTCTGCACCGATGCCGGTTATCTGCGTGAACCTCCTCCTCCGCCGCTGCGATAGCTGCCCGAGCCGGAACTGCCGCCGCTGCGATATGATCCGCCCGACGAACCTGAGCTGCGCGTAGACGAGCCGCTGCTGCGGTATGAACTTCCCGAATTAGACGAGTTGTTCTGTCTGTATGACGACGACGAGTTGTTGCGATTGTTCGATGACGACGAATTGCGGTTGTTGTTCGAAGTCGACGATCCTCTGGTGGTCGTGCCTCTGTTATAGTTCGACGACGAACCCGAATTACTGCTGCCGCTCTGACGGTAGTTGCCGCTGCCGGCCGTTCCGGTCGACGATCCGCGATCGGTGCGTGTGCCGCCGTTATAGCGGTTGCCGTTGCTGTTGCCGGTCGAGGTGCCGTAGCTGCCGCCGCGATTGCTGCCCGAACCACCCTGGTATATGCCGCTCGCGGTGCTGCCGCTGCGACGCGACGAGGTCGAACCTCCGTAGTTTGTGCGGGTGACGGGCGAGTTGTAACGCGATCCCGAATTGTAGCGGTTGCCGTTGATGTTGGTGTTGGGACGATTGTTCGACCAACTGCCCAGAGTCGGACGGTGCATGGGCGGAGTAGGCCGCCAAATACCTCCGTGCCAGCCGTGGTGGGGATAATGGCCGCCCCACCACCAGTCGTAGTGCGGGTGGTAGCAGATGTTCCAGTTCCAGTCATACCACGAGTAGTGAGGATAGCCCCACCAAGAGTAGTAGAAGGGATCTACGCGGAAGTTCCAGCCCCAATTCCATGGCGACGAATATAGTCCGAAGGTGACATTGGTGGCACCCCAGGAGCCGAACATCGAGGTGATGTAACGCGGCTCGACCCATACCTGGTCGCCGGAAACCATGACATTGTAGAATGCTGGATCGTAGGCCGAGGCATACCAGTAGGCGCGATTGGCCGAGAGTGAATAGTAGCTCGACGGCATGCGGTATGTCGGTGAGTTGAAGCCGTAGAGACGACGCGCGTAGGCACTCTCATAGGTGTCGGCCAATACACTGTCGTAGCTGGGCTCGACTGTCGTCGACGCATAGTAATTCTGTTCGGCCGAGGCTGCATTGGCTTCGGCCAGCATGGCCTCCCATTTGGCCTGCCGCGCTTCGGCTTCGGCCTTCTGCAATTCGGCCTTCTCCTTGATGCGACGGGCAACCATCGTTTTATTGTTAGAGGTGTACAGATCGCCCATGCTGCTCGACGATGTGCCGTATGTCGACGCACAACCCGATGCGCCAAATGCCGCTATCGCCAATCCCAAAATGAAATTCAATGCTCTCATAGCGTCTGAAATTTAAAAGTTAATATTTGCCGAGAAACCAAAATCGTACCGTTCGATGTCTATTTCCCCATTACAAAGATAACCAATTTTTTAATACGGCGAACGCAAATTCAACGGAACGCCGTTTTTTGCCGGTCAACCGTCTGTTTATATAGGCGAAACGCCCGATCTCATATCGACCGGGCGTTGTTGCATAGCTTGGCGGGCAGGCCTATTGTTTCAGCGGCGAGTCGGGCTCCTTGGCCATTACGGCATAGAACAGCTTGTCGACCAGCGACGGACATATCTTTTTGAGGATATGCGTGCCGCGACCCTCCCACTCCATCAGGCATAGCCGCTTGCGTCGGCGTATGCCGCGCGCCACGATGCGCGCCACCTCTTCGGGTGTCATCATCTTGCCTTCGTTGCGCGGTGTGGCGCCCTGCGAAGTGCCGTCGGCCGTCAGTGCCGAGAAGCGGACGTTGGAAGCCGTGAAGCCCGGGCAGGCGACCATTACATGCACTCCCTTTTTGAGGTTCTCCACACGTATGGTCTCCAAGAATCCGGTCATGGCATATTTCGAGGCCGAGTAGCCCGTGCGTCCGGGCAGTCCGTGCAGTCCTGCCACCGACGATATGCCGACAAGCGATCCTCGCGAGCGTTGCAGATATGGCAGCGCATACTTGGTGCAGTTGACCGTGCCCCAGAAGTTTACGTCCATCAATCGGTGCAGCACCGACAGATCGCACTCATCGAAGAGTGCACGCATCGACAATCCTGCATTGCAGATCATCACGTCTATGCCGCCGAAACTCTCCACCGCCGTGTCGATCAGATGGCGGCAGTCGTCTGCATCGACCACGTCGGTGACGGCATATACCGCCTGGCCGCCGTTGGCACGGATACGTTCGACGATCTCTCGCAGTTTGTCCTCCTGACGTGCACCGAGAACTACTCTTGCGCCGTCGGCGGCGTACTCCTGCGCCATGGCAGCGCCTATACCCGACGATGCGCCCGTGATGACGACGACCTTTCCGTTCAATCCCATTCCCATAGTTATACTCTTTTATCAGATTATTCAGTCTCTATTTGCAATGTGTCGTATGCTGCCTCGACATTGTCGGGCAGTCGCTCTGCAATGTCGGCATGAAGTCCTATTTCGTGCGACATGTGTGTCAGATAAGCCTTGCGCGGAGCGATCTTTCCGATCAGGTCGAGAGCCTGCGCAACGTTGAAGTGCGAATCGTGCTCCGTCCAGCGCAATGCGTTGACCACCAGTGTATCCACGCCTTTTATCCGTTCGATGTTTCGGGGCGATATGTAGCTGAAATCGGTCAGATATGCGAATCGCCCGATACGATAGCCGGTCACCTCGAACCGTTCGGAGTGACGGCCGGCGATGGGTGTGATATTCATGCCGCCGATCGAAAAAGGGGTGTCGGCATCGATCTCGTGCAGCACTATCTCCGGTACTCCGCGATATTTGTCTGCGGCGAAAGCGTAGTCGAAGTCCTTTCTGACGCACTCGGCTGTGGCGTGTGTGGCGTATATGTCGACCGGTCGCACGGTGGGGTAGTCGACGAAATTGAATGCCCGCACATCGTCTATGCCGCCTATGTGGTCTTTGTGGAGATGGGTGAGCAGTATCGCGTCGATGCGTCTGACGCCGGCACGCAACATCTGATAACGGAAATCGGGTCCTGCGTCGATGACTATTCTCCGGTCTCCGCACTCGACCATGGCCGAGGTGCGCAATCTGCGATCGCGTCTGTCGGTCGAGCGGCATACCCGGCATCGGCAACCGATGACCGGCACGCCCTGCGATGTTCCGGTGCCAAGGAAAGTGACTTTCATGGAGACAAAATTACAATTTTTTTCGGCACTACGTTATCTCGCGCAAGAAAAATCCGGGCAGAGCCATTTGGTGCCCTGCCCGGAAACAACTATTATGAAGGATCATATCGACGATCTCACTGTGCGAGATTGCGATTCGATTTTGTTAGGTTGCTTTCGTGTCGTAGAAACAGTGTCCTACATGCACTGTTCGATGTTCCACACGAATGCTCGCGAGCCCTGCTGCTCGGTTGTGGAGTCGATCTCGCGCAATGCTTCCAGGACAGGCTCTACTTTCGAGTCCTCGACGATGGCCAGAACAGAGGTGTTCATCGACGGCCATGCGTGCGTGCCGTAGTGGGGTTCGCCCTTGAACGAGCCGCGACCCTCGGTCAAAGCCCAGCGGGTGAAGCCGCGTATGCCCAGTTCGTCGAGCATGGCATTGATACGGTCGGTCAGTGCCTGATTGTATGATATGAATATGGCTTTCATGTTTTTACTGTTTGTTTTTGTTCTGCAATTGTGACTTGATGAATGCCTCCTGCTCGGCCAGGCGACGTGCCTTGCGTCTCTCCTTGCGCTCCTTGCGTCCTTCGAACATGGCATATAATGCCGGTACGATGAACAGCGTGAGGAATGTCGAGAAGGTCAGACCGCCCGCTACGGCGATACCCATGGGCTGCCATGTCTCCGAACCGTTGCCTATACCCATTGCCATCGGCACCATACCGAGAATCGTGGTGAGCGAGGTCATCAGCACCGGACGCAGACGGCTCTTGCCACCGGCTATGACGGCATCTTTGAGCTCTGTTCCGCGCTCGATCAGCAGGTTCATGTAGTCGACCATCACGATACCGTTCTTGGTTACGATACCCACCAGCATGATGGCTCCGATAAGGGCGATGATCGAAAGCGGTGTGTTGGTGGCCCACAGTGCCACGAATACGCCGGTGAATGCGAACGGAATGGTGAACATGATGATGAAGGGATAGAGCAGCGACTCGAACTGGGTGGCCATCACGATGTAAACAAGTATGATAATCAATACGAGCAGCGTGCTGATGTCGGTGAACGCGTCGCCCTGATCCTCGACCGAACCGCCGATGTCGAGCGATATGCCCATCGGGACATCGTAGTTGGCGATAAGCTGCTGAACCTGAGCGACGACCGTGCCCAGTGCCACGCCGGCACCGAGCGATGCCTCGACCGATACGACACGCTGACGGTTCTCGCGCTCGATTTCGGGTGTGGCGTACTCCTCCACCACCTCGGCTACCTCGCCCAGACGTACCGGACGACCCGCAGATGTGTAGAGCACTATATCCTCTATGTCCTTGACCGACGATCGGAACGGCTCGGCGTAACGCACCACGATGTCATACTCGTCGCCGTCCTCGCGGAACTTCGAGCACTCGTAACCGTTGATGCGGTTGCGCACGAATTGCGAGGCTGTCGCGCTCGACATGCCGTAGTAGGCCAGCTTGTCGCGATCGAATACCACGTTGTACTCGGGGCGCAGATCGTCGCGCGAGAGCTGCACGTCGCGCGTACCTTCCAATTCCGACATCTTCTGCTTCAAGTCGTTGGCAACCATCATGGCATCGTCCATGTTGTGGCCGAATACCTTTATGGTGACGTTGCTCGATCCGCTCATGCCGCCCTGCTGTCCGCCCGGTATGACGGTGTAGTTGACTATCTCGGGTATGGCATTGAGATCCTTACGTATCTCGTCCGAGATTTCGTATATGGTCTTGCGCTGCATGTCGGTTTTGCGCGGCATCTTCAAGTTGTAGTTGATGATGTGCGAACCTGTGGTCTGCATGGCGGCAAAGGCGTTGTCGGAAGAGTTGGCTCCGGCCGATGCCGACACCAGATAGATCTCCGGATACTTCGTGTAGATGATCGAATCGATCTCGCGCGCTATCTTGGAGGTGTACTCCACAGCAAGGTTCTGATCGAGTTTGATCTCCATCGTTATACGGGCATTATCCGTGGCGGGGAAGAACTCTGTCGGCACGCTCTTCAACAGTCCGAGCGATGCGAAGAATAGGCAGAGCAGCACGGCGATGGTAGATTTCTTCCATTTCACCACGAAGCGCAACGCTTTCTCGTAGGCGTTGTCCAACCATATGAGTGCCTTGTCGATGGGCTTGTAGACGATGCCTATGCCCTTGTAGGTGTGGGCGCCTCCGTCGATCTTCAACAGATAGGCCGACAACATCGGCGTAAGGGTAATGGCCGCCGTGGTCGATACGCAGACGACGATCGTGACGATCCAGCCCAACTCGCGGAACAGGATACCCGACAGACCCGATATCATCGTTAGCGGCAGGAACACTGCCACGACGACCAGGGTGGTGGCGATTACCGACAGCCACACCTCATTGGTGGCATAGATGGCTGCCTCCTTGGGCTTCGATCCGCGTTCGATGTGGGTGGTGATATTCTCCAACACCACGATGGCATCGTCGACGACCATACCGATGGCGATCGAGAGCGCCGAGAGCGATATGATGTTGAGCGTCGAGCCGGTGGCATAGAGGTATATGAACGAACATACCAGAGAAATGGGGATCGTCAGACAGATGATGAACGTGGCGCGCCAGCGGCCGAGGAATACCATCACCACCAGTATGACGAATATGAATGCGTACATGATCGTCTCCGACAGCGAACCGATGGCATCGGTGATCTCCTGCGAGCTTTCGTAGATGGTCTCCACCTTCACGTCCTTGGGCAGTGTCGGCAGAATCTTCTGCATCTTCTGCTGTACGGCATGTACGATGTTTACGGTGTTGGAGCCCGACTGCTTCTGAATGATTACGCGCACACCCAAACGACCGTTGATACGCTCGTCCATGGTGGCTTTCTCCAACGTATCGCGAATCTCGGCCACGTCGGAGAGCATGACCGTACGTCCGCCGGCGTTTGATACGACGACCTTCTTGATCTGATCGCTGAAATCGAACTCGCCGTCGGCTTTGAGGTTGTAGGTATTGTTGCCAATGTCGATAGTACCGCTGGGGATATTGACATTCTCGGCGGCGATCAGCTGGCCGAGCGACTCGATGGTGAGGTTGTAGGCCTCGATCTTTTTAGGATCGACATTGACCTGTATCTCTCTCTCGGGTGCGCCGATGATCGACACCGAACCCACACCGTCGATACGGTTCAACTCGTTGACCATCTTGTCGTCGAGAATCTTGTTCAGTGCGGCGTAGCTCTCGTCGGCCGTAACGGCGAGCATCATCACCGGAATCATCGATGACGAGAACTTGAAGACGGTGGGGTAGTCCACATCGTCGGGGAGCATCGATTGCGTTCGGCTCACCACGTCGCGCACCTCGTTTGCCGCCTCCGTAAGATCGGAGCCGTATTGGAACTCCAAAGATACCATCGAGACGTTGTCCGACGAGCGCGAAGTGATCTTTTTCAGGTTGTTTACGGTGTTGAGGTTGTCCTCCAATACACGCGTGATGTTGGTCTCTATGTCGGAGGCGTTGGCTCCCGGATAGGTCGTGATGACACTGATGTAGGGCACCTCTATGTCGGGGTACTGATCGACACCCAGATTGGTCAGCGAGAACAATCCGAATACGATGACGCCTATGAATATAAGTGCGACCGAAACGGGTTTCCGGACCGCGGTTTCGTATATTTTCATCTGCTAATTCTCTCTAATGTTAGTTGTTCTTCAATTCGATCTTGGCGCCGTCGCTCAGTTTGGTCAGTGCCGTGGTGGCTACCACCTCTCCTGCGCTTACTCCCGACAGGATATCTATGCGATCCTCCACCTGACGACCCATCTGTACCGAGCGTCTAACGACAGAGTCGCCCTGTATTACATATACATAGTGCTCGTTTGAACCCTGCTGCTTCAATATGGCGATGTCGGGAATCATCACGCCCTGCTTGCTGCCCATGTTGAACGTGGCGCGGGCATACATGCCCGGACGCAGCTTGTTTTGCGTGTTGGGCACGGTGATCTCGACCTTGAATGTGCGTGTGGCGGTGTCGAGTGCCGGATAGATCAGCGATACGCGACCCTCGAATACCTCGCCCGGATAGATGTCCACGGCGATATCTACCGGCATACCGACTTTGACGTTGGGGAAATACTGCTCCGAGATGTTGGCCATGACCTTCAACTTGTCGATCTGCATGATGTGCAGAATCGGCTGGCTGGCGAACAGATCGCCCGACTCGAAGTTGCGCGCCGTAACCACACCCGATATCGGAGTGCGGATCTCCGAGTTGCGGCGCAGATTGTCCACTACCTCCTTCTGCATGTTATACTGGTTTTCATACTGCACCAACTGCTGCTCCGAGATGCCTCCGGCCTCAAAAACGGGCTTCATGCGGTTGTAGGTGTCCTCGACTATGCTCAGCTGTGCCTCCTGCTGGCGCAATGTGGTCTTGTCGAGCGTGGCTACCACCTGGTTGGCCGTGACCTTGTCGCCTACATCTACCAGAATGCGCTCTATGTGCAGACCCGATGCTGCGGGGGTGATGTCGTTCTCCTTGTACGGCTCGATCTCCGAGGTATAGGTTTCGGTCAGATATACGGTGGCCTCTTCGGCGGTTGTGCTCTTCGTCAGAACGCTCTTCTGTACATCTTCGGCCGTCTGTTCGCTCTTCGACTTCGAATTGCAGGCAACCATTGCGGCGGCCGCCATAATCAACACTAAACTTCTTTTCATAACTGCTTCAATCTTTCTATATTTTTATTCTCTTTTTCGATATTATTCGCGGTTTGCATACTCGTCGGTACCGGCCACCTTGTCGTACTCGGCCTTCGACGACAGATAGTCGTAGATCGACTGCGAGTAGTTGAGCTGTGCCTGCGTCAACTGCAACTGCGCGCTGTTCAATTCGAGGATCGTACCGGCTCCCGCTCCGTAACGCGTGTATGATATGTCGTATGCCTTCTGCGCCTGCTCGACGGTCTGCTCGTTGGCGAGCATCGTCTCGCGTGCAGTGAGCAGATTGTTGATCGACTGACGTATTTGCAACGATACGCCCTCCTCGGCATACGAGCGTTGCAGGTCGATCTGGCGAATCTGGTTGCGTACCGAACGCACCTGGTTGGTTTTGGCGAAGCCCGAGAATATCGGAATCGAGATCTGCAAACCGACATTGATCGGGTGCTGCCACCAGAAGCTGTTCGACGATGCCTGCGCCACAGCCTCGGCTGTGCCGCCTTCGGGCGTGTCTGCTCCGCCACCCATCATGCCTCCGAAGTTCAGACGCTCCATGTCGTTACCCGTGTATACGGCCGAACCGAATGCTGCCACGGTGGGCATGCGCTGGGTCTGTATCAGCTTGACCTGATGCTCCAACAACTCGCGCTGCAAGTCGAGTGTTCTGAGCGATGAGTTGTGCGATATGTCGGTCGAGAGATTGTCCGAGCCGAGCAGCACCTCGGTGCGCATGTCGTCGAGCGAACCTTTCACCTCGATCTCGATATCTTCGGGTATCGACAGATACATCTTTAACTGCAATTTGCTCAGTTCTACGGCATTTTCGGCCTGCATCACCGACGGTTTGAGGTTGCTCAGCTGCACCTTGGCCGTTATGTAGTCGTATTCCGAGGCCACGCCGTTGCGGAACTGCACCTCGGTATTGTCCACCACGCGCTGCGTCGTTATCACCGACTCCTGCAATACGCTGAGCGACTGCTCGGCCAGCAGTATGTTGTAGAATGCCGTGCGTACGTCGGCCACAAGCTCTATGCGCGAGTTGCGGGCACTCTCTACGGCCGATGCCATCTCGGTCTTGTTCATCTTCAACTGACGATATACCGAAGGTACGAACAGAGCCAGCGAGATGTTGCCTGTTGCCGTCAGAGTATTGTCGGCTCCGAACGAGAGTCCTTTGGCCATCTCCTGCTTCACGATCGAGCGCGTGTATTGTCCCGATGCGTCGATCTGCGGGTATAGATTGGCCAAAGTCTGTTTGCGCACGTAATCGTAACGCTCGATCTCCAAATCGGCCACCTTCATGGTGGGGTTTTCGCTGAGCGCCATCTCCAACGCCTCGTCGAGTGTCAGAGTCAATTGTGCACCGGCCGTGGACCATGCCATGGCAGCTGCACACATCATCACAAAAAACTTCTTCATGCCTAACTTGATATCTTAATGTTTCACTTATGTTTATCTGCTTCTCTTCTTTCGGCTATAACGCCACGTTGTAAGGTTTATTGCTCAGTTCGCGTTTGCAGAAGTCGCGAATCACCTCCATGCCTGCCGGTGTTGCCATGCCTCGCAAATATGTTATCATGGCATATACCAATATATCCTCCTTGCGATATTTCTCCTCAGGCAGCCACATGTTGGGTTGCATTTGCATGTTGTTGGCCGTGTTGTACAGTATGGCCAGCGACAGGTCGACGTTGATGTTGGGCATGAACCAACCCTGCTGTATGCACAACTCTATCCAGTGGCGCAATCCCTGTCTGCCCTTGTCTTCGAATTCGTTGACCAGCTTTTCGTAGACTTTGGGGTAGAACTTGCAGATATTCTCCCGCATTCGATTGGTGACGGTGGCGTTGTCGGACATCTCTTTAAGCCCGATAAGCATCATCATCAGATAGTTGTCGACGCTTTTGAATCGCTGCTTGCGCTCCTCCTCGTGGTCTTTCGTGAACTTCACGATACACTGGTAGAGCAGCTCCTCCTTGTCGCCGAACATTTCGTAGAGCGTTCGTTTCGATATGCTTAGTTGCCGGGCTATGTCGTCCATGCGTACCGACTTGATTCCATGCGCAATAAACATGGACATAACCTGATCCAATATGTGCTCTTTCTGCGTCATAGTCGATAATATGCCGTTTTGACGGTACAAACATACTACAAAAACTTTAAAAACAAAAAAAGTTTTCAGGTTTTTCGCGTGTTGAATAATTTTTTCTTCTATTTGAATAATATTTTAGTTCGCATGCAATATTTCGTAGGGGTTGTTTCGCGAATAGTTGTTCGCGTAAGTTTTCTGTTCGGGCATTTGCCGCTGCGGCACGAGAGAGCCGGTTGCACGATCCACTTCCGGTTTTCGTATATGCTGAATCGAACGGCTGATACTCAGCCGTTACCGCCCGTCTCTGCGATCGTCTATGCCACGTCGCCAGAGTCGTCATAGTTTTACAGACAATAAAAAAACGAGCGGGAGTTGTCGCAACTGCCGCTCGCCTTCCAGAAACAAATTCTGTAAAACTACTAACCCAAACTTAAATAAATGAAGAAACCTAACCACGTTGTCTCGTTTATCAACGTAGCTGTACGAGTAAAACGCAAAGCCCATGCCAAAATAGTATGCGGTCTTAAATTTTTTATGAATTTTCTTTCTGCCCGTGTGGCGAGATGCCGGCAGCCGCTGGATATGCCTGAAATAATCGGGGCGAAAGTAGTGTTGCCGCATTGTGTTTACGGCGAAAACGCATATCTTTGCCCTATGCAGAGACGAGAAAAGGTTTTCGCATACCTCGACGATAGAGGTATCGACTATGAGTGGTATGAACACCCCGAGGCTCCGACGATAGAGATTGCGCGTCGCTGGTGGCGTAACGACGGTTCGAAGCATTGCAAGAATCTCTTTTTCCGCAATCATAAGGGCAACCGCCACTATCTGGTGGTGTTCGATTGCGAACGCGAACTTGCCATACGCGACCTCGAACAACGGCTGCATCAGGGCAAGCTGTCGTTTGCTTCGCCCGAACGCATGGAGCGCAGGCTGGGGCTGTTGCCTGGATCGGTATCGCCTTTCGGCCTGATAAACGATGAAGAGAATCACGTATATCTGTTTCTCGACGAGAATCTGCGTGACTCTGCGTCGCTTAGCTTTCACCCCAACGACAATCGCGCGACGGTTGTGATCGGCCGCAACGAGTTCGAACGTTACCTCGAAGGGGTGGGCAACGCCTATGAGTACATATCGTTGTACTGATCTATCGGCGGTTGCCGTAGACCTTGTCGTAGTATAGCATGTATTCGCCCGAAGTGACCGAGTCGAACCACTCCTCGTTGTCGAGATACCAGCGCACGGTGCGTTCGATGCCGTCTTCGAAGGTGATGGCCGGCTGCCAGCCCAATTCGCGTTGCAGCTTCGACGAGTCGATTGCGTAGCGCAGATCGTGGCCGGCACGATCCTCGACGAAAGTTATCAGCGACAGACTCTCGCCTTCTGAACGTCCCAGCATGCGGTCGGCCGCCCCGATCAGCATGCGCACCAGATCGATGTTGCGGCACTCGTTGTTACCTCCTATATTATATGTCTCTCCGGCGCGGCCACTATGCAGTATGAGGTCGATGGCGCGGGCATGATCCTCGACATGCAGCCAGTCGCGTATGTTCTCTCCGCGTCCGTATACCGGTATGACCCGGCGATGGCGTATGTTGTTTATGGTCAGCGGAATCAGCTTCTCGGGGAATTGGTATGCTCCGTAGTTGTTCGAGCAGTTGCTTATGAGCGTCGGCATGCCGTAGGTATCGTGATAGGCGCGCACGAAGTGATCCGACGAGGCTTTCGAGGCTGAGTAGGGCGAGTGAGGATCGTAGCGCGTCGTTTCGTCGAATGCTCCCCCGTCGAGCGGCAGTGCGCCGTAGACCTCGTCGGTCGATATGTGATAGAACATCTTGCCGCTCCACTCTCCGTTCCAGCAGTCGCGCGCAGCCTGCAACAGCGTGAGCGTACCCATGACGTTGGTTCGTGCAAACACCAGCGGATCGAGTATCGAACGGTCTACGTGTGTCTCGGCGGCAAGGTTGACTATGCCGTCGATCCCGTGGTCGCGTATTATGCGGCATACAAGCTCGTAGTCGCATATGTCGCCCTTGATGAAGGTGTAGTTGGGACTGTTCTCCACGTCGCGCAGATTGGCCGGATTGCCGGCATAGGTCAGCTTGTCGAGGTTGACGATGCGGCGGTCGGGATACTTCCCGACCATGAATCGTACTACATGGCTGCCGATGAATCCGGCGCCGCCGGTGATGAGAATGTTTCGCATGGCTCTGTGGTCTTATTGTCGCTGTTTGTGCAGTGTGTTGCCGGGATATGCCTCCAAAGCCTTGCCCAGCAGGAATATGGCGTGGCGAAGATCCTCTTTTTTGAGTGTGTAGGATATTCGCACCTCGTTGCGCCCCTTGTCCGGATCGGTATAGAATCCGGCTGCCGGAGCCAGCATTATGGTAGCTCCGTCGTAGGAAAAGTCGCTAAGGCACCATTCGCAAAAACGGTCGCTGTCGTCGATGGGCAGCCTTGCCACGGTGTAGAACGCGCCCATGGGTATGGGCGAATATACGCCGTCGATGCGGTTTAGTCCGTCGATCAGACAGTTGCGGCGCTCGATATACTCCTCGTAGGTGCGTATCGAGTAGCTGCGCGGTGCATCGAGCGAGGCTTCGGCTATGATCTGGCCGATGAGCGGCGGACTGAGCCGTGCCTGGCAGAACTTCATGACGGCATTGCGCAGTTCGCGGTTCTTGGTTATCAGCGCACCTATGCGTATGCCGCACTCCGAGTAGCGTTTCGACACCGAGTCGATCAGCACCACGTTTTGTTCGATGCCCTCCAAATGGCAGGCCGAAATATATGGCGAGCCGGTGTAGATGAATTCGCGGTATACCTCGTCGGAAAAGAGGAACAGATCGTACTTGGCTACCAGATCGCGTATGCGGTTCATCTCCTTGCGCGTGTAGAGGTAGCCCGTGGGGTTGTTGGGGTTGCATATCATTATGCCGCGCGTGCGCGGCGTGATGAGCCGCTCGAACTCATCGACCGGCGGCAGGGCGAAACCCTCTTCGATGGAGGTGGTGATGGGGCGTATCACCGCTCCTGCCGATATGGCGAAAGCCATGTAGTTGGCGTATGCCGGTTCGGGCACGATGATCTCGTCTCCGGGGTTGAGGCATGCCATGAATGCGAAAAGCACCGCTTCGCTGCCTCCCGTGGTGATGATGATGTCGTCGGCCGATACCTTGATCTGATATTGGTCGTAGTACCCCGTCAGCTTCTCTCTGAGCGAGCGAAAACCGTCGCTGGGGCTGTACTCCAACACTCTGCGGTCGATATGCCGCATGGCATCGAGTCCCTCGTCGGGTGAGGGCAGGTCGGGCTGGCCGATGTTGAGACGATATATCTTCGTGCCGCGTGCTTCGGCCGCCTCGGCTAACGGATATAGTTTGCGTATGGGCGAGGAGGGCATCATGCAGGCGCGCTGCGAAATTTTTGGCATGGTCGTTTGTTTTAATTCGTTAATTTCAATTCGTTTATACGCCCGATACATCTTGCGAGCGACTCTTTCCAATGGGGTATGGCGATACCCGTTTCGCGTTTTATGCGGCTCTTGTCGAGCACCGAGTAGCGCGGACGCCGTGCTGCCGATGCCCTTGCACTGCTCGGACACGGCTCTATGCGGCAGCGGTCGATGCCGGCCTGGCGCAATATCTCTGCGGCGAAATCGTACCACGAACATTCGCCCTCGTCGGAGTAGTGGTATATGCCCGACATGGTGCGCCATGCACCGCCGTCGATTATGCCGACGATGGCTTCGGCCAAATCCGGTGCGTAGGTCGGTGTACCGATCTGATCGTCGACCACCTCTATGCGGTCGCGTTTGTGTGCCAGATCGAGTATCGTGCGGCAGAAATTGCGCCCCCACGGTGCGTAGAGCCATGATGTCCGTATGACGATGGCATCGCCGTGACGCATTGCCGCCGCTTCGCCCTCGGCCTTGGTGCGCCCGTAGACGTTGAGCGGTTGTGCGGGATCGAGCTCGGTATAGGGGCGTGTGCTGTCTTGGCCGCCGAATACGAAATCGGTCGACAGCTGTATCAGTTTGACGCCGTGACGATGAGCCGCATCGCTCATCTCGCCGACGGCCGAAGCATTGACGAGCATGGCCGTCGAGGCATCGCTCTCGGCGCGTTCTACGTCGGTGTATGCCGCGCAGTTGACTATGATGTCGGTATGTTTTGTTGCCAGATAATGCTCCACGGCATCGCCGTCGGTTATGTCCAACGCCCTGCTGTCTGCCGCCGTGTAGCGGTTGACCGAGCCGGCCGATGCTTCGAGCAGTGCCTGTGCAAGCTGGCCGCTGCCGCCGGTGATGAGTATGTCAAGCATAGTAATCGGTATTGTAGTCGAACAGCTCTGCGCACTGTTGCAGAGTCGGCCGCTGCATATCCTTGGGCGACAGCAGTGCTTCGCTCTCTTCTACGCCCCAGTCGATGCCCAGGGCGGGGTCGTTCCATGCGATGCCGCCTTCGGCTTCGGGAGCGTATTGACTGTCGCACTTGTATTGTACCACAGCCTCGTCGCTCATCACAGCAAAACCGTGGGCGAACCCGCGCGGTATGAACAGCTGCCGACGATTGTCGGCCGAAAGTTCTACGGCCACGTAGCGGCCGAACCACGGCGAGCCGCGGCGTATGTCCACCGCCACGTCGATCACCCTGCCGCCGGTTACCCTTACTATTTTCGACTGCGCATGCGGCGCAAGCTGGAAATGCAGGCCGCGCACTACGCCCCGGTGCGACATGCTCTCGTTGTCCTGTATGAAGCGTGTGCGTATGCCCGTTGCAGCTTCGAAGGCGGCATGGTTGAAACTCTCGAAGAAATGTCCGCGGGAGTCGGCATGCACTTTCGGCTGCAAGATCATGACGTCGGGTATTTCGGTCGGGATTACTGTCATCTTACAGGAGTTTAAGCAGATATTGCCCGTATTGGTTGCCGCGCATTTCGTCGGCCGAGCGTCGCAGTTCGTCGGCCGTGATCCAGCCCTGCTCGTAGGCGATCTCTTCCAGACACGCTATCTTGCGCCCCTGGCGTTTCTCTATGACCTCGACAAAGATCGAAGCCTCGGCCAGAGAGTCGTGCGTGCCCGTGTCGAGCCATGCGAAGCCGCGCTCGAAGAGTTGCACGTGCAGACGTCCTTGTTCGAGATAGCCGGTGTTGACCGAGGTTATCTCCAACTCGCCGCGCTCGGACGGCGTTATCGTGCGGGCTGTCTCCACCACATCGTTGGGATAGAAGTAGAGTCCGGTGACGGCATAGTCCGATTTGGGCGCAGACGGCTTCTCCTCGATGGAGAGACATCTCCCCTCTGCGTCGATCTCCGCTACGCCGTAACGTTCGGGATTGTCGACACGATAGCCGAATACGGTGGCGCGTCGGTGCTGCTCGGCATCGGTCACTGCCCGCCGGAGCATGCCTTGCAAACCCGCGCCGTGGAAGATGTTGTCGCCGAGCACCAGACATACGTCATCGTCGCCGATGAACTCGCGCCCTATGATGAAAGCCTGCGCCAGCCCGTCGGGCGATGGCTGCTCGGCGTATGCCAATCGCACACCGAAAGCCTCGCCTCCGCCCAGCAGCCGTCTGAACGAGGGCATGTCCTGCGGTGTCGAGATGATGAGTATGTCGCGTATGCCTGCCTGCATCAACACCGATATCGGATAGTAGATCATCGGTTTGTCGAATATGGGCAGCAGCTGTTTGCTGACCCCTTTGGTGATGGGGTAGAGCCGTGTGCCGCTGCCGCCGGCCAGAACTATGCCTTTCATCGTGTGCGTTGTTTATACGTTGCAGGCCGAACTCCGATTCGGCCTGCAATCGGATTAAGACTATTTTATGGTGGCCATGTATTTGAGGAACTGCGTGCGCAACAGACGCTCGGCGTGTTCGGGATCTTTGGCGTTCATCTTGCCGCGATACGATGCCGTGTCGTCGTAACCCTGCTTCTGCTGCCATGCTTCGACTGCCTTCACCGTCGGGGCTATCCACTGCGCGCCGCACTCGTAGATCACGCTGCTCACCTCTACTGCCGAGGCTCCGCAGAGGATTGATTTCACCACGTCCTGCCACGTATGCACACCGCCCGATACGGCCAGCGGCATCTGCTTTACTGCTGCCGAAACTATGCCTGCCCAGCGCAGCGACGTCGACAGATCGGCAGAGGTGGTGAAGGGGTGCGAAGCTACGAACTCCATCTTCTCCACATCGATGTCGGTGGGGTAGAAGCGGTTGAACAGCACAACGCCGGCGGCGCCGTAGCCGCACAGCTTGTCGATCAGTGCCACGGGATTGGAGAGGTTGGATCCCAGCTTGACTATGACGGGGATCTTGACGCTCTCCACAACATGGCGAAGAATGTCGATGTGCATCTTTTCCAGCTCGCCGTCGGCATAACCTTTGTCGGTGCGTATGGTCATTACGTTCAGCTCCAAGGCATCGGCGCCGGCCTTCTCGATCTTTTCGGCCAGACGCACCCAGTCGCTGTCGGTATGGCATGCTATGCTGGCTATGATGGGTATGGTGCACAGACGCTTGCTCTCACGTATCAGCTCGATATACTCGTCGGTGATATGCTCTCCCAGGTAGCCTTGCAGATAGTCGGCCGCCTCGCCGTGTGCCATATCGTCGGTCAGAAACTCGGTCTGGCGCGTGATGTTCTCTTCGAACAGCGATTTGAGCACGATGGCTCCGGCTCCGGCCTGTTCCAGAGCTTGATTGTTGGCTGCACTGGCCGTCAGGCCGCAACTGCCGATTATGATCGGATTGCGCAGGGTCAATCCTGCAAAAGTGGTTTCGATAGACATATGATCGTTTTTTGTTGATTTACATTTGTCCGGCTACGCTGCGTGCCAGCGAGCGGCACATCTCGTCGCACGAGCTCTTGTAGCCCTGCTTCATCTCTATGGGCTGACACAGCGGCTCCCAGCCGACCTTCTGCGCGAATTCGGAGATCTGACGCACAGCCGTGCCTGCCCAGCAGAACGATCCGAAATGGGCGAAGCGACGATGAGGTATCGCGCGTGCGGCGATCTTGTCGAGCAGCGACTGCACCTCCGGGAACAACTCTCCGTTGTAGGTCGGCGAGCCGACGATGAGCGTGTCGTACTTGAATATGTCGCGCAGCACGATCGAGATGTCGGCCGACGAGAGGTTGTGCATGACGATGCGTTTCACGCCGCACTCGGCGAGCGAGCGGGCTATGTTCTCGGCCATCTGCTCCGTATTGCCGTACATCGAACCGTAGGCAATGACCACTCCCGGCTCGGCCTGGTAGCGGCTCAGGCGGTCGTAGATACCGATGACATGTCCGATCTGTTCGGTCCATACGGGTCCGTGAGTCGAGCATATCATCTCTATTTGCAGCCCGCCGAGCTTTTTCAATGCCGCCTGAACTGGTTTTCCGTATTTGCCTACAATGCAGGCGTAGTAGCGCGTCATCTCGTCCCAGTAGTGATCGAGCGAGAGCTGCGTGTCCAATATGCCGCCGTCGATGGTGCCGAACGTGCCGAAGGCATCGGCCGAGAAGAGCACCTTCTGTTCGGGGCAGTAGGTCACCATTACCTCAGGCCAGTGAACCATCGGTGCCATGAAGAACTGCAACGTTCTGCCGCCAAGCGACAGCGTCTCGCCCTCCTTTATGCAGAGCGTGTTGTCGGTGATGCCGTAGAAGCCCTCGATCATCTGCAACGTTTTGGTGTTGCCAACGATCTGTATCTGCGGATAACGCAGGCGCAGGGTGGCCATGGCGGCCGAGTGATCGGGTTCCATATGGTTGACCACGAGATAGTCTATGGTGCGACCGTTAAGTATGCGGTCGATGTTGTTCAGAAACTCTCCGGCGAAAGCTGCGTCGACCGTGTCGATCAGCGCGACTTTCTCGTCGGTTATCAGATATGAATTGTATGACACGCCGTAAGGCAGCGACCACAGCCCCTCGAAACGGTGCTTGGTGCGATCGTTGACGCCGACGTAATGAATACCCTCTTTGATCTCCGTTATGTTCATAGTTTTGATATATGTTTTACGAAACAAAGTTAATAACTTTTTTGCAGATACCCAAGGCCTGCGTCATAACTTTAAGTGCTGAATCGGCCGCGCGATATTTCGTACACGCAACATGCCATTCCGTACATTACTTCCCGAATCCTTTGCCTCGGACGAATAAAATATCTAAATTTGTATCGCCGGATCGGTCGTATGATGAAGACTCTGATAATATCCACGTCGAGCGGTCTGGTGCCTATGTCACCCGCACGCTCACGGCGTCGGCGAGGCTTTGACGCAAGTTGAAGCATTTGTTGGACAAAGAGATTGAATAGTATGGAAGAGCAAAACGAGATACGCGACGACGAGATTCGCATTATAGGCGGCGGCGAGGAACCGGCCACTCAACCGATCGACAACAGCCGCAATGCAGGCGGTTCTGCCCGAAGCAGCCGTCGTTTTCTGCTGATAGCGGCAGCGGTTTCGATCATCGTGGGCGGAGTGAGAATTGCCGATGCGCTGCTGTCGGACAGTAACGGCGGACAGACCGAACAGAGCTCCGCCGAGCAGACCTCAGATTCCGAGCATCGGCCGCAGACCGTTGCCCCCGCCGAGGAGCAGGAGCAGCTTGGCTGCGAGGCAGATTCGCTCGCATGCGGATTCTCCGAGATTAGCGACGCTTCGATCAACGATATTCCGCTGTGAATAGTCATACCTCACCGGCATGTCACTGCATGTGGGGCGGCCCGACTCCGGCGGCGACTGTGCGGCACACGGCGTTCGTACAGCGGTCTGCACCGTGCCGACCGTAGCTAAGTGCCGGAGAGAGGTGAAATCGGGAGTGTATATAGAGGTGGAACAAACGGCCGCAAGTCTGTTTTTTTTGCAAAAAAAATCGATAAAATCTTTGCAAGTTCGGATTTTTTGTCTACCTTTGCACTCGCTTAGATATGATAAGCGCATGATGGTGCCATAGCTCAGTTGGTAGAGCAAAGGACTGAAAATCCTTGTGTCCCTGGTTCGACTCCCGGTGGTACCACTCCGAAAACAGAGAGTTACAGAAATGTAGCTCTCTGTTTTTTGTGTATCCTCTCTGTTAGCATCGGTGTTCGCCGTATTGCCGCGACGGGCTGCTGTGACGGAATCGTGTCGATTGCGTTGAGTCGTCTCTGCCCGAAGTGTATGATGGCAGAGCAGGCGGTGTTGAGGCTTGGCGGCGATATTGCCGATACGATCGGTTGTTGCCCCGCGAGAAACGACGACCGGACAGATTGTGCAATCTGTCCGGTCGGCATTTTTGAGTAACGCTGATCGCGTCCTTTTGAGAAAATCATTACATGTCCTTGCCCAGATCTTCGATAGTCTCGAAGTCGACCTCCTCGCCGGTGTCGTTGCCTGTGTAACGTACCGTATCGGTCGACATCTTGATGTTTATCGGGCTGGTTTCGGCCGTTTGCTGCGCATCGTCGGACGACATGGCAGGTTTGACAATGCCGAACAGCAGCCATGCCACCATGAATGTAGCGATGATGTTGAAGCACTGCGCACCGAGGAATGCGTAGAGGGCGTTGCGGTTCTCTTTCGATATGATATCTTTCAGACGCGTATCCAGACCGATGCAGACGAACGCGAGCGAGAAGAAGAACGTCGAGAAGGTCTTGGCAAGACCCGTGGCTTTCGAGGCATCGGGGAATATGGCATTGGACTCGCAGAGGCTGAATACGAGCGATGCGGCTACGAATCCGAGGATAAATTTCGGGAACTTCTCCCATACGATGCCGAGCGACGGACGCTGCGACTGTCCCTTGTTCTCGGTCTTGGTCGAGAGGTAGAGGGCGATGAAGAACGCCACCACGCCGATCAGTACGTTCTGCGTGGCCTTGACGATGACGGCAACCTTGTTGGCCTCGTCGCTGACCATGGCCGACGAAGCGGTCACGCCGCTGGTCGTATCGATCGTTCCGCCGATCCATGCTCCGGCTATCTCCTGCTGTACGGCCGGATCGTCGCTAAGCAGTGGTACGAGCATGTCGGCGAGCCACGGCATGAGATAGATCATCGGTACGACGATTATCAACACCACCGAAACTATGTACGACAGCTTCTTGTCGTCGGTGCCGGCTACGCGCGCAGCCGTGATACATGCCGAGACACCGCATATCGAGACGCCGCTCGACAGTGTCATGGCCGTTGCACGGTCGACTTTCAGCCGGCGTGCGAGCCAGTAGGCGAAGAACCACACGATGCACACCACAACCAGTGCCTGCAACAGACCTACGCTGCTCGACTCCATCACGTCGCGGAACAGAATCGTAGCACCGAGACATACCACACCGATCTTTATGAAGAACTCACCCTGAACAGCAGGTTTCAGCCATTCGGGGATATGGAAATAGTTGCGTATGATGAGTCCGAAGATGACCGAAAAGAAGACGGCCTCGAAGCCGTAATACTTTATCGTCTCGATCTTGGCCACCCACTGTGCCAGCAGTGCCACGGCAAACACCACGATGAACGATACCAGCAGACCGCGCAGCGGACGTTTGAGCATCTTGTTGCCTATGAACAGCACCACCAGAGCTATGGCGAACAGCACTCCGATGTTTGCCCATGCCTCGCCCGTAGCCAATGTCGACGGCACCTTGGGACCGTTGCCGGGCAGCATGTCGGCCAGACCGGCGATCAGCAGCAGCGGAATGCTTACTATGACGACCACCCAGTCCTCGACCAGCAGTTTTTTCATGAAATTACTCATATCTTACTATCTGTTATATGATTTAGAATATTCCCGAAACCATGAGGTTTATGCCGTTGAGGTTGCCCTGTCCTTCGCGGTTGAATGTCGAGAAGGTGTAGTTGAGCTGCATGCGCAGATACTTCAACGGCTGGTAGTCGACGCCGACCGAATAGTTGACCTGACGATAGCCGGCCTGAGCCTTGTCCTGGTCGAAGAACTCCCAGCGTGCCAGAGCCGTGAAAGGAGCGTTGAAACGGTAACCGGCAGTGACGTATGCACCGTGTGCATCGACTCCGGCCGTGCGACCTACGACATACTCCGAACGCACGAGGAAACGCTGGCAATTATACATGGCACCGAATCCGTATCGCGAAGCCTCGGCATATGGATTGTTGCCGATGGGAACCTCGCTGAACATGTACGATGCCGACAGCAGAAGGTTCTTTATGGGGTGGATCATCAGACGGCCTACCACATCTTTCGATTTGTTGCTGTCGGTGCAGTTGATGCCGGCACCGTTCATCACGGCAAAGTTGTAGCTCAATATGTGATACCCGTCGCGCTTGAAGAACGAACCGTAGAGCTGTCCGCCGATGTCGCGTCCCGTAGACGATATGCCGCACACGTCGTTCATTCTGACCAGTTTGGTCAACACCATAGGATACTCGATGAACTCGGCCTTCAAGGGCGGATACTCGGTATTCTCGATCGAGAACGGTATCTTGAACTGTCCCAGCTGCACGTTGAGCTGTGTCATGGGCTTGAAGCGTACGTAGGCATCGACAATCTTGGGCGATGCGAATTCGATCTGCAAGCAGTAGTCGAGCTTGTCTTTCCAGAGGTCGCCGTCGACCTTGAAGCGGGCGCGTTTGAGATAGAACGATGTGGTGTTGTCCTCCACCCATTCATATCCGACCTGAATATATCCCGAAATCTTCATGTGCTTGTCGAAGAACGATTTTGTCTTGGATTCCTGCAACTGCTGCTGCGTCGAAATCTGCTCGGCTTCAAGTGTGGCAATGCGGTTGTTCAGAGCTGCAATCTGTTGCTCCAATGATTGCGTGTCCTGAGCCTCGACGCCGCCCATCGTCGACAGAGACAATGCGGCGAGCGCAAATAGATGTTTGAGTTTCATTGTTTATAATCCGTTAAAAAAATATACACGTCGCAAAGATGGATAATTTTATTCTGATTTCAGATAGTATTTATACCTATTTTTGCTGTGGTGGCACTGCATCTGCGCATACATATTCCTGATATTTAATCGAAAAATCCGCTTGCCGGTTACAGACAAGCGGATTTTGGATCATATTGCGGCCGCGCACACCGGCGTTTTACGACAGATTGAGTGTGGCTGCGTTGTAGAGATATCGCTTTATGCTTCGCTTGGGTGTCTTCTCGAACTCTTTCGGATAGATCACCACATTGGCTATGCGCTCGTAAGAGGCTATTGCCGAGTTGAGCTGTTTGAGATTTTCGGCCATGATGTCGGGCAACTTCTCGACATCGATACCCTCCATGTTGGCCAGTTCGTAGTCGGGGACGACGATGGCCGTCAGTTTGCCGTTGTTCTCGACCACGAGCGACTCCAACACCATATACATGTTGTTGAGCTTGTCTTCGATCTCTTCGGGATAGATGTTCTGCCCCGATCCGGTCAGGATCATCGTCTTCGAGCGGCCGCGTATGTAGAGCGTTCCGTCGGGATCCATCGTGCACATGTCGCCCGTGCGCAGCCAGCCGTCGTGCGACAGAACCGCTGCCGTGGCTTTGTCATTCTTGAAGTATCCCTTCATTACATGTTCGCCGCGCACAAGCAGCTCGCCGGGAGTGTGTGCCGGATCGTCGGATTCGATCTTGGCTTCGAGATAACCGTGCAGATACTTGCCGCATGAACCGGCTTTGAAGTCCTGATGATCGCTGAAACTGATGAGCGGTGCACACTCGGTCATGCCGTAACCCACCGTTAGCGGGAACTTTATCTTGCGCAGAAAAGCCTCGGTCTCCTGATTGAGTGCCGCGCCTCCGACTATGAAGAGGTTGAGACAGCCGCCGAACTGCTCCATCAGCCGCGAGCGTATGGTCGAGTAGATGGCTGTGTTTATCAGCGGAATCTTCATGGCTATGCTCATCGGTCCCTTCTCCAACAGCGGCAGAATGCTCTTGCGGTATACCTTTTCAAGTATCAGCGGCACACTGCATATTACGGTCGGACGCGTAACCTGCATGGCCTCGACGAGTATCTTGGGCGAGGGAATGCGTCCCAGCAGTGTTATGTGTGCGCCGCATGCCAGCTGGGTCAGAAAGTCGAACGCGCAGCCGTAGGCGTGCGCCAGCGGCAGGAACGACAGCGTGCGGCCGCCCTTGTGGAAATAGCGTTCGCCCGTAAGCGGGTTGTCGACGCTCATGGCGAACAGCACGTTGCCCGTGAGATTGTTGACTGTCAGCATAACTCCCTTCGACGAGCCCGTGGTGCCCGATGTGTAGTTCAGAAGGCATACGGCATCGTTGGGTATGTCGGGATATTTTATGTCGTTGACGCTGAATCCGCGCGGATAGGCCTCGCGATAGTGGCGCACGATGTTGCCGACATATTTGGTCAGCGTGTGGCCGCTGCGCTCGTGTATGACGTGGTAGTCGGTGAGCGAGAACACCGCGTCGATCTGCGGTATCTGATCCTCCTCGATATCGTCCCAGAAGTTGTCGCCTATGAACAGCAGCTTGCTCTCCGAGTGGTTGATGATATGCACCACGTCGTTGGGGGCGAAGTCTTGCAGAATGGGCACTATGACGGCGCCGTATGTTATCGTGGCTATATATGTTATGCACCAGCGAGTGTTGTTGCGTCCGATGAGTGCGATTTTGTCGCCGCGTCTGATACCTGCCTTTCCGAAGAGCAGATGCAGTTTGGCGATCTCCTTGGCCATCTCGTAATATGAGAACGATTCGCCCTTGAAATAGTCGGTCAGAGCCGACATTTCACGGTTGTCGCGAAAACTCTGCTCGTAGATCTTTATTAAGTTTCGGTCTAACATAAAATCTCAATCTGTTGATAATAAAGACAAAGATAATATAAAAAATGCGATTTTCAATTATTTCCGTGAAAATATGTTTTACCGGTGCGTCGGATTTGCCGCCGCCGGAGGCATTATACGCACTCCGCCAGGGCGGTCGTATCGTACCGGGGGCAAAAAAACGGAGCGGCCTTCGAAGACCGCTCCGCCGTATCCGAGCGTCAAATGCCGCTCTATTTGTTGCGCACGCAGCGCACCATCATGGCCGTATTGGGAACCACGCCTCCGGTCGACAGCACCGGATTGTTCGAAGTGGTGGCCGTCGACCACGACATATAGCAGTATTGGCCGGCCTTCGAAGCACTCTCCTCCGACGACCATATCGATATTATCGTCGGAAGCATGGTCTTCGAACCGTCCTTGTAGAGCTGGCCTGATGTGGCCATGTAGACCTGTTGGCTGCCGTCGCTGCACATGCGGAAGACCTCTTTCTCCCAATCTTTCGCACCGTCGGCCGTCAGCTCTTTCAGCTGATCCAGCGTGGGCATGTACCATGTGCCGGCAGGTGCCACCAGCGAGCACGGGTCGACATCGCCGTACGGTACGTCGTCCCATGCGGCGATCTCCTGGCGTTCGGGGGCGTAGACCACGCCCTCGTATTTGGTCTTGGAGGTGACTGCGCCATCGACGGCAACGCCGTACTTGCTGTGCCATTTGAAATACATTCCCCGCTCCTTTTCTGCGGCAAACGTATATTCTCCGTCGACGATGGTCAGATAACCCGAACTCCACTCGACTGAAAATCCGCTCTTGTCGGGGCAGGCCTCCTGCACGACGCTGCGTCCCGTGTCGATGCCGTTGACCCATATCGAGAATGTGCGCTCCTTGTCGCTGTTCTCCGGAATCGTGAGCTCCACTCTCGGATTCTCTCCCGAGCCGTAGGCCGTGATCTCGGTGCCGTCGTCGCCCTTGGCCGCTACGGGGAACGATGCCATATCGCTGTCGCATACCACCGTCAGCGTGAAAGCCTCGTAACCGCTCTTTTGCGGCGAGTGCGATACGTAAAGTGCATAGTCTTTCATGCCGGGCTGCACCAGTTTGGCTCCGCTGTCGATGCCGTCGACCATTATGTGCCATTCGCGGCTCTGCTTGGAGCTGTTCTCCGGAACGGTCATCACCACCGTCGGATTCGACTCCACGGCGCTGGTCTCAGTATAGGTGCCGTCGTCGGCTTCGAGTGCGACGCGATAGTGCGTCAGCTCTCCGTGATCGAGGTTGATCGTCAGTTTGAACGATGCGTTGTTGTCGACCGTCTGCGGAGTGTGCGACACATACTCCGGCAGACGCAGGTTTTTCACGCAGCGTAGCGATGCCATGTTGCTGCCGACAAGGTCGTAGTGCAGCAGCGAATACTCCTCGTTGAGCACATATATCAATCCGTCGCCGTTGATGTTGCCGCCCAGTCCCCAGTAGCCGCCGGCCTGCGAACGCATCGAGATGCTTCCGGTTATTATGTCGAGCACACCGCAATAAGGCAGGAAAAGGTCGCTGTCGAGATATCCCATGCCGTTTATTCCGTCGAGCGAGCGCAGTGTCTGATAATCCTCCACGTCGTAGAGATACCACATCTCGGCATGCGACGGCGTGCGCAGATTGTCGCTTATGAGACGGCACGGGTCGGCACCGTCTATATCGTATGGAATATCCGTCAGTGCAATGGTCACGGCTTCGGGCGTGTAGGCCGTGCCGCCGTATGTCGAACCCTCGTTGACAACGCCGTAGATGCTCTGATGGCGGAACAGCAGTCCCGGATCGGATTGGCGGTCGGCTATGGCGAAGCGTCCGTCTTTGAGCGTTACGTTGCCCTTTGCCCAATAGAATCCTGCGGCAAGCGTCAGTGCGGGTTCCTGCCGTGTCTCGGCGATTTTTGTCCATGCGGGATTCTCGTCCGTGTCGGCCATTTCGACCACTATCGTGCAGTGGTTTTCGGTATAGTTGGGCGGTATAGGCAGTGATATGCTCTCGGTGGGATTGTCGACTGCGACCGGATCGCCGATCCTGCCGTCTGTCGTTATGCGATACTGCCACCCGACGAATATCGCTTCGGCCGAACGGGTCTCTGTCGCGGTCTCGAATTCGAGCCGGTATTCGCCGCCGTTGAATGGCACCTGCTCGGGCAGGTTCGACGACTTGAATGTAGTGACTATATAATCTTTGAGTGCCGGCTCCTGCTGTGCCTCGGCGATTGTCGTCCAGGTCGAAGTCTCGCCGGCGATTCCATTCGCCATCTCGATCTTCACCGCCCGCGGCTCCTTGCTGCGGTTTTCGCCTATGGCTACGGTGATTTCGGTTGTCGGCACAGTGACCTCCACGGCATCGGCTGCGGCCTGGCCGAGTGTCAATCTGTAACTCCACGGCTCGAATACCGTTTCGCTCTGAACGGTGCGGGTCACCGTCGTCAACTTGAAGGTCAGTGTGTAGTCGCCGCCTTCGGCCGGAATCGTTGCGGGCATGTCGGTCGACTCGAACTCCGTAACACAATACTCTTGGGTTGCGGGTTCGTCGACATTGTCCTCCGAACAGGCTGCCAGGGTCAGCATTGCTGCCGGCAGCAGATACGACAATTTTAACAGCAGATTTTTCATAGAGATCAATTTTTAAGTGAATAAATCCTATCAAAGATATAACTTATATTATGTAATAGCGCATGTTGTTCCCGAATCGGATATTTGTTGCCGTAAAACAGATGCTGCTATTCCGTGCTATGCAGTTATAGGCTATCTTTCGGTCGTGTGAAAATATTATATTTGCATGCGTGGTAATGAATCGTCACTAATGGCGGCGATCAATGGCTGTGCCGCATCATGGCGATGCTGCTGCACTGCCACGACATCATTGGGCGACCGGTTGGCCTGATGGAGCTTGCCTACGCCTGCTCCATCGATTGCAACATTCGGTCGAGACGTGAAAATATTCTGCGTCGCATAGTGGTCAGATGGCGTACCTTGCGGCGGTTGCGCGTCGATATGAACCGATAGCTGCCTATGAACTTCACCACCCATGATATATAGTTCCACGAGTAGATGAACATCAGCGGGAAGACAAGAAAATAGATCAACGCATATGCCCACCCTGCATATGCCCATATTATGGCTGTCGGCAGCAGACAGCACAGCGGATAGGTTATGAGTATTGTGGCGGCAAGATTGATCGAACTGTAAAACATCTTGTCGCGAATCATGCGTTTTATCATCAGCTTGGGCACGAGATAGAGCGGAAACGTCGGTATGATCGAGGCTGCGAATAGCGGCAGTCCGACAATCAGCCCCGCAAATCGCAGAGTCTGGCTCATCAGTGTAGGCGTATTGTCGAACAGCCAGTCGCGTATGTGGAGTTCGTGAATTTCGGCCACCAGACGGCGCGTATGACGGAACAGACGTCCCATTTCCTCGGGCGCGTGCCGTTTGGCCTGATCGATGCGTTCGACCAGCTCCTTGTCGGCCAGGAGTCTGTCGGGCAGATTGTCGGGCGAGAGCCCTTTGCGACGTGCATACTCCTCGCCGAAGCCGCTTTGACGCAGATAGTCGAGCGACTCGTAGTTGTCGAGATCCTCGATGTTGAGCATAAGCGACTCTATTTCGCGGCGCACGAAAGCGTTGACCTTGCGTGCCGCCTCATGGGCGTTGCGCTTGTAGTCGTCGTAGAACGGACGAATGGATATAGGACGGCCGAACTTTATGAGCATCTGGCCGCGGGCGCGGAAATAGGTCGAGTAGTGATTGCATGTCGGCATTACGTATATGTCTCTGTCGAAGCCCGAAGCCTCGGCGGCAGCGAATGCCATTTTGAGATAGGCGTTGGAGAATGTGCCGAGCCAGCGTTTGTCCTGATGTCCGCATTCGGGATACAGAATTACCGTCTCCCCGTGCATCAGCGCCTCGTTTACATCGTTCATCGTCTCCACGTTCTTGCCGACGGCCGAACGCCCTTCGTAGGCCATGCGATATGCCGGCAGCAGTCCCAGACCGCGCAGCAGACGGTTGGCGATGGGATTGCGGAACACGTTGGCGCGTGCCAGGAAGTGGGGTTTGCGGTCGTCCAGGGCAAGAGCCAGACCTATGGGGTCGTTGAGACAGTTCTGGTGATTCGACACCAGCACTACGGGCGTGCCGTCCTGAGGCATGTTTTCCAGGCCAATGGTGTGTACCTTGCGGAAGTAGAGACGGGAGTTGATGAAATCGACGTAGAAGTGGAACATGCGATGCAACACTCCCATTTTGCGTGGTTTCAACGGTTTCATAGGCATCTTGCTTTCGGGTTACACTCCAAAGTTACATATTATTGTTTATTTTCGTATCTTTGGCTTGCAAAAAAATCATTTTTATGAAACAATCCTGGAAGCCCGGCACGCTGATCTATCCTCTGCCGGCAGTGCTGGTGAGCGTCGGAGCGACGCCAGAAGAGTACAATATGCTTACTGTGGCATGGACGGGAACCGTCAACAGCGAGCCGCCCATGTGTTACATATCGGTGCGGCGCGAGCGTCACTCCTACGACATTGTCAAACGTACGGGCGAGTTCGTCATCAATCTCACCACCGAGCAGATGGCTCGTGCCACCGACTGGTGCGGTGTGCGTTCGGGGCGCGACTTCGACAAGTGGAAGGAGTGCGGTCTGACTCCGGTGGCGGCCGAGCATGTGGCCGCACCCGTCATCGCCGAGGCTCCGATATCCATTGAGTGCCGTGTCAGACAGATCATCGAACTGGGGTCGCACGACATGTTTCTGGCCGACGTGGTCGGTGTGCTGGCCGACGAGAAGTATATCGATCCGCAAACCGGACGCTTCTCCTTGGAGGCTGCCCGCCCGATAGTCTATCTGCACGGCGAATACTACAAACTGGGCGAGGCCATAGGCCATTTCGGTTGGAGCGTCCGCAAGAAAAAGAGCGTCAAGCGGTAATCTGCCGCCCGACGCTCGTCTTTCGGTTGTAGTGTCCTACTGTTCGGGTATGACGATCGATGCCATGCGCTCGGTGTAGAACCTGCGAAAATCGCTCCACCGATAGTAGGGTGCCGTACTGTCGGGCAGCGGCAGCCGCACCTCTTTTTCGTTGTGCAGCAGCTTGACCAGTATGTTGTCGGGGTCGTTGCTGCGGCTGCGACGATAGAATACGAATTGCAGATTGGCGGCCATGGGCGTCATTTCGTAATCTTTCCAGTAGCAGAACTCTTCGGGCGAGGAGGTGTAGCGGCAGTAGCCCTCCAACATCAGCAGATTCGTGAAGGGCATGATGTTGCCGTCGTGACCGAAACGGAGATCGGCCGCGCGGTCGCCGCGTGCGATGGCCTCGTCGGCACGCGCGATTATGTCGCGCATCAGAGCGCACGAGTAGTAGAGCGGATAGTCTTCGTTGAGCGGGCAGGGACCGCGATGCACGAAGAACTCGTATTGCGTTGCGCGCCAACACTCGTATATCTCGTCATCGGTAAACAGATCGAATAGCGATATGTCGGGGTCGACATTCTGCATGTTGACAGCCAGATTGAACAGCATCAGCATTAACGCCTGTGCGTCGATGCCGCTCTGCGATATGTAGCCGGCATCGGCGAAGAGCGATGCTGCGAGACGTTCGGGGTGCAGATGTTCGTTGCGCCATATGCGGTAATCGTCGTGCCATGCGCCGCCATGCATGAAGTCGAGATAACGGTCGCTCAATTCGGGATTGGCCTTCTTGTTGAAGAAGTTGATAGGTGCAGTGGTCTGCAAGTTGGCGTCCTGCGTGATGACGATCTTCGGCGCATGGCGTTGCAGCTCGGCGCAGAAGTTGGCCATCGACACAACGCATCTCACCGTGACCGACGAGGTGGCCGACACGTCGGCACGGCGGTCGAATACCTCGGGAAAGCCGGCATACATTCGACGCGCTATGCCCTTGTGCTGTTCGATGCCGATCGGTGTCAGATCGCCGGCGTGGGTCTCCGCCGCGCGGCACAGCGAGTCGACCGCGGCGGCAATCTCCTTGCCGCGAGATGTGAGCGCTCCGGCCTGGCGGGCGGCTGCGAAGACGGCCTGCAAGTCGTCGTACTCGCGCTGATGCAGCAGCCATCGGCTGCCGTGGCGGCCGAAGTGGCTGATGTAAAACGGCTTGTAGCCGCGCGGTGCCGGTGTCGCCGCGTAGTGCTCCTGTGCCGGATAGGCGTAATATACGCCTCCTGCCTTGCATGGATCGGCCGCGATGTCCTCGCGTGCGCTTTGGGCGTACGCGCCGGCCGGGCCGAGGGCTGCGCTCAGCAGCAGAACAAATATTCGTCGTATCATTGTCTTGCGGGTTTTATCGTCAGATCGGCCGATATGAAATAGTGGTCGCTCGGATACATGCCCTCGCGGCAATCCTTGTATATGTCGAATGCCTCGGCGCGGCATTCTCCTGCCATGAATATATAGTCTATGCGGCCTTTGCCAGGCTTCATGGGGCGCGCTTCGCCCTGCCAGCCGTGGTAGGTGTAACCGGCCTCCACCTCGCCGTTAAGCGTTTCGAATACATCGCTCCATGCGCTTTGACGAAGTCGTGTCATCGACTCCGAAGTGCGGACGCAATTCATGTCGCCGCACAAAATCTGCGGCATGGATTCGTCGTATTGCGCACTCTCCTCGATGACCATGGCGATCTGCGCCACGCGCGCCTGATCCGATATGTGGTCGAGATGAACGTTCAGCACGCGGAACTCGGCTTTGGTGCGGCGGTCGCGCAGACGCACCCATGTGCAGTGACGCGCACGCGCCGAACCCCACGATTGCGAGCCGCCTATATGCGGTGTCTCCGACAGCCAGTAACAACCCTCGGCCACCTTCTCGAAGCGTCGCTTGTCATAGAATATGACGTTCTTCGATATATAGTGGTAGCCTTCGGTGAAGGGATCCATCTCCGGGCCTTCGAATCCCAGAGCCGCATAACCTTTCAATTGCTCGCGGCAATAGGCATAGGAGTCGTATATGACCTCCTGCATGCAGATTATGTCGGGACGGCGGCTGACGATGCACTCCACCATATACTCCTTGCGGGAGTCCCAGCGGCGCAGCGGCACGTCGTCGGCTTCGAGTCCCGTCACGCGGACGTTACAGCTCATCACCTTTATCCTTGCCGGATCGGCCGATGGCTTGCGTGCCTCGACCGTGGTGCTCAATGCCGCGGCCGATACGGCTATCAGCAGACATATAAATCGGTATATCATGACTTGGCATATTTTTCGGGCGACTCGCGACGCACCATTTTCCACAGCAGCAGTGCGGCGATGATGTGCAGCAGTCCCATTATTACGAACAGAACGTTACCCATCGACGAAAGCATGTCGCCCACGAAGATGTTGAATACGGCACCGCCGACGGCACCTGCACCGGCCGTGATGCCGACCACGCTGGCGACGTTGCCTACGGGGAACGATTCGGCGATAACCACGCAGATCGTGTAGAGCCAGCTGAGACACATCACGGCGATGAGCGAGAATATGCCTACCGTGACCGCCACCTGCATGTCGACATCTCCGATCCAATCGCCCAGGTATGGCACCAGCATGCACAGAGGCGCCGCTGCCACAGTCCAGATCATCATGCGTTTGCGCGCCGTGAGCGAATCGCTGCCGCGACGCACCATCGAATCCGACCATACCGACGACAATACGCCGCCGATGGCACCTATGAGAAACGGTATGCCGCCGATCCACTGTATCTTGTCGAGCGTATCCTGCATCGAGAGCGTGGCGTCCTGCGCCGAGTAGATGTCTCGCAGATATGCCGGCAGCCAGAAGCAGCAGAAGTACCACACCGGATCGGAGATCAGACGTATCAGCAGCACTCCCCACAGCGAGCGCGTGCGGAACAGTCCTCCCCAGCCGAATGCGCTGTCGTTGGCCGAGGTCTTGTCGCCGCTGCCGTCGCCGGCCATCGTTATGTCGAGCACTTCGCGTGGAGGATTCTTATAGACGAACCACCATGTTACGGCGATCACGAGTCCTATGACGCCTGCCACCATGAATACCTCCTGCCACGAAGGAAGTATGCGGCACAGCCATGCTATCAGAAGCGGTGCTATGACAGTTCCCAGCGAACCGCCCGCCGTGCAGAGGCTGTTGGCCGTGGCGCGCTGACGGCGTTCGAACCACAGCGTCACGGCCACGATCTGTCCGGCGAATATCGTCGGCTCGGCCAGACCCAGTATGCCGCGGCAGATGGTGAACTGCACGATGTTCTGCGACAGACCGCCGCCGATGCAGGCCGCCGACCATGCCACGATGCCGGCCATCATCACGCGTTTGGATCCGAATCTGTCCACCAGCACGCCCGATATGGGATACATGATGGCATAGCAGATCAGGAATACGTTTACGATCCATGCGTAGCCGCTGTCGTCGATGCCGAATTCGGCGAGAATTTCGGGCTTTAACACCGACAGCAACTGTCGGTCGAGATAGTTGCATATGATGGCGACGAAGATGGTCGCCACGATGACCCAGCGTCTGCGACGCGGGTCGGTGATAAGTTTCATCATTTCGAATATGGTTCTTGGTTAACGAGTTTTTCGGTGAATGCGGCAGCGGCGCGATACTTTTCGTATCGGCGCATCAGAAGAGTATGACGCTCCTCCTGCGGCAGATAACTGCGATCGGCGGGCGGACACAGTGCCTGCTGAGCCTGCTCCACCGAATCGTGGAATCCGCCTGCGACCGAGGCCATGATGACTGAGCCCATGGCGCATGCCTGCGTGCTTGCCGATACGTCTACGCGGCGGCCGAGCACATCGGCCAGCATCTGCATCGTCAGCGGCGACTTGCGCGATATGCCGCCTATTGCAACCAGCTCGCCGATCTCCACGCCGTTGGCGGCGAGGTGATCGATTATGGCCTTCGTAGCGAATGCCGTCGCTTCGACCATGGCCAGATAGATGTCGGCGGCACCCGTCGAGAGCGTGAGCCCCATGATGCTGCTCCACAGACGCTGGTCGGGTGCCGGAGTACGGCGTCCGTTGATCCAGTCGGTGGCGAAAGGCGAGTCGTCGCGCAGCTCGATGGCTTCGGCCTGGCGTCCCAGCTCGACGAGCATCTTGTCTTCGCACTCTTTTCGCAACGCCTCGCATGTCGAGGCATCGATCGTGTCGCTTCTTCGCAGTATGTTGTCGATCGGGAACATCAGCAGTCGTCGCAGCCACGCATACAGATCGCCGAAGGCCGACATACCGGTCTCGAATCCGACGAGCGAGGGTATGATCGATCCGTCGACCTGTCCGAATACGTCGGCTATGACACGGTCGCCGAGCCTCTCCGGCTCCATGACGGCCATGTGGCAGGCCGATGTTCCGAGATTGAGTGCCATGCGCCCCGGGCGTATGCCGGCACCGACGGCTCCGGCGTGGGCATCGATCATACCCACGGCCACACGCACATCGGTGGGCAATCCGTATCGCGTTGCCATCTCGGCCGAGACGGTGCCGAACAGATGGTCGGAGGTGTAGTTGCTTTGCGGCAGATGCTCGGCCAGCTTAACCGTCAGCGGCTCCAACCTCTCGAAGAAGTCGCGTGGCGGGTATCCGCCCCAACGCTCGCTCCACATGGCTTTGCTGCCGGCGGCGCAGTGTCCCAACCGCATCTTCTCCATGGAGTCGGCTCCCGTCAGCAGTGCCGGTATGAAATCGCACTGCTCGATGGCGGCATAAGCCTCCTCGGCCAGCCGCGGATTGCGGCGCACGATATGCGTCACCTTAGCCCAATATCCCTCCGATGAGTAGTGGCTGCCCGAAAACATCGAGTAGCATGTATCGCCGCAGCGGCATATGTCGTTGATTTCGGCCGCCTCGCGCTCGGCGGTGTGATCCTTCCACAAGACGAACATGGCATCTGGATCGTCGGCGAACTCCTCGCGAAGCGACAGCGGGCGCATGCGCCCGTCGACCAGGCACGGTGTGCTCGATGTGGTGTCGACAGCGATGGCCGCCACCTCCGAAAAGGCTTCCGGCGCCTGCTCGCGCAATTGGCGCAAAATGGTGTCGAGTGCTTCGATGTAGTCGAGCGGGTGCTGGCGGAAGCGCGACTCCTCGGCATTGCAATATTCACCGCTGCCCCAGCGGCGATAGGCCGCCACGGCCGTGGCCGTCTCTTTGCCGGTGGCGGCATCGACCAGCAGTCCGCGAGCCGAATCCGTACCGTAGTCGAGACCTATGACGTATCTTTTCATGATTGCTTGATTTTCGTTATTTGATAGTTTAGGTTCGATATGTTTTCTTTTTGTGTTGTATGTAGCGACCAAAGTTAGTAAATTTATTCGAAACGCAATATTGCTGCGGCTATAAAATCGCAGTCGGTGCGTAAGATTTCGCACCGGCGCATCGGCGGGTGTTTGTTCCGCGGCGAAGATTTTACTAATTTTGAGCGCGAAAACATGTTGCGGCATATGCTGCCGCCCCTGGCGGGGCTGTTCGTAAGAGTTGAATATAAGTAATATGGATATGGAAAATACGCAAAAGGAGTATCTGGCCGATTACGAAACGCGACTGCGCGAGATGCTCGTCGGCAATCTTTCGTCGGCATCGCATCTCGACGGACAACTGCTCACCGTCGAAGAGCTCAACGAGAAGTGGCGTGCCTGTGCTGCGAGCTACATGGCCGATGCCGTGCCTCAGATCGCCGATTATCCTCTGGCGGCCGTGGCTTGGGCTATGTATGTCGGTATGGGATCGGCTCTGCTTTGGGACAAGGATTGGAATCGCCACTCGGCGGTGGAGGACTGGTATGAGATGCTTTCGAAGCCGCGCGGCTTCGATGCTTTGGACGAGTATGTCACCGAGTCGTTGCTGGCGCTGCCTCTATACTCCGACGAGGCTCGCAAACTGGAAGATATGGTGCGCGCGACGGCCGAGAGCGCATTGTCGATGATCCGCAAGGAGCATATCGAGGCTCAGAGCGTTATGGCTTTTCATGTCTTCGCTCGCACGGTGAAGGTGATGTTCGAGGTGGGTGTGGCTGTCGAGCTGCGTCGTCTGGGCTACAAGTATGTGCGTGTACAAACCGAGATCGACCCCTCGCGCATAGCCTGACATCACAGCCTGACGGTCATGGCGCGGTCGTGATCCGGCACTCCTGTCCCCAGGTCGAATCCTGAGCGGAAGTCGATAGGCATGCGGGTGTCGGCGAAACCCAACGCCGAGTAGAAACTCTTCAACCCCTCGTCGGAGGGGATAAGTGCCACGGCATCGAACCCTTGTTCGCGGGCACGCCGTATGCACTCCTCTACGACCGATCTGCCGAGCCCGCGGCGACGGCAGGCCGGATCGGTCGCCACGGCATATATGTAGGCAGTGCGTCCTGCGGCGGTCTGCATGGGCACTATGTGCGCCATTGCCGCCACGCGTTCGCCGTCGCGGCGTATCGCGCATAGCTCGGGCGAGTAATAGCGCACCAGAAACGAATCGACGAATTCTCTCGGGTCGCCGAATACCTCTTGCCACAGGCGGCGTATCTGCCGCTGCGTGTCGTCGAGTCTGACGGCCGTATATTTTTCAACCATGTCGACGGGCTGCCACGACAGCTTCGAGCGTCGCAGACCCTCGATGCCGAGATCCTCCTCTCGATTGATATACATGCAGCCTCCGTCGAGCGACCTTACAAGGGCGTTGCATACCATGGCGTAGACGCCTTCGAATGTGGTGTCGGCCTTCTCTGCATGCACGCAGAACATGCGCCCGTCGGGGGTGTAGGAGCCGAACGAGAATGCGGCCATGCGCGATCCGACTCTCAGTGCGACACCATGCAGTTCCAACTCCCCGAATGCCTCGAAAGCGCGCCTCAACACCAGCGTCTCGGCGTCGGCGCTGCGTTGGGTGTGGTGATCCTCGCGCCACTGTTCGGCAAGCGACATGCACTCGCCGGCATCGGCTGCGCACAGCGGCGATACGGTGAAGTCGTAGAGCGAACGGAAACGGTTGATGTGGTTGCGCTTGGGCTGATAGTGCCGCCCGTGCAACAGTTCCAGCGCTTCGCGCGAATAGATGTAATCCGAGTAGTTGCGATTGCTGTCCAGTGCGAAGTCGTCGCCGTGCGAGGCGGCGATGGCTGCGGCCGTCGCGGCCGACAGATTGCAGAATCGCAGATGCTCGTGACCGGTGGCAGCCAGTTTGCGTGCCATGGC
>CAMWTS010000011.1 GCA_947177225.1 uncultured Alistipes sp. | reverse complement strand
TGACGTCTTTTCACGGAAAAGAAAAGTTTTTTCGGCAAAAGCGGTATTATACCACACAAACGAAGATCCGCCGGATAAGTTGTACTTGACGTACAACTTATCCGGCGGAGCAAGCGCGCGGCAGAAAATGACTGTTTTTCAGGGAAAAGGTTTTTCGTCAAAAGGCGTTAGTAGCAAGCCGCACGTGAAAAGTCCGCCGATGGGGCGTACTCGGCGTACGTTCCATTGGCGGACTTGAACGAGGCGAAGATAATGACGCCTTTTCACGAACAAGAATTAGCGAATCTGCTTAATAATCTCCCCTCCGTGATGTATAGCCTCTTCGTTCTGCGGCAACATCTTCCATGCACGTTCGGGCAGTGTGTGTTTCAATCCCTCCATGACATTCTCCATCTTAACGACGGGACGCACTTTGAGATAACCACCCAGAATCATCGTATTGAAGAGCTTGGCCTGTCCCATACGGGCGCACTCGGCCGTAGCATCGATGGTATAGACGCTGATGTCGGTGCGCGTGGGGTGATGAGTGATACCGTTAGTGTCGTAGATCAACACGCCGCCAGGCTTTACCATAGGCTCGAACTTCTCCATAGACTGCTGATTGAGCACCACAGCCACATCAAACTCGTGAGCAATCGGCGACGATATGGGTTTGTCCGACAATATGACCGTCACATTGGCCGTACCGCCACGCATCTCCGGACCGTAAGAGGGCATCCACGTAACCTCAAAATCCTGCATGACACCCGAGTAAGCCAGAATCTTACCCATAGTGAGGACACCCTGTCCTCCGAAACCTGCAATAATTACTGTCTCTTTCATAGTGCTTACTCTTTATTGTCTTTCAAATCGCCGAGCTCGTAGAACGGCAACATATTCTTCTCCAACCACTCGTTAGAGGCTACGGGCGACATCTTCCAACCGCTGTTGCAGGTCGACACGACCTCAACCAGAGAGAAGCCTTTGCCCGCCATGGCGTTCTCGAAGGCATGACGTATCGCCTTCTTGCACTTGCGCACATTGGCAGCCGTATGGACGCTCTGACGCGTCACATAACATACGCCGTCGAGGTGTGCCAGCATCTGTGCGATCTTGTAGGGATAGCCGTTGAGCTTGGGATCGCGGCCGTAAGGCGTGGTAGCCGTCTTCATACCCAGCAGGGTAGTGGGAGCCATCTGTCCGCCGGTCATGCCGTATATGGCGTTATTGATATATATCGCTACGATATTCTCGCCGCGAGCCGCAGCATGAATCGTCTCGGCAGTACCTATGGCCGACAAGTCGCCGTCGCCCTGATAGGTGAACACCATCTTTTCCGGGTGCAGACGCTTGATGGCCGTAGCCACGGCGCAAGCACGGCCGTGAGCCGCCTCAGCCCAGTCCACATCTATGTAGTTGTATGCGAATACCGAGCAGCCGACCGGCGACACACCGATGGTATCGTGCTCCAAGCCCATCTCCTCGATCACCTCGGCAACGAGCTTGTGCACCGTACCGTGGCTGCAACCAGGGCAGTAGTGCATAACATTGGGCAATATCAGTTTCGACTTGCCGTAAACCATATTCTCCTGTTTGATTTCAACTTCTGCCATAGTCTTATCTCTTGTTTATAAGTTTCTCTTTAAGAGCTGCAAGCACCTCATCGGGCGAGAACATCATACCGCCCTGACGGCCGTAATGCTCCACGGGAGCCAGACCGCCCACGGCCAGACGTACGTCCTCGACCATCTGTCCGGCGTTCAACTCGGCCGACAGGAATCCTTTGACACCGCGCTCGGCCAACTCGCGTATGGGATTTTTCGGGAAAGGATAGAGCGTAATGGGACGCAGCAAGCCGAGCTTGATACCCTCGGCACGAGCCATCTCCACAGTCGCAGAGCATATGCGCGCCGACGAACCGAATGCCACGATCACATATTCGGCATCGTCGCACTGGATAGCCTCGTAGCGCACCTCGTTCTCCTCCATAGCCTTATATTTGGCTTGCAAGCGCAGGTTGATCTGCTCCATGATCTCCGATTTCAACTCCAACGACGTCACGACATTGCGGTCGCGCGAAGCGGGTTTGCCGGTCAAAGCCCACGACTTGCACTCCTCGGCGATCTCCTCGTTGGTCTTGCGCGGACGCTGGGGAGCCAGCACCACCTTCTCCATCATCTGACCGATAGCACCGTCGGCGAGAATCATCGCAGGATTGCGATACTTGAATGCCAGATCGAATGCCTCGCCAACGAAGTCGTGCATCTCCTGCACCGAGTTGGGAGCCAATACAATAAGGTGGAAGTCACCGTGTGCACCGCCCTTGCAGGCCTGGAAATAGTCGCCCTGCGAAGGCTGAATGGTACCCAGACCCGGACCGCCGCGCTGACAGTTGACTATAACGCAAGGGAGTTCGGCTCCGGCCAGATAACTCAAACCCTCGCTCATAAGGCTCACACCGGGGCTCGACGACGAGGTCATAACGCGCTTGCCTGTTGCGGCACCGCCGTAAACCATGTTGACCGACGCCACCTCCGACTCGGCCTGCAACACGACCATACCGGTCGTCTCCCAGGGTTTGAGCTCCATAAGCGTCTCCATAACCTCCGACTGCGGAGTGATAGGATAACCGAAATATCCGTCGCAACCGTAGCGAATAGCCGCATGGGCTATCACCTCGTTGCCCTTCATAAGTTTTACCTCTTTCTCTGCCATAACCTATTCGAATTTTTGGCGGTACACCGTAATACAACTGTCCGGACAAATGATGCCGCACGAAGCGCAGCCCGTGCAGGTGTCCGGATTGACCATGACGGCAAACGGATAACCCTTACCGTTCACCTCGCTCGACAGCCCGAGAACGTCGCACGGACACGATGCCACACAGACGCCGCAACCCTTGCAATGCTCGGTATCGACTACGATTTTTCCCTTGATTTTTGCCATAACGACAATAAGTTTATTTGTTTGTTAATAGTTGTTGCCTCATATAAAATTTAAACCTAACAAATTTAACAAAAATTTTTCGGTTTTACTATGTTTTTCTCAAATATTTTCAGTCTCCGATTTCAATATATTACAGCACATGTAATTTATATCCACGTCACGGATTCCCAAAAGCCGGTTCATTCGAACCGCAGTTCTCCACCGCCTCATCAAACGGCAACGGGCAAGCCTTATGAAAAGCAAACAAAAGCATACACGGCAACAGTGCTTCCGCCTATGTTATCGCATCTCAATAGCCGCCCTCCGAACAGCTGTAAAACGACAATGGCAATCCGACGGGGATTGCCATTGCTTACAGACCGACCGCACAAGCGGTTTTATCGCTACTCGTCGAACGAGTGGATAACCACACCCGAACGCAGCTTAGGCTCGAACCACGTGGTCTTGGGCGGCATGATGTTGCCCGTATCGGCGATATCGATCAACTGCTGCATAGATACCGGATAGAGAGCGAAAGCTACCTTCATCTCACCGTTGTCGACGCGTTTCTGCAACTCGCCCAGACCGCGAATACCTCCGACAAAGTCGATACGCTTCGACGTGCGCAGATCGGTAATGCCCAACACTTTGTCAAGCACCAGATTAGAAAGTACCGTAACGTCCAGCACTCCGATCGGATCGTTATCGTCATAGGTACCGGGCTTGGCAGTCATAGAATACCACTCGCCGTCGATATACATAGCGAAATTATGCAGACCCGAAGGAGTATAGATCTCCTTGCCCTTGGGCTCGATGTCGAAGCTCTCGGCAACGGCGGCCATAAACTGCTCCTTGCTCAATCCGTTGAGATCTTTCACCACACGGTTGTAGTCGATGATGCGCAGCTGCGAGGCAGGGAAGGTCACGGCAAGGAAGAAGCAATACTCCTCGTTGCCCGTATGATTGGGATTGCCGGCCATACACTCCTGGCCTACGCGCGCAGCGGCAGCGGTACGATGGTGACCGTCGGCTACATACAACGCCGGAATCGAGCGGAAGATCTCCGTAATGCGGTCGTTGACAGCCTTGTCACGGATAACCCACATGTGGTGGCCGAAGCCGTCGGCAGCCGTAAAGTCGTAATCGGCAGCTGTCGTCTTGACAATACCGTCGACAATGGCATCGATCTCGGCATTATCGGGATATGTGAAGAACACCGGCTCGATATTGGCCTTTTGATTGCGGACGTGAATCATGCGATCCTCCTCCTTGTCGGGACGCGTCAGCTCGTGCTTCTTGATCGCACCCGAAAGATAATCCTCGAAGTGGCAGCACATCGCCAAACCGTACTGCGTGCGGCCGTTCATCGTCTGAGCATATATATAATAGTGCTCCTCGCCGTCCTGAGCAAGCCAGCCGCGCTCCTTCCACAGACGGAAGTTCTCCATAGCCTTCTCGTAGACGGGCTGAGAATGCTCGTCGGCAATGGGATCGAAATCGATCTCAGGCTTGATTATATGCAAAAGCGAACGCTCGGTTGCTTCGCGCTTGGCCTCCTCCGAATTGAGCACATCGTATGGGCGCGACGCCACCTCGGCGGCATGCTCCTTGGGAGGACGTATTCCCTTGAATGGTTTGATTCTTACCATAGTTATATTCTGATTTTATTTGTTCACACGGAAACGTTCGTTGCCAGTGGCAAAATAGTCAACGATCTGACGCGCAGCAGCAAGGCCGGCATTGACGTTGGCCTCGCCCGTCTCGGCACCCTGCTTCTTGGGCGTGGCGAAGAAACGTTTGCCGAACTTCTCGGCGAATGCCTCAGCGGCTTCGGGAGCAATGTCGGTGACATATTTAAGATCCTCGCGCTCGGTCATGGCACGCATAAGTCCCTCCTCGTCGATAACCTCCTTGCGCGCCGTATTGACAATGGCAGCACCCTTGGGCATCGACATAGCCAGATCATAGCCGATCGACTTCTTGGTCTCGGCGGTAGCGGGAATATGCAGCGACAGATAATCGGCCGAAGCATACAACTCGGCGACAGAATCGACTTTGCGCACACCGTCACGCTCGAATACGGCTGCGTCGGTGATAAACGGATCGAACGCGATAACGTTCATACCCAGAGCCTTGCCCTTGACACCCACAAGACGTCCGACATTGCCATAGGCGTGAATGGCAAGCGTCTTGCCCTGCAACTCGGAACCCGTACCGGGAGTAAAGCGGTTGCGTGCCATATAGATCATCATGCCCAAAGCCAGCTCGGCCACAGCATTCGAATTCTGACCCGGAGTGTTCATCACCACGATGCCGCGCGCCGAAGCGGCCGCGAGATCGACGTTGTCGTAACCGGCACCGGCACGAACCACGATTTTAAGCTCCTTGGCGGCATCTATCACTTCCGGCGTCACCTTGTCGCTGCGGATAATCAGCGCATCGGCATCGGCCACAGCCTCCAACAGCTGAGCCTTGTCGGTATACTTCTCCAACAGGGCAACGGTATGACCCGCACCCTCTGCTATTTCGCGAATACCGTCGACAGCCTCTTTTGCAAAGGGCTTCTCGGTAGCAACTAAAATTTTCATACTTTTCAACAATGAGGTGAAATTAATCGTTTTATCAATCTCTTTATCCCGCATCAGCGGAACGATCATCGCAGACATCGACCACGATTACTTGTGCAACTGCTCGAACTCCTGCATACAGGCAACCAAAGCCTCGACGCTCTCCTTGGGCAGTGCGTTGTAGCACGATGCACGGAAGCCGCCGACCAGACGGTGACCCTTGATGCCGACCATACCGCGCTCCTTGGCAAACGCCATGAACTCGGCTGCCAGATCCTCCTTGCCCTCGGCCATGATGAAGCAGATGTTCATAAGCGAACGATCCTCCTTCTCTACCGTGCCGCGGAACAGCGGGTTGCGATCGATCTCCGCATAAAGCAGCTCAGCTTTCTCCTTGTTGCGACGATAGATCTCCTCAACGCCGCCGATAGACTTCAACCACTTCAACGTCTCGTTGAGCACGAATATCGGGAATACGGGAGGCGTATTGAACATCGAGTTGTTGTCGACATGAGTGTTGACATTAATCATCGACGGCAGATCGCGAACAACCTTCTGCAACATGTCATCGCGAATAATGACAAACGTAACGCCGGCGCAAGAGAGGTTCTTCTGGGCACCGCCATAGATGATGGCATACTTCGATACGTCTACCGGACGCGACATTATATCCGACGACATGTCGGCGATCAGAGGCACGGGCGAGGTGATATCCTCGTGATACTCGGTACCGTAGATCGTATTGTTGCAGCAGATATAGAGGTAATCGAGATCCTCGGGAATGGCATATCCCTTAGGGATATACGAGAAATTTTTGTCTTCGGAAGTGGCCAACACCTCCACCTGGCCGTAATGCTTGGCCTCCTTGATAGCCTTCTTCGACCATACGCCCGTATTGACATAACCGGCCTTCTTGCCGAGGAAATTGGCAGGAATATGGAAGAACTGAGTGCTGGCACCGCCGCCCACGAAGAAGATCTTGTAGTTATCCGGAATACCCATCAGCTCGCGCATTAATGCCTGAGCCTCGTTAACGACGCTCTCGAATTCGGGAGTACGGTGAGATACAGACAACAGCGACAGACCTGTGCCTTTGAAATCTACGATAGCCTTTGCGGCATTCTCGATAACAACGTCGGGAAGAATCGAGGGTCCCGCATTGAAGTTGTGTTTTTTCATAATCGATATAGTTTTAGAGTTTATATGTTCTGTATGTTTTCACAGTTACACAAAGATAATAGAATTTCGTCAAAAAAGATATATTTTCGAAAAATATTTATTCAAAGTAATAAATTATTATGATTTTCCACATATTGACAACAAACTGTTAGATACGATCCCGCATTTCCTTTCAATCGGCATTCGGCACTCATATATTTTTTCATATCCGACACCACGCGATACGATCCCGCTCGGCAATGCTCAAATAAATTTGGCTTCTAACCCGTTTATTCGTATATTTGGCTTCGCCCAATATACTCCCGCTCGGCAATGCTCAAATAAATTTGGCATCGAACCCGTTTATTCGTATATTTGGCTTCGCCCAATATACTCTCGCTCGGCAATGCTCAAATAAATTTGGCATTGCCCTCACTTATTCGTATATTTGCACCTATTATTAAGAAACAAGTTCGACTATGATAAAATCCATGACAGGGTTCGGCCGCGGAGAAGCATCGCTGCCGAACAAAAAAATAACGGTCGAGATCCGTTCGCTCAACTCAAAACAGCTCGATCTGTCGGTACGTATGCCGTCGGCATATCGCCAGATGGAATACGAAATACGCTCGGCCGTACAGCGCGCCATGCAGCGCGGCAAGGTCGACATATCGATCAACGTAGAGAGTGCGGCCGCCGAGAGCACCGGCCGAATCGACCGCGAGATGTTCAAGGCCTATCTTCAACAGACTCTCGATGCGCTGAGCTATTCAGGCATAGATGCCGATTACGACGCAATAGTTCCGTCGGTGCTGCGCATGCCGGGCGTAATCTCGGTAGATACGGAGACCATATCCGAAGAGGAGACAAAGGCTCTGACCGCAGCCGTCGACGATGCACTGGCCAGCATCGACGCATTCCGCCGTCAGGAGGGCGAGATACTTATCAAAGATCTGCTCGAACGCGTCGACAAGATCGAGCACTACAAAGAGGAGGTCACCCCCTATGAGCAGGCGCGCAGCGAGAACATCAAGAACCGCATACGCGAGAACCTCGCCAAGCTGCCGGTAGAGGTCGACAACAACCGTTTGGAGCAGGAGATGATATTCTACATCGAGAAGCTCGACATCACAGAGGAGAAGGTGCGATTGTCCAACCATTGCCGGTATTTCCGCGAAGTGGCAGCTTCGGAGGAGGGTGTAGGCCGCAAGCTCGGATTCATCGCGCAGGAGATGGGACGCGAGATAAACACGCTCGGCTCGAAGGCCAACGAATCGATGATGCAGATTCTCGTAGTGAAGATGAAAGACGAGCTGGAAAAGATCAAGGAGCAGGTACTTAATATCTTGTAGCGTCATGGGCAAACTCGTAATCTTTTCGGCACCGAGCGGTTCGGGCAAGACCACGATCGTACGTGAACTGCTCAAAATATTTCCGCAATTCGAGTTCTCGATATCAGCCACCTCGCGCGCACCTCGCGGCAAGGAGCAGAACGGCGTGGACTACTACTTTCTCTCCGGCGACGAGTTCCGTCGTTTTGTCGAGCAGGACAGCTTCGTGGAGTGGGAGGAGGTATATGCCGGCACCTGCTACGGCACGCTGCGCAGCGAGACGGAGCGCATATGGAGCAAGGGCAATGTCATCGTGTTCGACGTCGACGTGATGGGAGGAATCAATCTCAAACGAATATTCGGCGACGACGCCTGCTCGATCTTCATCATGCCGCCATCGGTCGAGGAGCTGGAACGCCGGCTCATAGGACGTGCCACCGACAGCGCAGAGGTCATTGCCAAGCGTGTGGCCAAAGCCGAGTTCGAGATATCAAAATCGGGAGAGTTCGACCACATCGTCATAAACGACAACCTCGAAGAGGCCGTTGCGGAGACACGCCGCATAATCGATGATTTTTTGAAGTAGCGCAACCATGAAGAAGCGAATGATGCTCTACTTCGGATCGTTCGATCCGATACACAAAGGCCACATGGCATTGGCCGAATATGTCATAGATAAAGATCTGTGCGACGAAGTGGCGATGATCGTTTCGCCGCAAAACCCGTTCAAGGCTGCCACATTGCAGACTCCGGAGATGGATCGTTTCGAGATGGCCGAGATGGCGTGCGCCGATTCGCGCTACCCCGAAAAGATCAGACCTTCGGCCATTGAGTTCATGCTCGAAAAGCCGTCGTATACGATCCGTACGCTCGACTATCTGACCGAAAATTTCGGAGCGGAGATGGAGTTCGCGCTAATGATCGGCAGCGACAACACGGCACGACTGGACGAGTGGCGCGATTACGAGCGCATATTGTCCGAATATCCCATATACGTATATCCGCGACGCGGTGCCGAGGTGGAGAAGTTCCGCGACCGGGTACATCTGCTCGAAGATGCTCCGCTCGTCGATTTCTCGTCGACCGACGTTCGGCAGGCAGCCGAGCGCGGCCAGGACGTAACACCGATGGTAGGGGAGCGCGTTGCCGGGTACATACGCCGCAAACAGCTTTGGACTCCGGCCGGCCGCATAGTCCGCTACACATCTCTCATCGAGCAGCAGCCCGACAGAGCGGAGTTATATGTCGAGCGCGGCAAATGCTACTTTCAGCACAACGAGTGGGGTAATGCCATCAACGATTTCAACCGGGCATTGAAGCTCGATCCGCAATGCGGCGAAGCCAAGCAGTTCATCGAAATGGCAGAGGAGATCCTCGCATTCCGCTACACCGACATATACAATCCTTAGAACGATGATCGAAATAGACGACAAAATAGTAAGCCTCGACATTCTGCGCGAGCGATTCGCGTGCGACATATCGCGCTGCAAGGGGATATGCTGCGTCGAGGGCAATGCCGGCGCACCGCTCGACATAGACGAGGTGGATACGCTCGAAGAGGAGTGGGAGAACTACGCGCCCTACATGACCGATGCCGGACGGGAAGCCGTGGAGCGACAGGGATTCATGGTCGTAGATGAGGAGGGAGACTACACGACACCGCTTGTCAACGATGCCGAGTGCGCCTACTCGTTCAACGAAAACGGCGTAACATACTGCGCCATCGAACGCGCCTACCGCGAAGGGCGGACATCGTTCATCAAACCCATATCGTGCCATCTCTATCCCATACGTCTGATGCGCTTTTCCAACGGCTCCATCGGTCTGAACTATCACCGTTGGGACGTATGCCGGACAGCATGCGAGTGCGGAAAGAGTCTGAACATACCCGTTTACAAATCGCTGCGCGAGCCTATCATCAGACGCTTCGGCGAAGAGTTTTACCAAGCATTGGAGTGCGCCGCTTCGCTATTGGAGCAGCAGGACCGACAACAATAAAACAGTCATGAATATAAAGATACACATAACAGCAGTTCTGTCGATGCTTATATTTCAGGGAGCATGGGCACAACAGAGCGTCGACTCGCCGCAAGAGGCAGCCGACTCGATCGTCAGCCCGGAATCCCAGGTCGACAGCGCGGCACTCATACGCCGCAAGACACCGGTAAATCCGGTACATACACTCGGGCAGGTCGAGCCGATAGACACTCTGCCGACCGGAAACACCGCTTTGCAGATAGTGCTTTTCAACGACAACACGTGGCGATATGTTCTCTCGAAAGATTACGTGCAGGACACCACTGTATTCACCGACCACTGGGTAACGAAATCCGTACACGCCTACAACGACGTGGAGTTGTCGTCACTGCCCGAATCTACGGTAATATCGCTCGTCGACTCGCTCAAAAGCTATCACTACCCATACAAAGGCCGCATCAGCTCGCGCTACGGACTGCGCCGCGGACGTCAGCACCAAGGCACCGACATGCCACTGAAAATAGGCGATCCGATATATGCCACATTCGACGGCCAGGTGCGTTTTTCGGGCTACAACAACGGCGGATACGGCAACCTTATAATCATTCGTCACAACAACGGTCTGGAAACATTCTACGGGCACCTGTCGGAGCGCATGGTCGAGCCGGGCGACTGGGTCGTGGCAGGTCAGCAGATAGGCAAGGGCGGCAACACCGGCCGATCATCGGGACCTCACCTGCATTTCGAGGTGAGATACAAAGGACAGTCGTTCGACCCCGAACGCGTAATAGACTTCGAGACCGGAATATTGCGTCGCGAGGAGCTTCTTTTGAAGCGTCGCCATTTCAGCATATACTCCAAATTCGACCAGAATTTCGACGATGAAGAGGCAAACGAGAAGCAGGACGAGGCGGAGCGCAAGGCTGCCGCAGCGGTACAATACCACACCATACGCAAAGGCGATACGCTCGGAGCCATAGCCCGAAAGTATCACACCACGGTCAAGCGTCTGTGCCAGCTCAACGGCATAAAGGAGACCACAATTCTGCAACTCGGCAAACGCCTGCGCGTAAGCTGACCGTTAAGATGAACCGACATAAAAAATGCCGCTCCTAAAAGGGCGGCATTTTTCTGTTCACTCCCGCGAACACATCGTCGGGATAACGCACATCGCTCAGAAACAATCCCTGAGCCGGTGCACCGGCACTCGACCGCGACAAATCGCGGGAATGCAATATATCTTCGAACTCTTCGGGCGTGTAACGGCCGCGACCGACATCGACCAGCGTCCCTACGATAGCACGCACCATATTGCGCAGAAACCTATCGGCACGAATCGTAAAGTGCATCGACTCCTCGTCGTCGCGCTGCCATACGGCGTGCGAAACACGGCATATGTTGGTCTTGTTGTTGGAGTTGAGTTTTGCGAACGATGTGAAATCGTCGTAACAGAGCAGCGACTCGGCCGCACGATTCATGGCATCGATGTCGACCGGCACGTAGTATTGCCACGCACGACTGCGATGAAAAGGCGACTTGCTGCTGCGTATGAAATAGGTATATTCGCGTTCGACGGCATCGAATCGGGCATGAGCATGGTCGGGCACACGCGTCAGTGACAATATGGCGATATCGTGAGGCAGAATCAGATTGAGCTTATACAGCATCTGCCGCTCGTCGGCCACAGCATTCGGCGTGTCGAAGTGAGCCACATAATACGACGCATTGACTCCCGTATCGGTACGTCCCGCACCGGTGATTTCCGTCGGCGTGCGCAGCAGAGTCGACAGCGCCTGCTCGACGGCTTGCTGAACGGAGGGGGCATTGGACTGACGTTGCCAGCCGCAGTATGCCCCTCCATCGTATTGCAGTTCCAGAAAATAGCGCATCTCCAATACTTAGCAGCGGTCTTACAAATGTATGGCCGCACCCATGGCAGCCTCGGCGGCCTCCATCGTAGCCTCGTTCATCGAGGGGTGCGCATGTATCGTGCGAGCCAAAGTCTCGGCCGTGACTCCGAGACGCTTGGCCAGTGTAGGCTCGGCAATCATCTCAGTAACGTTGTGGCCGACCAGATGGGCTCCGATAAGACGATCGTCGGCGTCGAAGATCAACTTGACGAAGCCATCGCGCTCACCGGCGGCCGTGGCCTTGCCCGACGCCGTATACGGGAAGCGGCCGACCTTGTACTCTATACCCTTGTCGCGCGCCTGCTGCTCGGTAAGTCCCACCGATGCCACCTCAGGCGAAGTGAACACGCACGAAGGTATGGTGGTGTAGTCGATCGGCTCGGGCGACTGTGCGCAAATATGCTCGACGCAGTGTATGGCCTCGGCCGAAGCTACATGCGCCAGTGCCGGCGTAGCGATGATATCGCCTATGGCATAAAGGCCATCGACCGAAGTGCGGTAGTGCTCGTCGACCACGATCTTGTCGCGCTCGACCTTAACGCCCAACTCTTCCAGACCTATATTCTCTATATTGGACTTGATGCCGACAGCCGACAGCACGACATCGGCCGTAAGCGTCTGCTCGCCCTTTTTGCCCTCGACGAGCACTTCGCAGCCACTCTCCTTAACCTCGACCTGCTTGACACTCGTCGAGGTCATAACCACAGCACGCAGCTTGCGGAATGCACGCTCCATGGCCTTGGCCGTCTCCTCGTCTTCGAGCGGCATGATCTGAGGCATATACTCGACTATGGTCACCTTCACTCCAAGCGTTGAGAAGATATAGGCGAATTCACTGCCTATGGCACCCGATCCGACCACGATCATGGTTTCGGGCAGGGTATCGAGCGTCAGAGCCTCGCGCGACGATATGACCCGCTTGCCGTCTATCGGCATGAAAGCCATCTCGCGCGGACGGGCTCCCGTAGCGAGAATCACGGCATCGGCTTCGTAGCTCACACCCTCCACCTCGACAGTGCGCGGTGCGACGAGACGTCCGTGACCGGCGATAACATCGATGTTATTCTTCTTGAAAAGGAACTGGACGCCCTTGTTCATGGTCTCGGCAACCGTGCGTTCACGCTGCACGGCCTTCGGCCAGTCGACACGCACCTCACCGTCGATGGCCACACCGAATCCGGCCGCAGCCTTGCAATCGGCATACACCTGCGCGCTGCGCACCAATGCCTTGGTAGGTATGCAGCCCCAGTTGAGACACACACCGCCTATCTCGGCACGTTCGACGACTGCCACCCGGCGACCGAGCTGAGAGGCACGTATGGCAGCCACATATCCGCCGGGACCGCTGCCTATGATTATAATGTCGTATTTCATCGCAAATATTATATGTTGAAATTAAAGGTTGTCGGTATTAAGATCACTCTACCACGCGCAGCACCTCGCCATTGTCGGCAGCCACGGCGCGAAGCCACTTCTCGTTGTAGCCAGGCCACTCGATCTTGCCGGGTATGCCGCGACCGTTGCCATTGTCGATAAATCCGTCGGCATCTTCGCCCTTGACATTACCGTCGATATACTTTATGAGCAGGTAGCGGTCGAGTGCCGTCCAGCGCTCGAACAGACTCTGCGCCGTCGAGCAGCTGTACTCGGTCAGATACTTGCGAGCCTTGCGCGGATTCATGGCAGCCACTGCGGCATCGATACGCTCCACCTCGCGGAGTTTCTCGTTCTCCCACTCGTCGACGACCTTGCGGACATCGGCAGCAATGGCATCGTAACGCAGATATGCGAAGTTGGCCACGCGGTTGAAGAGCCAGAAGGCCGATGTGGGCGAATATTCGAGCATCGTACCGTTATCCTCCGACATGCACTCCGGAACAGCCGTCGTATTGCAATAGATGGGCGTGAGGCAAGAGGTGGCAGCATCGTCGACACCGAACCACAGTATGCCCGTCTTGCCCTTGCGCGCCTGACCCACGAGCCAGAATCCGGTCTGCTGCGTAGCCGTAGCACGCTCATTGCAATACTGCTTGCCGTCAACCTCAAAGTACATCGGACGCCAGCGGTAGGGCAGCGCGTGGCCACCGGCACCAAGATCGGTCGTCATGTCGATGGGAGTACCCTCGTAGTGATCGCGCATGGCATCGAACACCACTTTGGGCGAGACCTTCTCGCGAGGCTTTACCCACAAAGGCATGCGATTCTCCTTGTTATGTCCCATCGCGTAGTCGACATATCGGTCCATGTCGTCGGCTACGGTTCGGAAGAAACTCCACACACGAGCCTCGCAGCCGCGCATGGCACCGAAATCGAGCGGAGCATATGCGTCGGCAAAACTGAAATCATCGTCCGAGCCATCATAGTATCCCATCTTTCGCGCCAATTCGACTACATCGGCCGCATAAAGACAATTCTCCGGATCATCTTTGGGGAAAGTGGTTATACGCGCCTGATTGGCATGTGCCGAAACATAGCCGTCGGGTATGCGTCGTGCAACCCACACCATGCCCTTGCCATGCTTGCCGCGACCGATAAGCTCCATGATCCACGCCTCATCGGCATCGGCTATCGAGAACGACTCGCCGCTCGAACAGTAGCCGTAGGTGTCGGCCAGCGATACGATCGTCGAAATGGCCTCGCGCGCCGTGCGTGCCCGCTGCAAGGTAATGTAGATGAGCGATCCGTAATCGATGCCGCCATCGGGATCCTCCAATTCGTGACGGCCGCCGAATGTGGTCTCGGTGATTATGAGCGAATGCTCGTTCATGTTGCCCACCGTGGAGTATGTCATGGCAGCCTGCGGTATGTCGCCTATATAGCGGCCGGTATCCCACTCGTAGACGGGCATCTGTGCAAGAGCCTTGCGCGAGGGCATATAGTGATACAGACAGCCGTAGAGCTGGTGGGAATCGGCGGCATAGCTCACCAGCACCGAATTGTCGGTCGATGCGCCGCGCGTGACGATAAAATTGGTGCATGCGCTTGCCGGCGAGATACTTGCCAGGAGCATCGCCGCAGCCGAGAGTGTGATCGATAATCGTTTCATAAGGTTTTTATTTCAATATTTACAGTTTCTTCTCAGTCAAAGATAGAAAATAATTTCCTAATTTTGGCTTCGAGCGACGAAATTCGTACATTTGTCGTCGGATAACGGATTTTACAATGAGTATAGCAACACGTCTCAACGAGCTGCGTGCGACACTGCCCGACGGCGTCACGCTCGTGGCCGTATCGAAATTCCACCCTGCCGAACGTCTCATGGAGGCCTATCGTGCCGGACAGCGCATATTCGGCGAGAGCCGTCCGCAGGAGATGGCGGCCAAGCATGCTGAACTGCCCGAAGACATACAATGGCATATGATAGGGCACTTGCAGACCAACAAGGTGAAGCTGATAGCGCCTTTCGCAGCCCGCATCGACTCGGTCGACTCGGAGCGTCTGATCGACGAAATCGACCGTCAGGCACTTCGCTGCGGCCGCTGCATCGACATATTGTTGGAGGTGCATGTGGCCGACGAACAGACCAAATCGGGCTGGGACATCGACGAACTGCGCGCCTACATTGCCGCAGGGACTCTATCTGGCAAGACGGGCATACGCGTCCGCGGTCTGATGTCGATAGCCACCAACACCGACGACGAGCGAATCATACGCCGCGATTTCAGCCGCGTGCAGGAGCTGTTCAACGAATTCAAGCCATTGCTGGGAAGCGATTTCGACACCCTCTCGCTCGGCATGTCGGACGACTGGCCGCTGGCCGTCGAATACGGATCGACCGCCGTACGCATAGGCACAGCCATATTCGGCGCGCGGGAGTATTGACGATATACCTAACGACAGGGATTTCAAAAGCGTACCGACAATGCAAATCGAGGACAGAGTATACGATTTTACAATTATTTTCGTTATCTTTACGTCCCCAAAAACGGCACCTTTTCGACAGGCCGCAAACAGCATATAGCCTCGTCATGGCCATGGATATGCCGGAGCCGGAAAACGGTGCAAGAATTTGAAGATATGAAAGCAGCGATAATAGGTTATGGAAAAATGGGACGCGAGATCGAGCGCATACTGCTCGACCGCGGTCATGAGGTAAGATTGATCGTCGACAAGGAGAATGCCCACGAACTCGATGCCGGACATCTGGCCGACGTAGACGTGGCATTGGAGTTCTCGACACCCTCAACGGCCTACGACAATATCAGAACATGTATAGCCTCACGCACACCGGTCGTGAGCGGCACCACGGGCTGGACCGACCGCCTTGCAGATTTGGAGGAGTTGTGCCGCAACAATGGCGGCGCGCTGTTCTACGCATCTAATTTTTCGCTCGGAGTCAACATCATGTTCCGCCTGAACCGCCGGCTCGCCGAACTGATGCGCGGCCACGAGGAGTACGACGTGTGCATAGAGGAGACCCACCACACCGAGAAGAAAGACTCTCCGAGCGGCACGGCCATCACGCTGGCCGACGACATAATCGCACGCTCCGACAGCAAACGGGCATGGATCAATTCGGCCACCGACGACAAATCGCTTTTGGAGATCACGTCGTACAGAGAGGGCATGATACCCGGCATACACACCGTCACCTATCGCTCCGAAGACGACGAACTGCAACTGCGGCATTCGATCACCAATCGCCGCACGCTGGCCATGGGCGCGGTTATTGCAGCCGAATTCGTGTGCGGACGTACGGGTGTGTATACAATGGACGATTTACTGAAATAACATATTGAAATGAACAATAGCATAAGCAATTTTTTCAAGCGCATGGGATCGGTTCTGTCGAACCGCTGGCTTTTGTTTGCGCTGACCTCGGCAATATTCATTCTTTTCGTCATATGGACGGAGTGCTGGTGGCTTATCGTGGGCGAAGCATTGATCTACGACTACTTCATCTCGCGCCGCATACGCGAATGGAACCGACGCGCCTGCGAGCGCAGCAGGACATGGCGCATAATCTATGCCGTATGGTGCGCCGCCATCTTCGCCATAGTATTCGGCACACTGGCTCACATGCTCATATCGCGCTGGACCACGCCGTACCTGCTTACGCTGCTGCCGTTCTTCGCATATGCGCTGTGGTATGAACTGAAAGGACAGAACACGCTCTACCGCAAGCTCTACGAATGGGTGCACGCCATAGTATTCGCCGTTATAGTGGCATCGCTCATACACAAGTTCCTGTTTCAAATGTATGTCATACCGACCGGCTCGATGGAGGGCACGCTGCTGCCCGGCGACTACATTGCCGTATCAAAGGTGACCTACGGTCCGCAAATGCCCATGACTCCGATAGAGTTTCCGTTCGTACACAACACAATGCCTATGTCGGAGACGAAACCGTCGTTCAGCCGTTGCTGGCAGCGGCCGTATCGCCGTCTGGCCGGCATGCGCGATATCGAGCGCAACGATGTGGTAGTGTTCAACTTCCCCGAAGGCGACACCGTGATTCTCGAACTCGCGGCATCGAGCTATTACGACATACTGCGCGAAACGGCCGCAGAGATGGAGCAATACGATCGGGTGCAGGGCATCACGCGCCGCAATGCCGATTACACCAAGATAGCCCGTCAATACATCGCCGACCGTTTCACGGTGGTGGCGCGTCCGGTCGACAAGAAAGAGAACTATATCAAGCGTTGCGTGGCTCTGCCTGGCGATACGTTGCGCATAATACGCGGCGACGTGACGATCGACTCGAAACCGCAGGCCGAAATCCCGCACAAACAGTACGACTACTTGGTCTATCCGGTCAACTCGACGCGTCCGCAACAGTGCACAATCGAAGATTGCCAACTGGCGGAGGCCGGCAAGGAGTACACCTCGATCGAGCGCAAATTGCAATATCAGGAGACATTCCCCCACGCCGCACAATATCCGTGGACTACCGACGATTTCGGCGGCGAGGAGGGTTTGTGGATACCCCAGGCCGGTGCCACGATAGCCCTTACGACCGACAACCTGCCGCTCTACCGCCGCATCATCGAGGTTTACGAGGGTCACTCATTAGAGGTCGACGGCCAGAGCATATCGATCGACGGAGTGGAGAGCGACAGCTACACGTTTGCCATGAACTACTACTTCATGATGGGCGACAACCGTCACTACTCGGCCGACTCGCGCTACTTCGGATTCGTACCGGAGGATCACATAGTAGGCAAGGCATCGTATGTATGGCTCTCGATAGAGCCGCAGGATCCACAGAATCCCAAGAGCCTGTTCAAGCGCATACGCTGGAAGCGCATGTTCGAATCGATCATATAATACAAAGACAGTGGAGAGCGTCAACGACAGTTACCTGACCATCGATGGAGAGGCCGAAGCCATATACAAGCAGCTGAGCAGCAAGTTTCTGGCATATGCCTATCACGTCACTTCGGAGGAGCAGATACGTCAGTTGCTCGACGCTCTGCGCAAACGCTATTACGACGCTACGCACCATTGCTATGCCTATCGTCTCGGACACGACGGAGCACTGTTCCGGGCAAACGACGACGGCGAGCCCTCATCGACTGCCGGACGCCCCATACTCGGACAGCTGCTGTCGAACGAACTGACCGACTGTCTGATAGTGGTAGTTCGCTATTTCGGCGGCACGAAGTTGGGAGTACCCGGACTGATACAGGCGTACAAGGAGTCGGCCGCCGCGGTAATAGCCCAAAGCAAAATCGTCAGCAGGACGGTAGACATCACGGTCGAAGTGGCTTTCTCCTACGTGTCGATGAACGATATCATGCGCATAGTAAAGGATATGCAGCCGCGGATAGCGGAGCAGCGATTCGACAATCTATGCACCATGCGACTGGCCATACGCTCGTCGCAAGCCGACGAACTGATCGCCCGTCTCTCGAAAGTCGAGGGGGCGGCCGTCGAACCGATAAACGAATAATGCAGACACCATGTCAAAACACGATAACGCCATATATATCAAGGGCGCACGCGTCCACAACCTGAAAAACATCGATCTCACGATACCGCACAACACCCTCACGGTGGTTACCGGTCTGTCGGGATCGGGCAAATCGACGCTGGCTTTCGACACCATATTCGCAGAGGGACAGCGACGCTACGTGGAGAGTCTGTCGGCATACGCGCGCCAGTTTCTCGGACGCATCAGCAAACCTGATGTCGATCTGATCGAGGGCATAGCACCGGCCATAGCCATAGAGCAGAAGGTCTCGACACGCAATCCGCGCTCGACAGTAGGTACGTCGACCGAGATATACGACTATCTGAAACTGTTGTTCGCACGCATAGGACGCACCTACTCGCCAATATCGGGAGCAGAGGTCAAGTGTCACAGCGTCGACGACATAGCCGATTACGTCAACTCGGCCGGCGCAGGCGCACGCGTTGTGATAGCCGCGCCACTGGTGTTGTCGACGCAACAGAGCATAATAGACAAACTGCTGCAACTGATGGGCGACGGCATATTGCGCATCATGTACGACGGACAGACGATGCTCATGGAGGAGTTCATGCCGACGATCGGCACCGATACCGATGCAGAAAAAATACTCGTGGTAATCGACCGCGCACGCGTCGAGCCGAGTGACGACATGCAGACTCGTCTGCGCGACTCCATTGCCCGCGCACTGAGCTACGGCGACGGTGTGGCAGCCATAGTGACAGACCACACGGAGATGTTCTCGTCGCGCTTCGAGTCGGACGGCATCAGGTTCGAGCCGCCGACCGAGCACCTGTTCAGTTTCAACAATCCGCTGGGAGCGTGTCCCCGCTGCGAGGGTTATGGCAAGATAATAGGCATCGACGAGGATCTGGTGATACCCAACAAATCGAAAACCATATACGAGGGTGCCATAGCCTGCTGGAACGGAGCGACAATGGGACGCTGGCGAGAGCAGCTGATCCTCAACGCTTCGAAATTCGATTTCCCGATACACACGCCATACTACGCACTCACGCAGGAGCAGCGCATGACGCTATGGCGCGGCAACGAATATTTCCACGGTCTCAACGACTTTTTCGACTATATCGACCGCGAGCGGCGCAAGATACAGTTCCGCGTGATGAAAGCCCGTTATACGGGCAAGACGCTCTGCCCCGACTGCGGCGGCACGCGTCTGCGCCCCGAGGCGCTGTACGTCAAGGTAGGCGGCCGCAACATAGCCGAGCTGACGTCGATGAACGTCGATGCTCTGGCAGAGTTCTTCGACAAGCTGCAACTCGACGAACACGACACAAAGACCGCAGCGCGCGTAATGACCGAGATACGCAACCGTCTGGGCTATCTGTCGGACGTGGGACTGGGCTATCTTACGCTCGACCGCCTGTCGTCGACACTGTCGGGCGGCGAGTCGCAGCGTATCAATCTCTCCACCTCGCTGGGCAGCAATCTCGTAGGCTCGCTCTACATACTCGACGAGCCGAGCATCGGCCTGCACCCGCGCGATACGGACAGACTCATAAAGGTCTTGCATCAGTTGCGCGATCTGGGCAATACGGTCATTGTCGTCGAGCACGAGGAGGAGATCATACGTGCGGCGGACTACATAGTAGACATAGGCCCCGAAGCGGGAGAACATGGCGGCAGGGTAGTCTTCGGCGGAACGCTGCCGCAATTGCTCGCCGCCCCGACCGACACCTCGCTCACAGCCGACTATCTCACCGGACGCAAGCAGATATCTCCCCGGCAGATAGCACGCGGCTGGTCGAACGCCGTCACGGTGCGGGGTGCAAGAGAGAACAATCTGAAAAACATCGACGTTCGCATACCGCTGGGAGTGATGACCTGCATCACGGGCGTCAGCGGCTCAGGCAAATCGTCACTGGCAATGAGCATACTCTACCCGGCACTGAAACGCATGTTGAGCGATACGGGAATAGCTCCGGGCGACCACGACGCAATAGAGGGCGACTGGCGGCTGCTGAACAATGTGGAGATGGTGTCGCAGACTCCGATAGGCAAATCGACACGTTCCAATCCGGTGACCTATCTGAAAGCCTACGACGAAATACGCAAGCTGATGGCCGACCAGCCATATGCGCGCCACACGGGCATGACGGCTGCACAGTTCTCGTTCAACATGCCGGGCGGACGATGCGAGGAGTGTCAGGGCGAAGGCGTAATCAAGGTCGGCATGCAGTTCATGGCCGACGTGGAGCTTACATGCGAGGCCTGCGGCGGCAAACGATTCAAACAGGAGATATTGGAGGTAAGGTATCGCGACCGCTCGATCTACGACATGCTGGAAATGACAGTCGACGAAGCTGTGGCATTCTTCGCAGAAGGCACGGCCAACACTACGTGCCGGCGCATAGTCGACCGGCTCAGACCCTTGCAGCAGGTGGGATTGGGATATGTGAAGCTCGGACAGTCGTCGTCGACACTCTCGGGCGGCGAATCGCAGCGCGTGAAACTCGCTTCGTTCCTATCGAAGGAGAATTCGCAGGAACACATCATGTTCATATTCGACGAGCCGACCACCGGTCTGCACTTCCACGACATACACAAACTGCTGGCCGCATTCGACGCACTGATTGCAAAAGGCCACACCATAGTCATCGTCGAACACAATATGGAGGTGATAAAGTGTGCCGACTGGATAATCGACCTGGGACCGGAAGCGGGCGACGGCGGAGGCAATCTGGTGGCCGAGGGCACGCCCGACGACATAATGCGCTGTCAGCAGAGCCACACAGGCAGATTTTTACGACAACACGATGAAGAGAGAGTTTGAGACATACGTTCTTGACAACGGCATACGCGGCATTCATCGTCAGGTGCGAAGCAACGTGGCGCATTGCGCCCTTGTAATCAACGCCGGAAGCCGCGACGAAAAGCGGTCGGAGTGGGGTATAGCCCACTTCACCGAACACGCCTTTTTCAAAGGAACCGCGCATCGCCGCGCATATCAGGTCAACTGCCGGCTGGAAAACCTCGGCGGCGAGCTCAACGCCTACACCACCAAGGAGGATACGACCCTGCATGCAACCACCTTGCGCTCCGACTTTTCGAAAGCCGTCGAACTGATCGCCGACATAGCGTTTCATTCGACGTTTCCCGAACGCGAGCTGGCCAAAGAGCGCGAAGTGATAGCCGACGAGATCAATACATACAAGGATTCGCCCTCGGAACTTATCTACGACTGCTTCGAGGATATGATATTCCGCGACTCGGAACTCGGGCACAACATTCTCGGAACCAAAGCGGCACTCAACCGCTACTCGACGCAGCAGATAGCGGATTTCATCGGCCGCACCCACACTACGGATCAGATGGTATTCTCGTCGATAGGCAACTTCTCGGTGCGTACGGCACAGCAGGCCGCCATGAAATACCTGGCCGATGCTGCGCCGACACAACGATCGTTTGCACGTGTTCGTGCCGCCGAATACGTTCCGTTCGAGATGGCTCAATCACGCCATACCCACCAAACCCACTGCATCATAGGCAACCGCGGCTACGGCATATCCGACCGTCGGCGCTTGCCACTGGCACTCCTGACCAACATACTCGGCGGTCCGTCGGCCAACTCGCTGCTTAACATCACTCTGCGCGAGAAGCATGGTCTGTCGTACAACATCGAAGCGAGCTATACGCCCTATACGGACGACGGTTTGGTGGCCATATATTTCAGTTCCGACCACTGCAACGCCGATCAGTGCATAGACCTTATCCACAAACAGATGGAGCGTCTGCGCACGACACCGCTGTCGGCACGCGCACTGTCAACGGCAAAGAAACAGTTCATAGCCCAGATGTCGATCTCGATGGAAAGCAACGAGGGCTACATGCTCGGTGCGGGCAAGAGCTACCTTATACACAACGACATAGATACACTCGAACAAGCCTACGACAAAGTAATGGCACTGACCGCATCGCAGATCACCGATGTGGCACAAGAGGTATTTGCCAACACCTCGCAACTTATATATAAATAATTGCACACAGACTACACGACCCCATATGGAACCTTTGGAACGATACGTACTCGAACACTCGACGCCAGAAACGGCACTGATGCACGAATTGGAGCGTGAAACATATCTGCGCGTACTCAATCCGCGCATGATCTCCGGCCACGTGCAAGGCAAGCTGTTGGAGATGATAGTACGCATGCTGCGCCCTCGGCGCATACTCGAAATCGGCACCTTCACCGGTTACTCGGCACTATCGATGGCCGCAGGTCTCGACTCTGGCTGTGTGATCGACACATGCGAGGTCGACGACGAATTGCAGGATCTGGCGCAGTCGTTTTTCGACCGCTCGGCCTATGCCGACCGGATCAGACTGCACATTGGATCGGCTCTGGACATCGTACCACGGCTCGGCAACCTTTACGATCTGGTATTCATCGACGGCGACAAGCGCGAATATCCGGCCTATTACGACATGCTGCTCGACGGAGGATATGTCGGGAGCGGCTCTTACATGCTTGCCGACAACATATTATGGTATGGCAAAGTGACCGATCCGACGACTCACAACGACCGGCATACACAAGCCATAGTCGAGTTCAACGACAAGGTGCTAAACGACCCGCGCGTCGAGAACATCATCATACCGCTGCGCGACGGAATCAATCTGATAAGAGTGAAATAGGCTATGCGTCGCATAATAACAGCCGTACTGCTGCTCATACTCGGCTCGACAATAACTGCCGCAACAGCCTCGCACCGGCACAGCGGCCGCAAACGCAGCGGCCGCAGCATAGAGGTGGCTTTCATAACCGATCTGCACATAACGCCGGGCAACGACAACGATTCGATAATCGATCCTCTCATAGAGGAGATCAATGCCGGCGGTTATGACCTCGTAGTCGTCGGAGGCGACATGACCAACATGGGCAGTTGCGACGAGTTGTGCAACATACATCGTAAACTCTCACGCCTGACGGCACCGCAGCTCGTCGTGGCAGGAAACCACGAGACGACATGGTCGGAGAGTGCCTGCACGGAGTTCGAGCGATTGTGGGGACACGACAGCCGCACATTCGTCGACGCAGGCGAATACAGATTCGTCGGGTATCAGGCAGGCCCGTTCATGAAGATGGCCGACGGCACCGTGCGCCGCGAGGATCTGCGCTGGGTGGATTCGGTCATGACGGCAACTCCCGACAATATGCGTATTGTCAGCGTGTGCCACTATCCGCTGTCGAACGATGTGACGAATCGTCGAGAAATAACATCGGTGCTTCGCTCGCACAATGTCTGCGCCACGCTATGCGGACATTACCACAAGCCGAGCCTCAACAACTACGACTCGATACCCGGCATACTCGGGCGCTCGCTCATGCTGCGGCGCGACGGCCGACCGACATACGGCTACACGATCGTACGTTTCGGCAACGATTCGATCTACGTATCGGAGAAGCTCGTCGGCGAGCGCCCTGCACGGCAATACGCCATCAGACAAGGAATCAGTCGGGAGGTGGCCGCACTGCCATGCGATCCGCCGATGCCGCCGCTCGACATGGGAGACCTCGATGCAGAGTGCATCGTGGAGGACAACGGATCGATCTACACCGCCGCGGCAGTCGACAGCAATGGCGAGACGATCTATTACGGCAACTCACTCGGTCAGATCAAAGCCTACGACACATGGTCTCGCACGCAGAGATGGTGCCGCCAATTCTCATCGGCCATATACTCCTCACCTATATATTATAACGGATTGCTCATCGCAGCCACCGTAAGCGACGGTCTTTGGGCACTCGATGCCTGCACAGGCCGGACGGTGTGGTGCAACGACTCGCTGGAAACCATGATCGGCGACGGAATAATCGCCGACGGCGCTCTTTACATAGGTGTCGACGGCAAGATGATGCGCATCGACCCTGCCGACGGGCACATCGTATGGAGTTTCGACTACGGTGCAGGACAACCTCAGGGACGTCCCGCAGTGGCCGACGGACGAGTGGTCTTCGGCGCATGGAACTGTCATCTATACTGTCTCGATGCAGCAACAGGCGAGATGTCGTGGAGCTGGAACAACGGCAGCAGCAACAAGCTCTTTTCGCCCGGCCACATCGTGCCGCGAATAGCCCAAGGGCGTGTGATGATCGTCGCCCCCGACCGTTACATGACATTTATCGATCTCGATACGGGACGGCAGCTATGGCGCATCAAAGAGCGCAAGGTGCGCGAAACCACCGGTTTGAGCGATGACGGGAAGTTGTTTCTGGCCAAAACTATGGACGGTGAGATGATAGCGGTCAAGACAGATGCCGATGCCTACGCCGAACAATGGGCGGTCGATGCCGGCTGGGGCTACGATCACAATTTCTGCCCGATAACGACACGCGGCGGAGTGGCCTACATGGCCAACCGCACGGGTATGGTGGCCGCCGTAGAGATATCCGGCGGACGGTTGCTCAATGTGGCCAAACTCGCCGACTCGTCGGCCAACGAATTTACCCTCGACGGCAGAGGCAGCCTGTGGGTTACATTCATCGACGGAAGAATCTATCGTATAGGCCGATAAACACCGCACAGAGGATACGCAGGAACGAATTGTTCAAAATTGTGGATAAGTTGTACAAAACTTATCATGGGATACTGTTTGCAAATAGCCGGCAAGAGCCTACTTTTGTTTGTTAATCTTTGCATTATAAAGATAACCCAAACAATTAAAATTTATCTGCTATGAGCAAAAGAACCCTTTTCAGATTAATCTCTTCTATGCTGTGTGTCGTGACGATCACGCTGCTCGGCGGCTGTAAAGAGGACAACACGGAGCCGGTTGCAGCCCCGTCGATCGAACTGTCAGCCCAGACCTTAGAGTTCTCGGCCGAGGGCGGTACCCGACAGCTGACAATCAAAACCAACTGCGCGTGGGAGGCTTCGGCACCGGAATGGATCGCTGTCAACCCCTCGAAAGGCAGCAGCACACCCGAAGGCGTAACGATCGACATCACAGTCGGTGCGACCGACGCGGAGCGTGAAGCCGAGATCGCATTCACGGCACAAGGCACTACCGGCCAAAGCGCGACAAAAAGCATAAAGGTGAGACAATCCTCTGCCGGTATGCCCGAAGAGCCGACTGGCGACATAACAATCCCGCAGATCATAGCAGGCATGACAAGCCAGCAAACCGTACTCGATCAGGACAACGACCGAACGCTGATCGCGGTTGTAACCACAGATCGCGAGGGCGGCAATTTCACGAGCAAGAACCTCTGCGTAATGACGCCAGGTGCCACCGAAAAAGGGCACGGCCTGACTCTCTACGGCAGCAATCCGGCCATAGACCCGAGCAACGAGGCATTCGATCTTAAAGCCGGCGACAAGATCAGGATCACATTCAAAGCCGGTCTGGCACGCATAGTCGATTACAGCGGCCTATACGAGGTGACCGGTTCCGCAACCGACGAATGGGTATCGATAGAGAAGCTGGGCAGCACCGAGCTCTCGCCCGTAACGGCCTCGGCCGAGGAGCTGGCACAATATCAGGCAATGCTCGTATCGATTGCCAACGCCCGCTCGGCGGCACGTGCATCGGAGTGGGGATCGACGACATCGACAAGAACCCACACCTTCACCGTAGGCACTACGCCCGTAACCGTATTCATTCAGTATGCCTCTCCCACGTTCGTCGGCAAGTATATAGCTCCCGACGTAACGGGAACGCTCAACGGCGTAGTGACGGTCTACAAAGGCAACGCCCAGCTCATGCCGCGCTCGATAGCCGACGTGGAAGATTTCGTCGGCGACGGCCCGCAGGAGGTGACTTCGTTCTTCTACACCGATTTCGACAAGGAGATAGTAAACAAGGTCGACGGTTCATGGCTCTATTGCGATGAGTGCGACGGCTGGAAAAACGAGAAAGGTACGGGTATAGCCAATCTCGAATACGAGGTGAGCGGCGTATCGCCCCGCTCGAACGAACCCTCGAACAGCACATATTCCGACTATGCCGGTTCGGGAGGCAATCTCATACTGTTCAGTTCGGGCGTTACATATCTCTCGATCAACAAGATCGATGTAGGTGCTGAGCGCAATCTGCGCCTCACCTTCGGTGCCATGCGCTACGACATGCAGGCTGAGGACAACCGCTTCCGCAAGGAGGATCTGAACGTGCAGGTGAGCCTCGACGGCGGAACGACATGGTCGGCACCGCTGACATATACGCTCAAAACCGAGGGTACGGATCACTACTGGTCGCAGGCAACGTGCGACTTCACTCTCGCACAAGCGGCCGACAACGTATCGATACGTTTCACGTCGCTGACATCGAGCACCAACCGCATCGACGACGTGGAGCTGACGGCCGGAGACGGAGGCCAGACGGTGGACGGCACGGGAGCCGACGATCCGACCGTAGTTCGTACGATTGCGGAGGTCATCGCCGCCGCCAACGGCGTATACACCATCGAAGGGCAGGTGGCTGCGACATATACGCGAGGATTCGTGGTGAGCGACAGCACGGGCGCAATGGTAGTATATCAGGGCAACAACCCCGAATATGTGGCCAAGACTGGCGACTCGGTGCGGGTATGCGGTGTCGTAACCGAGCCTTACTATGTAAAACAGATGTCGTATGCCGACATATCGCTGCTTTCGGCAGGCGAATACACCTATGCAGCACCCGCAGAGTATGATCCGACGAAGATAGCCGAGTTCATGCAATCGCCCAGAACGGAGTATGTGCGCATATGCGGCACCATGACCGATGCCTCGACCATCGTTCCCGACGGCAGCGACATAACGGTGGATATGCCATATCTGAGCGACGGAGCGATAGATCAGACGCTGATAGGCAAGCAGGTGAGTATCGACGCCTACACCATAGGCACGGACCGCAATCGCTCGAAGATCACGGTTATGCTCGTCGATCTCGACGTGGCAGGAGGCGACGTGGTGATATCGGCCTCACCGGAGATGGTGTCGTTCGCACCGCAAGGCGGCCAAAAGAGCATCGGTCTGACACTCTACAACACCGACGGCTGCACGATATCGGCCACAACGGACAATGCCGGATTCTCAGCGGAGGTATCGGGCGACACGGTGGTGGTTACGGCCAAGGAGAACACTTCGCCGCAGGATATAGAGGCCAAACTCACAATAAGCGCAGCAAAGGGCGGACAGACATTGGCATCGACCACGGTGAGACTGACGCAGGGCGCAGCGGCACAGGAGGGATTGATAACGGTTAAGATGACCGCCCTCGACATCATCGCCAATCGCAACGGCGCCACCGAGCTGTTGAAGGGTGCATACGGCAACCAGAATGTCGACGCTGTCGACTCGTGGTATACGTGGACGCAGTTCGGCTACGACATGGCCGGTGCACGCATAGGCATCTCGCAGCGCGGAGTGATACCCGACTGTCTGCAAATGCAGGGCAACGCATCGGATACGAAGAAGATGGGCATAATCGCCAACATGAACTCGCTGGGGCAGATCGTCAAGATAGTCATACGCACCAAGAACGAGAGCAACGCGCCCAACCACACGCTTTTCGTGGGTACGGAGTGCTGCCCGTCGCAGACATCGATAGAGGCTACAACAGAATCGATGCAGGACACGATCAATCCCGACAAGGTGACGATATATGTACAGACCTACGATCTGTCGCAGGGCAACTACACATTCTTCAAGATGCATAACAACAATACCGGCGTGGCATACGTCGACTCGATAGAGATAACTTACAAAAAGTAGGGTAGATCACCGGCACCGGCAGGCCTGTTCCGGCATGACCTGCCGCCATTTAACGCTAAATGCCCGCGGTTTGAACCGCGGGCATTTTCGTTAAAACAGGGAACCGTGTCGCATTAAACGAGATTCAGCTCCTTTTTGATCTGCTCGATCTTCTCGTCAAGCTCGGCCTGCACCTTCTCGAACTCGTCGACCGAAGGCAGAGCAGCCTTTACACCGAAGTAGAACTTGATCTTGGGCTCGGTACCCGACGGACGAACCGATACCTTGGTACCGTCGGCCGTAAGCCACTGCAACACGTTGCTCTTGTCGGTAACGCCCTCGATAGGCGACTTCTCACCGGTAGCCACATCGAGCACCTCCAAAGTCTTGTAGTCGTAGATCTTCACCACCGGCGACGAAAGGATCTCCTTTGGAGGATTCTCACGATAGTCGACCATCATCTTCTGGATCTGCTCAGCTCCGTCCTTGCCCTTGCGAACTACATTGACAAGACCCTCACGGAAGAAACCGTACTTTACATAAAGCTCCTGCAACCACTCGTAGAGCGTCAGACCCATCGTATCCTTGGCCCATGCGGCAGCCTCGGCTGCCAGCGAGCACGATGCCACACCGTCCTTGTCGCGGACGAAATCGCCCGGAAGATAGCCGAACGACTCCTCGCCGCCGCCTATATACTTGGCCTTGCCCTCGTTCTCGCGAATGATCTTGGCGATGAACTTGAAGCCGGTAAGACAGTTATAGCACTTGACACCGAAATGCTCGGCCACAGCATCGGGCATAGTCGAGGTAACGATCGTCTTCACCACATACTGGTTTCCGTCGATCTTGCCCAGCTCTGCCCAGCGCGTAAGCTGGTAGCACATCAGAAGCACCAGAGTCTGGTTGCCGTTGAGCAGCACATACTCGCCCTTGCCGTTGCGCAGAGCCAGACCTATACGGTCGGAATCGGGATCGGTTGCCATAGCCAGATCGGCACCCTCCTTGCGGGCAAGCTCGATGGCCATAGCCATGGTCTTGCGCTCCTCCGGATTGGGCGACTCCACAGTGGGGAAGTTACCGTCGAGCACCGTCTGCTCGGGCACCGAAATAATGTTGGTGAAGCCCCAGCGGCGCAGCGAAGCGGGAACAAGGCGCACGCCGGCACCATGCAGCGGCGTATAGACGATCTTCATGTCGTTGTGGCGCGCGATAGCCTCCGGTGACAACGACAGCTCCTGAATGGCGGCAAGATACTTCTCGTCGAACTCCTCGCCCAAGATGTGGATATTCTCGGCATTGGCACCCGTGAGCACCTGCGAGTTGGCCGTGATCTTCTCCACCTCGGCGATGATGTTGACATCGTGAGGAGAGGTGACCTGAGAACCGTCGGTCCAGTAGGCCTTATAACCATTGTACTCCTTGGGGTTGTGCGACGCCGTAACCATAACGCCCGACTGGCATTTCAGCTCGCGAATGGCGAAGCTCAGCTCAGGCGTGGGACGCAGAGCATCGAACAGATATACGGTAAAACCGTTAGAGGCGAATATGTCGGCTACACGCTCGGCAAACATGCGCGAGTTGTTGCGGCTGTCGTGAGATATGGCCACGCGGATAGCCTCGCCCTCGAAGTTGCGTTTGAGGTAGTTGGCCAAACCCTGCGTTGCAGCACCCACCGTATAGATGTTCATGCGGTTGGTGCCCGCGCCCATAATGCCGCGCAGACCGCCGGTACCGAATTCCAGATCCTTATAGAAGCTCTCTACCAGTTCGTTCTTGTTATTGTCGATCATCAGACGCACCTGCTCTTTGGTGGCATCGTCATAATCGCCGTCGAGCCACTGCTGTGCCTTCGACATGACCAATTTTTCCAATTCGTTCGTCATATTAAGTATTAGTAATATTTATAATATACGGATTGTCTCGTTGATTTTCCGTATGCAAATATAATAAAAATTATTCATTTCCTATATATCAACACCTTAAATTGAAGTCATCGGAAAGCCCCCTTTTTCCATATATAAAAAATCTTATTTTGCAAGTCATTTTCGAGTATATTTTTATAAAATTATCCACATATTTGCAGTGTCAAAAGTGAACCCCGGACGGCATCTTTTCAATCGGTCGCAGCTCAACGACAAGACGACCAATCGGATAAGCTATCCGCTCGACAATTTCACCGACAAACAGAGAAAGTACCGAAGACCGATGATTACAAACACACGAACATACAGCGATGTTTGGCAGAGTTGCCTCGACCATCTCAAAGAGTCCATCACCGAAGAGGAGTTCGTCAAGTGGTTCAAGCCCATCGTGCCGATGGATTTCGACGGTACCAATCTGCGCCTGCGCGTACCCAACGAGAGTTATGTGGCAAGTATCGAAAAGAACTATCTGCAATTTCTGCGTCCGATCATAGCCGAGTTTTACGGCCAGCAGACACGTCTGCATTATGCCGTTCCTCGCGCCAAGAGCCAGAGCGTGGCGGTCAATGCCGACACCACGGCCATATCGCAGTTCAATACGCAGACCGATACCGCAAATATAAAAAATCCTTTCGTAATACCGGGACTCAGAAAGATATTTATCGATCCGCAGCTCAACCCCAACTACACCTTCGACAACCATATCGAGGGCGAGTGCAATCGTCTGGCACGCTCAGCCGGCATGTCGGTAGCGGTATCTCCGGGCAACAACCCGTTCAACCCGCTCTACATCTACGGCGATTCGGGTTTGGGCAAGACACATATAGCTCAGGCCATAGGTCACGAGGTGCGTCAGCGTCACCCCGAATTGCAGGTGCTGTATGTATCGATGAACAAATTTCAAGCCCAATTCCAGACGGCCTACAAAAACGGAGAGATCACCGATTTCATTCATTTCTACCAGATGATAGACGTGTTGATAATCGATGATATTCAGGAGTTGACGGGCAAGACCGGAACACAGAACGCATTCTTCAACATATTCAACCATTTGCAGCTTTCGGGCAAACAGCTCGTATTGACTTCGGACAAGCCGCCCGTAGAGTTGAAAGACATCGAGCAGCGACTCATAACGCGCTTCAAATGGGGTCTGTCGTCACCGCTCAGCATTCCCGACTACCAGACCAAATTGAAGATCATACGCGCAAAGGCACAGCGTCTGGGCGCACAAATCTCGGACGACGTGGTAGTATATCTGGCCGACAACATATCAGCCAACGTAAGAGAGATCGAAGGCGCATTGTCATCGCTGGTGGCCAACGCGTCGTTCCTCGGAAGAAAGATCACCACCTCGCTGGCCAAAGAGATATTGAAGGTGTACGTGAAGCTCAACCAGAAAGAGATTACCATCGAGCACATAACCAAGGTCGTATGCGAATATCTCAACATCGATATGGAGAGCTTCAATTCGTCGAAGCGCACGCGCGACGTGGCGCAGGCACGCCAGATCGCCATGTACCTGGCAAAGCAGCACACAAAAGCTCCCCTGACGGTCATCGGTTCAGCCATAGGAGGCCGAAACCATGCCACCGTACTCCACTCATGCAAGGCCGTGAGCGACATGATGGACACCGACAAGGCATACAAAAACCAGATCGAGAAGATCGAACAGATCGTGCTGGGAAAGGCATAAACCGCTGTCGCCGACACCGCGAAAGAATCGGACGGACGCCATATTGTGCGTCCGTCTTGTTTTATTGCCCAACATTGGCTATCTTTGAGCATGGATCAACCGAAAATAGAGCGACTGTTGCGTCTGATGAAGATGCTGACAGCCAATACGACACTCTCGGTCGATGAGATGGCCGAGCGACTCGGCATGTCGCGACGAACGATATACAGATACATAGACACCTTTCGCGAGGCGGGGTTCGTCATAAAAAAGAGCGGCGACCATATCCGCATCGACAAGGAGTCGCCGCACTTCAAAGACATCTCGCAACTGGTGCACTTCACCGAGGAGGAGGCCATCATACTCAAACGCGCCATCGAGAATATCGACGAGGGCAACCTGCTCAAACAGAATCTGAAACGCAAGCTCTATTCGGTATATGAAAACCGCACTCTGGCCGACACGATAGTCAAAGGCGGCAATGCGGCCAACATACATTCGCTCATAGAGGCCATAGAGGATCGGACGTGCGTCGTGCTGCACAACTACCGATCGTCGCATACCGGATCCACGAGCGACCGCACGGTAGAGCCGTTCGCATTCACCACCAACTACGTTCAGGTATGGTGCTTCGATACCTCCGACAACACCAACAAACTGTTCAGCACCTCACGCATAGGCCGCGTGGAGCAGCTCGACCGAAAGTGGGAGCACGCCGAAGAGCATCGCATTGGCTACACCGATGTATTCCGCATAAGCGGGCAACGCCGCCACCGCATAGCGCTCGAAATGGGCGTCATGGCGCACAATCTTCTCATCGAGGAGTTTCCGCTGGCCGAACGCGACGTGGAGCCATGCGGCGACAACCGATGGAGACTGTCGACCGACATAGCCGATATGAAAGGTGCAGGACGGTTTGTCATAGGTCTGCTGAACGACATACGCATAGTCGAATCGGAAGAGCTGAAAACGTATGTCAGGGAGTACATTGCAATGTACGGCACCATCTGAGCATGCGTCGAAAAAAATATTTCATAAAATGAAAACTGTGTCATAAGTTGTCACTCGATTGCGGTTACTTTGCATCAACAAACAAATAAAAACGATCGCAATCATGGGAATCATATATTCAATCCAGTGCAGCCATTGCGGCACGCTCACCAAGCACTACAACGCCGCCGACATGGCAACAGTAAGAAGCTGCGACAATCGCAGCCGCATACACGTAGAGACCGGCTACGCCATACGATGTCCGGCATGCCGGCACCGGCTCAACAACACCGAAGAGGAGTTTCTGTCGCAAGTGAAGATGGAGGCGATGTGGCAGTAGCGGCCGGCGGTATCGATCGAATGGCATACGCAATTCAAACCTAACACATACAATATCATGGCATATATCCTTAGCATCATATTCGCACTTCTGTTCCTGCCAGAAGCACTCAAAGAGGGCGGCAAGATAAAATAGCGGCACGGACAGACACTACAACGAAGCGCAGCGATTTCACAATCGGCAAAAAAACTCGCGCAGAGTGCCGCAGTTCACGAAAAAATCACTAAATTTGAGGGAATATTATATTTCTGAAACAATATGGCAAAATTACAGATAGGAGACATTGCTCCCGATTTCGTTTCGACCACGCAGGACGGCCAGAGATTGACACTGGCCGATCTCAAAGGCGGACGCACGATACTATACTTCTACCCGAAAGACAACACTTCGGGCTGCACGCTCGAAGCAAAAAGCCTGCGCGACGGCAAGGAGCAGCTGGCAGAGATGGGATTCCGCATCGTCGGCGTAAGCCCCGACAGCGAAAAGTCGCACCGTAACTTCTGCGACAAGCATGAATTGAACTTCACCCTGCTGGCCGACACCGACCGCAGCATGTGCGAGGCTTTCGGCGTATGGGTCGAAAAATCGATGTACGGCCGCAAGTATATGGGTGTGGCCAGGACGACATTCGTAATCGACACCGAAGGACGCATAGAGAAGATATTCGACAAGGTGGACACGAAAAACCACTACCAGCAGATAATCAAAGCATACGAAAACAACTAAAACAGAAACATATATCATGGCAGATAAACAACAGGTAAACGCAGACAAGCTCAAAGTGCTGTCTGCCGTAATGGACAAGATAGAGAAGGATTTCGGCAAAGGATCGATAATGCGCATGTCGAGTCAGGCAGTGACCGACATACCCGTAATACCGACAGGTTCGATCACGCTCGACATGGCTCTCGGCGTGGGAGGTTATCCCAAAGGCCGCGTAATAGAGATCTACGGACCCGAATCGTCGGGTAAGACAACATTGGCAATACACGCCATCGCCGAAGCGCAAAAGGCGGGAGGCATAGCGGCATTCATCGATGCCGAGCACGCTTTCGACAGCTATTATGCGCAAAAACTGGGTGTCGACGTCGACAATCTGCTCATCTCGCAGCCCGACAACGGAGAGCAGGCTCTCGAAATAGCCGACTCGCTGATACGTTCGAGCGCGATAGACATAATCGTAATCGACTCGGTGGCGGCTCTTACCCCCAAAGCGGAGATCGAAGGCGACATGGGCGATTCGAAGATGGGATTGCAGGCACGACTCATGTCGCAGGCATTGCGCAAACTGACTGCAAGCATATCGAAAACAAAGACCGTCTGCATCTTCATCAACCAGCTGCGCGACAAGATCGGCGTGGTATACGGCAATCCGGAGACCACCACGGGCGGTAACGCGCTGAAATTCTATGCAAGCGTCAGAATCGACATTCGTCGCACGGCCGTAATCAAAGACGGCGAGGAGCAGCTCGGAACACGCACCAAGGTGAAAGTCGTAAAGAACAAGGTGGCACCTCCGTTCAAGCGCGCCGAGTTCGACATAATGTTCGGCGAGGGCATATCGAAAATAGGCGAGATAATCGACCTTGGCGTAGATTATGGTGTCATCAAGAAGGCCGGATCGTGGTTCTCGTACGGCGACAAGAAGATCGGTCAGGGTCGCGACTCGGTCAAGGAGGCTCTGAAAAACGACCAGGCGCTTGCCGAAGAGGTGGAAGCAAAGGTACGCGAAGCCATGAAGGCCGGAAAGAAAGAGTAAAAACGCATTATCAACCAACTCAATAGGGTAGTTTACCATGAATTACACTGCCGAGGACGAATTATTGATCGGGCGGCGATGGGACGAGCTTGTCGCCTCATGCAAACGCGCCAAGATCTGTCGCAACGAAGAGGACTGGGACTTTATCCGACGAGCCTTTTTCCTCGCCAAAGAGGCGCACAAAGGTGTACGGCGACGCTCAGGCGAGCCGTACATACTGCACCCCATCGCCGTGGCAATGATCGTAGTGAACGAGATCGGACTCGGAGTGAAATCGGTCGTCGCAGCATTGCTGCACGACGTAGTGGAGGATACCGACTACACGGTAGAGGACATCGAACAGTCGTTCTCTCCCAAGATCGCGGCAATGGTCGACGGCCTGACGAAGATGGCAGGTGTGTTCAACACCGAAGCATCGATGCAGGCCGCCAACTTCCGCAAGATACTGCTCACGCTCTCGGACGACGTGCGTGTGATTATAATCAAGCTGGCCGACAGGCTCCACAACATGCGAACGCTGGGAGCCATGCCGCTCAACAAGCAGATAAAGATCACCAGCGAAACGATCTATCTCTTCGTGCCGCTGGCCTATCGGCTGGGACTGTACGCCATAAAGACCGAGCTGGAAGACCTCTGCATGAAGTACCGCTTCCCCAAGGAGTATGAGGAGATTTCGCGCAAAATAGACGACACGGAGTCGGAGCGACAAGCCTACATCGAAAAGTTCATCACCCCGATAGTGGAGGTGCTCGACCGCGACAACATCAAATACGAGATATCAGGGCGCATAAAGAGCATCTATTCGATATGGCAGAAGATGCAGCGCAAGCAGATATCGTTCGAGGAGATATACGACATATTCGCCATACGAATAGTGTTTCAGGCATTGCCGTTTCCGTCGGAGAAGACACAGTGCTGGCAGATATATTCGTCGATTACGGACATCTACACGCCCAACCAGAACCGTCTGCGCGACTGGATCAGCATACCCAAGGAGAACGGCTACGAGGCACTGCACTCGACAGTGATGGGGCCCGACGGCATATGGGTCGAGGTGCAGATACGCACACAACGCATGGACGACATCGCCGAACGCGGCTTTGCCGCCCATTGGAAATACAAGCATGCGACCATCTCGCAGGACGAAGACGAGCTGGACAAGTGGCTGAAAAAGATACGGAATGCCCTGAACGGCCCGACGGAGAATGCGATAGATTTTCTCGACAACTTCAAACTGTCGCTATACACCTCCGAAATAGTGGTATTTACCCCCAAGGGCAAGGCCTTGAAGCTGCCCAACGGCGCGACGGCACTGGATTTCGCATACGAGATCCATACCAACATAGGCAACCACGCCATAGGAGCAAAAATCAACCATAAGATCGAGGCCGTAACAACACGCATAAACAGCGGCGACCAGATAGAGATAATCACCGCCGAAACAGCGCACCCCAAACCGGAGTGGCTCGAAGTGGTTACGACGAGCAAGGCGCGACAGTCGATAAAGAGTTTCCTCAAACGCGAACAGCAGAACAATATAGAGCGCGGCAAACAGATGCTTTCGCGGCAGCTCGAACACAGCAACGTCATGCTGAACGGCCGCGTATTGAGAAAGATCATGCCCGCATACGAATGCCGCAGCAAGGACGAATTGTACAGCAAGATCGGCGCAGGCATCATATCGCTCGACAACCTCGACAAGCTGTTGAAGGAGAATGCATCGAAAAAGATTCTGAAATTCTGGAAACTGTTTATTCCCGGAAGCGGCTCCGATCCCAATATCGAAGACGACAATGCCGACGCACTTCCGTCGGCCGGCACACAGCAGGAGCCGGAATTCGTCATTGCAGAGTGTTGTAATCCGATTCCGGGAGACGCCGTGGTAGGGTATCGCGACACGGAACACAATCGCATAATAGTACACAAATCGAACTGCGAGACGCTGACAAAGCTCGCCGCGCAGTTCGGACGCAACATAGTCAAGGAGGAGATCAAATGGTCGCAGCAAAAAGCCGTATCCTATCTCACATCGGTTGAGCTGCACGGCATCGATCGCGCCGGAATCATACTCGATCTGACGAAGATCATAACCTCCGATTTCAGCATAAATATGCGAACGATAAGTATCCAGAGCCACGACGGTATTTTCGAGGGCACCATCAGTCTCTATGTAAAAAACACGGAGGATCTGAATGCCCTGCTCGACAATATTCGCAAGATAAAAGGTATCGAAAGCGTAAAACGACTAATCAATACTTGACATGGATCTGATAATAATAATAGCGTTCGTCGCACTGGCAATGCTCGTGTCCAATATTGCTGCGGTCAAAAAACGGCAGCATGTGAACATGGAGGAGGTGAATGATATCGAGGATACGGAGGACACCGAGGAGGGCGCAGAGGATACGGGACACGCCGAAACACCATTGAACAGCCAACCAAGTCAGTTGGAGATATTGCTAAAACAATGGGGCGCACCGACCGCACAGCACCCCAATGCCAAAGGCCAAGGAGATGACCGGCATTCGGAAAGCGAAACCGGCGATTGCGAACCGCGGCAGCACGGCCGCCAATCCGAGACTCATACCGGGCAGCCTGTCGCCGCTCGCAAGCCATCGCGAGCCAATAACGTCAAACGCTCCGCTGCGAAAGCCAAGACCGGTGTCATAGGCAGCATAGACGAGATCGCAAACAGCCGCGACAACTCCAATAGAAATACTCACGAACCGTTGGAAGATTTCGACCTGCGCCGCGCAGTATTGTATTCGGAGATACTAAAACCCAAATTCGACAACAATCAAGATTAAAAATAAAGACACATGGCAACGATTTTTTCACGCATTATAGCAGGGGATATCCCGTGCTATAAAATCGCCGAAAACGAGCGGTATTTCGCCTTTCTCGACATAAATCCTCTGGCTGAGGGACACACGCTCGTAGTACCCAAGCACGAAGTAGACTATATTTTCGACCTCGAAGACGAGGAATTGCAAGGCATGATCGTTTTCGCAAAACAGGTAGCAGCCAAAATCAAGAGCAAAATAGAGTGCAAAAAGGTGGCAATGGTGGTTTTAGGACTCGAAGTTCCCCATGCACACATACACCTGATACCCATGAATAGCGAAAATGATGTCGATTTTCACAAAAACAAACTGGTTTTAACACCAGATGAGTTTGCTAAAATCGCAAAATCAATAGCAGAATAATAGGGTAGCGACACAACAACATACCTCTTAAATACAGGCAGATAGCATTGAACGATTGCTATCTGCCTTTTTCGTTTTTAACATAATGTATTTGGAAACATTCTTGTTCCCGAATTTACATTTATAAATATTAACGCTATAACAATTTTCAAATATTTTTACATTTGTAATTACAAATGTAACACACAATACAGACTCCGAAATGCCAACTTAATACATATGTAAATGCGGCATATATGTCAACAACTGTTAACAGTTACAACTATACACGCAAGCAACAACGGGCTCATACAGCGCAAAAAACCATAAAAACACCCGGTTCACTAACTAAACATTATTATATATATATCGCAAAATCAACAATAAATAACATGCAAATAAAGTAAATTATACTATTAATCCCTAACGAACGAGGGATATCCGATAAATCACATGCTTCAGCACTATGTACACATATATAAGCTGAATAACCAGCGATTTAATACAATTAATATAAATCTGTTTCAGCATACGGTTATATATTCGATTTAACTATAAATATTACCGTTACATTTGTAAACATTGTCAACAATGTTTTTACAATCACAATTGTAACAATATTTGCTTTACAAAAATATAATAATTATATTTGTAAAAATTATCGAAAATGACCTCGAAATTGAACCAAATACTCGAAAGCGAACACTTGACAGCAACCAAGCTCGCCGAGATCCTCGAAATACAGCCTTCGGGAATCTCTCATATTTTGCGCAACCGCAACAAGCCGAGCTACGATTTTGTCGTCAAATTGCTGCGGCGTTTTCCGAGAATCAATCCAGACTGGTTATTACTCGACTCCGGACAGATGTACAGAGACGACGACACGTCCGCAGCTCCGGCTGAGATGAAGCAATCTTCTGAGGCAACATTATTCGAATCGGCAGCACTGCAAAATCCTGCGGAAAATTCAGTACCGTCCAACAACAACGACGTCTCATCGGAATCGCCTCGCAGAGCATTATCCGGAACCAGGGATATAGATCGCATAGTGATATTCTACACAGATCAAACATGCGAATGTTACAAAAACAGATAATGTCATATGACGCAACTTTTTTCCGTCAGCAGGAGATATAGTTGAGATACGAGATGAACATCGATGCCATTCCGCTTACGATGGACATATACATGTATCGCGTGCAGTTCGCCGAGGCCATGCCCGTAAAACTGGATATGACCATTTCTGGCGTCGATTTCTTGTGCGGTCAAACACATGAACCACACACACATAGCATAAATCTTCTATAAGAAAAACAAAGACGTTTATATGCCTTGATGTACCGATGGTGCAAATATTCGTATTCCTTTATGATTCAAAAGATAATATAATTACGATCGGTCGGGATCCAGGACTGAAAACGACGCCAAAAGCGGCGAGCAGCGACGATCGGATTCGACATGTCATTTTCCGAACGCTGGTACATCAAAGCATATAGACGAGAAAACAAAAACACCTGATATCTGACATCTGAAATCTCACATCGTTTACACTTTTGCAACACATAATTTAACATAATATACATATTGCGACAAACATTTAAGTAGGGTATACAACTATAATACAGGTTATTATAACGCGTATATAATTCAAAAGATCATATAATTTACGATTGCTTACCAGCTATTGCATATATCGTGGGCAAATTTAAAAGTCCGCTTTGTGGAACTATGTTTATCGTCTGTACGATTGGTATTCATATGGTCGATACCTATATATATAAGTAATATTATGTTTTGCATCAAAACGCAAACAAGCCTATATATCAGCAATATACGCAGTATATCATTCTTTTGGTCATTGTGAATCGGGCTGGAAGATTGCCTTCGGCAACGGCAGCCACGAAGAACTCGGCATTACGCAATGTATCATATAAAATATTAATATCCATACTATTATTTAATCACACGCGGCATATCAATATCATTCGGCAAGATTTTAATATTAATAAGGTTGGAATAAATCGATCGATCGACATATTTTAATTAACTTTGTGCTATAAAAATCGGATATGAAGAACAGAATCATACAATCCATATTGCTGCTAACGGCAATATTCGCCATCGGGTGCGGTTCAAACAATAGAAACGCTGGCAACAAAACGTTTTACGTGACTATCGCTCCTCTTAAATCGATAATTGAGGATATAACGTGCAATGATTTTGAAGTAAATGTTTTAGTTCCCAACGGAGCAAGTCCGGAAACATTCGAGCCTACGGCAAAACAGATAGCTGCACTGAACGATGCTCAGATGATTTTTGCAATAGGTCTTATCGATTTCGAGCGAGGGCTTACCTCGAAACTCGACAACAGATCTGCAATAGTAGATCTGAGTCAAGGCATCGATATTCTGGCAGGCAGCTGCTCACATGTACACCATAACGGTCACAAGCACGGCATCGATCCTCACATATGGACGTCACCGCGAGCATTGAAACAGATTGCTGCCAACGCATATACGGCTGTGGCACAACAATATCCCGATTCGACTAAGTATCATGAAGCCTACACTACCCTATTGTCGCGCCTCGATTCACTGGACAGCTATGTACAGAATCGGTTGACACAGGCCGGAACAACCACATTCATGATCTACCACCCGGCATATACATACTATGCCAACGATTACGGATTGCAGCAGATAGCCATCGAACACGAAGGCAAGGAGCCGACACCCAGACAATTGGCTTCGCTTATAGACATTGCAAGACGCAATTCAGTGAAGTACATACTCTATCAGCCGCAATACAGCAAGGACAAAGTCGACGGAATAGCAGCCGAGATAGGTGCCAAAGCCGCAATGACCGACCCGCTGTGCGACAATATAATCCAGGGCATAAAAGAGTTAACAGATTTAATTACAGAATAGGTGAAGCCGATAGTCAACATACGTAATCTGACCGTACGATACGACAGCCTTACGGCCATAGACAATGCCGATCTCGATATATACGCCGACGATTTCATCGGCATAATAGGACCAAACGGCGGAGGCAAAAGCTCACTGGTCAAGGCCGTGCTCGGAATGATTCCGCATGAAGGTCAGGTAATAATAGACGAGTCGCTGCTCAAAGGAGGCAAACCTCTTATAGGCTACATGCCCCAGATAACATCGTTCGACAAGGCATTTCCCATATCGGTCAGGGAGGTAGTATTATCGGGATTGCAAAACAGCAAAGGCTTCTGCCGCCGTTATACCAGAAACGACAAACTGCAAGTCGAGGCTCTGCTCGACAGAACAGGCATGGCACATCTTGCCGACCGCCCTATCGGCGAGTTGTCGGGCGGTCAGATGCAGCGCGCGTTGCTGTGTCGCGCCATAATATCGGAGCCGAAGTTATTGATTCTCGACGAACCGGCTAATTTCGTCGACAACAAATTCGAAAACGAGCTCTACGGTCTATTGCAGCAACTCAACGACCGCATGGCAATAGTCATGGTATCGCACGACATAGGCACCATATCGAGCGTGGTGAAGAGCATCGTTTGCGTCAACAAATGTGTCCACCGCCACAACTCCAACATAATCACTCCCGAGCAGCTCCACAACTACAACTGCCCTATTCAGATCATATCGCATGGCGAGGTGCCGCACACGATTCTCGGACAACATCTGCACTGCACGCATTGCGACAAAGAAAACCAGAAAGCATAAAATTTCACAAATATGGATATTTATGATATAAGAGAGTACGCGCTGTCGCTGCCGCATACCGAGGAGACCACCCCGTTCGATGAGACGACTCTCGTCTATAAAGTCGGAGGCAAGATGTTTGCCGTAACCGACATGAATCACATTTGGGGCGTAGTGGTCAAGTGCGATCCGGAGACCGCCATTGCCCTGCGCGACGAACACCCCGAAATAACCGGAGCATGGCACTTCAACAAACGCCACTGGAACGACATCAAACTCGACGGAGATCTGTCGCGCGATTTCATCTTGGAGCAGATATTCAACTCCTACATGCTCGTCATTAAACATAATGTAACGCCCAAGGCTCTCCGCGAAGAGATCATGGCGAGCGTCGCAGAGATGCAGCAGGAGAACGGCGGCCGATAGAAATTGCCGGCATCGGGGCAGTCAGTCGACAAATCTTGCGGGCGATTCGTTTCCGTGCTCCGGCATTTCAAGAAGCACGGGAGAAAGAGTACCGGAGAGCTGCTACCCTATCGCCCGCCTACATATTGCCTCTCTGCTCAGAGCTCCGAAATAAAAAACATACTGCCACGGCTGACGCTACATTGCCGAGAACTGCCACTTTGACAGTCGCAATGTCATGCCGCACCGCTGTTTTGTCAGAAATATCCGCCTATGCGCCGTTAAAATGGCGCATTTTTTATTTGGTATAACCTTTGTTCAATGTTCGAGCGTCTTTCGGGACACAAAATGTGGAAACAAGAGAAACAATAACAAATAAAAACATTGAATTATGAGCAAGATTATCGGTATTGATTTGGGTACTACCAATTCATGCGTAGCAGTAATGGAGGGTAATGAGCCGGTGGTTATTCCCAATTCGGAGGGACACCGCACCACCCCGTCGGTTGTGGCATTCACTGAGAACGGCGAGCGCAAGGTGGGCGATCCGGCCAAGCGTCAGGCTATTACCAACCCCAAGCGCACGGTATTCTCGATAAAGCGTTTCATGGGCGAGCAGTACGACAAGGTCACCAGCGACATAGCGCGTGCACCGTACAGCATCGTAAAGGGCGACAACAACACGCCCCGCGTCGATATCGACGGCCGCCAGTATACGCCGCAGGAGATCTCGGCAATCATCTTGCAGAAGATGAAGAAGACTGCCGAGGATTATTTGGGACAGGAGGTATCGGAGGCAGTAATCACCGTTCCGGCATATTTCTCGGATTCGCAGCGTCAGGCCACCAAGGAGGCCGGCGAGATCGCAGGCTTGAAGGTTCGTCGTATCATCAACGAGCCTACGGCAGCAGCTCTGGCATACGGTCTGGACAAGAAGAAGGACGACATGAAGATCGCCGTATACGACTTGGGCGGCGGTACGTTCGATATTTCGATTCTGGAACTCGGCGACGGCGTATTCGAGGTTAAGTCGACCAATGGCGATACGCACCTCGGCGGCGACGACTTCGACCACGTGCTGATCGACTACATGGCAGAGGCATTCAAGGCCGAACACCAGATCGACCTGCGTCAGGACCCGATGGCCTTGCAGCGCCTCAAAGAGGCTGCCGAGAAGGCCAAGATCGAGCTTTCGTCGTCGACTTCGACCGAGATCAATCTGCCCTATATCATGCCTGTCAACGGCATTCCCCAGCACCTCGTGATGTCGCTCACCCGCGCCAAGTTCGAGCAGTTGTGCGACCACCTCATACACAAGACCATCGAGCCTTGCAAGCTGGCATTGCGCGACGCAGGTCTGTCGGCCGGCCAGATCGACGAGGTAATCCTCGTAGGCGGTTCGACCCGTATCCCCGCCATACAGAAGATCGTAGAGGAGTTCTTCGGCAAGACCCCCAACCGTTCGGTAAACCCCGACGAGGTAGTAGCCGTCGGCGCAGCAATCCAGGGCGGTGTGCTCACGGGTGAGGTGAAAGACGTGTTGCTTCTCGACGTGACCCCGCTGTCACTCGGTATCGAGACTCTGGGCGGCGTATTCACCAAGCTCATCGAGGCCAATACGACTATTCCTACACGCAAGAGCGAAGTGTTCTCTACGGCAGCCGACAATCAGCCTTCGGTGGAGATCAACGTATGCCAGGGTGAGCGTCCCATGGCACGCGACAACAAATCGATAGGCCGATTCCATCTCGACGGCATTCCCGCCGCTCCGCGTGGCGTACCGCAGATCGAAGTGACGTTCGACATCGATGCCAACGGTATTCTCAACGTATCGGCCAAGGACAAGGGCACGGGCAAGGAGCAGAAGATCCGCATCGAGGCATCGTCGGGTCTGACCGACGCCGAGATCCAGCGCATGCGCGACGAGGCCAAGGCCAACGAGGAGAAGGACAAGGCCGAGAAGGAGCGCGTAGACAAGGTCAATGCAGCCGACTCCAACATCTTCGCCACCGAAAAACAGCTCAAAGAGTATGGCGACAAGCTGCCGGCCGACAAGAAATCGGCTATCGAGGGCGCACTGGCCAAGTTGAAGGAGGCTCACAAGAATCAGGATCTCGCAGCCATCGACAAGAGCATCGAAGAGCTCAACGCTGCATGGCAGGCCGCCTCGCAGGACATTTACGCACAGCAGCAGGCTCAGGGTGCAGCAGGCAATGCCGGTGCTCAGGGCGGACAAACGGCCGGTGCCGATAATGCAGGCAACACTCAGCCCGAAGACGTGGAGTTCGAAGAGGTTAAATAACAGATAAAAACACTTTCTAAAACGGGTTGACCCGTATCCGACGGCTGCACGCCTTGACGTGCAGCCGTTTTTTTTGTTTGCACAGCAGCATCACACCTATAAATATTGAACGACGATTTTTCAATATGCAAAAAAAGCGTTATCTTTGTATGTAATTTCGACGTTAGTGGAACTGCTTATACATACCGTAACAGAATATCTTGAACACAACAAGCGGATCGTCGTTCCGCGTCTGGGTGCGTTCATCGTAAAGCCGGGCGGAGAGACGATCGTATTCTCGGAGTTGATGCGCAACGACGACGGTGTGTTGCGCGCTTTGATGGCGACCAAGGGTTTGAGCGAGTTGGAGATCGACGGCATGATAGATCGCCTGATATTCAACATACGCCACGCAATATCCAACCGCAAGGAGTATGTTATCGAGGGCTTCGGTATATTTGCCGCAGGAGCCAACGGCACCATACGCTTCACGCAGAACACCACGCAAAACATCGTGCAGGGCTACATCAAGCCGTCGATACCGCTGCCGGACAATGCCCGCCGTCGAGATGCCAAATCGCCGATTACGGCCATAAACGACAAGCAGAGCGAAACCGCCGTGAAGATGTCGCGTTCGCACCTTGCCAATCCCGACCCTTATCTGCGCGGGCTCAAATACGACAAGCACAAAAAGAGCGAGCGAGAAGGTACGGTCTACGTGATGTCGGGTGTCCAGCAATCGCGCCGCCGCAACATGTTCATTGCGCTCGCAGCCGCCATAGCGGTTATCTGCGCCGTAAGCTATATTTTCATTCGCTTCCACAATAATCCGCCCCGGCAGGAGGTTATCTTCTACGACGACGGGCAGATCGAAGAGGATAGCCCCGAGGCAATAACTGCCGGCTCGGATACGGAACTTGCGGAACCTGACAATGAGCAGGCACTATCCGAAACCGGACAGAACGAGCAGACCGCCCCACCAATCGCCGAGAGCGATCAAAACAGATAACAACAAGATGACTGCAAGCGAATTAATATCGGTAAAACAGAGATTCGGCATAATCGGCAACTCCGATGCGCTTAACAATGCGTTGGAGATTGCATTGCGTGTGGCGCCGACCGATCTGTCGGTACTCGTCACAGGCGAAAGCGGTGTCGGCAAGGAGTTCTTTCCGCAGGTCATACATGCCTTCTCCGCCCGCAAACACAACAAATATATCGCCGTCAACTGCGGTGCCATACCCGAAGGCACGATAGACTCCGAGCTTTTCGGACACGAGAAAGGATCGTTTACCGGTGCGATAGACTCGCGCAAAGGTTATTTCGAGGAGGCCGACGGCGGCACCATATTCCTCGACGAGGTGGGCGAATTGCCGTTGTCGACGCAAGTGCGCCTGTTGAGAGTATTGCAGACCGGCGAGTTCATGCGTGTAGGTTCGGCCAAGGTGCAGAAGACCGATGTGCGCGTGGTAGCCGCCACCAACAACAATCTGATGAAATCGATACAGCAGGGACGCTTCCGCGAAGATCTCTACTATCGACTCAATACCGTGCCGATCGCTGTGCCGCCGCTGCGCGAACGAAAGGAGGACATATATCTGCTGTTCCGCAAGTTTGCCAGCGACGTGGCCGTACAATACCGCATGCCGGCCATAACGCTCGACGACGATGCGCGCAAGCTGCTCGAAAACTACTACTGGCGCGGCAACATACGTCAGTTGAAGAATGCGGCCGAACAGATCTCGGCCATCGAGCAGAGCCGTGCCATCACGTCGCGCACTTTGGCCAAATACCTGCCGCAGGACGACTACTCCGCCCCTACCACCATTGGCGGCGGCAACCGTCAGTACGACGACATGAGCAGCGAACGGGAACTGCTCTACAAAATACTGTTCGACATGCGCAGCGACATCAACGACCTTAAACGCATGATGACCGAAGCAATGTCGGGCAGCGTTCGCCAGCCTCAGACACACACTCCCGAACATCGGGAAGTCGTCGGCCTGCTGTCGCAGTCGACGACCATAGACCAGCATCGCGCCATAGAGGTCGAGAGCGCGGAAGTAGTCGACGACACCCCTCCGCACGAGATAACCAAGGACGACATGATGCGCGAACAGATCATGCGTGCGCTGCGCAACAACAACAACCGCAGAAAAGATGCCGCACGCGAGCTGTTCATATCCGAGCGAACGCTCTACCGCCGCATGAAAGCGTTGGGCATAGACGAGGAGTAGCAAACATTTACAGAGATGAAACGATTTTCGAAATATATCGCACTCACAGCCATCTGCGCCGCCGTAGCGGCATGCGGCTATAAGGTGTCATACAACTTTTCGGGCGGATCGATCCCACCCGATGCCAAGACATTCTCGGTAGCATATTTCCCCAACAATGCTCCAATGGTAGCCCCGACGCTCAGCACCACCCTCACGGAGGCGCTGCGCGACAAGTTCTCGCGTCAGACACGCCTGCAACAGGTCGACGAGGCCGGCGATTTCGCATTCGAGGGCGAGATAACCAACTATTCGTCGACCACGGCTTCGGTATCGAGCGGCGACTATGCACTGCAAAACCGTCTGACGATCACCGTCCGCGTGACATTCACCAATGCCATCGACCAGACGCTGTCATTCAACAACAAGAGCTTCTCGGCATACTCCGATTACGACTCCACGCAGCTGCTCATCGACGTGCAGGATCAGCTCATCGAGGAGATCGTCGACCAGCTCGTCAACGACATCTACATGGCAGCAGCCGGAAACTGGTAACATATATGACGGACTTTCAAACATATATCGCAACCGCCGAAGGCGACCGCGAAACACTCGCCAAAAGGCTCGACAACCTGCTGCAACGCTACCCATGGTTCTCGCTGGCACGTATCGCCCGTCGGGGCATAGGCGCACCGGCCGACGAAAAGAGCAGCATATTGTCGGGCAGCAGACTGACATCGATGCCGCCCTATCGTGCCATCGACATCGCCGCACTGACACGTCTTACCGAGGACGACATCATCGATCGCTTCCTCAAAAAAGATGACTATCGCATAGTGTCACAAGACGGTGAAGCCACGGAAGAGGTTCGCACCGAGTCGTCTCACGACGATGAAACGGAGATGATAAGCGAAGAATTGGCACAAATCTACCTTGCGCAGGGTATGTATGGCGAGGCAATCGACATTTATCGCAGATTAAGTTTGTTAAATTCGGAAAAAAGTGTTTACTTTGTGGAACTTATTGCGCAAATAGAAGCGAAAACAAAATAATTAAAATTTATATAGCATGTATACTTTCTGTATCGTAATGATCGCCATCGCAAGTATTCTTCTGATACTTGCAGTTCTGGTTCAGAGCCCCAAGAGCGGCATGGCAGCCAATTTCGGTGCCGCCAACCAAACCATCGGAGTTCGTCAGACGACCGATATTCTCGAAAAATTCACATGGGCAATGATCGTTGCCATCGTCGTATTCAGCCTTCTGTCGACCACAGCCGTATCGAAGAAGGAGGTCAAGGAGGAGTCGTTGGCAAGCAAAGTTCTCAACGAGACCAATACTCAGACCGAGAACAGCATCAACGTACTCGACAGCTCTATCGCTCCGCTCGACGAGACCGTAATCGACGAGGCAGCTGCCGGCGAGCAGATCGTTGCAGAGGAGGAGTAAATTTCCGAGCGGCAAGCGAGACGAGCAAGACGAATATAGCTCAGTCTGTGCAATTTACATCAACTCCAAGCAATAAACCTTTTCGGTGAGCCAGATGGCAGAGCCGAATGTTCGAGCTATGCTGAGGCTGTAAAACGGAGCACGACTTAAACGTTCCGCTCATCAAGCAAGCCCGAATACAGATTACAATAAAGACTTACCCTTTCGGGGTAAGTCTTATTTTTTATATAATCGCACAACCGCTATCGACAGACGCAGCTCCCACCCAAAAAATATCCGAGCCGACACATCGCATGCAACCGCCATAACCACAACAGCCGACATCTCGGAAGCATCTCACGCTCCTATCTTCACACCGGCATTGCAATATCGTTCTCGCACTGCTTCTGCCGCCGTAATTCCGTTCTATCGGAACGGACGGTTCCATGTGTCATACGCAGTCGGCCATTTCGCAAGCAATTGTACCTTTTCGACAAACCGTACACAGAGCAGAACATGTTATTGCTGTGCCGAAGCCGAGCATACGGCGCATGAAACAAAAAGAGTATCCACAACCTGCATGTGGACACTCCTTGTTGCTTCATATGTATCTTCACCGACTACTATTCGGATTGATCGGCCTCCTGCCGGCGATTCACTCGCAGATAATCCTGTATGGTCTGAGCAAGCAATTCCGGTTCGACATTGCGCTTGATCGAGGCGTCGTGAGCTATCGAGATACCTCCGGTCTCCTCTGATACGGCTATGATAATAGCATCGGACACCTCGCTCATTCCCAAGGCCGCACGATGACGCATACCATATGATTTGGGAACATTCTGCTGCGTCACGGGCAATACGCATTTGGCCGCCACCACTCTGTCGCCGCTTACGATCACCGCACCGTCGTGCAACGGAGCATTCTTGAAGAATATATTCTCCAACAACGCCACCGACACCTTGGCATCTATGGCGATTCCGCTATCCTCGATAATGCTGAGATCATTGCTCTGTCTGATGATAATAAGAGCACCTGTCTTCTGCTCACCCATTTCGCGGCAGGCGGTCACGATCGGTTGCAGATCGAGTGTCGAACGGTTTTTATGCGTATTGAAGAAACGGCTTATGAAGTGGAAATTGCTGCGCTGACGCACGATGGATTGCAGAAAATGACGTATCTCAGGCTGAAAGACAATCAATATGGCAATTACACCGACACTGATGATCTGCCCCAAAATCGTCGACAACAGCACCAGATTGAACGTGCGCACAAGTATCCATACCAGATAGATGACAAATATGCCGGCAATGATGTAGGGTGCGCTTGTACCGCGCATGGTACGATATATTGCAAACATAATCAATGTCACAAGCAGGATATCGATGAAATCCACGAATGTAAACGGAATGAATCCCATAGCGGTAAATAGGTTTTTCAACTGCGAAATTATGAAAAATAATCCCGACTTGCAACAATGCAAGCCGGGAATTTCCAAGTGTAGGTCAAAACACTATTTCTTGTCGGCGGCATACAGCTCGTTGACCTTGGCCAAAACCAGATCGGAGATGTTGAGCGTAGGCTCGGCATCTACGACAACCATTGCGCTGAGAATCATCTTATAACGCTTGTCGGCATTGATCTCGCCTACGGCACGCTGCATCAGATCCTGAAAACGGTTCATCAGTACGGCATTCTCCTCGTCGAGATTGCGAGCCTCGGCCTGCAAATCGGCGTCCTCTTTCTGCACTCGCTGCTGATAGTTGTTGATGCGCTGCTGAATGGCATCGCCCTTCTTCTGCAACTCCTCCTGCTTCTGCTGAGCATTAAGCGTGGTAATCAAGCCCTTGCTGTAATCCTCCTGCAACTTGGCCGCCTCGTTCTGCAACTTGTTGTACTCGGCCTGCAAACCCTTCTCGGTATTGGCCCAACCCTCCTGAGCTTTCTGTATCTTCTCCTGAGCCAGCTGCACCTTCTTCTGCAACTCGGCACCCTCCTTGGCATAAAGCTCGCTGCCAGTCAATATGTAGTCCACATTCACATAGACCACATCGCCAGATACGACACACTCGGTCGCACCGCTCTCGACAACCGCCGCTTCGTTTTTCTTCTCATCGTCCTTTCCTCCGCATGCCACCAAAACAGATGCGGCAAATGCAAATAAAAGAGTCTTTTTCATAATTCGTTATTGTGTTTTTAATTAATTTTCCGTTTGAAACACAAAGGTAAGAAAATTTCTTTACTTTTGTGAAACTTTAATCTAAAAAAGTCTATTATGTACGAATATATATCGGGCTCCGTGGCTGAAATCGCTCCGACATACGCCGTCGTAGATGCGGGCGGCATCGGTTACTACATCAACATATCGTTGCAGACCTTCTCGGCCATCGAGCACAGCGACCGTGCCAAACTCTATGTACACTTCTCTGTCAGAGAGGACATGCAGACTCTGTTCGGATTCGCCACCAAGATCGAGCGCGAGTTGTTCCGCCGGCTGATAAGCGTATCGGGCGTAGGCGGCAACACGGCGCGAATGATATTGTCGACCTACACAGCCCAGGAGTTGCAGAACATAATAGCCACCGAGAACGCCGCTCTGCTGAAAAATGTCAAGGGATTGGGGTTGAAGACCGCGCAGAAGATCATCGTCGAGCTATCGGGCAAGATGCTCGAACTTGCGGCAAGCGACGATATGCCGATGCCCCGCAGCGCCGCATCATCGGAGACATACGACGAAGCATTGGCCGCCCTCACCATGCTCGGGTTCCAGAAGACGGCATCGGAGAAGGCATTGCAAGCCATCATGCGCGAATCGCCATCGATAGCCGTCGAACAGGCTATTCGCATGGCACTCAAAAAGCTATAAGGCTCAACAGCAAGTCGGTTACGCTTCGCTCCAACGGATAGACCATATCGCCTTTGGTGGCGTCGTGTTCATTCAGCGGCATTATGATATGCGCCACCGCCCTGCCGTCGCGATATGCACGGCAGCATAACACCGCATAGCATATTCGCGCATCGTAATCATCTCGACAGTCGCACTCTACCGGATTGTCGCCATCGAACAGCCTATCGAACAGCAAGGCGTAATCTCCATGCCCGTCGCGGCCGAGCACACGCTCCCGCCCGTCATCGACAACCACGACGATCATATCGCCGACAGCATTGTCGGCCACAGCGTCGCAGCGCGCCACGAGGTCTGCGGCAACGACATCGTCGTCCGACGGATACTGGGCACACACCGAACCTGCCCAAAGCATCGACACTACCTGCGCCAAAATCACAATCACTGCACTTTTCATATTCGAACTGTCATCTTCGCCTTATCCCTCGCCACACCGGTATTCGATGCAGACGCCTCTCATACCCGACACGACATAATAAGCACGGAACCGATATCGTTAATTTTACGACAAAGATAAGATTTTTGCAGATAAGTCGCGGCAACCGGTGCCATTTGTCGCATTGCCGCCGGAAGTTATCGGCCAAGAGGTTGCGTATTGCGATTTTTTTGTTTAAATTTGCACGATTGTATGAATATGAAAAAAGTAGCACTCATAATCACTCCTCTGCTGACAGCGTTGCTGTGTGCCTGCTCCGATGACTCCGACGGCGTGTTGTCGCGCCAGCAGACGTCCATGACATCGTATCTGGCATCGACGCACTCGCCGAGACTGATAGCGGAGGAGGATCTCGATTCGTCGCTCGAACGCTACCCCCAATACTATTCGACGTTCGGACAGACGGCATATCGCTACATATCGACTCTCTACGACGATGGACGCAACGACCAGCCGGAGGTCGAGTGGGGCGACGTGGTGGAGATCACCTACACGGCATACGTATTCGAGTTCCGCAACGTTACGGCTGCAAACATATATGCGACCAACGAATTGGCGTCGATCATCGAGCTGCAACAGGCCGGACTCAATACATCGTATGAATGGACTACCGATCCGCTGGTTATAGAATTAGGCTCCACCGATATAATAAAAGGTATCGAATCGACGTTAGTGGGTTGTCGGCAGGGCGACATGGTGGAGGTCTACATGACGTTCTCGATGGCATACGACGACACGGCCATCGGTACGGTACCCTATCAATCGCCCGTAGCGTGGTATTTTTCCATAGACAAAGTAACGAAAAGGAATTAATTTGCACATATGAAATATCTGTTTAAAGTTCTGACCATAGCTCTGTTGACCGCAACGACGGCACTCTCTTGCGTGAAGGAGCCGTCGGCCGCATTCGAAGATGTCGAGCAGATGGCGCTGGCCGCATGGATCAACAAGTATCGTCCCGATCTGAAAGACAACTATCAGGAGAACGGCGGATACTATGTCGAGATTCTCGACGAGGGTTGCGCCGACTCTCTGCCCGTGGCCGGCAAGTCGTCATGGGTCTGGTTCGATTTCACCGGACGCGACCTGCAAGGCAACGTCTGCGTATCGCGCGACGACGCCATTGCCCAGCAGCAGGGCAGCTATACCAACTACACGCACTATGTCCCCTACTACCGCTTCTGCGGCGAGGAGACCTCCTCGATGTTGGAAGGCAGCTATCTGGCCATCTCCAACGAGTTGAAGATCGGCGACAAGACATACACGGCACGTTACGGCACCAAGATGCGTCTCTACCTGCCGTCGTCGGTGGTAGCCAGCGGCACAGGCATGAGCGGTGACGGAGGTTACGAAGGACAATTCTCGCTCGACGGCAACAAACCCATGATCGTGGAGATGACGCTTTACGGCCACACCGCCAATCCGGTGGCATACGAGGGCAACCATGTCGACTCATTCGCCGACATCAACGGCGGAATCTGCACCGAGCATCGCAAAGAGAGCGACGACGACACAGCCACCTCGTCGCGCCGCAGATTCACGCGCGCCGACACAGATGACGAGGAGGAGGAGATCGATACCCGTCCGTTGGAGTTCTACGACGGACGATGGCACCAGCCCGTGGATACGCTCGCGCAACTCTACGTAAAATATGCCTATTCGCCCGCAACGGACACATTCGACTTCAACGCCATAGGTGCCGATACGCTGATGTATCCCAACCAGAACACCTACAATCGCGGCAAGATCTACGGCACCAAATCCATGGCCGCCATCGACCGTGAGATCAACGATGCCCTCATCGAGCGTTTCGGCAACGGCATAGGACACGACGAGGTGCTGACCACCGACTCGGTAACCAGCGTCTCGAAAGCCAACATATGGTATATTACGCGTCTTCTCGACGGTTATGTAGTCAACACCAATATCGACGAGGTGAAGCGCATCGTCTACAACGAGGTATCGTCAGAGGGCAGCGCATTGCAGTTCAAGAACGGCGACTCGGAGGAGAACGATCTGATTCTCGCATGGCTCTACTCCATACCGACAATGCGTCTGGGACAGTGGGCATCGATTCTTACCGTATCGACCTACGCCTACGGCATAGCTGGCAAGACCGGAGCCACCAACTCGACAACCACATCGTCATCGTCGTACGACTGGCTCAACTACTACAACTATATGAACTACATGAACTCATATTACGGCTATTCATACGGCGGCATATACAATAACGGATATTACGGATACAATCCATATTACTACGGTTACGGCTATCCCTATTACGGCACTACCGACGATGAGGAGACCACCACCGTAGTGTCGACCTTGACCGAGGTGCTGCCCTATTCACCGATGCTGTTTCAGATATATATCGAGCCGGCGGAATAGCTGCAAGCCTGATACGGAACAATTTAAAGGACATATCGAACGATATGTCCTTTTTTGATAAAAATTCGGCAATATATTTGGCTATGTTCGAAAAAATGATTAATTTAGTAGTGGAATATAAACATATACTAATCTTATAATTCTCTAAGTTATGATTATCACATTTAACGAACTGCGCCGAATCAAGGATAAGTTGCCCAGCGGCAGCTCGCAGCGCATAGCAGACGAATTGGGTATCGATGTCGAGACTGTACGCAATTATTTCGGAGGCAAGCATCTCGATGCCAAGGCCGGCGCAGGAATCCACATAGAGCAGGGCCCGGACGGCGGCGTAGTTACACTCGACGACACGACCATCTTCGATGCCGCCATGCGCATTCTCAACGAACAAAAATAAATACGACCGGTTTGCCGGGTATTCAGGGGCTGTCTTGCGGGCAGCCCTTATTTATTTTACCGGTTGCAATACGCAATGCTTTCGCCCGCCGCCCAATCAGCGCATGCCGCCCCATCGGTGAGAGCGTTTTATATCTTCATAGGGGCGTTAAAGCCTGCACGTCAGGCAAGCCTTACGACATCGACCGCAAAGCTCTTTTTGCCCGAGGGGCAAGTCGTATCAACGTAAACATTGTCGGAATAGCCATCAGAGCATAGGCCATATCTATGATGCCGACAACGGTATGCAGAGGTATGACCGCGGCAACGATCAGCATGGCAAGAAAAAACCAATTGTAATAACGGGCACGGTCGGCTCCGAACAGATAAGAGGCGCACTTGGTGCCGTAATAGGAGTATGAGAACATAGTCGAAAAGGCAAACACCACAACGATTGCAAACAGCAGATAACCTCCGATGCCAGGCATGGCGGAGTCGAATGCGTTGAGCGCTATCTGCAACCCTTTCACACCCTCGACATCATAATCGCCCGTCAGCAATATGGCAATGGCGGTGAGAGTGCATACTATGCCAGAATCGAGCAGCGGTCCCAACATGGCGACGAAACCCTCGCGCACAGGTTCGCTGTTCTTCGATGCACCGTGCATCATCGAAGCCGTACCTATACCCGCCTCGTTGACCGATGCCGCACGACGGGCACCTATCAGAGCCACACCCAGCATACCGCCTATACCGGCCTTCAACGAGAATGCTTCACGGAATATGGCACCGAAGACTGCCGGAACCTCCGGCAGGTGCGTCGCCACGATATACAGCACCAGCAGGAAATAGGCCGTAATCATGGCCGGCACGAGTCGAGTGGCAATACGCGCTATGCGACGAATGCCGCCCAATATCACCACTGCCACGACAGCCGTAATGGCCACTCCGGCAATCAGACGCTCGAAGAGTGTCATCGACAAACCTGACGATGCGAAAAATACCGTATCGATCGACTCCACGAGTTGATTCGACTGATAGAGACACAACGTACCGATGAGTCCCATCACGGAGAAAAATATGGCCAACGGACGCCACTTTCGGCCGAGTCCCTCGGTAATCATATACATCGGTCCTCCCTGCAACTCGCCGCGGCTGTCCCGTCCGCGATACATAAGTGCCAAAGTGCCTTCGAAGAACTTGGTACCCATACCCACCACGGCACTTACCCACAGCCAGAATATCGCACCGGCACCACCCATGCTCAAAGCAATTGCCACACCGGCTATATTGCCCATGCCGATTGTTGCGGCAATAGCCCCCATCAACGCCTCGAACGACGATATCTGCCCCTCCCCGCCGTCGTCGGAACCTCGCAGCGCACTTATGGCACGATGCAGATATCTAAACGGCACGAAGCCCGAATATATCAACAGAAACAATCCTCCGCCTATAAGCACAGTAAAAAGCGGATACCCGCAAATGAAATCGCTCGCTTGGGTTATCGTATGATCGATAGTCTGCCACATGGTTCTTCTCGGTATTAGCATTACAAAGATATTAATTTTAGTAAAAATATTACCATGATAGTTGTCGAACGATCTTTTTTAGTACCTTTGATTGCGTTTTGGGATCATTTTTATTAAAACATACACGAAATGAAAAGAATCTTATTACTTACTCTTGCCATTACTCTCTTATGGCAGCAGAGTGCCAACGCATGGGGCAAGCTCGGACACGAGATCGTAATCAAGGTGGCCGAGCGTCATCTGACCGAAAAGGCCAAGCGCAACATCGCCAAGTACATGGACTACGACCTGAAAACCGACGCCGTATGGATGGATCAACACCGTCGCGACAAAGGCATCGAGTATACCACGGCATGGCACGTATACAATGTCGACGAGAACCACAACTACGACCCCAATCCGCGTCTGAGCAAAGGCGACGTCATCACCGGACTGCGCGTATCCGAGTACAACCTCTCGCACTATGAGGAGTTGAGCGACTCGACCGTATTGATGAATTTGCGCATGCTGCTCCACTTCGTAGGCGACATGCACTGCCCCACCCACTCTTACATTCCCGGACCGCGCTGTTTCTGGGAGTGCACGCTCAACGGCAAAAAGCAGAAGTCGTTTCACGGCGTATACGACAAGATGCCCGACATGCTCTACGGCAAGGCTTCGGCCGAAGAGGTAGCAGCTCAGATCGACAATCTAAAAGCCAAAGAGATCAAGAAGATACAAGCCGGAACACTCTTCGATTGGGCAAAGGATTGCGGTGATAACAATGCCGTAATATACGAATGGAATCCTTTCAACACAGAGGAGCTCAACCCCGATACGGTGGAGCTTTCACGCGAGCTGGTCGCCACGCAGCTGCGCAATGCGGGCTACCGTCTGGCCTATCTGCTCAACAAGTTCTTCGGCGAATAACACGGTGCCGATACATTTCGGGGCGCAACACTCAGTTGCGCCTTTTTTGTTAAACCAGCCAGTTAGAGGCAAGCTGTTTGCACTTTTCGAATTTGGCTGCGCACGATATACTCCGCCAGGGCAAAATGCAAATGATATTCGGTTGCGCGCTCGACTTTTCGAATTTGGCTGCGCCCAATATACTCCGTCTCGGCAAAATGCAAATGAATTTGCTTTTGCGCTCGACTTTTCGTATATTTGTGCAACTTAAATTACTATTTACTTTTTTACTATGAAAAAATTGATCTTCGCAGCCGCTGCCCTGTTCTCGGTGACGGCATTGCAGGCACAAAGCCAAGTCATCGCCCATCGCGGCTTCCATGCAAAAGAGGGTGCTGCACGCAACACCATAGCTGCTCTTGCCAACGCACAGCAATTGGGCGTCTATGGCTCGGAGTGCGACGTTAATCTGACGGCCGACGGCGAGCTGGTAGTAATCCACGGCCCGTGGCTCGGAGAAAAAAACGATCCCGATCGTCTTGCTGTTCAGCAAAGCGATCTGGCCACGCTGCGCTCTAAAAAGCTCGAAAACGGAGAGGCTGTGCCCACGCTCGACGAATATCTCGACCAGGCGGCCAAGGATCCCAACTGCAAGCTCATAATCGAGATCAAGGACCACGACACGCCTCAGATAGAGACCAAGGTGGTAAAGATGGTGCTCGACGCCGTGAAGCGTCACAAGTTGCAGAATCAGGTGGAGTACATCGCATTCCGCGAGCACGTATGCAACGAGCTTATCCGCCTGGCTCCCGCAGGAACCAAAGTGGCATATCTTAACGGTACGTTGAATCCGAAATATCTCAAAGCCGCAGGCTATACCGGTCTCGACTATAAGATCGACGTGCTGAAAAAGCACCCGAAGTGGATCGAGGAGGCTCACAAACTGGGTCTTACGGTCAACGTGTGGACAGTCAACACCACCGAGGATCTGCAATGGGTAATCGACCACAATGTCGACTTCATCACCACCGACAACCCCGTAGAGGCATTGCGTCTGGCTGGAAAATAAAGCTACGGCAGCCATTTCACAGAAACGGTATTCCCCGAAAGGCGAATACCGTTTTCTCTTATATGTTAAATAATCGTTAACAATACTCTCCCCGTTTGAAATATAAGCACATATATACTATTTTTGTCTGCGATTAGCTAAACTACTATCTACCTTATATGGAGTGGATCTACACATTTATGCTGGCTGTAATGGTAGTGCTTGCCATCACCGGTCTGTTCATCGGCGTGATGAACGACGCAGCCAACTTCCTCAATTCGGCTATCGCATCGAAAGCCGCCACCCTCAGAATCATCATGGCAGTAGCCTCCGTAGGCATCATCGTCGGCGCAGCCTCGTCGAGCGGCATGATGGAGATCGCACGCAGCGGCATGTTTGCACCCGAACTGTTTACATTCCGCGACGTGATGGTGCTCTATCTGTCGGTCATGCTCGCCAATATCATTCTGCTCGACATCTACAACACCATGGGACTGCCTACCTCGACGACCGTAGCACTGGTATTCTGTCTGTTGGGATCGGCCGTGGCCGTATCGCTGCATAACCCCGACAACACGCTCTCCGACTGCATCAAGTCGGATCGTGCACTGGCCATCGTGGCTGGTATTCTTCTGTCGGTGGTGCTCGCATTTACGTGCGGCTGCGTGGTGATGTATATCTCCCGACTGTTATTCTCGTTCCGCTATAAGCCCGTGTTCCGGCGTTTCGGCGCATTGTGGTGCGGCATATCGTTTACAGCCATAGTCTATTTCGCACTGTTCAAGGGATTGAAGGATCTGCTCAAAGACAATCCCGTCATACAGTTCATCGACCAAAACCTGCTGCTGTCGCTGGCCGCAATATGGGTCGTTTGCAGCATACTGCTCTACTTCGTGCAGATGTTCAAGGTCAATATTCTGAAAATCAACATTCTTGCCGGAACATTCGCACTGGCACTGGCCTTTGCCGGCAACGATCTGGTCAACTTCGTGGGTGTACCTGTGGCCGGCTACGACTCCTACAATATCGCCAAGGAGATGGGCGGCGACCAGACCATAACCATGGAGGCTCTTACCAACGATGCCACGGCCAATACCAAACTGCTGCTCGCCGCGGGCATAATCATGATTATCACACTGTGGACATCGAAACGCGCACTGTCGGTCAGCAAGACCGAGCTGTCGTTATCGTCGCAGGACGAGGGCGGCGGCGAACAGTACGGTTCGACCAGTGCATCGCGCGGTCTGGTTCGCATGGCGATGGCGATCAACACCTCCTACGAACGAATCATGCCGCAGCGCATTCAGCAAGCCATAGCCAAACGATTCGAGCCGCTGAGCCAGGAGGAGCGTGAAGGAGGCTCTTACGATCTTATCCGCGCCACTGTCAATCTGACCACAGCTGCCATACTGATCTCGATAGCCACCTCGCTCAAACTGCCTCTCTCGACCACCTACGTCTGCTTCATGGTGTCGATGGGTTCGTCGCTCGCCGACCGGGCATGGGGACGCGAAAGTGCCGTATATCGCATATCGGGCGTTCTGACCGTTGTGTCGGGCTGGTTCATAACCGGTTTCGGTGCCATGCTGATAGCCTTTGTCGTGGCTCTTGTACTTGCCTACGGCGGCAATGTGGCAATAGTCCTCGTATCGCTCATGTGCGGATACATGCTGCTGCACAGCAACCTCAAAAAGAACAAGCAGGCAGCGCAGGCAGAAGAGGCCAAGCCCGAAGTGATAAGTGCCGAAGATGCCATCAATCGTGGTATAACCGATGTCATCGACACCATGCGCAGCATCACCAAGATCTACGATCGCACGCTCATCGCCACATTCAAGGAGAACCGCAAGGCATTGAAGGAGGTCGTGCAGCAATCCAACGAGATATACGAGCGATCGAAGGAGCGTAAATACGAAATCATGCCGACCATAGCCCGCATGACCGAACACGAGATCAATGCCGCACAATACTACGTACAGGTGGTCGATTACCTCAACGAGATCTCCAAATCGCTGATACACATCACACGTCCGTGCTTCGACCACATCGACAACAACCACGAGGGAATGTCGAAGGAGCAGATCGACGATCTGATGAAGATCAACGACGATGTGGAACAGATATTCTCTCACGTCAACATCATGCTGCAACGCAACGACTTCGGCGATCTTGACCTTATAATGGAGTTGCGCGACCAGTTGTTCGAGAGCATATCCGAAGCCACGGCCAACCAGCTGTTGCGCATCAAGCACAAGGAGACTTCGACCAAGGCCTCGATGCTCTACCTCACAATCCTCAACGAGACCAAAACGCTTGTATTGCACTCGCGCAACCTCGTAAAATCGCAACGTTATTTCCTCGAACACAAATTCGACAAACGATGAAACTGAGATACGGACTCAACGACCGTCCCCCCGTACCGCAATTGCTGGCCTACGCATTGCAATGGTTCGTACTGGCCATAGCCGTCGTGGCTACCAGCACGTTCGTCGCCACCGGCACAGACGCGGAGAAGATGTTTTTCGCACAAAAGATGTTTGCCATAATCGGCGTAACCACAATCGTTCAGATCATATGGGGACATCGCCTGCCGCTCGTGGTAGGACCTGCCGCAGTATTGCTCGTGGGTGTCATCACTTCGCTCAAAGCACAGGCCGAGGTCGATGCCATCTATTCATCGATACTCGTCGGAGGAGCCTTAGTGACACTGCTCGGTGCGTGCAATGCGCTGAAACATGTCGTCAAGCTCTTCACACCTCGCATCATCGTCGTGATACTGATGCTCATAGCCTTCACGCTGACCCCGACCATCTCCAATCTGATATTCACTCCGGCTCCGACCGACAACAACCCGCAGCTGTTCGGACTGTTGTTCGCCATATTCGGCACCGCAGCCATGGTCTTGGCCAACAGAGTTATGACCGGTGTATGGAAAAGCATAGTCATACCTCTGGCACTGATAATCGGCAGCGGCATATATTACGCCATCTACCCGACCCGAATCATCGTCGAAAGCGACTACTCGGAGGTGTCGTTCTTCATCGGCGAATTCAGCTTCGATCCGGGCTTGATTCTGGCCTTCTTCTTCTGCTACATTGCACTGCTCATCAACGATATAGGCTCCATCGAGTCGCTTGGAGCCATGCTCGGAGCCGACAACATGCCCTCACGCTGCCGACGCGGAATCGTCATCACCGGCGTGATGAACATGCTTTCGGGTGCCGCAGGCGTACTGGGTCCGGTCAACTACTCGATGAGTCCGGGCGTCATAGCCTCCTCGTCGTGCGCCTCGCGCCACACGCTTTTGCCTGCGGCCGTCGGACTGATAATATGCGCCATGTCGCCACACCTGATCTGGATATTGTCGCACATACCCAATCCCGTAATAGGCTCTATTCTGCTATATCTGATGGGTACCCAACTGGCTGCTTCGTTCGAGATGATGCACTCAACCAAGTCGGGTTCTACATTCGCCGACGCATTGACAGTTAGTCTGCCGGTGATGATCGCCCTGCTGTTCACCACTCTCCCGGCCGATATCGTACCGCAGGTCATTCGTCCTCTGGTAGGCAACGGCTTTGCAATGGGCGTAATCACAGTCATTATCATGGAGCACGTCATCAACCGCTCGAATACGAAATAGAACGTTCGCACGTCAACATACGAAAAAGGGCAATGCCATCACCGGACATTGCCCTTTTATCATGCCGTTCGGCCGACTATTTGGTTCTCAGAAAGCCTATGCCGAAACGCTCCGTGGCAGCACGCTCCAACTCTTCGCGCACCGAGGGGTGGGAGATCCCGATCAATGCCCGTGCACGCTCGGCGAGATTCTTGTTGCGCAAGTAAGCCGCACCATACTCCGTGACAATATATTGCGCCTGAAAACGCGTAGTCACCACACCGGCACCGCGAGCCAGCGTAGGAACGATCTTCGACAAACCCTTGCCCGTCATCGACGGCAACGCGATGAAGCACTTGCCTCCCTCCGACAGAGCACCGCCATACATGAAATCGTGCTGGCCGCCGACACCCGAAAATATGGTTTCGCCGATAGAGTCGGCACATATCTGACCGGTGAGATCGACCTCTATGGCCGAGTTGATCGCCATCACGCGCGGATTCTGTCGAATGATGGCCGGATCGTTGGTCCACGCCACATCGCGGATCTCCACATCGCGGTTGTTGTCGAGGTAGTCGTACAACCTCCGGCTGCCCAGCACCAACGACGCCACCGACTTGCCCGGCAGAATCTTCTTCCGAGAGTTGTCGATTATACCCTTCTCAATAAGAGGCACCACTCCGTCGGTCATGGCCTCGGTATGCAGTCCCAAGTGTTTATGGTCGTGCAGAGCATCGAGCACAGCATTGGGAATGCCGCCAACACCGATCTGCATCGTGGCACCGTCGGGTATCTCGGCCGCTATATACTCACCTATGCGGCGTTCAATATCATTGGGGGTCACCGTAGGAAGTTCCACAAGCGGCTCGTCGCCTCTGACCAGCGCCGCGATCTTCGACACGTGTATCACCGGATCGCCGAACGTGCGCGGCATATAGCGATTGACCTGCGCAATGACTATCTTCGAACACTCTACGGCCGACACGGCCAGATCGGCCGATATTCCGAACGAGCAATATCCCTCGTCGTCAGGCTCCGACACATTCAGCAGACAGACGTCCAACGGCACCCGGCCATTGCGGAACAACGACGGTATCTCGCCCAAAAATGCAGGTATGGTCTGCGCCACACCCTCACGAATAGCCCGACGCAGATTGTTGGCCACGAAAAAGCTGACGGCCTCGAACGAATCGATCAGCTCACGACGCGCATACGGCGCATCTTCGCGCCCTACGGCAAATGCCGAATAGACTTTCACTCCACGCAACTCCGGCGCGCGCTCGGTCATGGCTCTGACAAGCACCTCCGGAATCGACGTGCTACCCTGTACATAGACCGAATCGCCCGAACGAATCAGTCGCACGGCCTCGGCCGCTGTCATATACTTAACACTCTCCATCAATAATCACGGCTGAATAGTTGTAAACGTTTGTCCAATTCTTCGTACTGATCCTCAGAGATGTTGGATACGCAACCGCGCAAACCGTCTCTGGCACTACCGGTCGAACTAAGCGTTATGGCACTTATACCGTAGTAGATCAGTTTGTTGATAAGTCGTTCGCTCGACATGTCTTTATATCCGAACGTAAAGAAGAATCCGTCCGACACATCGCGGCCGCAATCCTTGTCGTAAACGACATGGAATCCGTTGCGCAACATGATCTCCTTGACGCGGGCGGCACGACGCGCATACTCACGCGTATGTCCGACGAAATCGAGTCGTCCGTCGCACGCCGCATCGAACATGGCTGCCATGGCATACTGCACCGAGTGCGTTACGCCCGCCGAGAGCGTATAGACGATCGAATAGATGAAGTTGCGGCGCAACTCCCCATCGTTGCCGTAACGCTCGGCCAACCCCTCGAAACAACGCTCGGCCAATCTGGGATTGATCGCCACCAGAGCACCACGCTGTCCGGCATACGAAAATATCTTCGACGCCGAGATCAGATGCATACAGTTGTCCGTGTAGCGTCCCACGGTCGGTTGGAAAGGCGGTTCGAACGGACGGCTGCGATCCTCGCGGAAGTCCATGTTGAGATATGCCAGATCCTCCACCGCAATACAATCGTATTTGGTGGCCAGACGGCCTATTGTCTCCAACTCCTCCTCCGTCAGGCACATCCACGAAGGATTGTTGGGATTGGAGAATATGATGCCGCAGATGCGGCCGCTCGACAGCGACTGCTCCAATCGGCCTTCCAACTTGTCACCACGGTAATCGGCCACGTCGAACGCCTCGACACGAATGCCCAGCACACAACACTGCTGCTTCTGCACCGGAAAGCACGGATCGATAAAGAGTATCGTATCGCGCTGCTTGCTCAGCTGGCTCAATGTCAGCATGGTTGCGAATGCTCCCTGCATCGATCCCACCGTCGGCACGAAACAATCCTGCGGAATATCCATATCTACGAATGCCTTGACGAATCGCGATGCCGATGCCGTAAGAGCATCGATACCGGTAATCACCGGATACTTCGCACCCACACCGCGACGCAAAGCCTCGCACTCGGCCTCGACGCCTATCTGCTCGACGTCGAGACCAGGCACGCCCTGCTCCATGTGTATGTAACGCTCTCCCGTTTGTCGCTCGATATCGGCCACGACACTGCCCAGCTGGCGAATCGAGGCAAAACCCAATTCGCGAGCATTGCGCAAACCGTTGGCGATGCAGATATCGTCGACGAGCTGTTTGTCCAAAGGCTTATCCATAGCACTACTTTTTACTGTTATCGTATCCTGCACGCAAAGCCGCAATGTTCTTTGCCGTAATCTCCTCTCCCTTGCGGGCGAATATTCGGCTTATGCCGGCCTCGATCTTCGCCAAATCTATATCGAGCATAGGCACGGCAGCACCGAGCAGCACCATGTTGGCAGCCTGTGCAGGCGCACCCGCCTCGCGAGCCAAAGCCTCGACATCGAGCACGACATGATTGTCAAGACGCATCAGATGCTCCATCACCGACTCCATATCGGGGTAGTTGTCGATATTGACAAACGGAACACTGCTTGTTACGACCCAGCCGTCGGGTTTCAGATAAGGCAAGTAGCGCAACGCCTCCATAGGTTCGAGCGAAATAATGATATCGGCTCCTCCCAGCGGAATAAGGTCGCTGGCCACAGGCTCCGAAGCGATACGCAGATTGCTCTGGACATCGCCGCCGCGCTGGCTCATACCGTGTACCTCGGCCTGCTTGATATACAATCCGTCGGCCATTGCGGCCTCACCTATTACCGTAGCGATGGAGAGTATGCCTTGTCCTCCCACACCGGCCAGAATTATATCTTTCTTCATAAGTCTACTGCTTTTTTTGTTGTTTGGCATGTCGCTTCAATGTCTGTATGCACTCACGACGCGGTATTACGACCGACACTCCGTCGTACTCGAACTCCTCGCGCAACACCTCTTTTATCTGATCCATATTCTTGGGCAGAGGCACCACCACGCGAACATGAGCCGGATCGACTCCCACACCCGTACATATATCCTCCAAACGTCCCGTACCGGCAGAGTCCTGGCCGCCGGTCATACCCGTAGTGAGATTGTCCGATATGACTATCACCACATTGGAGCGAGAATTGACACAATCCAGCAGACCCGTGATGCCCGAATGGGTAAATGTCGAATCGCCTATGACGGCAATCGACGGCCACTGACCCGCATCGGCGGCACCCTTGGCCATAGTGACAGACGCACCCATCTCCACACAGGCATGAATGGCATGGAAAGGCGACAATGCACCCAGCGTATAGCAGCCTATATCGCCGAAGATTCGGGCATTGTCGTACTCGGCAGCCACCTCATTAAGTGCCTTGTACATATCGCGATGACCGCAGCCTACACACAACGCCGGCGGACGCGGCACCACCAGATCGTCGGCTTCGCGACGCTCCAAAGGCTCCATGCCCAACGCTGCGCGCACGGCATCGGGCGTAAGCTCGCCCATACGCGGCAGCTCACCGGTAAGTCGTCCCTTGACGGTCACTCCGTCGGGCACCATACCGCGCATCATCTCCTCGACAACGGGCTGTCCCTCCTCCATCACGACGATCTCGCGGGCACCGTCGGCAATCATGCGCGACAGCAAAGCCTCCGGCAGAGGATACTGCGACACCTTCAACACACTGTAACGGCAGCCGTCGGGACAGTTCTCCACAAGGTAGTTGTAGGCAATACCGCATGCTACGATACCGCGCGACGGATCGGCTCCGCACTTATACGCATTATGCGACGAAGAGTCCGAACGGCGAAGCAGTTCCTGCTGATCCTCGATTAATCGGGCATAGCGACGGCGTGCGAATGCAGGCAGCAGAATCCAGTTGCGCACATCGTCGGGATAACTCATGGCATTCTGCCGACGCGGCGACGGCGTCAGCTCCACCACCGCACGCGAATGCGCCATACGTGTAGTGATACGCATCAGCACCGGCAGACGGCACTGCTCCGACAGATCGAAAGCCTCGCCTATCATCTCGTATGCCTCCTGC
>CAMWTS010000010.1 GCA_947177225.1 uncultured Alistipes sp. | reverse complement strand
TGGTCGACTATTTCCATTGATATGTCATTTCGAGCTTCGGCGAGAAATCTGTGCGCGACTATTTCCGCAGTCAAGTCTTTATTCAACTACCATGTCGCAAGCCACGTCTACCCAAGATGTCTCACATTGTTCGACATGACGGTGTTTGTCATTCTGAGGAGCAGTCGTAGACTGCGACGTGAGAATCTCTGTTGTGGTTGGCAAGTCCCACATGCCAAGCCATGCCCTCGGCTACGAGACTCCCACGGTCGGGCATGCCCTCCCTCGGAGTGACTGGGTTTGTCATTTCGAGCTTCGGCGAGAAATCTGTGCGCGACGATTTCCACTGGTCTTTAACATTCTGCCGTTCAGTCTCTCCCAGATGTCTCACTTCGTTCGACATGACATGGCGTGTTTGTCATTCTGAGGAGCAGTCGTAGACTGCGACGTGAGACTCTCAGTTGTGTGTGACATGCCCACAGTTTTGTCATTCTGAGGAGGACGGCACGTCCGACGTGAGAATCTCTATTTTCGGTGGACAACCTCGTGTGCGTTTCATTGCATTCCCGATAGCGAGACTCCCACGTCGCCTGCGGCTCCTCGGAGTGACAGCGGGTTGTCATTTCGAGCGTGAGCGAGAAATCTGTGCGGGACTATTTACGCAGCTGTCTTTTCCTCTCCTCGCGTTGCAGGTCTTGTCTTTCCCAGATGTCTCACATTCGTTCGGCATGACAATACATCTGCGGAGCTGTATGCCCGAAGAAACTGCTCTGCCAGAGAGATATTGTATGACAGGTTATCGGTGTTAAAAGATATGGCTGTCGAACGGTTGTCGGCACTTCATATCTTGTTTTCAGCAGTCGGCGGCAGACCGCATGTTACTATCTTCTGTGTCAATCGCCCAACAGCAGCCATGACATGGAGTACTGCGGATAGCGTTCGTGGATTATGCGTGCAAGTCGTCGCGATATGTGATAGTTCCCTTTCTTGATCTGATAGAGATTCTCGGCGTGTTTGAGTTCGAGCATCTTGGCAAGCCCCGCGGCGGTCGTATCCAGATCTCGGATAATAATCTCGATGCGCGCCCAATCGCTGTTAACCGGCAAATCGTTGGTTCGTTTCTTCGTTTCCGACATAATAATAGGCGTGGTGCTGTTCACTCATCTGACTAAGCCGGTCGTAGGAAACCATTACCGCAGAAAAATAAACAGTCCACGCCATACGCATGCATGACAAAACTGTATACCTAACCTCCGGGTGTGCAAATTTCCTACGTTTGCTTAGTAAGGATTAAGTAAAATTTTGTTATTATTTCAGTGCTTTTAAGCCATACAAAGTTACACATATTTTTTTAATGTCAAAACGATTCGTCGATTATTACGTATGCGGGGGCAGGAAACACGCTGCCAGACCGACAAAAAAAGATAGTCGGATCAACCGACTATCTTTTCGATGAATTCAACCGTCCGGCGATACAGCCCTTCGACGATGCGACTGACTTCATAGATCGTGTCGAAACGTCGCCGCATCGACTCTATGTAGCTGTGTAGTGCCACACGGTAGACGATTACCGCTATTATCAGGAAGAACAGCCCAACGATGAGCGAGGCGACTGTCGTGCTGCCTATAAGCGTTGAGAGCCATGCCACGAATGCAGCCGTCAGCAGTATCAGAGACATGAATCCCGATAGCATAAACACTACCAGGGCAGTGCCTATGGGACGGTGGGAGTCGTTCATATCGATGCCGTTTTCGGTTTACTTGACCATGTCGTCGATAGTGTCCTCGATGGCATCGCCGCAATTACAGCTCTTGAAGTTCTTGCGCAACTTCGACATCTCGTCGTCGGCCATATTACGGATCTTGTTGCGAAGCTCCTTGCCCGACTGAGGAGTGAACAACATGGCGATGGCTGCTCCGGCAAGTGCGCCGCCGAGAGCCGAAAGAATACAACTGCTTGTGTTTTTCATAATAGTGCGTTTTTTTGAAATGACACCCTTCGAGGTGCAAACTCCAAGCCAAATATCGGGTGAAGACGGTCGAAAAATATTACCTTTGCAACCATGACTGCGCATCTCTCCATAAGCGTGGCATTTACCGGTCACAGATATTACGACGGGCGCGACGATAGGGTATTGTGCGACCTGTTGGAGCGATTGTATGCCGATGGGTATCGTCGCTTCATCAGCGGTATGGCTCCCGGTTTCGATCTTGCGGCGGCCGAGGCCGTCGTTGCGTTGCGTGGCCGCCACGGCGATGTCGAGTTGGAGTGCGCCGTGCCGTATGCGGGCTTCGATCGCGGTTTTGCGGCCGGCGACGGCGACAGGTTTCGCAGTCTGATTGCTGTGGCCGACAGTGTGGTATATGTGGCAGAGGGCTATTCCCCGCGGGTATTTCACCGCCGCAACGACTATCTTGTCGATAACTGTTCTCTGCTGGCGGCATGGTGGGACGGTCGTAGCAGCGGGACGGGATATACGGTGGCGCGCGCACGGCGCATGGATAAAAAGATCGTCAATATGTATAGGTCGTCGCAGCTCGAATTGGAGTTTTGATCTGTGCCCGTTGTTTGCAGGGCATACGGCAGGTTATATGTCGGTTTGCATATATGCAATATTGTTCGTATATTTGCCTTTGACCAATATACTCTCGTTCGGCAAAATGCAAACGGGTTTGCTTTTGCTCTCGCTTATTCGTATATTTTTATGTGACCGGTAATGCAGCCGGCATGAAATTCTTGAATACTATGAAAAAGATCGTTATTTTGACATTTGCCTTGCTGTCGGCAGTGACCGGCATCGAGGCGGCATCGCCGCAGACCGACGGATTTTCGTTCTCTGCCGAGACTCGTTGTGCAATTCCGTTCGGAGATGGAAAAGAGTTCTCCTCGATCGATGTCGATGCTGTTTTCGGTTACCACTTCAACGATCGGTGGGCTGTTGTTCTGCCGGTGACCGGGGCGACGGGGCTTTTCAATGCGAGCGGAGTCAAGAGCTATGAGACGACACTGCTGGCCGGTTTGGGCTTCGAGTATAACTTCGTGCGCGGCCGAAGCTATTCGCTGAGTATTTCGCCGCGCGTGCAGGCATCGTTGTATGGCGATTGGAAGCATGTGAGCTATGATGTGGGCTTGCGTTACCGCCGGTCTTCGCCTTATGTCGGTCTGGGTGTGAGATATATCGATACCTACGATTCGCCGTTCAAGAGCAGATTCTGCATATATGCTGCATTCGGATTCACGCTGTTCTGATTCGGTGCTCATGTCGTAAAATAAAAGCCGACGATCGGAAGATCGTCGGCTTTTGCATATCTGTGCCCGATATTACCAGTTGAGAATCTTGCGGAAATCGTAAGTCTCGGGATCGGCGACATACTTGCGTGCCGCCTCGTAATCTTCGGGTGTGATGAAGTTCATCAGATTGTCTATCACCTGCTGGATCTTGTCTGAGTGAATGTCGACCAGACGGGGCGGAATCTTGCCGGTGGTGGGATCCTGCAAATCTTTCAGGTAGAGAGGCGATACGTAGCCCTCCTGGCTGATGTAGACCATGCAGCCCGTCTTGCCCTCGGCGAAGAGCTTGTAGACGCCCATACCCAGCTCCGAGCAGTATACCAGATCGAATGCGCAGGGAGTCTGGCAACGAACCTCGTAGCCGATCTCCACGGGGCGCGACTTGACTTTCAGACCGATCTCTTTGAGCTTCTTCTCCAAGATGTCGTTGAACATCATGGCCTTCGATACCTTGCCCAATTCGGGGTGTCCGTGCTCGTCATACGAGAAGTGAATGCCCGATTTGAGTATCTCCTCCTCCGACAGTGCGTGGAACACGCCCTCCGAGATCATGGCCACACCGTAGTCCATGCCGATTATCTTGCGCTTGATGATCGATGAAATCATCATGTTGATGATCTTGTCGATGGTGATGGTGGTCTTGTCGAACATCTCGGGAATGATAATCATCGGATAGTGGCATGCCGATGCTATGCCGAATGCGAGATGACCTGCCGAACGACCCATGGCTGCCACGACGAACCAGTTGGCCGAAGTGCGTGCATCGTTATATACGGCACGGCCGATGACGGCACCGGCATTCTTGGCCGACTGATAGCCGAAAGTGGGAGTGCCTGCCGGCAACGGAAGGTCGTTGTCGATGGTCTTGGGTACATGTATGTTGGCAATAGGATACTGCTTGGCTTCGAGGAACTTGGCGATGCGATTGGCCGTCGATGCCGTGTCGTCGCCGCCGACTGTAACCAGCAGCTTTATGTTGTTCTGCTTGAAAAAGTCGAGATTGAAGTTCTGCTCGAAATCCTTGTCGGTGGGCTTGAAACGGCTCATCGTCAGATAAGAACCGCCCTGGTTGAAGATGTAGTCGGTCTTGAACAGATCGAGATCCTCGAAATGCGGATTGGAGTTGAAAAGACCCGAATAGCCGTAGTGCAAACCGATCACTCGATAGCCTTTGGCCAGAAAAGTCTTTGCCACACTGCCGACAACGGTGTTGATACCGGGTGCCGGTCCACCGCCTGTAAGAATTGCTATTGCCTCTTTCATAGTATTTTATAGTTTTATATGTTAGTGCTTTCTGGTAGTGCCCGCCAAGCACGATGCAAATATACTGAAAATTTTTAAAAAGTAAGTTTTTTTGTTTCTTATTCGAAAATAATTTCGTAACTTTATAACGATAACATTTCAAAGCAGGAAGAATATGAAAGCAGTCGTAGTTAAAGCAATGGTCGCATGTGCGGCGATTATGCTCTCTGCCGTAGCGGTAATGGCACAGAGCGGCAGAGATGGATCCGATGCCGAACCCTTCAACGGATTGATAGTCGACGCCGATGGGCGCGGCCTGAAAGCGCGTGTGGAGGTGGTCGGCAGCGACCGTTTCACCGTTGCCGATTCGAAGGGACGTTTCGGCCTGACGAACATCTCGGCCGACGATTCGCTCAGAATATCCTACAAACGCAAGGTCTTTACTGTGGCGGTCGCGTCGCGCCGGAGTCTGCATATCATATGGAAATATGACGATGTTTCGCGCAATCGGGTGACCGAAGATCAGGCTATCGCCGATATGGGATTGCAATATGTCAAACGCCGCGACCGTGTCACTCCGTCGGCAGGCATTTCGGGCGATAGGCTGCGTGCTACGGGCATGACCAATGTCGTCGATGCTCTGATGCTGTGCGTGCCGGGGCTGGCCTACGAGAATGGCGAGTTGTGCATTCGTGGCAGCAGGTCCGTCAACTCCAAGAGCGGAGTGCTGATATTGTGCGACGGGGCGGAGGTGCAGCGTCTGGACAACATCAATCTCGACGACGTGGAGTCGGTAGAGGTAGTGCGCGGAGCCAACTCTTACGGCTTTCGCGGCACGAACGGCGTGATTATGGTAACAACCAAGTCGGGCAGACGCAATTGATGCTGCCGTTGCCGCATGCCGGCTCACCGCCGGCCTGCACGGTCGGCCGATGCCGATACCGGCCGCGGATCGATAATAAGAGGAGGATTATGGCTCATTAAACTATTTTAACATGAAGCAGTATATATTGGCATTGGATCAGGGCACGAGCAGTTCGCGTGCCATCGTTTTCGACCGTTCGGGCAAGATCTGTTCGGTGGCGCAAAAGGAGTTTCGACAGATATTTCCCCGATCGGGCTGGGTCGAGCACGACCCCGATGAGATATGGTCGTCGGAGGCTTCGGTAATAGCCGAGGCCATAACCTCTGTCGACATCAACGGTACCAACATCGCTGCCATCGGCATCACCAATCAGCGCGAGACCACCATCGTGTGGGACGCAGAGACCGAGCAGCCGGTCTATAATGCCATCGTGTGGCAGGATCGCCGCACCTCGGAGTATTGCGACCGTCTGCGTGCCGAGGGGCATGCCGATTTTATTCACGAGCGCACGGGCTTGATCCTCGACGCCTATTTCAGTGCAACGAAGATCAAGTGGATACTCGACAATGTGGAGGGTGCGCGCGAACGTGCCGAGGCAGGCAAGTTGCGTTTCGGCACGGTCGATACGTGGCTCGTGTGGCGTCTTACGCGCGGCGAGAGCCATGTGACCGACGTCTCCAACGCTTCGCGTACCATGCTGCTCAATCTGCATACGCTCGACTGGGACGATGAGCTGCTGTCGCTGTTCGGCATTCCCCGCTCGATGATGCCCGAAGTGCGCTCTTCGAGCGAGATCTACGGCCATACCAAGACCACCATCTTCGCCCATCGTGTGCCCATTGCCGGTATTGCCGGCGATCAGCAGGCTGCTCTGTTCGGACAGATGTGCGTGGAGCCGGGCATGATGAAAAACACCTACGGCACAGGTTGCTTCCTGCTGATGAACTGCGGCGACAAACCGGTCATGTCGCAGAACAACCTGCTCACCACCGTGGCATGGAAGATTGGCGACAAGGTGGCGTATGCTCTCGAAGGCAGCATATTCGTCGGCGGTTCGGTGGTGCAGTGGCTGCGCGACGGACTGGGCATAATACGTTCGTCGGAAGAGGTGGAGACTCTGGCTCGCACGGTCGACGACAACGGCGGCGTATTCTTCGTGCCGGCACTCACCGGTCTCGGTGCGCCGTGGTGGGATCAATATGCGCGCGGCACCATAACCGGTTTGAGCCGCGGTACGACTGCCGCACACATAGCGCGCGCCTCGCTTGAAGCCATCGCTTTCCAGTCGATGGACATCGTAGATGCCATGATGCGCGATTCGGGTCTTAAACTCAAATCGTTGAAGGTCGATGGCGGAGCTTCGCGCAACGATCTGCTGATGCAGTTCCAGAGCGATATGCTGCGCTCGGTGGTCATTCGGTCGAATGTCTCCGAGACTACGGCTCTCGGTGCAGCCTATCTTGCCGGTCTTGCCGTCGGCTACTGGCGCGACATTGACGAGATCCGCGGGCAGTGGCAGGAGCACAGCCGTTTCGAGCCGCTTATGGAGCAATCCGAGGCCGAGCGGTTGCAACACTCTTGGCACGATGCCGTATATCGTACATTATCCGATTATAACAACGCTTTCATTAGCCGAGGGCAGAGTCGAACTTGTTCGAACTATGCCGAGGCGGGAAAAGATGCAAGAAATTGAACTAATTCAAACTTGATATGGAGATCGATCTTTTTACCCGGTGCGTATTCGAGTTCATCGGTACGGCAGTCCTGATACTGCTTGGCGACGGTGTTGTCGCTTCGAATATTTTGAAGAGATCCAAAGGCGAAAACGGAGGTTGGGTGGTTATTACCATTGCATGGGGATTGGCCGTAATGTGCGGAGTCTTTATCGCCGGACCCTATTCGGGCGCACACCTCAATCCCGCCGTCTCGGTGGGTCTGGCCGTGGCCGGCAGCTTCCAGTGGGCATATGTCGCACCCTACGTCGCAGCTCAGCTTCTGGGCGGATTCACAGGCGCAGTTCTTGTCTATATCTTCTATAAAGATCACTACGATGCCACCGACGACGCATCGGCCAAACTGGCTACTTTCTGTACCATGCCGGCCATAATGAACAAACCTCGCAATCTCTTTTGCGAGATCGTCGGAACGTTTATACTTATCTTCGTCATACTTATGCTCGCCACCGCCGAAAACACGGCCGATGTGGGATTGGGCTCCGTGGGAGCATTCCCCGTATCTATGCTCGTAATGGCTATCGGTATGTCGCTTGGCGGTACGACGGGTTATGCCATCAACCCTGCTCGCGACCTGCCTCCGCGTCTGGCTCATGCCATACTGCCTATCAAGGGCAAGGGTGCGAGCGGCTGGGATTACAGTTGGGTGCCCGTGGCAGGCCCTATCATCGGTGCCGTCATTGCTGCCGGAGTATATTTGTTGCTTTTCTGAATAAAAATTCATACATTTGCCGGACATCGATACCGTGCATATGGCGGCTCTTTCTCCGCAATATATTTTGCTCAGGCCTTAAATTTGCAACCGGTACGATTCGTATAACTTTATAAATTGTGAAAAAATGAAAAAGAGTTTGATAGTTATGGCGGCTGCCATATTGTGCAGTTCGGCCGTATATGCCTCAGTCGATCGACCTGTTACGGTAGCAGAGTTGCCGCAGGCGGCGCAAACCTTTATCAAGACGCATTTCACCGGCAGCGAAGTGGCGTATGCCGAGATGGACGACGATGTCGTTAAGCGCGACTACGAGGTAGTATTCCGCGATGGCACGAAGATCGACTTCAATGGCCAGGGCGAGTGGAAAGAGATCAAATGTGTCGGCAAGAGTGTTCCTGCCGCCGTTGTTCCCAAGCAGATTGCCACCTATGTATCCGACAACTATTCCGGTGAGATCATCACCGAGATCGAGCGCGGTCGTTACAACACCGAGGTGAAGTTGTCCAATGGTTTGGAGCTTAAATTCAACAATAATTATCAGTTGGTTAAGATCGATCGTTGATCTTTTTCGTGAAAAGGCGTCATTAGCGTCACCTCAATCATTGGCGCGAATAGGCAGTACGGGTAAGTACAGCCTATCCGCGCCAATTTCATGTCGGCACCGCTACTAACGCCTTTTGACGAAAAAGATGGTTGGTGGTTCTTGGTGGGCTATTTCCATTGTCTTGTCATTTCGAGTGTAAGCGAGAAATCTGTGCGCGATATTCCCGCAACCATGTCTTTTATCAACCGTCATGTCGCCGGCCATGTTTTCCCAGATGTCTCACTCTGTTCGACATGACATGAGGTGTTTGTCATTCTGAGGAGGACGGTACGTCCGACGTGAGAATCTCTATTTTCGGTCTACAAACTCCTTTGCGTTGCATTGTACTCCCGCCTGCGAGACTCCCACGGTCGGGCATGCCCTCCCTCGGAGTGACAGCGTTTTGTCATTTCGAGCGTCGGCGAGAAATCTACCCCCCCCCTCAGATGTTGCTCTTCGCTAAACATGACAAATCGCGTATTGTCATTTCCTTGTAGGCAGACAACAAAAAAACGGACTGCGAAGTCGCAGTCCGTTGCTGTTATGATCGCTCGGCGATTAGATGATGCCCTGCTCCAACATGGCGGTGGCAACCTTCATGAAACCTGCGATATTGGCACCCTTGACGTAGTTTACAGTACCGTCCTCCTGCGTGCCGTACTTGACGCATGCCTCGTGAATGCTCTCCATGATGTAGTGCAGCTTCTCGTCGACCTCTTTGCCCGACCAAGATATGTGCATGCAGTTCTGAGTCATCTCCAAACCTGAGGTGGCCACACCGCCGGCATTGACAGCCTTTCCGGGAGCGAACAGAACGCCTGCGCTCTGGAATGCGTGGATAGCTTCGGGCGTGCAACCCATGTTCGAAACCTCGGCGCAGCACCATGTGCCGTTGGCGATAAGCTCCTTGGCATCGTCGCCGTTAAGCTCGTTCTGGAATGCGCAGGGCAGAGCGATGTCGCACTTTACAGACCAAGCCTTCTTGCCGGGGGTGAAGGTAGCGTCGGGGAAACGCTCTGCGAACGGAGCAACGATGTTGCGGTTCGAAGCGCGAAGCTCCAACATATAATCGATCTTCTCGTCGGTCATGCCGTTGGGGTTGTAGATCACGCCGTCGGGACCCGAGATGGCGATAACCTTGGCACCAAGCTCAGTAGCCTTTTGGGCAGCACCCCATGCCACGTTGCCGAAGCCCGATATGGCCACCGTTGCGCCTTTGAGCGACTTGCCGGCCTTGTCGAGCATGTGCTGTACGAAGTAAAGGGCACCGTAACCGGTAGCCTCGGGACGAAGCTCCGAACCGCCCCAGGTCATACCCTTGCCGGTGAGAACGCCAGTGTGGTACTTGCGCGCCAGCTTCTGATACATACCGTTGAGGAAGCCTATCTCGCGGCCGCCTACGCCCACGTCACCTGCCGGAACGTCGGTGTCGACACCGATGTTGTTCCAAAGCTCGGTCATGAAGGCCTGGCAGAAACGCATGATCTCAGCGTCCGACTTGCCGACGGGATCGAAGTCCGAACCGCCCTTGGCACCGCCCATAGGCAGCGTCGTGAGTGCGTTCTTGAAAGTCTGCTCGAAACCGAGGAACTTCAACATCGAGGGGTTGACAGCCTTGTGGAAGCGCAAACCGCCTTTGTAGGGACCTATCGCGCTGTTGAACTGTACGCGGTAGCCGAGGTTGGTCTGCACCTCGCCCTTGTCGTCTACCCACGTTACGCGGAACGTGAAGATACGATCGGGCTCCACGATGCGCTCGACGATCTTAGCCTTTTCGAATTCGGGGTGTTGGTTGTAAACCTCTTCGATCGACTCCAATACCTCCTGCACGGCCTGCAAGTACTCGCTTTCGCCCGGGTGCTTGCGCTCGAGCTCAGCCATCAAATTTTTAACGTTCATAATTTATTAAAATTTTAGTTTTAGGTTTTTCGTTTGCCTATACAAATATAGCAATAAAGATTATAAATCGTAATAAAAATGCAAAAATTTTCTTACGAATTTTTATTGCTGCATATTTTGCGATGATCGATCGTTACTATCCGATCTTCACGAACGGCAGGGGCACCACCTCGGCGCGCAACTGACGTCCGCGCACCTCCACGGCGATCTGTGTGCCGGCGGCAGCGTAGGCCGTCTCGACGTAGCCCGTACCTATACCCACTTTCAACATCGGCGACATCGTGCCCGATGTAACGTGACCTATCGTGCGACCGTTGCCGTCGGTCAGGGCATATTCGTGGCGGGGAACACCGCGGTCGATGAGTTTGAAACCCACCAGCTTGCGGCTCGTGCCCTCTCTCTTCTGACGCTCCATCAGCTCGCGATCGATGAACTGCTTGCCCTCGGCGAACTTGGTTATCCAGCCCAGGCCGGCCTCGATAGGTGAGGTGGTGTCGTCTATGTCGTTGCCGTAGAGGCAGAAACCTACCTCCAAACGCAGTGTGTCGCGTGCGCCCAGACCGATGTTCTTCAAGCCGAACGCTTCGCCGACTCTCCACAGCTCTGCCCAGATGCGGTCGGCGTCCTCGTTATACATATATATCTCGCAACCGCCCGATCCGGTATAGCCCGTCGTAGAGAGTATTACCTCGCAGCCGGCAACCTTGGTGATCTTGAAGGTGTAGTATTCCATATCTTCGATCGGCTCCTCGCACATTTGCTGTACGAGCTTCAATGCCAGAGGACCCTGCACGGCGAGCTGAGCCGTACGCGACGAAGCGTTCTCCAACTCCTCGCCTGCACGCAGACCGAAAGCCTCGCCCTCGCGGCAGATATGCTCCCAGTCTTTCTGCTCGTTGGCGGCGTTGACGCACAACATGTACTTCTGGGCTGAGAATCTGTATACCAATATATCGTCGACGATGCCGCCGCGACCGTTGGGCATGCACGAATACTGCACCTTGCCGTCGAAGAGCTTTGCCACGTTGTTGGTGGTGATGTGCTGCAAGAACTCCTCGGCACGCGGGCCCTTGACCCAGATCTCGCCCATGTGGCTCACGTCGAACACGCCGACCTTCTCGCGCACGGTCATGTGCTCGTCGTTGATGCCCGAAAACTCGATGGGCATGTTGTAGCCTGCAAATTCGGCCATCTTGGCACCGTTCTCTATATGATACTTGGTAAATGCCGTTGTCTTCATAGTTGTTTATGTTTTAAGGTTTTATTGTTTGTGTCGTTGTTTTTAAGCCTGTTGCTGCGTGCGTATGCGGCCATGCCGGCGCGCCGGTCGTTGTCCTGTGCTTCGAATGTCTGCATACATGTTCTGCGCGGCCGTTATTTGTTGCGTTTGAGTGCCAGCGACGGGCATCGCGTGAACTCTTTCGTGCGATCGAAAAGATAGCGGTATGTGGTGTGCATCTTGTGCTTCTTGGCGCATACGTAACGTTCGATCATGCGGTTCATCACCGGATTGAAGTCGCCTATCCATGCGAACTCTATGGTGCGATAGAGATTCTTGTCGGTGCGTACGTAATCCTCCAACATGTGCTTTATCATGCCCGATTCGAGCCCCTTGCCCTGGAATTCGGGCGTGATGCCGAAGATGATGGCGAAGATGCGGTCGCACTTGTGGCGCACCTTCAAGTTCCACATCAGGCGCAACTTGTTGATAAGATTCAGCTTGCCGTTGAACTTGCCTATTATGCGGTTCAGGTCGGGCACCATGACGAAGAAGGCTATCGGTTCGTCGTTGAAGTAGGCGAAATAGATCAGATTGCGATCGATTATCGGACGCAGCATCTTGACCATTGCCTGGGCGTCTTCGCTCGACATGGGTTTCACTCCCGTGAACAGCGCCCATGCCTTGTTGTATATCAGGCGTATGTTCTCTCCGGCCTGGCGCAGGTCGCCCTTGCCCAGCGGGGCGAAACGATAGCCCGGAGTCGACATAAGTCGTTTCACGCGGTCGTAGACCACGTCGTTGACCGAGTCGTCATATACTTTCCATATATATGTATGTTGGTTGAAATAGTTCTGGAATCCGTAGTTCTCGAACAGAGCCTTGTAATATGGCGGGTTGTAGGGGTTTTCATACAGCGGCTGGAACTCGTAGCCCTGCACCAGCAGTCCCCACCACGCATCGCGCGAACCGAAGTTGACCGGACCGTCCATAGCCTCCATGCCGCGCTCTTTGAGCCACTCTCTGGCTGCATCGAACATGACATCGGCAAGCTCCTGGTCGTCTATGGCCTCGAAGAATCCGCAGCCTCCGGTGGGCTGCTCGTAGCTGTATGCGTGCTCCTTGTCGTAGAATGCCGCTATGCGGCCTACCGCCTCGCCGTTTTTGTCGTATGCCACCCATCGTATCGCCTCGCCGTCTGCGAACAGCTTGTTGCGCGAGGGGTCGAACACACCCTCTATCGAGTCGTCGAACGGACATACCCAGTTGGGATTGCCTTTGTAAATCTTCTTCGGAAGATCCAGAAACTCTCTGACCATTTTTCTGTCATCTCTTTTCACCTCCTTCAAAGAGTATTTCTGACTGCTCATTGTAATATTTTCGTTTAAGTTTGTTTGCCGTATACAAAGATAATAAAAATTCTTTTTCTTTTTCGTGAAAAGGCATCATTAGCGTCACCTCAATCATTGGTGCGAATAGGCAGTACGGCAAGTACAGCCTATCCGCACCAATTTCATGTCGGCACCGCTACTAACGCCTTTTGACGAAAAATGGAGTGGTGGTTCTTGGTCTGTTTTCCGTGAAAACACCGCACCTGCGTCCTCTCTTTGTCGCTCAGCAATAGGAAGTACACCCAGTACGTCCTATCGCTTCGCTCTGTCAGAGAGTTGCATCTGTGGCGTTTTGACGAAAAAGTGTCCATTGTTCTTGGTTGGCTATTTCCATTGTTATGTCATTTCGAGCGCAAGCGAGAAATCTGTGCGTGACGATTTCCATTGTCTTTTAATGTTATGCAAGTTTCGTCTTTCCCAGATGTCTCACTTTGTTCGACATGACAGGACGTTGTTGTCATTCTGAGGAGCGGCCATAAGCCGCGACGTGAGAATCTCTTTTGGTGCGGCAAGCTGTGCTCCTGCCTGCGAGACTCCTACGTCGCAGTCTGCGACTGCTCCTCGGAGTGACAATTACCGATGGCGAGACTCCCACGGTCGGGCAGGCTGTTCTGCCGGAAAAGCGGCATGATGCTATGCAAACGAAGCACCGCCGAATAGCAGATACTTGACGTATTGCTATTCGGCGGCGCAAGTGTACGACAGCGCGTGTCGTTTAGAAACCCAAATCCAGATCGCGGTTGGCTTTCACGGTGTTTTTGCCTACATTGACAATGTTCTCTACATTGCTGGCAGCATCGGCTACTGTGTTCTTCAAAGGGTTGCTCATAAAGAACGCCAAAACCAGAGCGGCGATGCCCACAAGTGACATGGAGTTCTTCTTGCCCTCTCGCTTGTCGCAGACGATGCCGTAGATCAGCAGTGCGGCCGAGATAAAGGGCAGATGCCATAACATGGCAGTGGTGTAGAGGCGGTTGAAATATGTTCCGCTGTCTGATACCAGACCGATGAAGCAGAGAATCAACAGCACCAGTGCGATGATTGTGCCTGCGATGGTCCAGCAGTTTGCCGTGATCTGTATGGGCTGCGGCGCAGGCTGAGCTGCAACCGGCTGTGCAGGTTGTGCGGGAGTTGCGCCGGTGGCGGGTGCACCGCAATTGGTACAGAACTGCGAGTTGTCGGCGACGGGATTACCGCATTCGCTACAATTTCTCATAATTTATAATAATTAAAGTTATTCATTTCTTGCACCTTTTCCCGCCTCGGCATAGCCCGAACAAGTTCGGCTCTGCCGAGGCTCAATGAAAACGTTGATTATTTAACGTTGAATACGACTTTCTTGCCAGTGGCGAGCAAGAACGAACATGCGGCAACTACCAGACCTGAGAAGAAGAACAGAATGGCTCCTATGTGGTTTACGGTTGCAATACCCATATCGAGCGACTCTTTTATTTCATCGGCACCGGCAGTGTGAGTGGTCGAATGGCCGAATGACTCTGTCGTGATCGTGCAGTCGGCAAGACTTACCCAACCTATCAGTCCCATCAGTACGCACAAGATGGCTGCCCAGAAAGCCAGTGCATGCTGTTTGTAAAGAGTGCCGGCGACGGCAACGGCTGCGAAGATAAAGCCCAGGATGCCATACCACAGCGTGATGCCGAGGTTTGCCGATAAGCTCGCTTTGGCGCCGAAAGCAGATGCCAGTCCCGATACGGCTTCGTTCATGCCATATTTGCACCAGGGAAGAAATACGAATACGATGGCCAAAACGCCTGCACACAAGGCTGCAAGAGCTACGGTATTGCGATTGTCGATAACGGGTTTGCGATAGTCGATGCTCTTCAAGACATTGAAATCGGGGATAAGCGAATTAAAATTCATAGATTTAAATTTTTATGATTAATAAATTAGTTAATTGTATACACCGTTTTCCCGCCTCGGCATAGCCCGTGCAAGCACGACTCTGCCCTCGGCTCAATGAAAAAGTTCGATTTCTTGCACTGTTTTCCCGCCTCGGCTCAACCCGCAGCAAACCAGCTGTCGGCTTAATGAAAAGGCCGGATCTGTTTCCGGCAGCCTGCGATCGGTCGTCGGCGAGGGGCAAACACTGCCGACCTTATCAAGGTCGATAATTCTTTGCATATTACACACATTCAAAGATAATCAATTATTCGTGTACATGCAAATAATAGATTACATTTTTTCACGTTATTAATAATTTACGCCTCGCGGGCACGTTCCATGTCGCTTGTCGAACGGGGCAGAAATCATGCCTTAATATAGAAACCCGCTCTTGCGCAGATTCCATGCCGCGGTTCGTAATTGCCGAAGGAGCTGCTTTACACCCTGCACCCGGCCGATATGCCGTGTCCGGTCGGAGAGAGGATCGAGGCTTTCGGATATACCCATATATAATATACATCGGCGGCACGATACCGCGTGCCGCCGATGGAGTGATTGGCCGATCCAGGCCGGAGTGTGTCCTACTTGACGAATGCGGCTGTCTGTGCTTCGAGCCGCTGTTTGAACTCCTCGTCGATGTCGATGCTGCGCAGATGGCCGATCATCTCGGGCAGCGCCTTGCGGCACTCCTCTACGTAGCGGTCTATGCCGGTCGGATCCTCCATGACGAATGAACCCAGCTGCGATACTTTGAGATAGGCTTCGGGCAGCATGGCCAGACGGTCGTAGCGGTTGTATACGATCTTGAATTCGTCGGTAAGCCGTTCGAATCGGCTGACGATGCCACGGCAGCCGTCGAGCAGATGCCGGTGTGCCATCTGCCGGCTGTCGAACATACACTCCACGCGCAACTCTTCGTGGCACGGGATCTCTTCGGTAAATATGCACACGGTGAACGTGCGGCCGTCGTATGTCCACTCCTGCCGGCCGGCAAAGCGGTTGTAGTCTATCTCACGGCCGTTGATGGCGACGCTGCGGGGAGGATATACGCCCGGCAGGCGTATTTCGTACAGACGGCCGGCGGGCATATCGCGGAAGCTGCCGCGGCGCGGTTCGACGGTGAGGGTCAGATGCTCGTCGGACGACTCCTTGCGAATCGTCGTGAGTGCATATGCCGTGTCGTAGTCCTTCGAGTGTCCGTCGTCTTCATAGAGCGTGTATGACGATGTTCCGTTGCCGGGGGCGACGGTGATTGTCAGTCGGTTGTCGATCTGTTGCAGGTTGTCGATCCGCTCGTCGGCCATGGGGATTATGGCACCGGCCTTGACGAAGTAGGGATTCTCTTCGAGCGTGTATCGCATCTCATGACAGCCGCCGTCATACATGATGCCTGTGGCCATGTCGTACCACTCGCCCTCAGGCAGCCACATGATGCGGCGTGCAAGACGGGTGATCTTGTCGACCGGTTCGGCTATGGCCGTCACGATCATTTCGTCGCCCAGCATGTGCTGCTCCTTGTAGTCGTAGGCCTGCTCCTGTTCGGGATAGGCATAATACATCGGGCGGCACATCGATATGCCGGTGTCGTAGCCTTGGCGTGCAGCCGTGTAGATATAGGGCGAGAGCGTGTAGCGCAGGCGTATGGCATCGCGCAGCGTGAACATATTTTCGCCGAATGCCCATATGCGTCGTTCGATGGCGCTGTCCTTTGTGCAGTGGGTCTTGAATATGGGGGTGAAGACGGCATATTGCAGCCAGCGCGTGAACAGCTCCTCGTCGGTGTAGTCGATGCCCTTGGGCAGCATGTGGCCGCCGATGTCGTGACCCCAGTAGCCGTAACATACGTTCGAGGCTGTGGCCGTGAAGTAGGGCATGAAGCCCAGACTTGCCCATGTGGCATATACGTCGCCCGAGAAAGCCGTCTGATAGCGGTGCGAACCGAGTCCGCCCCAGCGGTGATATATCATCGGACGATCGGGCGAGGAGAGGTCGTTGTCGATGAAAAACGTATGGTTGAGCCAGAAGGTGTTGCTTACCGATGGCATGAACTTGCTCTGTTTCCACTGCTGCCAGTCGAGCCACCAGAAGTCTATTCCCTCCTGCTGCATCGGGTGCAGCACGGTCTTGAAGTAGCTGTCTGCCCACTGCTGCTGGCAGATGCGGAACGGTATGGGCTCGCCGCGCTGCTCCCAGCCGTAGTCGTCGGCAAAGGCATCGTAGATCGATTCGTAGGGCTGAATGCCCGATGCGGGGTGGAGGTTGAGCGACACTTTCAGACGCTGGTTGTGTGCCCATTCGAGGAAATTCCGGTGCGACGGGAACAGCTCCTTTTTCCATGTATAGCCTGTCCAGCCGATGCGCTGCCCATATTCGTCGCGCTTGGTGTCGATGCTCGAAAGCCCCCAGGTGTCGTGCCACTCCATATCGACTATCAGCACATCGATGGGGATCGACAACGAGCGTATCTGCCCGATGAGTCTCACAAGCTCGTCATCGGAGTATTGCCAATATCGGCTCCACCAGTATCCGAATGCGTATTTGGGAGGCAGCGGCTGACGTCCGCCGATAAGCGTGTAGTCGCTTACGGCCTGGGTGTAGTCGTGGCCGTAAGCCATTATATACCAGTCGATCCTGTCTGCCGACGGGTCGCGCTCTGCGACCCACGATCCCCAGCGGCTGTCGTCGGCGATCATCAGCGGGCGGCTGCTCTCGTCGATTATGACCCAGCCGTCGCGCGAGATGACGCCCGGATCGAACTTTTCCCCCTTTTTAAGTTTCCAGCCGTCGGTGCCGTCGAGCGTGCGCATGGTACCTTGGAGGTTGCCCTCGTCGGTCATGCCCGGACGCCATGTCACCTTGCGGCCGTTCATCGTGAACTCGACCGAGAGATTGTCGGCCGAGAACCTGTCGCCCGGACGATAGGTCAGACGTACGGCCTCGGTGGTGATGACTATCTTCTGGCGTGTGATGCTTCGCCGGAACTCGACATTCTCGAATGCCCGGTTGACAACGCCCAGCGTGGCATTATCCTCGAATCGGCCGTCTTCGCTCCACTCCATGCGGATCATTTGCGGTGTCAGCACCGTGAAACGTGCGTTGCCTGCCACCACCGTCTGCGCATCGTTGGCGCGCGGCCGGTATTGCGGCTGTGCGGCGAATGTCGTGCAGAGGCACATGGCAAGCGCCGCCGTTAGCAGTGTGTGTCTTAGTCTGTTCATATTGTAAAAGTTAGGTTTGATTGTCGATTTAGCGGCACGATGCTCCGATGAACAACTCTCCCTCGGGACGCATTGCGTCGTGCACCTTGCGTACTTTGTCGCGTTCGATGATGAGTGTGCGGCCTACTTGCTGCAATGTCTGCGACGAATCGCCCGCCAGCAGCCGGTATTCGCCCCTTTGTGTGATCCATGCGCTCTGACTCTGATCGAACCAAGCCAGATCGTCGAGGCTGAGACGCATCTCTACGCTGCATGTCTGCCCGGGTTGCAGCAGCGGGGTCTTGGCATAGGCTCTCAGCTCGATCTCCGGTCGCGGTTCGCTGCCGGTGAGCTTCGACGAGTAGAGCTGCACCACCTGCTTGGCGGCTGTCGTGCCGGTGTTCGTTACGCGGCATTCGACGACGATCTGTCTGTCGCCCTCCATGTGCCACTGCGAAGCCTCTATGGCGAATGTGGTGTATGTGAGTCCCCAGCCGAAGGGATAGGCCACCTCCATGTCGCGTGTGGCGAAGTGGCGGTAGCCGACGAATATGTCTTCGGTGTAATCTGTGTAGTCGATGTTTTCGACCTCGTAGAACTTCTCGGTTTTGCTGTATCTGAGGAACGACGCGTTGATCTTCCACTCATAGACATCTTTGGGGAATCGCTGTGCCGATACCTGGTCGTAGGAGAGGGGCATCGACACGGGCAGATGGCCGCTCGGCGATACCAGACCTGAAATAACGTCGGCCACCGCATTGCCGCCCTCCTGTCCGGGCAGCCACGAGATGAGTATTGCGTCTGCGCAGTCGCGCCATGCCGCCGTATCGACCAGACCGCATATGTTGAGTATGACGATGACCGGCTTGCCTGCCGAGTGAAATACCTCGCCGACCTGCTCGATCATGCGCTGCTCCTTGCGGGTGAGCATGTAGTCGTCCTCGACATGACGGTCGAAGCCTTCGCCCGCGTTGCGGCCTATCGTTATTATGGCAGCATCGGCCTCGTCGATGGCCTTGATAGCCAGCTCGCGGGCGCAGTCGATCTCTTCTTCTCTCTGTCGGGGTATGTACCACGGACGCGATGAGTTGATGCTCTCTATTGCCTCGCCTTCGCGGCGCATGTGCTCGGCGTATGCCGCATCGACGGTCGGAGAAAGGACGAATCCGGCGTTGCGCATGCCGTCGACCAGATCAATGACATAGGCCTTGTTGACATCGCCCGATCCGGTGCCTCCGGCGATGAACTTGTAGGACGAAGTGCCGAAGAGCGCCACGCGTCGGGTGTCGGTGAGCGGCAGTGCTCCGTTCTCGTTTTTGAGCAGCACCATGCCCTCGGCTGCGGCACTGCGCGTCAGTGCGGCGTGTGCGGCCAGATCGGGGGCGTTGGAGTATTCATAGTCGGCGAAGCGCGGTGTGCGAACGATCAGTTGCAATATGCGGCGCACCGAGCAGTCGAGATCCTCCATCGACAGCGTGCCCTGCTCTATACCATCTATTATGGCTCGATAACGGCCGTCGCTGCCGGGCTGTATCATGTCGTTGCCTGCTGCTATCTGTGCCGTCGAGCTGAGGCCTCCGCCCCAGTCGGTCATCACTGCGCCGTCGAAGCCCCATTCATCGCGCAGAATGTCGGTCAGCAGCTCGCGATCCTCTGAGGTGTAACGGCCGTTGACATAGTTGTACGAGGTCATGACCGTCCATGGAGAGGCGTGGCGCACGGCGTACTCGAAGTTGCGAAGATAGACCTCGCGCAGCGCACGCGGCGATACCCGTGCGTCGTTGGCCAGACGGTTGATCTCCTGATTGTTTACGGCGAAGTGTTTGATCGATGTGCCGACGCCTGCGCTCTGTACGCCCGCAACGTATGCCGCAGCGGTCATGCCCGACAGCAGCGGGTCCTCCGAGTAGTACTCGAAGTTGCGGCCGCACAAGGGGTTGCGCTGTATGTTCATGCCCGGAGCCAGCAATACATCGGCACCGTATTCGCGCACTTCGTCGCCTATGGCCGCGCCGATGTTCTCGACACATTCGCTGCTCCATGTCGAGGCAAGCAGCAGTCCGATGGGAAAGCCCGTGCAGAAATATGTGTTCGGGTCGTTGTCGCGACGTGGCGAAATGCGCAGTCCTGCGGGACCGTCGGCCAGCACTATGGCCGGTATGCCGAGCCGCTCTATGGGGTAGGTGGTTCCGGCTGCCCCCGGAACGATATCTTTCGTATAGCCGACCACTCCCACTTCGTCCTCCGTTTTCAGGCTCGTACACACTATAAGGTGAGCTTTCTCTTCCGTAGTCATGGCGGCTATTACCTCCTCTATATTATCTGGATTGAGTTTCGGGGTTTGTGCCTCTGCGCCGCATATCGTGCAGCCGAGTCCGAGGATCAGGGTTAGTCTTTTAAGGTTCATAGTAGTAGTAATTGAGTTTTTTACTCCCAAATATACGGATTTTTTCGTGAAAAGACGTCATTAGCTTCGCCTCGTTTAAGTCCGCCAATGGAACGTACGCTGAGTACGCCCCATCGGCGGACTTTTCACGTGCGGCTTACTACTAACGCCTTTTGACGAAAAAACTTTTCCATGAAAAGCCGCTATTTGCTTCCGCGCGCTCGTTCGTCTGAATAGCAGTATGCCATACAGCCTATCCGTCCTCACATCGTTTGCGTTGTAACTAACTGCTTTTGATGAAAAAGGGGGTAGTGGTACTTAGCAGACTATTCTATTGACATGTCATTTCGAGCGTCGGCGAGAAATCTGTGTGCTATTATTTCCACTCTGTCATTCTGAGGAGGACTTAACGTCCGACGTGAGAATCTCTTTTTTGTTGCGGCAAACTGGCTTTTGACAGCGCGACTCCCACGTCGCCTGCGGCTCCTCGGAGTGACAGCGTTTTGTCATTTCGAGCGCGAGACGAAATCTCTCCCGACCCGGATACTCGTATTCGTTCGATACGACACGATCTTTTTTCGTGAAAACAGCCATTTGTTTCGGCTTGTTCAAATTCGCAAATGGGGCGTACTCGATGTACGCCCCATTCGGGTCTTTTAATATGCGGCGGCAGAGCGCCGCTTGCGGCTGTAAGAATGCTAAAACGTGTCCAGTCGGAATACTATTTTCTGACAATACAACTCGTTGGCGGGCAGTATCACGCTCGGGAAGTTATCGTGGTTGACCGCATCGGAGAAGCCCTGGCACTCGATGGCCACGCCGGCATAGTCGTCGTATCGGCCGCCCGACTTGGTGACGGGACAGCCGCCTGCAAGCCAGTTGCCGGTGTAGACCACGGCGGCAGGTTGAGAGGAGAGGATCTCCACGCGGCGGCCGGTGGCCTGGCAGCGCAGTTCGCCCACCTCGCCCAATATGTCTTTATGCCAGTTGTCCACGGCAAAGCAGTGATCGTAGCCTCGGAAATCGCGTATATGGTTGAACTCGTCGTCGATCTTATCGCCGAAACGACGCCATGAGGTGAAGTCGAGCGGAGTGCCGGCAACGTCCAGCAGGTCTCCTGTGGGTATCTGCTCGATGTCCATCTCCAACACCTTCGAGCAGTTGAGCCGCAGTTCGTGATCGAGTATGGTGGTGCCGCTGGCCTCGCCGGCAAGATTCCAGTAGAGGTGGTTGGTGAGGTTGACGGCAGTGGTGCGGTCGCTCTTGGCAAGATAGGTTATCTCCAAAGAGTTATCGTCGTCGAAGTCGTAAATGGCCTCTACGTGCAACTCGCCCGGATAGTTCTGCTCGCCGTCGGGCGAAGTGCGCGAGAATACCACTCGGTTGGTCTCGATGCGGCTGTCCCACAGCTGATTGGCGAAGCCTTTGCTTCCGCCGTGCAGATGGTTGCGGCCGTTGTTGATTTCGAGGCGGTACTCCTCGCCGCCGATCGCGAGATGTCCGCGGGCTATGCGGCCTGCCACGCGGCCTACCGATTTGCCGCTGGCTGCACCGTCGCCGAAATAACTCATCGGATCGCGGTAGCCCAGCGCCACGTCGTCGATGCGGCCGTTGCGGTCGGCGAAACGCACTGCGACGATGGACGCACCTATATTACATAGCTGCACCTCCGAGCCTCGGCTGTTGCGCATGGTATAGAGCACGATGGCTTCGCCTTCGGGAGTGGTGCCCCAGATATGTTGCAAGATCTCCATTATTCGACGGGTTTGAGGTTGGCCAGTATGTAATCTATGCGTCGCAGCGTCTCTTCGCGGCCGAGGAACGCCGTCACGTCATACATGCCCGGTCCCTTGCCTGCGCCGACCAGTGCCAGACGCAGCGTATTCATCACCTGTCCCATCGACAGCTCCTGCTGCTGGATCCATGCGTGTACGATCTGCTCGGTGTTCTCTTTCGAGAAGTCGTCGATCGAGGCCAGCACCTCTCTCAGCTCGCCCAGCATGCGGGGATTGTCGCCTTTCCAGTATTTGCGTGTCTGCTTATCGTCGAACTCGGTGGGTGCCACGAAGAAATATGATGTCAGATCCCACAGATCGCCCACGAGCGTGGCGCGCTCCTTCATGATGCCTGCGGCGCGGCCGGCCAGCTCGTCGGTCGTCTCTACGCCGTGCTCGCGCAAGATGGGTTGCAGCAGCGATGCCAGCTCCCCGTCGCTCTTGCGGTGCATGTATTGTGCGTTGAACCACTTGGCTTTGTCGGGCTGGAAACGTGCGCCCGACTTCGATACGCGATCGAGCGAGAAGGCGTCGGTAAGCTCCTGCATCGAGAACAGCTCCTGCTCGGTGCCGGGGTTCCAGCCCAGCAGTGCGAGCATGTTGACGAAAGCCTCGGGCAGGTATCCGTCTTCGCGGTAGCCGTGTGCCGTTTCGCCCGTAGAGGGCGATTTCCAGAAGAGCGGGAATACGGGGAATCCCATCTTGTCGCCGTCGCGCTTGGAGAGTTTGCCTCCGCCGGTGGGTTTGAGCAGCAGCGGCAGATGGGCGAATTCGGGCTGCGACTCCTGCCAGCCGAATGCACGATAGAGCAGGTAGTGCAGCGGCAGCGACGGCAGCCACTCCTCACCGCGTATTACGTGCGAGATCTCCATCAGGTGATCGTCGACGATGTTGGCCAGATGGTATGTGGGCAGTGCGTCGACAGATTTATAGAGCACCTTGTCGTCGAGAGTCGAGGTGTTGACCTCTACGTGGCCGCGAATCAGGTCGTCCATGGCGACGATCTCCGATTCGGGCATCTTGAAGCGTATCACCCACTGATCGCCGCGCGCAATGCGCTCGTCGACTTCGGCAGCCGGCAGGCAGAGCGATGTGGGCAGCTGGGTGCGCACTTCGTAGTTGTAGGCGAAGGTGCGTCCTTCGGCCTCGGCCTTTTGACGCAGCGACTCCAATTCGGCCGGCGTGTCGAAGGCGTAGTATGCCCAGCCGGCATTGACCAGCTGGCGCGCATATTTGAGGTATATCTCTCTGCGCTCGCTCTGACGGTAGGGGGCGTGAGGACCTCCCACGCCGACACCCTCGTCGATCTCTATGCCGCACCATTTGAGCGACTCTATGATGTAGTCTTCGGCTCCGGGGACGAAACGCTGCGAATCGGTATCCTCGATGCGAAGGATCATCTTGCCGCCGTGCCGGCGTGCGAAAAGGTAGTTGTATAGGGCAGTGCGTACGCCGCCGATATGAAGCGGTCCGGTGGGACTTGGCGCGAAACGAACGCGTACTTCTCTGTTGTTCATTGTTTTATGTTTGAATATTATTTTATCTTATACTCCGCACGCACCGTGACGCGTGCTTTCTTGTTGCGCGACGAAACGTTGAACGAGCCGCCTGCCGAGAACTCCTCGTTGCTGTTGGCTCCGGTGATCTGGAATACGCCTATGCGCGACGATGCCAGCTCGCCCACCTTGGCTCCGGCATTCGACGCCACCTTCTCGGCGCGCGCCAGTGCATCGGCCGAGGCCATGCCTATCAGATCGAGCTTGACGTCGTCGAGTTTGGTGTAGTAGTACGACGGGTTGAATACGTCGATCGAGATGCCGTCGGCTATGAGCGACGATATTTCGCGTGCGGCCTCCTCGACGATGTCTATGTCCGACGACTCTATTACGAAAGCCTGACGTATGAGGTAGCCTGAGAATTGCGAACCCTGATAGTGTCCGGTGCTGTTGTAGATCGAGGAGTATTGTTTTTCGATCTCCAACATGTCGAACTGTATCGACTCCTGGGCTATGCCGTGCGAGGAGAGGAACTTCACGACGCGATCCTTGTCGCGCTCTATGGCGCGGTAGGCATCGCCCGCATCGTATTTCTCCACCTCTATCGAGCCGCGCAGCACGATGAGATCCGACGTGAACTCCGTCTCGCCCAATCCGGTGACCGTGATAGTGCCTGCCGTGCGGTAGCGATACGTATAGGCACGCGAAACGATGAGTGCGGCCACGATGACCGTTGCTGCGACGATCAGAAATTTCCAGTAGCTTTTCATAGTCGTAAGGTTTTATTTGAGGTTTGAATGATTGATTACACGTTGAACAGGAAGTGCATGATGTCGCCGTCCTCGACCACATACTCCTTGCCCTCGATGCCGATCTTGCCCACGTCGCGGCAGGCGCGCTCCGAGCCCAGCGCAACGTAGTCGTCGTATTTGATTACCTCTGCACGAATGAAGCCACGTTCGAAGTCGGTGTGAATGACGCCGGCTGTTTGCGGTGCTTTCATGCCGCGGCGGAATGTCCATGCGCGGCTCTCGTCGGCACCCGTGGTGAAGAATGTTTGCAGATCGAGAAGACGGTAGGCGGCCTTTATCAGACGGCTCACGCCCGACTCGGCCAGTCCCATGTCGTCGAGGAACATCTGCCGCTCCTCGTAGCTCTCCAACTCGGCTATGTCGGCCTCGGTCGCGGCGGCCACGATCAGCATCTCCGCCTTCTCGTCCTTGATGGCCTCGCGGACAGCCTCGGTGTGAGCGTTGCCGCTGACGGCGGCGGCTTCGTCGACGTTGCAGACGTAGAGCACGGGCTTGTCGGTCAGCAGATTGAGGTCGGCTACCGCTTTGCGCTCCTCGGCCGTCAGCTCCACCGTGCGTGCGCTGAGCCCCTGTTCCAGAGCCTCCTTGTATTGCATCAGTATGTCGTATTGGCGCTTGGCCGTCTTGTCGCCCGCAGAGGCCTGCTTCTGGCACTTGCCTATGCGGCTCTCGACGGTTTCGAGATCTTTGAGCTGCAACTCCGTATCGATGATACCCTTGTCGCGCACCGGATCGACGGTGCCGTCGACATGTGTTATGTTGGCATTCTCGAAGCAGCGCAGTACGTGGATTATGGCGTTGGTGTTGCGTATGTTGGCCAGAAACTTGTTGCCCAGTCCCTCGCCTTTGGAAGCACCCTTGACCAGACCTGCGATATCGACTATCTCGATGGTGGTGGGTATGACGCGTTTGGGATTGTCTATCTCAGCCAGTTTGACCAGACGTTCGTCGGGTACAGTTATGACGCCCACGTTGGGCTCGATGGTGCAAAAAGGAAAGTTCGCCGCCTGCGCCTTGGCATTCGACAAACAGTTGAAAAGCGTCGATTTGCCGACGTTGGGCAATCCGACTATTCCGCATTGTAAAGCCATATACTTCTTATAAATAAATATAATCGAACGGCAAATATATGAAAAGTCGGGCGCAATGCCAAATTTATCGGAGTACAAAGTGCGGACAGACATGCGAAAATGGTGCGCGGCGGCGGCTGAGAATGCGCTCGTTCCGACGTGTCGCAACCAAATGCCAATAAGCAGCGGACAAAAGCGGTTGGATTTGCATTTTTTTTGTAATTTTGCAGGATATTAGCTGTGTAATATGGCAAACGATACAAAAAACATAATAGAGGAGATCGAGTCGGGCGAGTATAAATACGGCTTTACTTCGTCGATAGAGACCGAGACCATAGCCCGCGGTCTGGACGAGGAGGTCGTTCGGCTCATATCTCGCAAGAAGGGCGAGCCGGAGTGGCTCTTGGAGAGCCGTCTGAAAGCCTATCGCCACTGGTTGAAGATGCCCGTGCCGCAGTGGGCGCATCTCGACATACCCGACATAGATTTTCAGGACATCATATATTATGCTGCGCCCAAGCCGCGCAAGTCGCTCTCGTCGATGGACGAGGTCGATCCCGAACTCAAACGCACGTTCGACAAGCTGGGTATTCCGCTCGAAGAGCAGATGGCACTGTCGGGCGTGGCTGTCGATGCCGTAATGGATTCGGTGTCGGTGAAGACCACATTCCGCCAGACGCTGGCCGAGAAGGGCATCATATTCTGCTCGATATCGGAGGCCGTGAAGGAGTATCCCGAACTGATACGCAAGTATCTGGGTTCGGTGGTTCCGTATACCGATAACTACTATGCCGCACTGAACGCCGCCGTATTCTCCGACGGTTCGTTCTGCTACATTCCGAAGGGGGTGCGCTGCCCCATGGAGCTGTCGACCTATTTCCGCATCAATGCCGAGGGTACGGGACAGTTCGAGCGCACGCTGATCGTGGCCGACGAAGGCTCGTATGTGAGCTACCTGGAAGGTTGTACGGCTCCGCGCCGCGATGAGAATCAGCTGCATGCGGCGGTTGTGGAGATCGTCGTGGAGCGCGATGCCGAGGTGAAGTATTCCACCGTGCAGAACTGGTATCCTGGCGACAAGGAGGGGCGCGGCGGTATCTACAATTTCGTCACCAAGCGCGGCTTGTGCCGCGAGAACGCCCGTCTGTCGTGGACTCAGGTGGAGACCGGTTCGGCCATCACGTGGAAGTATCCGAGCTGCGTGCTGCTGGGCGACAACTCGGTGGGCGAGTTCTATTCGGTGGCCATGACCAACAACTTCCAGCAGGCCGACACCGGCACGAAGATGATCCATCTCGGGCGCAACACGCGCAGCCGTATCGTTTCGAAGGGTATATCGGCCGGCCGGTCTCAGAACGCCTATCGCGGATTGGTCAAAGTGAGCCGCGATGCCGACAACGCACGCAACTATTCGCAGTGCGATTCGCTGCTCATAGGCGACAAGTGCGGTGCCCACACCTTCCCGGTCATCGACAGCCGCAACCCGTCGGCGGTGTTGGAGCATGAGGCCACCACATCGAAGATCTCGGAAGAGCAGCTGTTCTACTGCAATCAGCGCGGTCTGTCGACCGAAGAGGCCGTCGGGCTGATCGTCAACGGCTATGCGCGCGAGGTGCTGTCGAAGCTGCCTATGGAGTTTGCCGTGGAGGCGCAGAAGTTGCTCTCGATAAGTTTGGAGGGCTCGGTCGGCTGATCCGCGGATAAATGTTGAAAATCAAAAGAAAATGACAGATATGTTAGTTGTAAAGAATCTGCATGCGTCGGTGGGCGACAAGGAGATATTGAAGGGTATCGACCTTCGGGTCAATCCCGGCGAGGTGCATGCCATAATGGGACCCAACGGTTCGGGAAAGAGCACGCTGGCATCGGTGCTGGCCGGCAGCGAGAAGTTTACGGTTACCGGGGGCGAGGTGACTTTTCTGGGCAAGGATCTGCTCAGTATGCCGATCGAGGATCGTGCGCGCATGGGGCTGTTTCTCGGATTCCAGTATCCGGTGGAGATTCCCGGCGTGACGATGGCCAACTTCATGAAGATAGCCGTCAACGAGCATCGCAAGTATCGCGGCGAGGAGCCGCTCACGGCAGGAGAGTTTCTGCGCATGATGCGCGAGAAGAGCGCAATCGTCGAGCTCGATCCGAAACTCACGTCGCGTGCCGTCAACGAGGGCTTTTCGGGAGGAGAGAAGAAGAAGAACGAGATATTCCAGATGGCCATGTTGGAGCCGCGTCTATCGATTCTCGATGAGACCGATTCGGGTCTGGACATCGATGCGTTGAGGATCGTTGCCACGGGCGTTACGCGCCTGCACACCGGGAATAACGCCACGGTGGTCATCACTCACTACCAGCGTCTGCTGGATTACATAGTACCCGACTACGTGCATGTGCTCTACAAGGGACGCATCATATATTCGGGCGACAAGTCGCTGGCGTTGAAACTCGAAAAGGAGGGATACGACTGGCTTATCAACGATTATCGGGAGGAGCAGCAATGACTGTCGACAGATTGATAACCGCTGCTGCGGCCGAGCCGATACCGTCGCACGGACGTCTTGACGGCGGCGTATACGTAGCCGTCGACGGCGGCGACATGTCGCTGACGGTGCCGGAGGGTGTGCGCGCTTCGCTGCTGCTGATAGGCAGGGGCGGCGGCAACTCCGCGATTCGAATCGATATCGAACGCGGTGCGGAGCTGTCGGTGGTGGAGCTGTTTGCCGGCAGCACAGGCTCGCGGCTGCATATCACCCAGAGCGAGTCGAGTCTTTGCCGCATGACTACTTTGGTATTGTCTTCGTCGGAGGTGCGCCACACGGTCGATCTGATGCAGCGCGATGCGCGATTCGATCTTGGCGGTGCGTTCGTGCTTTCGGGCGACGACCGCTCCGACTGGAAGATAGATGTCAACCATCGCAGTGCGGATTGCAGTTCGCGTTCGGTGGTCAAGGGTGTGGCTTCCGGCTCGTCGCACGGACGATTCGGCGGTCTGGTCTATGTGGCTCCCGATGCGCAGCGCACTGATTCCCAGCAGACCAGCCGCAACGTGACCATAGGGGCGCAGGCGCGTATCGAGACTTCGCCTCAGTTGGAGATATATGCCGACGATGTGAAGTGCAGCCATGGCGCGACGGTGGGGCAGATCGACGGCGAGGCCATAATGTATATGCGTCAGCGAGGTCTGACCGAGGCGCAGGCACGCCGCTTGCAGATCGAGGGCTTCGTGGGCGATGTGGTGATGCACACGGTCGTGGAGAGCGTGGGCGGGATACTTGCCGAGATAGTTGCCGAAAAACTCGAAACCATATAGAATCATGTTCGATGTAGAGAAAATACGTCGCGACTTCCCCATTCTGAGCGACACGGTCTACGGCCGGCCTCTGGTCTACCTCGACAGCGGTGCCACGGCGCAGAAGCCTGCGTGCGTAATATCGCGTGTTGAGGAGCTGATGGCGCATGCCAATGCCAACGTGCACCGCGGCGTACACCGGCTGTCGGAGCAGATGACCGAGGAGTATGAAAACGCCCGTGAGCGTGTCAGAGCCTTTGTCGGAGCGCGTTCGCGCGAGGAGATCGTCTTCACGTCGGGTGCCACGGCTTCGATCAATGCGGTGGCATATGCGTGGAGCCGACGGTTTCTGCACCGCGGCGACAACATCGTCGTGAGCGAGATGGAGCATCACTCCAACATTGTTCCCTGGCAGCTGGCTGCCGAGATGTGCGGGGCGGAAATACGTGTGCTGCCATTCGACGACGACGGCCGTCTGATGTCGGAGCGTCTGGGCGATCTTCTGGACGAACGGACACGTATGGTTGCCGTCACGCAGGCATCGAATACGCTCGGCACGCGCCCCGATCTGCGTACCGTGATCGACGCTGCGCACGCCGCGGGAGCCGCCGTCATGGTCGACGGTTGTCAGGGCATAGTGCACGGCGGGGTCGACGTGGCGCAGTTGGGTTGCGACTTCTATGTCTTTTCGGGTCATAAGCTCTACGCTCCTACGGGTATAGGCGTGCTGTACGGCCGACGCGAGCTGTTGCAGGAGATGCCTCCGTTCATGGGGGGCGGCGACATGGTCGACAAGGTGACTTTCGAGCGTACTACCTATGCTCCGCTGCCGCTGAAATTCGAGGCAGGAACCTCCAACTTCATTGGCGCCGTGGCACTGGGCGAGGCCATTGCCTACCTTTCGCAGTTCGATGCCGCCGAGGTTGAGGCTCACGAACACGCGCTTCTTAGCTATGCTACCGAGAGCCTGATGCGGATCGACGGGTTGCGGATCTACGGCACCACCCCCGACAAGTGCTCGATCATATCGTTCAACGTCGACGGCGTTCACAACTACGACATGGGCATGATCCTCGACAAGCTGGGCATAGCCGTTCGCACGGGACACCACTGTGCCGAACCCGTGATGACGCACTACGGTGTGGGCGGCATGTGCCGTGCATCGCTGGCCATGTACAATACGCGCGAGGAGATCGATGTTCTCGGTGCGGGTATCGCCCGTGCGGTGAAGATGCTCAGATAAGTCAACAAGTTAACACTCATATAAAATGTTTATCGTATTGGAGGGGCTCGACGGAGCCGGTAAATCGACACAGATAGAGTTGATTCGCAAGATGTTTGCCAAGCGCGGCATAGAGAGCGAATATATCCACTTCCCGCGATTCGATTCGCCCGTCTACGGCGATCTGATAGCGCGGTTTCTGCGGGGAGACCTGGGTACGGTCGAGTCGGTCAATCCCTATCTGGTGGCGCTGCTCTTCGCCGGCGACCGTGCCGATGCCTCGCCGATGATTCGCGAGTGGCTGGCAGCGGGCAAGGTGGTCATCGCCGACCGCTATGTCTACTCCAACATAGGTTACCAGTGTGCCAAATTGCCGACGGCCGAACAGCGTGCCGCCCTGCGCGACTGGATCTTGAAGACCGAATACGAATATTTCGCCATTCCGCGCCCCGACGTTTCGCTGTTCCTCGACGTGCCGTTTGCCTTCACCGAGCGCAAACTGTCGCAGACGCGCGAGGGCGACGACCGCGCCTATCTGCGCGGCGGGCAGGATATACACGAGTCGTCGCTCGATCTGCAACGCTCGGTGAGGGAGGTATATCTCTCGGCGGCCGAGAGCGATGCGTCGCTGCATGTGGTCGATTGTAGCGACAGCGAGGGCTGTATGGCTTCGCCCGAAGGCATATTCGAGAAGATCGCCGCAGTGTTGAATCTTGCCGTCGAGTGCGGAGTATGACCGCGCGCCGAGTAAATGCGGCTCTGACTGCCGCGCGATGGATCGTCGGTGCGACATTCGTGCTGTCGGGATTTGTAAAGTCGGTCGACCCTGTCGGTACGTCGATCTTCGTCGACGAATATCTGGCGACATATTCTCTCTTGTGGCTCAAACCGTTTAGCCTTGCGATGGCTGTGGCACTGGGCGCGGCGGAGCTCTCAGTCGGCGTTATGCTGTGCAGCCGCACAGGGGTGCGCATTGCCTCTGTGCTGGCCATGATCGCTTTGGTTATCTTTACCGTTGTTACGCTTTTGAGCGCCACTCTGCTGCCCATAGGCGACTGCGGGTGTTTCGGCGAGGCGTTGTCGCTGTCGCCATGGGGTACTTTTGCCAAGAATGCAGTATTGCTGCCGATGGCCTTTTGGGTGTGGCGCAGCACGCGCTGCGAGCCTTTGTGGCCGATGTCGCGCAATCGAATTATTGCCTTGGCTGCGACTGTGGCGGTTGCCGTCGGCATCAACCTGTATGCCCTGCGTCATTTGCCGCTGATAGATTTTCTGCCATATAAGGTGGGTGTCGATCTGCGTGAAGAGATATGTCGCGAACGCGAGTCGCTGGCTTCGGCGCAACGAACGATGATGATGTGCCGCAACGAGATGACGGGTGCGGTTGAGGAGTTCGACTCGGCAGATTCCACGTGGTGGAACGGTTGGGAGGTGATCTCGACCCGCACCGAAAACGGGGCGTCGGAGAGCCGTTTTGCCGATTTCGCACTCTATTCGGCCGATGGCGAGGAGCTGTCGGAGCAGGTGCTCGGTTATGCTGCACGGCAACATCTGTTGTGCATAGCGCGCATGGAGCGTCTCTCGCCGCGATGTCAATATAAGATCGACGCTTTTCTGTCGAGAGCCGAAAGCCGTGGCGAGAGAGTGTTGTGTCTGACCACCGACGATTTGGAGGGAGAGGTCGCGATTGTGGCAGGGCATGCCGTCGGGTGTTGCAATGTCGATGCAATGGTGCTGCGCAGCATGTTGCGGGCAGAGGCTGGCGTGGTGACTCTCGACGACGGCGTGATAGTCGACAAACGCAGTTGGCGCGATATGTAAGATGCAGAGTGCCATTTGGCAAGAAAATTGACCGTTCGATCGTCGAACGGTCAATTTTTCTTTGTGTATGCGTATCATCTGTCTGTTTTCCATCGCTCTTTTGTCGGCCGCATGCGGTTCGGGCGCAGAGAGCTCCGCGCCGTCGGTGCGGCCGGTAAAGTGCATTGTAACCGCCTCTACCAAGTTCGTCAACAAGGATTTCGCCGGATTGTCGACAGCCGACGATGCTACCAATATGGCTTTCAAGATATCGGGTCAGGTGAAGTCTATTCCGGTGTCGAAAGGACAGACGGTCAAGCGCGGGGAGCTGTTGGCCGAGCTCGATCCGCGCGATGTGGAGTTGCAGGTGGAGTCGGCGCGTGCGGCCTATAATCAGGCCTCGTCGCGACTGGAACGTGCTCGGCGTCTGTTGTCGCACGATGCTATTTCGCGTCAGGAGTTCGAGTCGGCGCAGACCGACTACACGCAGTCGAAGTCGGTATACGACAATGCGGTCGACCTGCTGTCGGATACGCGTCTGACGGCTCCTTTCGACGGTGTCGTCGAACGCACCTATGTCGATGCCTACGAGCGTGTGGCATCGGGACAGACCATCGTGCGCATAGTCAACCCCGTCTCCACGACGGTCGAGTTCACCTCGCCGGAGAGTATGCTGGCGCAGCTGTCGCTCTCCACGACTCATTTCAGCGTTACGTTCGACAGCTATCGCGGCGTGCACTTCGAGGCTGTGATGAAGAGCTATGCCCGCACCTCGTCCGATGCTTCGGGGTTTCCGGTGTCGCTGCGTCTTATCGACGTCGACCAGGCGCGATATGCCATATCGCCCGGCATGACATGCGTCATTACCGTATCGACGGCCGAGAGCGACCGCGATGCCGTTTCGGTGCCCATATCGGCCATATATGCTCCTGCTTCGGGAGGCAATTTCGTTTGGACGGTAGACGGGGAGGATCGCGTGCAGAGCCGTGCCGTCACCCTGGGAGAGATATTCGGCGACGACATGGTGGTGGTGCTGTCGGGTCTGGAACCCGGTGAGAAGGTTGTCGTGGCCGGCGTTTACCAACTGCTCGACGGCGAGAAGGTCAGAGTGATAAACTAATGGAGCCAGGCCTATGTTCAATATAACGGAGTATGCGATGCGCCGCCGGCAGGTGGTGTGGTTTTTTCTTGCACTGATGATATTCGGCGGCATATATGCCTTTGTAAAGCTCGGCAAGAGAGAGGATTCGACATTTACGATCAAGACTGCCGTGGTGACGTGCCCCTATCCGGGCGCAACGCCCGAGGAGGTGGAACAGCTCGTGGTCGAGCCTCTCGAACGCGAGATACGCACGATGAGTTCGGTCTATAAGATCACCTCCGAGTCGCGTTTCGGCGCGGCACGCGTTTCGGTCGAGCTGTTGCCGTCGACGCCGGCCGGGCGCACGCCGCAGCTGTGGGACGAACTTCGCCGCAAGGTGGACAACGTCGTGCCGCGGCTGCCCGAAGGGGCAGGTCCGGTGAGCGTGGCCGACGATTTCGGCGATGTCTACGGATTGTACTATGCACTGCTTGCCGACGACGGATATTCGTGGAGCGAACTGCGCCGCTATGCGCTTGATCTGCAAACGAGGCTGTATTCCGTCGATGGAGTGCAGAAGGTGATATTGTATGGCGAGCAGACTCCCGTGGTGAATATCTATGCCAGCATATCGACTCTGGCCAATTTCAATATTCGTCCCGAGCAGATCGCTTCGGTCATGGCCGAGCAGAATGCCGTGGTGGCCATAGGCGACAGGCTGGCGGGACAACTCGAAATAGAGATCGTCGAGACCGGAGCCTATGCCTCGGTAGAGGATATCGCCGATCAGCTGCTGATGGCGGCCGATGGCAAACAGTATAGGCTGGGCGACGTGGCGCGCATCGAGCGGGGTTACAGGCAGCCGGCCACGACGATGCTCCGCGTCGACGGACGTCGCGCCATCGGCATGGCTGTGGCCACCGATCCGCGGCTTGACGTGGTGGCGGTTGGTGCCGACATCGAGAGTGTTCTTCACTGCGAGATGAACCGTATACCATTGGGCATAGAGTTGGTTACGCTCTATGCCGAAAATCGCATCGCGGCCGAGGCCAACAACACCTTTCTGGTCAACCTGCTCGAATCGGTGGCCATCGTGGTGCTGCTCATAATGCTTATCATGGGTGCCCGTGCCGGACTGCTGGTCGGTTCGTCGCTGCTGTTCGCCATAGGCGGCACACTGCTGCTGATGCTTTTGGGCGGCGAGGGACTCAACCGCACATCGCTGGCGGGATTCATCATTGCCATGGGCATGCTGGTCGACAACGCCATCGTGGTGACCGACAATGCCCGCATGCTTATGCGCGGAGGCATGTCTGCGCACGACGCACTGCTGGCGGGTGCCACTGCTCCGCGATGGGGACTGCTGGGTGCGACGCTAATCGCCGTAATATCGTTTTTCCCGCTCTATCTTGCACCCTCGTCGGTGGCCGAGATCGTCAAACCTTTGTTTGTGGTCATTGCCGTGTCGCTTATGTTGAGCTGGCTGCTGGCGCTGACGCAGGTGCCGATGATGGGCGAGCGCATGTTGAAGAGTGCGGCTGCGGCAGCCGGCAAGGCACCGCGGCTGTCGCGCTTCTCCTCGCTGGTGCGTATGCTGATCCGTTATCGCTGGGCGACGGTTGCCTGTGTCGCGGCTTTGTTCATGCTGTCGCTCTATGTGATGGGGCGTATGCCGCAGAACTTCTTCCCGCAGCTCGACAAACCCTACTTCCGTGCCGACATGCTGTTGCCTGAGGGGTACAACATAGAGGCTTCGCAGAGCCGTCTCGACGAGATTGCGGCATGGCTCGGCGAGCAGCCGGAGGTGGCGCGCGTCTCCACTACCGCCGGCAGCACTCCGCCGCGCTACTATCTTGCCAGCGGCAGTCAGTCGGATCGTCCCAACTACGGCAACATACTGGTGGAGCTGCACTCCAAGCGGCAGACGGCCGACGTGGAGCGGCGTCTGGACGAGTATGTCGCGGCATCGATGCCCGACGTGTGGCTGCGTTCGTCGCTGTTCAAGCTCTCGCCCGTGCCCGATGCCACGATAGAGATCGGATTTATCGGACGCAACGTCGATACGCTGCGGCGTCTGACCGCCTTGGTTACCGATCTTATGCGCCGGCGCGACGATACGCGCAATGTGCGCAACAGCTGGGGCAATCGCATACCGGTGTGGCTGCCGCAGTATTCGCAGATCAAGGGACAGCGCATAGGCGTCTCGCGCAGTCGTGCGGCGCAGTGGCTCAGAGTGGCTACCGAGGGCTATACGCTGGGTACGTATCGCGAGGGTGACCGTGTGATGCCGATACTGTTGAAAGAGGACAACATAGCCACGACCAATCTCACCAATATGCAGGCCATGCCCGTATTCTCGCAGAGCGGCAAGGCCTTTTCGATAGAGCAGGCCAGCGACGGCTTCCGCTTCGAATTCATGTCGCCGGTCATAAAACGCTACAATGGCGAGCGGGTGATGAAGGCGCAGTGCGATCCTCGCCGCGGAGTCAATACCATCGCTCTTTACGAATCGCTGCTTGCGGAGGTGGAGAAGGCCGTCGATCTGCCCGACGGTTACGAGATGAAGGTATTCGGCGAGCAGGAGAGCCGCGACGAGTCGAACGGTGCGTTGGCCGCCTACATGCCATTGACTCTTATTCTGATATTCGTCATACTGCTGCTGCTGTTCGGTAATTACCGTTCGCCCGTAATCATCTGCCTGATGATCCCATTGGTGGCTATCGGTGTGGTTGGCGGATTGGCTGCGACGGGGAAAATGTTCGACTTTTTCTCGCTGCTGGGACTGCTGGGTCTGATAGGCATGAACGTGAAGAACGCTGTGATTCTGGTCTCGCGGATCGATGAGCTGCGGCGCGACGGACTCACGCCGCTCGATGCCGTCGTAGGCTCGGCTGCCGACAGATTCGTGCCCGTGGTCGTGGCTTCGGGAACGACCGTGCTGGGTCTGATGCCGTTGCTGTTCGACTCGATGTTCGGCAGCATGGCCGCCACGATAATGGGCGGACTGATCGTCGCTACGTTGTTGACGCTGTGTGTATTGCCGGTAGTATATTCCATATTTTACAATATTCACGAAAACCGATGAACATGTCGAAGAGATTGTTGCTTTCACTCTGGATCATGACCTTTGCGGCGGCCGCAGTGCCGCTGCGTGCGCAGATAACCGTCGAGGAGTATCGTTTGGCTGTGGCCGATTACAGCTGGTCGTTGCAGCAGGCGCGTTCGCAGAGCCGGCAGGCGCAGGCATCGATGGCGCGCGCCCGCACAGGCTATCTGCCTGCGCTGTCGGCTACGGGTGCTTTTACGCAGACCTTTCGCAAATTCAGCGGCTTGGAGCCGTGGACATCGCTGGTGCGACCGCAGATCGAACAGACTGTTTATGGCGGCGGTGCCGTCGAGGCCGATTACCGGCAGGCGCAGCTGGCCTACGACATAACTCTTTGTACGGAGCAGACCTCGTGGTTCGATGTTCGTTATTCGGCCGATTATGCCTATTGGTCGCTGTCGCGTGCCGAAAACTATCTGCGTGCCATGCGCGACTATGTGAAGATAGTGGGATCGTTGCAGCAGGTGGTGCATCGCCGTTTCGAGGAGGGATATATCGCAAAGAGCGACGTGTTGCAGATCGATTCGCGCATGAGCGATGCCGAATATCAGCTCGTGGCGGCTGAGCGGTTGCATGAAGTGGCTCTGCACAACTTCAATATCATGTGCGGCGATGAGGTGGAGCGCGAGGTGACGCTCGCTCAGAGCATACTCGATACGATCGAGCAGCCGCGGCGCATGTCCATGTCGGAGATCACGGTGCGGCGTCCCGACTTCACCGCTTCGCGCATGCGCATCGATGCGGCGCAGTGGGGTGTGAAGACGGTGCGTGCGGCCTATCTGCCCAAGGTGTCGGTGGGTGTTTACGGGGCGTGGCAGCCGTATACGCCCAACTCCACGGGCAAGACCTATGTCGACGGAGGTGCATATCTGTCGCTCAGCGTACCCATATTCCATTTCCGCGAACGCAGCCATGCCGTGCTTGCCGCACGACAGGTCGTCCGGCAGAGCGAGTTGCAGTCGGCCGAGCTTTACGATACGATTCTTCGTGAGGAGATCGACGGCTGGACAGATCTTATGAGCGCCCATGCGCAGATGCTCAGTTCGCAGCAGAGTCTGGGACTGGCTGCCGAGAACCTTGAAATAAGCACCTACTCCTACGGCGAGGGACTCGCCACTATTCTCGATGTTATGCAGGCGCAGATCAGCTGGTTGCAGATCTATACGAACGCCATCACCGCACAGTTCAACTATGCGGTGGCAGTGGCGTCGTATGCGCGTATAACATCTATGCCGTGACCTCCTCGGTGGCCGTGATGGCTATCTGATGCGATACGGGTGCGATGAGTTTGAGCATCTGTATCAGTCCGCAATATTTGTCGTGCGTGAGATTGACTGCGCGGCTGATGTCGATCTGCTCTTTGAGCGTGCGGCACTCTATGTTGTATACCACATTGAACGTGGCATAGCGGCTCTCGGCCACCAGCGTCGGCGTGTTGAGCGTTCCCTCGATGGCTATCTCGAAATTTTTGACGGCCGAACGACGATCTTTCAGCAGCGAGAGCACTGTGCGTCCGGCGCAGTCGGCCGCGGCGAAGAGCAGCATCTGCTTGGGATTCAGCTCGGAGAGCTTGACGTGGTCGACAGGTTTGAACTTGCCGCTCTGAGTCATGCGAATTGTGACTTTCTGTGTCATAACTATTATATTTTGGTTCGTACACTAAGTATATAGCAATAATCGTTCATTTTATGCACCTTTTTTCCGGTCTCGGTATGGCGCGTGCAAGCACGACTATGGCCTCGGCTTATCGAAAAGGTCTCCAATTATTATGTATATTACTGTGAAAAGAGTTATCTTTGCAGAAGGATTATTGTCTTGAATTATGTGTAGAAAAATCATATTGACTCTGATTGCGGCGTTGCTTGCGGCATCGCTGCCGGCCGGTGCGTCGTCGCCCGAGAGTCGTGTCGTGGCCGAGCGTGCGCGTTCGCTCTATGAGGCAAAGCGTTGGAGCGATGCGCGCAGCGAGTATGTGCGTTTGCGCGATATGCTCGATCCCACGCGCGATCTGCATCAGCTGCAACGCACCGATTACTTCATCACGCAGTGCATGGTGCAGATGGGCTCGCCCGATGCCGAGGCCGCCCTGCGCCGCTTCCTCGATGAAAACCCGTCGTCGGTCTACTGCAACGATGCTCGTTTCGCCCTTGCATGCTATCTGTGCGACAACGGCGATCCTGCCGCAGCCGACGAGGAGTTCGCCGGAGTCGATTACCGCTTGCTCGACGCTTCGCAGCGTGAGCGTTACGATGTGAGAGTGGGGTATATACGTCTCAAACAGGGACGTCTGGCCGAGTCGGCATCTCACTTCTCCAACATCTCGGCGAAGAGCGACTACTCCGACCATGCGGTCTACTATCGTGCCTATATCGACTACAAGCAGGGACGCTACGACAGTGCTTATGACGGATTCCGTTCGATCGAACGCAGTGCGGCATATGCTCCGGTCATTCCCTACTATCTGGTGCAGATCGAGTACAGACGCGGCAATTACGCCTATGTGGTCGACAAGGGTGAGGCTCTGCTGAAAGATGCCTCAGCGGATTTGCGCTCCGATCTGGTGCGTGTTGTGGCCGAGTCGTGGTTTCATCTCGACGACTATGCTCAGGCCGTGCGCTACATGACGATGTATCCGGCAGAGGATATGGGGCGTGAGGAGTATTACATTTTGGGTTATTCGCTCTATCGTCTGGCGCGTTACAATGAAGCCCGTGCAGCGTTGGAGCGTGTGTGCGGTGCCGATGACGCCCTGACGCAGAATGCTTCGTATCATCTTGCTGACTGCTATGTGCGTTCGGGCGACAAGGCGCGTGCCGCCGATGCCTTTGCCATGGCATCGAACACCGATCTCGACGGCTCTATCGCCGAAGATGCGCTGTTCAATTACGGTAAATTGAAATACGAACTCGGCGGCGGTCTGTTCAATGAGGCGATAAACGTGCTCAACTCCTATCTGGCACTCTATCCCTCGTCGGAACGCAGCGACGAGGCGCGTACGCTGCTCATTGCGGCATACTATAACTCGCGCGACTACGATGCCGCCTATGATGCGATCAAGGCTTTCCCGACCGGCGACGGCGAGATACTGACGGTGTTGCAGAAGATAACCTATTTCCGCGGTTTGGAGGCCTTCGAGAGAGGCGACCTGGCTGCGGCCAAACGTTATATGGACGAGTCGGTCGAGGTGGGGGCGAGTCCCAAGTATACGGCACTGGGTACATTCTGGCAGGGCGAAATCGCCTATTCGATGGGCGATAGGGAGCGTGCCGAATCGCTGTACGAGGCCTATATGCGACGTGCGCCGCGCAACGAACGCGAGTATGCCATGGCGCGTTACAACATCGGTTACTGCCGTTTCGACGAACGCGACATGGAGCATGCCGCCAGGGCGTTTGCCGATTTCCTGAAAATATATCCTGCGCGCGACAACTACTATTACGATGCGCAGAACCGTTTGGGCGATGCCCGTTATTCGCTGCGCGAATTTGCCGATGCGTTGTCGGCCTACGATGTGTCGGCGGCCTCCGAGCAGCAACCTCGTTACTATGCACAGTGGCAGCGTGCGCTGGTCTACGGCATACAATCGAAGACCGATCGGAAGATTGCGGCCTTGAAGAGCATCATCGATGCCGATCGTGGCGACTATGTCGACGATGCGTGGTATGAATTGGGGCGCACTTACATAGCGCAGGAGCGTTACTCCGACGGCGTGAAGACGCTCGAAACATTCGTCGAACAGCTCCCGCACTCGCCCTATTACCGTCAGGCACTGTCGGATCTGGGTCTGGCATACTATAATCTGGGCGACAAAACCCGTTCGCGCGAATACTACCAGCGAGTGGTGGCCGAGGCTCCGCAGTCGCCCGAAGCGTTGGAGGCTATGCGCGGCATACGCGAAATATATGTCTCGGAGGGTAATGTCGACGACTACTTCGCCTATGCCGAGCGCAGCGGAATGGAGAGCGATATGAGTCTGGCGGCACGCGATTCGCTGTCGTTCGCCGCGGCCAAGACGGCATATCTCGACGGTGACGGGTCGGCTGCCGGCAAACTGGCGTCGTATCTGACGGCATATCCCAAGGGCTACTATACCGACGATGCCCTGTTCTATCTGAGCGACTGCTATGTACGCTCGAACGAGCGTGCACGCGCCGTGGAGACTATGTCGCGTCTGGTAGATCGCGGACAGACTCAATACACCCATCGCGTGCTGGGTGTGCTGGCACCGATGGCTTTCGACGAAGGCGACTACGGTCGTGCAGCCTCGTCGTATATGGCTTTGTACGATATGGCGACCGAAGCCGGGGCACGCAGCGCTGCCGCCGAGGGCTATGTGAATGCGGTGTTGGCCGCGGGCAACGACGATGCTGCCATAGAGATGGCCGACCGCGTGAATGCCATGGCCGATGCCGGCGACAGGGCGCGACGCGTCTCTCAGATGGCCAAGGCCAAGATTTTGCGGGCACGAGGCGACGGCAATGCCGCCATGCGCATATTCGAGCGTCTGGCTGCCGATCCTGCCAGCCGTGAGGGTGCGGAGTCGTACTACTACACCATAGAGGCGCGTTTGCAGTCGGGCGACAGGAGCGGTGCCGAGAAGATGATATACCAGTTCAGCTCGACGCCTTATGCCTACTGGCGTGCCAAGGCTTTCTTGCTGCTGGGCGACATTTATGTTGCCGAGGGCAATACGTTCCAGGCTCGTGCCACCTATCAGAGCATCGTCGACGGCTATTCTCCTGCCGACGACGGCATCGTCGATGAGGCGCGCGACAGAATCTCCACATTGAAGGATTAGTTATGAAGAGAATTACGATAATGTGCTGCATGGCCATTGCGGCCGCAGTCCCGATGCGTTTGGCGGCGCAGGGCAGCAAGCAGGTCGAGGTGACCAAGGTCTATGTGCCCCAGGTGGGCGATGCTCGGAAACCGGCCGTGGCGGTCGACATGACCGACACGGTGCGCATGCGTCCCGACATCGACTACTCGATCACGCCTCACACATGGCAGACATCGCTCAAAATGCGGGATTTCAATCCTGCCACGGCGACATATTGGGACTATAACCGTCCCAAACTGTTCTATGCCAGACTTGCGGCCGGTTATCCGCTGACCACGGCCGGCGATCTGTATCTGACCACTCACAATCCCAAGATAGGATATGCCGGAGTCTATGTCAACCACGAGGGCGACTTCCAGCCGCGCTCGACCTTCTTGGGCGATCGTCTGTCGATGGGCGAGAGCAGCTCGATGCGCAATCGTGCCGGTGTGCGCGGCGGCATCTATGCCGGCAGGCATATGGCCGAGATAGATCTCGACTACAACAACGATATGTTCCACCGCTATCCGGTGGCTGCCGCACCGCGCCTGCAATACGAGCACATGGGCGGCAGCGTGCGTTTCGGCGACGACTTCGCCGATTTGAGCCGCTTCAATTTCAATTTGGAACTGCACGGCCGCTACTGGCACGATTGTCATGTGCCGGAGGGCGAGTACGGGCGGAATATGAAACGCTTCGGCGGATCGTTCGCTCTGGCGCGCGAGTTCGGCCGCAATCGCATCGATATCGATCTGGCTTGCGACGTGTGGCGCGGCGGAAAAGCTCTGTCGGAGGCGGGCGACAGCCGGGCAGAGGTCGGCGTGCGTTACGTGCGCAGCATGACGCGTTCGACGCTGAGCGTAGGCCTTGCCTATCAATACGACAAGCTGCGGGTGCGCAGCACGGCTTCGCATTATATACTGCCGTCGCTACGCTGGGCATGGGACCGTCGCAATGCGGCTTTCGCGCCATATCTCGAACTGGTTTCATCGGTTACCGACAACGATTTCATGTCGCTCGTCGAACGCAATCCCTACATAGGATTCGATGCACGCACGAGCGAGGCCATCGTTTCGATGCCGTCGACGCGCAACTACGATGTGCGTGCCGGCTTTACCGGCGTGGCCGCACGCGGACGTCTCTCTTATGGCGCATATGTCGGGGTGTCGATGATAATAGATCAGGTGTTCTGGTATAATTACGATGCGGCGTGGTTCGGTGCGGAGACCGCCGACAACAACCGCTTCGTATTCGATGCCCGCATAGAGTATCGTCCCATCGGAGCGTTGACTCTGAGCGGAGGAGTGACTCTTCACGGCGACAACACCGATTCAGACCTCTACTGCCCGGAGCCCGACATTGCAGGCGAGCTGGGTGTGCGCTACAAGCACCGCCGCTTCGTGGTCTCGGCCGGTGTGGAGGTGCTCGGAAGCCGCAAGTGGAGCGTGATAAACCGCCCGGGGTTGGAGTACGGATATTTCAGTGTGCCTGCTACGGCCGACGTGTCGCTGGGATTCGACTGGATCATCGACAATCGCTGGACGGTATGTGTCGAGGGGCGCAATCTGGCTAATATGAAGCTCTACGACTGGGCGAATTACTATCGCAACAGCATCAATTTTCAGGCGGGAGTCAAAGTTAATTTTTAATTCATGAAGATCTTTTCGCTCTCTGCGGCTGCCGATCGTCCGGCGCATATCGATCCGGTCAAGGCTCTGATGTGGGGTCTGGTGTGGTTTATCTTCGCCACCATATTCATGTGGTATTTCCGTCTTGTACCGAACTCGGTGCTTACGGTCGGGGTGAGCGGCTATGTGCCGTTGTGGGGTGTGCTGCTGCTGCATGCTTCGGTGTGGGTGTCGGCAGGTCTGATTTTGTCGGCAATGTGTGCCGTGACAGGCCGGCCGGTGAAAACCGGTGAGGTGATGGGCAGGGTGTTGTATGCCCGTGCGCCCGTCTATCTGCTGATGCTGCCGTTGGCGTGGGTGCGGTTTCGGGTTCCATTTTCGGTGTTGATGTACGATCCGTCGGCTGCGGTGAAAGAGTACCCGTCGATGATGGTGCCCTATCTGATATTTGCGGCGATGATCGTTTTCTGGTGGATATTCTGGAACTATAAGGCGCTGACTGCCGTGTGGCACAAAAGACCGATAGCTGCTCTGGTGCTCTTCGTCGCGGCGTCATATCTGTTGTCGGCATATGCAGCGCAGGCGTTGATGAAGATTTGGTAGCCGATATAAAAAAAAAGAGGGTAAGCTACTTATATCGCACCGCTACGACCACATACCCTTGCTTGATTCCTCACCTGGGGGATTCTGTGGGAGCTGGTCGTATAAGACTTACCCGGTGCAAAAATACGAAAATTTTATATCTTTGCAAAAATTTTGACCTATAATGCGTAGAAAAGTCTTGACGATAGCTGTTGCGGCCATGGTGATGGCGGCGGTCGGAGTGGGAGCGGCATATCGCATGCTGTATGGCTCGTGCATCGACAGAGAGCTGACGCTCGATCTGTTGCCCGAGGAAAACTACGAGCAGATGCGCGACAAAATACATGCTGCCATCGACCACGATGCGGCTTTCGACTTCTATGCCGACCGAATATCGCTCGGCTCGACCATAAAGCCCGGTCGCTACACGCTGCGCAAGGGAATGAACGTGATAGAGGTGGCGCGTCTGTTGAAGATAGGTTCGCACCGCACGGTGCGGCTCACGCTCAACAATGCACGCACGCCCGAGGCGTTGGCAGGCAAGATCGCGCGCAGGATCGATGCCGACTCGGCAGCCGTCCTGGGAGCGTTGCGCGACGAGAGTCTGGCGGCCGAGCTGGGATTCTCTTCGCCCGAAACCATGTTTTCGATATTCCTGCCCGAGACCTACGAGGTCTATGCCGATATTTCGCCCTCGGATCTGGTGCGCAGAATGAAGCGCGAGTCGGACAAGTTCTGGGCAGACGAACGTCGCTGTCAGGCGGCCGAGCGCGAGGGGTTGACGCCGTTGGAGGTGATGACGCTCGCTTCGATCGTGCACGAAGAGACCAACCGTGCCGACGAGATGCCGCGCATAGCCGGCGTATATCTCAACCGTCTGCACAAGGGCATGCTTTTGCAGGCCGATCCCACGGTGAAGTACGCATTGGGCGATTTCTCGATCAAGCGCGTGCTGCTGAAACATTTGCAGGTGGATTCACCATACAATACATATATATATATAGGGCTGCCGCCATCGCCCATCGCCATGCCCGATATGGCAGCCATCGAGGCCGTGCTGGGGTGTGAGCATCACGACTACTACTACTTCTGCGCCCGTGCCGAGCTGGACGGCTACCACAATTTCGCTCGCACGCTGGCCGAACACAATCGCAATGCCGCGGCATATCACCGTGCGTTGGAGAGGTTGAATGTGAGATAAATATCTAAATAGAGATGAATAATCGCGGATTCTGGAACGACGTGTTGCGCTGCGGTGCAATACTGGGAATCGTAATGGGAGCGTCGGGCATATTCGAGACATATGCGCTGATCTCGGACTCGCACCTTATGGGAGTCCTGGTCTTGGAGATGATCGTGGTGCTGGTTGTCTTCGTCGGGCTGTTGTATGCCTTTGCGCGCAAGCGTTCTAAGGCGTATGAGCCGCAAGAGGGCTTCTCGTATGCTCAGGCACTGCTCTACACGATCTGCATGTCGGCTGCGGCCGGTGTGATTGCCGCAGTGATGAAGTATGTGTTCGTCAGCATCATCGGGTATGACGTGCTGGTGGCCGGATACATGGACACGCTCGAATACTACCGTGCCACGATGGTGCAGGCGTCGATGCCCGACATGTATGTCAAGATGATCGACGACATGATCGAAGCGGTGCGCATATCGGAGCGGCCGTCGATTCTGCATACGGTGTTCGATTCGTTTGAAACCTATGCCATCGGAGGAACCCTACTCGGTCTTGTCATATCGGGTATCGTTCGCCGCGATCCTGTAATAACGCATAACGGAGAGTAGGGTATGGACAGTAAACTGGATATATCGGTTGTCGTGCCTCTTTACAACGAGGCCGAATCGCTGCCCGAACTGGCGGCGTGGATAGATCGCGTGGCGCGGCAGAACGCGCTGTCGTATGAAATAATCATGGTCGACGACGGGTCGAGCGACGACTCGTGGAGCGTGGTGGAGGCCTTGAAAGCCGATTATCCTGCCATACGCGCCATCGGGTTTGCGCGCAACTATGGCAAGTCGGCGGCTCTCTATGTCGGATTCGAGGCCGCGCGCAGCGAAGTGGTGTTTACTATGGACGCCGATTTGCAGGACTCGCCCGACGAGATTCCCGAGATGCGCCGCATGATCCTCGATGAAGGCTACGACCTGGTGTCGGGCTGGAAGAAGAAGCGTCATGATCCCGCAGGCAAGCGCTGGCCGAGCAAGTTCTTCAATTTCACGGCACGTCTGGTGTCGGGCATCAGGCTCCATGATTTCAACTGCGGATTGAAGGCCTACCGCCGCCGTGTGGTGAAGGCCATAGAGGTATATGGCGAGATGCACCGCTACATACCCATTCTGGCCAAGCATGCCGGTTTCAGCCGCATAGGCGAGAAGGTCGTTGAGCATCACGAACGCAAATACGGCTGCTCGAAATTCGGTATGGAGCGCATGATAAAGGGCTATCTCGATCTTATAACGGTATCGTTCATGTCGCGTTTCGGACGCTCGCCGATGTACTTCTTCGGCGGACTCGGCACGCTGATGTTCCTTTTGGGCGGAGGCACCACAGTATGGGTCATCGCCGACAAGATCTATTCGCAATGCCACGGACTGCCATGGCGCGGCGTGACGGAGCAACCCTTGTTCTATCTGGCCATTCTGGCCGTGGTGCTGGGCGTGCAGCTCTTCCTGGCAGGATTCCTCGGAGAGCTTATCAACCGCCGTTCGCCCGACCGCAACCGATATATGATAAACAGACGTGTGGAATAATCAAACGAAAACAACGATGATACAACGCATTCAAACACTCTATCTTTTGGCTGCCGCGGCATTCATGATCGTGGCATTGTGCTCGCCGCTGGCCGTATTCAACGTCGGTGCCGAGGAGTTCACCCTTTCGGCTTTCGCTCTGTCTGGCGCGGCCGAATCGCACAATACCCTGTGGCTGGGTATTCTGCTTGCCGCCGCAACGCTGCTGCCGCCGGTGACGATATTTCTTTTCAAGCGCCGCCAGTTGCAGATACGTCTCTGCGCTGCCGAGCTTGTGCTGCTTGTCGGCTCGCTCGTCTTTGTCGGCATCTACTACTGGTTGTCGAACCGCATGTTCGCCGATCTCGACACCACTCACCAGCGTCTGTGCTTCGGCGCGCTCATGCCGCTGCTCTCGATCATAGCCGTGTGGCTGGCCATGCGTGCCATTTTCCGCGACGAGGTGCTGGTGCGTTCGCTCGATAGAATACGTTAGTGGAGAGTGTTGTCGAAAGGCTGAAAAATAATTATTATGGTAAATAGCGGCGAAAAATTTTTTTAGTTAGGATATAAATCGTATATTTGTAATTACCAATTTTTCGTTATACTATTGGAAAAACATTTATTATTTTTGTTAAAACACTTAATATTAACTGATTATGATTAGAAAACTTTTGAGCAAGTCGTTTATCGCATCGCTCATGGTGGCAGCTGTTTCATTTGCCGCATGCGAGAAAGATGACGATCAGAAGGGGGGGGGTAATCCCGAAATCGCCGTATCGACGACTTCGGTATCGTTTACCAACGCCGAGGAGAGCCAGACTTTCCAGATCACTTCAAATGCCGATTGGAAGATCGAGATCGAGTATTCGGTCGGTGACGGTTGGTTGACCGTAACCCCTATGTCGGGCAATGGCGACGCCACTGTCAATCTCTCTGTTCCTACAAATGATACGGGCGCTGTGCGTTCGGCCGTTGTAAAGTGCATCGCCATGCACCCCGAGTACGGCAAGTGGGATACCAAGCGCGTTAACATTTCGCAGTCGGCCAACGAGAAACCCGTAGGTCCTGCGGGCGATGTGCTCTATTCTGACAACTTCGACGGTCAGCTGGCCGAGGCGAAGTATGGTACGAGCGGTACTTCATGGCCTTTCGTGGATCAGTTCCCCGAGTTCGCAAATCCTCAGGGCACTGCCGCAGCCAATGTGACCTACACGGCTACCAATGTATCGATCCGTGCCAACTCGCCCTCTAACGGCAACTATTCTCTGTATAAGGATAGCGCTTCGGGCAACAACAACGTCTTCTTCGGCGGTGCAGGCAACATGTTCGTCATCAACGGCATCGCTCTGGCTGCCGATCAGTCGAACCTGCAACTCACTTTCGGCCGCTACCGTTCGCTCTTCGGTGCTTCGGACAATACGTTCGTTGCTTCGGAGTTCCATATCTGGCTTTCGAAGAACGGCACCGCATGGACAGAGATCAGCTACGAGACGCCGGTAGATGCCGCTTCTGAGTATGGTACATGGAATCTGGCCACTGCCGATTTCACTCTTACGGAGGTCCCCGAGACTCTCTATATCAAGTTTACTTCTGATCTGGCAAGCTCGCACCGTATCGACGACGTGAAGCTCTCGACGGGTAACGGCGGTCAGTCGGTAACTCTTCCCGAGGGTGCAGTGATTGTTGGCGGAACCATCGCCGCTGCCATCGCCACTGCCGACGGCAGCGAGGCTGCGGTTGATGAGGCTACCGTAATCGGTATCTACAACAAGGGCTTCCTGATGGAGGACGCAACGGGCAAGCTGCTCGTGTATACCAACGAGACGGCTACCGTATCGGTCGGCGACAAGGTTTCGGTTTCGGGTACGATCGCGTCATATGCCGGTTTCAAGCAGTTTGCAGCCGTTAAGGACGCTTCGGGCGAGTATGGTGCTGCTCCTGCCGTTACGGTTATCGGCAGCGGTTCGTTCACGCAGCCCGCTCCCGAGGTGCTGGACGGCGCAGGCATGGACGCATATCTCTCTGCTCCCGCAGTGAAGTATATCGAGTACACGGGTACTTTGGTCATCAGCGGCAACTACTACAATGTAGAGGTCGAGGGTGCTTCTAAGGCCAAGGGTTCTGTGGCTTATCCCTTGGAGGGTGCTATCGATCCTGCTCTCAACGGTCAGGTCGTTACTATCAAGGGTTATGCAATCGGCGTTACGGGTACGGTTTACGTCAACACGATGCTCGTAGAGCTTGCTACCTCTTCTGAGCCTATTCTCACCGTTACGCCCCAGTCGCTTTCATTCTCTTACGAGGGTGGCGAGAAGAGTATTACAGCTACGCTGTTCAACTCGACCGATGCCATTCAGGCAGAGTCTGACAACGCTCAGTTCAGCGTTGCCGTAGCGGGTAACGTGATTACCGTTACTGCTGCTGCCAACGAGACGGCAGATAACATTTCGGGTACGATCACCGTCAAGGCAGGTGCGTTGTCGCAGACAGTATCGGTTTTGCAGACGGGCAAGCCTTCGGGTGATTCAGCTGTGGTAGAGTTCGACTTTGCTGCAATGGGATATGAAAATGCAGAGGACGTTGTAACCGTAGAGAAAGCTCCCATCACCCTTACTTTCGACAAGGGTTCTAACAAGAGCAGCTCTCCGAAGTATTACAATACCGGTACGGGTATACGTTTTTACAGCGGCAACACTCTGAAAATAGAGGGTGCCAATATCATAAAGATTGAGTTTACCTACACTCAAACGACTAACGAGGTAACTATGACTCCCGGCGAGTACACCAATGGCGTATGGACGGGTTCGGCTTCATCGGTTGATTACACTACCGGCGGAACCAGCGGTCATGAGCGTATTTCGAAGATCGTCGTAACTTACGAGAAATAGACGACGATAACTCATTATGACATCAAAACTCTCGGCGAGATATTCTCGCCGAGAGTAGATGTCTAATATAATAAGGATATTCTGCTATAATTTCAAGTGAAATGACAACCGTATTTTCAACTCTTATCAAAAGTGTGTTTGTTGTTTGCATGGCTTTGGCAACATTGTCGTGTGACGGCGATTCCAAGTCGGAACAGCCGAAAATAGAGTCGTCGGCATATTTGCAAACGACGACGGTCAAGGGAGAGAATACTTCGTGCGCTGTGGTGCTTAGGGCGCAACAGGGTATGGAGTATACAGTTACCGTCTCGTCGGTGGGCGACTGGTGCCGGTTCTCCAATGGCGCGACGACGTTAAGCGCAACCATGGAGACGACCGATAAGGTGGTGTATGTATATTTCGACAAGAATCCCAATGGCGAGTCGCGAGAGGCAGATGTCGAGGTGTCATTCTCTGACGGCGTGTTTGCAGCGTTGCACTTCACCCAACAGAGCTATGATGCGTCGATAACATTCTCGCGCGAGTGGCCGGAACTGCCTACGTGCGACGACGACAGCTATATCTATCTATCGCACTATGCCGATATGGGTGTCAAGAGCAACGTGCGCAACTATACCGTGTGCTTCGATCCCAAGTATCGTGCGAGCATGTGGGTGGCATATCCGCTGCACACCTCTCATACCACCGGCGATGCCACGCGTAAGGATTACTTCGGCTATGACCCGTCGGTCAGCACATCTTATCAGGCCAATCTCAGCCGCTCGTACACAGGCCGCTACGACCGCGGTCATCAGATACCGGCTGCCGATCGCAAGTGTACGCAGACAATGATGGACCAGACTTTCTATGCCACCAATATGACGCCGCAGGCTTCGAACTTCAACCAGCATCTCTGGGGTTATCTGGAAGGTTATGTTCGCGGCATGGCGTGTGCCGATACGCTGTATGTCGTGACCGGTGCATGGTTCGACGGCAATCGCGATTCGTCGGTGGCCTCGACTACAACCGATGCTTCGGGCAATGTGTGCCCCATACCTACCGATTACTTCAAGCTGTTGCTGCGCACTACGGCGGGCAATACCAAGAAGAGAGTGCAGGATATAACCGATGCTTCGGAGTTGAAGGCCATAGGCTTCTGGCTCAGTCATCGCGACAGCGGCAGCGATATATCCATAAAGTCGGAGTATTGCATGAGCATCAGCGATATAGAACGTATTACCGGTTTCGAGTTTTTCCCGATGATCGACGAGTCGATAGCCCAGCAGGTGAAGTCGCAGTGCAATCCGTCGGCATGGAACATCAATCAGTGATAACCAAAACTATAAATAGATAACCGTTTATGAAAAAATTACTGCTGACAGGATTGTTCGCCTTGCTGCTGTTCGCATACGGCACGGCGCAGAAGCCCTATACGGTGGCTTTCTACAATCTCGAAAACTTCTTCGACATCTACAACGATCCGGAGACTCACGACGATGAGTTCACGCCCGAGGGTGCGAAGCAGTGGAACCAGACTAAGTATGACAAAAAACTTGCCAACATCGAGCGCGTGTTGTTCGATATTGCGGCCATACAGAAGGAGTATCCTATTGTCATAGGTGTTTCGGAGATCGAGAACCGATCGATCTTGGAGGATATTATCGCCACGCCGAAACTCAAAGGTGCCAACTACCGTATCGTGCATTACGATTCGCCCGATGCGCGCGGTGTCGACTGCGGTTTCATCTACCGTCCCGACGTATTCAAGTTGGAAGGCAGCGACAACATCAAGACCGAGGTGCCGGGTCTTCCCTATTTCCGCACGCGCGACCTTATCGTGATGTGGGGTACGATCGAGGGCGAGCCGTTCTACTTTCTCGTGTCGCACTGGCCTTCGCGTCTGGGCGGCAAAGAGGCCTCGGCTTTCAAGCGCGATGCCTGCGCTAAGCAGATTCGCGAGATCAAGGATTCGCTGATGAAGCTCAATCCGGCCACCAAGGTGGTGGTGATGGGCGACTTCAACGACGATGCCACCGACCGCAGCGTCGTCGAGACGATGGGTGCCAAGGGCAAGATCAAGAAGCTCGAAAAGGGCGATTTCTACAATCCTTTCATCGATGTGTTGAAGTCCGGCCGCGGCACGCTCGCATACGGCGATGCCTGGAATCTGTTTGACAACATCTGCGTTACGGAGAATCTTGCCGTCGGCTCGACCGGCAAGTTGAAGCTGTTGCAGGGAAAGAACTCGAAGTTCTACGGCAACATCTTCTCTCGTCCCTACATGATACAGCAGGAGGGACAGTATAAGGGTTATCCGTTGCGTACGTTCGTCGGCAACAACTTCCAGAACGGATTCAGCGATCACTTCCCCGTTTATATCTATATCGGAAAATAAACCTTTAACTAAATCATAATGAAGCAATTTTTAATAACAGTAATGCTTGCTCTGCTCACCGTGGGCGCTTATGCGCAGAACGGTGGTGTCAAGGGTAAGGTCGTTTCGCGAGACGGTCGCGTGGCCGTAGGCGGCGTCAAGGTCTCGATAGAGGGAGGCATGCAGAATGCTGTTACCGATGATTCCGGTGATTTCGTATTGGAGAACCTTCCCAAAGGAACATATAAGGTGCGTTTCGAGGCTCCCGAGTTCGAGGACCTCACGATTATGGTGCGCGTCGACAAGCTCGTGCGCGATGTCAACAAGGTGGTCATAGTCCCCGTTACAGAGCTTGGTGTCGATGACTCCATCTTTGCCGAACTCGACACCGATGTGGAGTCGATGGGCGACAACTCGGCTTTGCCGTCGTCGCTGTCGGCATCGAAAGACGTGTTCAACAACATCGCCTCGTATAAGTTCAGCGAGATGCGCTTCAATGTGCGCGGCTACGATTCGCAGTACACCGACGTATATCTCAACGGCATACGTTTCAACGACGCCATGACGGGCTATGGCCCGTGGTCGTTGTGGAGCGGTCTGAACGATGCTACGCGTAACCAGAACAATACTTCCGGCTTGCAGGCTTCGGACGTAGGTCTGGGCGGCATCGGCGGTACCACCAACATCAATGCACGTGCGTCGCAGATGCGTAAAGGTTTGCGTGCGAGTGTTGTAAACGGCAACTCGATGTATCGTTTCCGTGCAATGGTTTCGTATGCCTCGGGTTCGCGCGATGACGGTTGGTCATACGGCTTCTCGTTGTCGACGCGTCAGGGCGGCAACGGCTATGTCGATGGCGTATACTACAATGGTTACGGCTATTTCGGTTCGGTGGAGAAGGAGTTCAACTCGCGCCACCGTCTGTCGTTGACCGTTATGGGTGCACCCACGCAGCGCGGTGCTCAGATGGCAGCAACGGAGGAGGCCTATCAGCTCTTCGGCAGCCACTACTACAATCCCAATGTGGGTTATCAGGCCGGCAAACTGCGCAACTCGCGCGTGCGCCGTACTCACGAGCCTATCGTGATGCTCAACTACAACTGGCAGATCTCGGAGAATACCTCGCTGTCGGCCGCAGCATCGTTCCGATTCGGCTATAACGGCTACTCGGCACTTACGTGGAACGACGGTACCGATCCGCGTCCCGATTATTATCGCTACCTGCCGTCGTATTACGGCAATCGTGTGAGCGAGTATATGGCTGCTCAGGCAGTCGATCCCAATGCCTATACCGACGTGACGATAGATTCGTACCGCGATATGATGATAGCCGCCACCCGCGACTGGACTGGACGCATCGACTGGGACGGCATGATCCGCGACAACTACAACGGTAAGACCGATGCCACTTATGGCAGCGGCCATCGTTCGAACCGCATGGTCGAGGAGCGTCATACCGATCAGCGCGACTTCAACTTCGTGGCTCAGCTCAACCACACCTTCCGCGGCGGTTCCAAGCTGATGGGCGGTGTGCGCGTTCGTGTAAACCGCACCGAGTACTACGATCAGGTGAAAGACCTGCTCGGCGGCGATTATTGGGTCGACGAGGACAAGTTCGCTTTGCGCGACTTCGGCAACGATGTCATCGCTTACCAGAACAACCTCGCATACTACAACGAGCACGGTCATGCTCAGGCTGTTACCGAGGGCGACAAGTTCAACTACGACTACTATGCACATGTGCAGCAGGGTCAGTTGTGGGCTATGTATCAGTTCTCGGCTGGCGGTTTCAGTGCCAATCTCGGCGGCGAGATAGGTTTTTCGAGCATGTGGCGTGAGGGACGCTGGGAGAAGGGTCTGTTCGCCAATGCCAATGCCGGCGGCGACATAGGCAAGACCTCGCTCGGCGACTCGGAGAAGATCAACGATCTGACTTATAAGGCAAAACTCAATTTGAGCTACGTATTCTCAGGTGCTCATTCGCTGGAAGCCAATGTGACTCTCATGCAGAATGCCCCGACGTTCAACAATGCTTTCGTGTCGGCACGTACCCGCAATCAGATTACGCCCGGTCTGTCGACCGAAAAGGTGTTCGGCGTCGATCTGTCGTACAACCTGCGTACGTCGTGGATCCGTGCACGTCTTTCGGGTTACTATACCACCATCAAGGATCAGTCGCGTGTCATATCGTTCTACGATGACCTGCTGAGCTCGTTCACCAACTTCGCCATGAGCGGCATCGACAAGCGTTATGCCGGTGTGGAATTGGGCTTGAATGTGCCTATTGCATGGGGATTGCAGTTCAACGCGGCATTGAGCTACGGCGACTACATCTACACCTCGAATCCTCAGTTCACGCAGATGGTCGACAACAGCGCTACGGATCGTATCCGCAGTGTGGTCAACTGGAAGAACATGAAGATCGAGAGCACGCCTCAGACGGCTATGAACCTGGGTCTGTCGTTCCGCGGCAAGAACTATTGGTTCGCATCGATCGACTTCAACTATTACGACAATCTCTACCTGTCGATGAACCCGATGTATCGTACGCGTTATCTCGCCAACCGCATCATGGATCTCTACGACTTCGAGAATCTTGAAACCGGCCGTCAGAAGATGGAGGTTATCGACAAGATCAACTCTATCAAGGAGCAGGAGAAGCTCAAACATGCTTTCACGCTCAATGCGAGTGTAGGTAAGAGCTGGTATATCAACTACAAATATACGCTCGGATTCAGCCTTGAAGTGAAGAATATTCTCAACGATCAGAATATCCGTACCGGCGGTTACGAGCAGATGCGTCTCAACAAACTCTACGGTCCGACTATCGTCACCGACGCCGAGGGTTCGCCCCGCGTGGTTAAGATGTACAACTACAAGCGTTTCGATTCGAGATACTTCTACATGTTGGGTACGACCTACTACCTGAACGTATATTTCCGATTCTAACAGCGTAAAATGTGAATATTATGAAACTTAATAAGATATTTGCCATTTTTGCGGTCGCGCTCATGTCGGTCGGCTGCTATGAGAATTTCGACGACGTTGAGCCTCGTCTGCCCTATACCGACGACATGTTCGCTTCGCAGTTCCCCGAGAGCCGCCATGTGACTGTCAAGGAGCTTAAAGCGATGTTCGGCCCGATCAGCAATACCGGTGTCAACAGCAGCTGGTCCAATACCAAGTATTTGCAAATCAACGACGATATCTATATCAAGGGTAAGGTTACGTCGGACGACGAGCAGGGCAACATCTACAAGTCGCTCTACGTGCAGGACGAGACCGGCGGTATAGAGATTCGTCTGACCAACGGCAACTACCTCAGATATCGTCAGGGACAGTGGGTTTATGTCCGTTTGCAGGATCTCTATCTTGGCAATTACCGCATGATGCTCTCTGTGGGCGGTGCTCCGACCGAGTCGTATAACAAGGCCGACGAGCATAAGTTCTATGCCAATTCGACGATCGATAATCTCTCGGTCATCGCCGAGCATGTCTTTGCCGGTGAGCAGGACGAGCTTATAGTCGGTTCTTACGAGCAGTGGCAGGCCAATCCCAAGTCGGTCGACATCATCACCGTGACCCCCGACAACTACCTTACCGTGTTGAGCGCAAGCAATCGTGAGTCGATGTTTGGCCGTCTGATCCGCTTCGAGGGACTTACGCACCACTATGCCGGTGTGCCCAACGATCCTCAGAACCCGGGTGTGATAGCATCTCCGGCGTTGATGAGCGGTTCGTTCCAGAACATCTATCCCAGCTGGCTCTACACCGATCCGCGTCCTACCGTGACGAAGGCTTGGTATCATTGGGCGTATAGCGTCGATGGCAAGAGCCTCTACGGTTCTATGCTGTTCACCTATAATACTGCGGCCGAATATTGCTCTGATGCAGGCGTATACTCTCTGCGTACCAGCGGCTATTCGCGCTTTGCCAAGCGTAATGTTCCCAGAGATGGCGAGAAGGCTACCGTGACAGCCATCTACGGCATATATGCTCAGCGTTCCAGCTATACCGGCGGAGCCGATGACTATGCTTCATATCAGCTCTCTGTCAGTCGTTTCGAAGATGTCGAGTTTGAGAATGGCGATGCAGCTTTGCTGACCGATGCCGAGGTGGCCGCTCTCACCACGGAGGATATGGCCACTGTGCCTTGGATCGATTCGGAGGGAGAGGACTTCATCGACTAATTGTTTTTAGTTAAAAGGCGCGGTTCGTTGCGCCTTGCTCGAATCCGCAGATGGACTGTACTTGCGTACGGACTGTCTGCGGATTTTTCATGTGTGGCTTTGGCGGTCATACCTCTGTTTTCAGCAGCTGTCGACATGGCATATCGAATTGAGATATGTGTGCATATATGCAGACGGACAGAGATGTTTTTTGCCGTTGAGGGACGGCGATTCGGGAAAATTATGTAACTTTGTACGATTATATGCTTTGTGTGTAAACCCCGAATGGAGATGATTACCTTACAGACTTACAATGTGTTTCTGATCGTGATGGCTGTGTTGGCGTTGGTCGTGTATGTCGCGCTCAATTTCTTCGAGGCCGGTTACGGATATCTGTTCAACCCCAAATACGGTCGTCCGATACCCAACAGAGTGGGGTGGGTGGTGATGGAGTCGCCCGTATTTTTCGCCATGGCGGCACTGTGGCTGCTGTCGGACTACAAGTGGCAGGCGGCACCCATGGCGTTGCTGCTGATTTTCGAGACGCATTATTTCCAGCGTTCGTTTATCTTCCCGTTGAAGATGCGCGGCAACTCCAAGATGCCGTTGGGTATAGTTGCCATGGGAGTGGTGTTCAACACGTTGAATGCCTGTATGCAAGGAGGCTGGATATTCTACTTCGCACCCGGCATGGGCTACTACGACGACTGGTTTTCGAAACCGTATATCTACATCGGCGCGGCGATATTCCTTGCCGGATTTTTCATCAATCTGCAATCGGACTACATAATCCGTCATCTGCGCAAGCCGGGCGATACCCGCCACTATATTCCGCGAGGTGGCATGTTCCGATATGTGTCGTCGGCAAACTATTTCGGCGAGCTGACCGAGTGGGTGGGCTTTGCCGTGGCGTCGTGGTCGTGGGCGGGAGTGGTCTTCGCATGGTGGACCTTCGCCAACCTGGCACCGCGCTCGGTGTCGCTCTATCGCCGTTACGAGAAGGAGTTCGGCGAGGAGTTCACATCATTGAAACGAAAAAAAATAATACCGTTCATATATTGACTTTCGCATGAAAGAACAATCGCATAAGGAGTCGAAGCTCTTTACCGAGTACCGGCTCGGCAGCGTGACGCTGCGCAACCGCACGATACGCTCGGCGGCATTCGAGTCGATGGGAAAGGATTTCGGTCCCACCGAACAGCTCAAAAACTATCACGTGAGCGTGGCTCGCGGCGGTGTCGGCATGACCACTCTGGCTTACGCTTCGGTCAACCGCAGCGGTATATCGTTCAACAAGCAGTTGTGGCTGCGCGATGAGATCGTGCCGCAATTGAAAGATATAACCGATGCCATACATGCCGAGGGGGCAGCCGCAGGCATACAGATAGGCCACTGCGGCAACATGACGCACTGGTCGACGGCGGGCTGCTTTCCCGTGGGAGCATCGACCGGCTTCAACCTCTACTCTCCGACGTTTGTGCGCGGCATGAAGCGCCGCGAGTGCGTGGAGTTTGCCAAGGATTTCGGCCGTGCCGTACGTACGGCGCATGAGGCGGGTTTCGACAGCGTGGAGGTGCATGCCGGTCACGGCTATCTCATCTCGCAGTTCCTGTCGCCGTATACCAACCATCGCCGCGACGAGTATGGCGGTTCGCTCGAAAACCGCATGCGCTTCATGAACATGTGTTTGGAGGAGGTGATGACCGAGGCCAAGCGTTTGGGCATGGCGGTGCTGGTGAAGCACAACATGGAGGACGGATTCAAGAGCGGAATACAGATCCCCGAGAGTTTGGAGATCGCCAAGCAGATCGAACGCTTCGGCGTCGACGGCATAGTGCTGACTTCGGGATTCGTGAGCAAGGCTCCGATGGCCGTGATGCGCGGTCGTATCCCGACCAAGACCATGAGCTATTACATGCCGTGGTCGTCGTGGCCGCAGAAGATCGTGGTCAATCTGTTCGGCAATCAGATGATAAAGCAGTACGACTTCGAGGAGTGCTATTTTCTGGAAAACGCCAAGAAGTTCCGTGCCGAGTTGAAATGTCCGCTGGTGTATGTCGGCGGTCTGGTCTCGCGCGAGGGCATTGAACGCGTATTGGACGCAGGCTTCGAGATGGTGCAGATGGCGCGTGCGCTGGTCAACGATCCGGCTTTCGTCAACAAGTTGCGCGAGGGCGACATGTCGACCCGCAGCGGCTGCGATCATCGCGACTACTGCATGGCGCGCATGTACTCGGTCGACATGCAGTGCTGCCACAACTGCAAGGAGCCTATTCCGGAGCGTCTGTGGCGTGAGTTGAACAAGATAAAGTAGGCGGATATGGCACGCAGACGCAGAGGCGAGGTAGAACGCGGTTCGCGCACGGCGCTGGTCACGGGTGTGGCCACCGGCATAGGCCGTTGTTATGCGGCGCGACTGGCCGCACTCGGCTACAACATCGTGGCGGTCGACATCAATCCTGCCGTCGGGCAGGTAGCCGATAGCATCGGACGCGAGCACGGCGTGAAGTGCGTATGCCGCGTGTGCGACATGGCGACTGTGACGGCGGCCGAAGAGCTGTTCGCCTGGACCGAGCAGCAGGGGTTGAAGATCGACGTGCTGATAAACAACGCCGGCATGTTCTCGTTTTGCGACATACTATCTACCGACGAGGAGCGCATCAAGCGCATCATATTGCTGCACGATGTGACGGCAACGCTCATGTGCCGCCTCTATGGCGAGGATATGGCGCGGCGCGGCGGCGGACGCATTCTCAACATGTCGTCGTATTCGATCTGGATGCCTTTTCCCGGCTTGTCGCTGTACAGTGCGAGCAAAGCCTATTTGAAGAGTTTCTCTGTGGCTTTCTCCAAGGAGGTGCGCGAACGCGGAGTGAGTGTTACGGCCATATGTCCGGCCGGTATCGCCACCGATCTTTACGGTCTTACTCCTCGCTGGCAGCGAATAGGACTGCGTACAGGGGTGTTGACCTCGGCCGACAGCTGTGCGCGCAGAGGCCTGAGAGCCATGTGGAAAGGCCGTCGCTGCGTAGTGCCCGACTGGTGGTTCAGACTCTTCATTCCGGTATGTATGTGTCTGCCGCGGCCGGTCATGGGGTGGCTCAGACGTTTCACGATGAAGTTTCAGAAGTAGGGCTGCGAGTGGAACGATTAGTGCAGGCCGTGGTTTGAAAATCAATAATTCCCGATAAAAACTCTGTTATGAATAACGATCAACATACGGATATGGAGCATGTTGCAGAGGCTAATGCCGCTCCGGAGAAGAGACGCCGCCGCCGCGGCCGCCGACTGATCGTATGGTCGTCGGTGGTGATCGTGCTGCTGGCCGGATTGTGCGCAGCCGTCGTCTACGGCATATCGCCGGTGACCAAGTGGTATGTCGAGAAGAACTGCAAGGAGCTGACCGGCCGACTCATTCGCATGCAGGGGCTGGATATCGATCTGCTCTCGGGCAGCGTATCGGCCGAAGAGGTGGTGATGTACGAGCCTGACGATACGACCAGCTTCGTCCGTATCGGGCATTTCGATATGGAGGTGGATCTGGGCGAGTTGTTCGACGATCACATACTCGTCAAACATGCCCGTCTGGTGAGTCCCGACATACGCCTTACGCAGAATGGTGCCCGATTCAATTTCGACGATCTGTTGGAGTTTATCGTCGAGACCTATCTTACCGGTGAATCGGATAGCGATACCGAGTGGAAGATCACGCTCAACAACATATGCGTCGAGCAGGGACATCTGGCATATTATGATGCCGAGATGGGACAGACATGGGATCTGTCGGCGCTGAACATGCTCTCGGATTGTGTCGTTCTGGGCGATACGGCAACTTGGGTCGATGCCTCGATGACGATCAACGGCCGTGCGCCCGTGCAGGGACGGCTGTCGTACAACTACGATAACGGCAATTTCACATTCGACGGAAGTGTATCGGATTTCGATCTGTCCGACACGTATAAATATTGGACGCCATATCTCAACATACGCAGCGTGGCAGGCATTGCAGCGGCAGATTTGTCTGTCGCGGGCAATGTGTTCGATATTATGGCTATGAACATCAGCGGCGCAGCCGAGGTATGCGGATTTGCCATGACCGATTCGCGCGGCGCTGAGCTGGTGGCATGCAACACCGTTAAGGCCGATATAGCCGATATGAACATCGACCGTGAACGGTTTGTGTTCAACTCGCTCCGGGCTGCCGACTATCGGACGCAATACATCGTGGCGGCCGACGGTACGACGAATGTCGACCCGCTGTTCTACGACGATCCGAAGATCGATATCTCCACCACGGAGCAGGCCGTGGCTGCCGATGCCGCGCTCTACGATGTTCGCGAGACTGTGTCGCTCAGCTCGAAGAGCACGTCGGAGCCGCTGTTCGGCAATCTCGTATTCAAGGTGGCCGACCTCGATATGCGCGGCGGACGCATCTACTACGAGGACAATCAGATGCACAAGCCGTTTTGCTATACGCTGCGGAACGTAGAGCTGCGATCGGCCGGATTCGACATTGCGGCGGTCAACACCATATCGGTCAAGGCCTCTTTGCAGAAGCAGGGTACGGCCATGATCCGCTGGCAGGGCTCTCTGAACGATTTCCACAATCAGAATCTGCTGTCGGTGCTGACCAACGTCGACATGAACGACTTTACTCCCTATTGCGAGCACTATACGGCGTTCCCGATAACCGATGGCAATCTGACGTTCCGCAGCCAGAACATCATCGTCAACGGCTATTTGAAGGGAGTCAATCACCTCGATACCTATAATTTCACCGTCGGCAAGAAGGACAAGAGCCTGACTCCCGAGTTTAAGATTCCGCTCAAACTCGGTCTGTTTATTCTGACCGACAGCAAGAAGCATATCAATATCGATCTGCCGGTGACCGGCAGCATCGATTCGCCGGAGTTCTCCTATCGCAAGATCATCATGAAGGGCATCGGCAATATGATGTTGAAGGTGGTGTCGGCTCCGTTTGCATGGCTGTCGTCGGGCAAGCAGGACGCATTCAAATATGTAGATATAGATGCGCTTGCTCTTGGTTTCGATTCGGAGCAGTATATGCGTTTCGACCGTATGGCCGAGGAGTTGAAGCAGGAGGGCGACATGAAGGTGCGCATAGTGCAGCGAATAAACTACTCCAAGGCAGTCAAGCGTCTTGCACAGATCGACATGAAGATCGCCTATTACAACTCCACGCAGGCCGAGCCGGGGCATCGTCTCGACATGCTCGATTTCGACCGTATAGCCGAGATGAAACTCTCGTCGCGCCAGGTGGCCGAGTTCGCCGATTCACAGCTTGTCGCAAAGGGCGTCGATCCGCGCCATATGTCTGCCGATGAAAAGGCTATGGCTCTGTATGGAGAGTATGTCGACGGTCAGCTGCAACGCATCATCGATGCGCGCAACAAGGCTGTGGTGGAGTATATGTCTTTCCAGCATGCCGATATGCCCGCCGGAGCATTTACGGTCAACACCGTGACGATCGATGACATACGCGACTACAACGGCAAGGACCGTTATACGGTGACCATAATTGTCGATGACGAGGAGGTCGATGTCGATTCGGAAGATGATAATGCTGCCGAAGACGATGATGATATGCCCGATAGCATATCCGATGAATCCGCTGTCGCCGCCGCGGAGTCCGATACTGATACTGAGGCGGTCTCTGCGTCAGATGCTTTCGGTTCCGACCAGGACGCAACCGCCGACGCCGACACCGATGCCGGCTGTGCGACCTCGACAGATCATTCCGTCAGTGGGACTGCCTCGACGGAGCAGTTGCAAACCGGGCAGGAAGAGCTGCCGGAGCGTGCCGATCTGCAATCAGGTACGACGGAATCGGCGGCCGATGATGAGGAGCGACCGGCAGGCGTGCCTTACTCTACGGCAACTGCGGCATAACATCGACATTGACATTGGCTCTCTGCAACCGGTGAGAGAATAGCCCTCGGAGCGATTGTTCTGCTTCGGGGGCTTATTATTTGATCGTATCGGTAAATATCTATAATATTGTGAGAATTGGCAATCCCCGTTGCGCTACTTTGAGAAATATTTTCTATCTTTGTCATGTCCGTGTGGACATTACATATTGATGAAAGTGTTTCGCTTTTATCCTTGACAGAGAATCTGACAGTTCAACTAAGCACAAGGATCAAGTGGCGCTCGCATCATCTGATCGTATATATGCGGCATATCATGTGCTCCGCATATACCGTTCAGGTGTGGGGTATTGCCAATGTTTATTTGTGCTTGGGTTTTGTCAGAACCTTCTGTCGGATAAACGATTGAGATCCCACACTTTCTGTTTTTTATAACCCGCTGTGTCGAGGGGTCTTGCAGCATAAACCATATTCGCGATGCCGTTTCAGTGCGACATGCCGCATCATTGCCGGTCGATCGGGCGCTATCTGAGTGCCGGATCGTAATTCGGTGTTTTACAGCTGTGAACAATTAACTCAAAACTAAATATTATGGGACAAACTAACTATTGGAAATTCGTTGCACTCGTTGCATTTGCCGTTTTTGCGGCAGTGAGCTGCTGGGCGACCGTCGAATCGCTCTATCTTACATTGGAAGACACAGATGATGTCCCCAAATGGATATTATGGGTAGCTGTGGTGGGACTCTTCATACTGACATCTTACTGTACGAAGGTCATTGTCGACAGCCTCAATCAGAACATCTTTCTCGAAAATCGCGGTGTGCGCCTCACATTCGGTGTGTTAGGAGTGCTGGTGCTGTGGCTCTGTTTCAGCATGCCCACCAATTCGCACACATTCTTCTACAAGAAGATGGCCAAGAATGTGGCTTCGGCCGAGTTGACCGAGCTGTCGAATCAGATAGGGGCGATAACCAATCCTGATATATTAAAAAACAAGTACGATACGGAATGGAGGGCATTCGAGCAGAATGTCAATACGGCCTACAAAAATTATGTGGCGGAGGTCAATGATTATCAGAAAACCGGTCATGGCGAACTGGCGGAAGAGGCGTTGTGCAGAGTGGAAGATGCCCTTGGAATACCCAGAGGAACCATGCACCGATTGACGCGTGTGGGTTCGAGCCAGTCGGAAATCACCAAAACGATAATGCATTATCAGGAATTGAAGGATTCGCAACTCGACGGCAAGAAAGCCCTGCACTATGGCGAGTTGGAGAACAAACTGCGGAATTTCGAAGAGGAGAATGTCAAGAAAAAGTTACTGCTGGCAGACATCGATACGACGATCCGGGAGCTGGACGACAATGATATCGAGAAGGAGCCGACGCTCAAAAAGGCGCGAAAGCTGATCCAGCGCGGTTACAACATCATGGGCATCGAGGGTAATCCCAAGGTGTACAGCTCCGAGCGTCTGACCAATGTCACCAAAGTGTGGGGCGACTATCTCGGCGGCAAGTTCAGCGATAAGAACTACGGCCTGATCTATTGGATTCTGTTGTCGGTTCTGGTCGACATAGCCGCATTCGTATTCTTCTCGATCGCATTTAAAAAAGACTGATTTACTAACCGATAATATCATATATTATGGCTGAATTGAATAACAGCACATCGATAAAGACCGAATCATATTCGGCCGCTATAATTCCGGAAACAGGTGGCGCGCAGACGAACAATGATGACAGCATAACATCTAAAATCGAAGGACTGACGCAGGAGGAGTATAACGATCCCAATAAGATTGCCGTAACCATGGCCGATAAATCGGCTCCCATAGTGGTCTTGTTCGGCCCTCCGTCATGCGGCAAGACGATGACTATGGTGCGGCTGACCCGATATCTGAAAAGCAGTTATACCATATCGCCCGTTCGTGATTTCCGTCCGGCCGATGATGTCCGTTATCAGGATATGTGCGGTAATTTCAGAGCACGAATTTCCGAAAGCAAGGCTGCTGACGGTAACGACAATATCAGCTTTATGCTGGTCGATGTGCTTCGGAATGCCGGACAGCGGGTGTGCCAGATACTCGAAGCTCCGGGTGAGAGCTATCATCACCCCAAGTTCCCGGACAATGACTTTTTCCGTTTTGTATACTCCATAATCAATTCGCCCAACCGCAAGATATGGATTATCATGGTCGAACCCAACTGGAAGTTCGACTACGGCATGTATGTAGACAAGATCAAAAAACTTAGAGCACGCATGCGTCCGTCGGACAAGGTGATATTCCTCTACAACAAGATCGATGCTACTGATTTTGTCAGATCGCCCGGCAATATCAATACGGCAATGGCTGTAAAGGATATAGAAGATCACTATCGCGGAGTGTTTGAGCCGTTCCGAAATGTTAATCCCATAACGCGTCTGTTCAAGAAATACAACTGTCATTTCGTGCCGTTCTCGACCGGCGAATATCATAAGACGAATGATGGGTCGGTTACATACACCGAGGGCGACGATGTTTATCCGGCCGCATTGTGGAATACGATTATGAAATGTATAAGAGGGTAGCCGTATGAATCTGGAATTTTTCGTACATGGAGTGCCTTACGGGCATTGCGTCTGGAATGGCGACAAGGTGTCGGACAGCTTCATCAATCAGTTCTATGTCAGTTATAAAGGTGTCAGAGAGCAGGCGCGCCTTGTGGTGGATATAGCCCGCAATGGCAGTGCCGTATCGAGCTACTACACCTATCTGCGTACATGCAGCTACTCCGATTCAGAGGGGCGTTCGGGGTCGTTCTTCGGCATGACGCTGCGCTTCGACGGATATTACTGCCGCGAGGTGGCGCACGTCTTCAACATATTGGACGAAGCCTACAACCGCGCTATCGTCGGACAGGTGATAGAGAGCCATGGCGGTGTGTCGAAGTATCGCATATCGGATTTCAAGCAGGCCGACACTCTGCTGAAAGGGATTTGCGAGGAGTTGTTCGGCCGATTGGAGCAATCGATGTTTTTGCCTATCGACGGCTCGTTTGCCGGCCGCGATGCCAAGCGTGCCGAGGCTTTCAATCCTGCCGACACGGGCTGTCCGGCCTTCTTCGACTCGCTCCGACAGAGCGGCAAGGCATACGTTTCGCCTGAGTATCCCGCCAATAGTGCCGTGCAGTCCGAACTGCGACGCATGGTATCGGCCGAACGGGAGAACGTGGCACGCGAGCAGAAGCTGGCGGCCGATCGTCAGCAGCAGATCGACGAATTGGAGCGCGACATAGAGCGCAAGAACAAGACGATAGAGCAGCTTAACGGCGAAAAGAGCCGGTTGCAGCAGCAGATCGACGGCAATCGGTTCAGAACGGAGCTGGCGAGTGAGCAGCAGCGGTCGCAGAAACTCGAAGAGGAGAATCGGATCCTCCGGCAGCAAAACGAGGACCTGGCTTCGCGTGAGGTGCAGATCAGCGACGATGTGCATAGGCAGATAGATGCACTGTACGACGATATGAATAAGATGCGCCGGTTCTTGCGAGAGTATCGCCGCCCAGGGACGTCGAAGTCGAATGATGCGTTAAAACATGACCACGGCAATGGGGCGAGTGGTCGAGGCATGTTGCGCCGCCCGGTTGTGAAATGGATCGTTCTGCTGACCGTCTTGGCTGGTATGGCCTACGGCGTGCACTCCTGCAATGCCGCGCAAAACAGGAAATACAAGACCGAAAAGCCCAATAATGACGGGACGCCGTCGACCGAAAAGCCCGCCGATCCAAAAATCAACAAAGACACCACCTATAAATATAATGAAAAAAAGTTTTGATCTCCTCTGCTATGCCGCCGTGTGCACGCTGCTGCTGTCGGCCGCGTCGTGCGGTGGCGGCAGGTCGAAGCCGTCGCCCATAAGCCGCGTCAGCTTCACCGCCGATGCCGACTGCACCGGGCACTATGATTATACGCACACGGATACACTGTATGATGAGTACTGCGAAGATGAACGGGAGGCGGACGATGTGGCGGTGATACCATACACAGAGGAGTGCGGCGTGAAGATCGTGGCGGTCAGGGTCAACGGCATACCCATGGACATGATCCTCGATACGGGCTGTTCGGGTACGCTCATATCTCTGGCCGAGGCCAACTATCTGTTCGAGAAGGGACTGCTGACCGACGATGATTTTCTGGGCACCTCCGAATCGGTCATAGCCGACGGCAGCGTGGTGGAGAACATGGTGGTGATGCTGCGCCGGGTCGAGATAGGCGGAGCGATATATTGCGACGATGTTGTGGCAACCGTGTCGCCCAGCGTCGAGGCTCCGCTGCTTATGGGTAACGAGATTCTCGACCGCGTAAAGTCGTTTACTGTGGATAATGTCGGCAAGAACATAATATTGAATCTATATTGATATGAACTCTACTGTATATCTGTTCGGGCGTTTCAGGTCGGGGTATTCTCAATATCCTGACGACTATACGCACTGTATCTTCGAGCTTTTCGAAAATAATGCCTCCGACCCTGCGCAGATGATGGTTCATCGCAATGGCGATCTGATCTATTACGCGTTCATGCGTCGCCTGACCGCATCTGCCGACGGTGACTATATGGGCGTGTGCGTGGTGCTTAACGGTGTCATGTTTGCCGATCCGCATTGCATGTTCGACGAGCTGGAACAAGCTGTAAGCTCGATCGTTCTGCATGGCAATATATTGACCTTCGACGATCGTGGCGAGGTCGTTTCGGGCATCGACCGCCTTGCCGACAAAAAGGAGGAGGTGGAGCGTATCGTAAGGACGCTGATGCGCTCCATGGCCGACACCGACCGGCAGACGATGCCTCTGCCGCCTCACAACTACGCTGTGTCGGTCGAGGAGTCGAAGCAGCTCGCCTATGCCGACTCAGCGCAGGATATGATAGGTGCCATAGGCGATTACAATACGGTCTATATCTCCAAGTCGGAACATGTCATGTCGGCAGCCGAGCTTGTTTATGCCCGGCGTTTCAGCCGGCTGCACGAGCAGATCGATGCTCTGCAACGCGATAATGCCGCATGGTCGGCCAGGTATGCCGAGATGGAACGGCGAAAGAAGCAATATTCCGTAGTCATGTGGCTGGTGATTCTGGTTCTGTTTGGAACCTTGGCCGTGATGGGTGTCATACGCTCTAAGAATGCCGATCTGCGCAATAAGGGCGATATTATCAGCTCTCTCAATATCGAGATGGACAATCTGCAATCGGAGATCGATAACCTGTGCCGCGATACCTCCTATATGCGTATGGAGATTCGCACTCAGAATGGTGACATAGCAGATCTGAATGGTCGTCTGAGTACGCAGAGTGCGGAACTCTCGGCCGCACAAAATGATTTGGAGCATGCGCAGAGCCAGATCGATGAGTTGCAGCGTCAGGTCGCGGCGTTGCGCCGGTCGAACAATAACGGCTCGGCCGGAAAACAGCCGCAGACCAAATCGTCGATCCAGACTACTGTGGCTCCGTTGACCGTTACCGCTATCGAGATTGCCAATGTCGATATCGATGGCAACATACTGACTTCTTACGGCTCCGTGCTGAATAGTTCTGCTACCATGTATCTCCAACCGCGCATAACCTATAATGCCACCGAATCGGGAGCGCGCAAACTTTATGTAAGGTGGGTGATGCCGAATGGATCATTGCGTGTAGGTTCGTCGTCGCCGAGCGGTTATTCTCAGGCTGACAGTTACTACATTTATAGCGGCACGGGCAATGCGCTGAGTCTTAGGGGCTGGGGGT
>CAMWTS010000009.1 GCA_947177225.1 uncultured Alistipes sp. | reverse complement strand
GTCACGCTTGCCGCAGATATCGATCTCGCAGGATCGGAGTGGACGCCGATAGGCACTGCCACCAACTCGTTTGCGGGAGTGTTCGACGGTGCAGGCTATACCGTATCGAATCTTGCAATAAACAATGCCGAGTTGAACTATGCCGGTCTGTTCGGCCGTCTGGTCAGCCCCGGCGTGTTGAAGAACCTGACCATTGAGAATGCTTCGATCAAGGCTCATGCCCAGGTCGGCGCATTGTCGGGCAGCGTATATACGGGCAAGGTCGAAAACTGCCACGTGAGCGGTCTGATCCAGATCGAGGGTACATACCAGACCGGCGGTCTCGCAGGTTCGGGATATGCCACCATATCGCAGTGCTCTGTCATAGGCGACGCGGGCAGCTATGTCAAGGGTGTCTACGAGAAGGCCGATTTCGAGGGTGATGCCATAGGCGGTATCATCGGTTATGCCTGCGAGAAGAACAGTACGGAGAATAAGGTGATCTCTGACTGCGAGGTTAGCCTCGACGTTACCGGCAGCCGCAAGGTCGGCGGTATTGCAGGTCAGTGCGGCAAAGATGCCAATATCTACAACTGCCGTTATACGGGTAACGTTGCCACCACGGCTTCCGAGGATTACATCTCGGCCAATACGGGCAAGATCATGGTCGGCGGTATCGTCGGCGAGTTGACCGGCACGACACTCTTCATCAAGGAGTCGACGATCACGAGCGGTTCTACCGTTACGGGTATCGATGCCAACACCACCGGCCTTGTTCTGGGTGGTTCGCGTACATCGGGTTATCAGCTCACCGAGGAGAACAACACGACCGACGGTGCAAAACTTATCATACCCATAACTCCGTGGAATGGCGATGTCAAGGAGCCTGCTTACGACGAGGCTGCCAAGACCTACACCATCAATGAAGCTGCCGAGCTGGCATGGATTGCCGAGCAGACCAACGGCGGCAACAAATTCTCGGGACAGACGTTCGTCCTCAACAGCGACATCGATCTGAACAATGTTGCCTGGACTCCGATCGGAACCGAGACCAACTCTTTCGCCGGAGTATTCGACGGTGCAGGCCATACCATCTCCAATCTGTCGGTGAGCAAGGCCGATCAGCAGTTCATCGGACTGTTCGGCCGCAGCATCTCTCCCGCGGTGTTGAAGAACATCAACTTGGAGAATGCCGTGGTCAGCGGTTTGGGACGTGTCGGCGGTATTGTCGGCAGCGCGTTTACCGGTAAGATCGACAACTGCCATGTGAGCGGAACGATCAAGATCGACAGCAACTATCAGGCGGGCGGTATTACGGGTTACGGATATGCAGGTATCTCTAATTGCTCGGTTATAGGCGATGCCGGCAGCTATATAAAATGTACTTATAAGACGTTGCGATCGTATGAGGGCGACTCGGCCGGCGGTATCATCGGTTATGCCGGCGAGGAGGGAAGCCTTACCAATGCCGTGATTTCTGATTGCAATGTGCGAATCGACGTTACCGGCGACCGCAAGGTGGGCGGTATCGTAGGTCAGGCAGGAGAGAATGCCAATGTCGACAACTGTACTTATGGTGGCAATGTATCGCTTAACACCTCGACGACGACGTCGTTGCTTTACGGTTCGTATTTGTACATCGGCGGTATCGTCGGTGAGCTGACCGGCAGCACGCTGTTCATTAAGAACTGTGTAGTGGAGAGCGGTTCGGTTATTACCGGTAAAAAGGCCAACCTTACGGGAGCCGTATTGGGCGGTTCGCGTACGTCGGGCTACACGCTTACCGAAGATAACAACACTACCGACGGTGTAACGGTAACGACCAAGTAGTCGTCGGATCCGATATATCGATGATAAAGGAGCGAAGCGGCGAGTCCGCTTTGCTCCTTTGTCGTTTTATGATGACCGGGTTTTGATTGTGTGCCAATGCCGTGCGTACTGTGGTGCGCACGGGTGATGGTGGCATACGGATAAAGGCCGGCTTCGGGTTGCAGAGGAGACGGATCGCTTCGCTGCTGCGATGACGATCCATAAAAAGACTCGGAGATCGATGCTTACAGCTCGATGGCCATTATGTAGTCGTTCATGAAGTATCCGTTGCCGATGTCGAAATCGCCCTCGCGCACCTTGCGCATGCCCATGCGCTGGTAGAAACCCGATGCACGGTTGTGCCGGTTGACATTCAGCTCCATGGTGCATGGCTCGGGGCATAGCGTCTTGACGTGTCGGCAGGCGCACTCGAAGAGCTGCCGGCCGATGCGGCGATTCTGGCATTCGGGCAGAATATAGATCTTTTGCAGGTGGAACAGACGCTCGTCCTGACGCTCGATCGATACGTAGCCTATCGTGCGCCCGTTGTCTTCGGCCAGATAGAATGCCTGACGCTCGATCTCGATCTGTCGGTGCAGACTCTCGGCCGAGTACATCATCTCCATCATGTAGTCGGTCTGCCGGGGTGAGAGTATCTCGGCGTAGGTGGCGCGAAAGGCTTTGTCTGCCACGGCGCGAATCGCTTCTATGTCGCCGATGCCTGCGCGGCGGATCTCTATCGGGCTACTCATCTTCCCGGGGATTGTCGTCGCTGCGGTTAAAGAGCGTTATGCCGCGCAGCAGCGGATTGCGACTGCCGAGTATCAGCATCTCCAAAAGCAGCAGTGCGATGCCGGCTGCGAGAAAATATTGGTACTGTTCGTCGAACTCGTCGAACGAGCGTATCGTCAGCTCGCTCTTCTCCATGGCATTCAGCTCGGCTACGATCTCGTCCAGGCCGAACGACTGATTGGTCGATCGGGCGTAGATGCCGCCCGTTACGGAGGCTATGCGGCTCAGCAGCTCCTCGTTGAGTTTCGAGACCACCATATTGCCGTCTTCGTCTTCGATATATCTGCCGCCGATGTTGATAGGTACGCCGTCGGGCGTGCCGATGCCTATCGTGCAGATCTTTATGCCTCGCTCGGCAGCGGCAGCAGCCACTTCCAGGCTCTTTTCATCGTGTGTCTCGCCGTCGGTGATAAGGATTATCACGCGACTGTCGTTGCGACGGTGCGTGTCGCCCGAAAACGACAGCTGTGCCAACTCCAAGGCCGAACCTATGTCGGTGCCCTGGTCGGCGATCATCGAAGGCGATATGCGCTTGACGAACGATGCCGCCATTTTGTAGTCGGTCGTGACGGGCAGCTGCACCTGCGCCTCGCCGGCAAATACGATCACACCTATGCGGTCGTCCGACAGACGCTCTATAAGACGTCCTATGGCGTGTTTGGTGCGCTCTATACGCGAGGGCTTTATGTCTTCGGCGAGCATCGAGTTGGATACGTCGATGACCAGCATCATCTCCGTACCCTCGGCCTTTACCTCGCGCAGTTTGGATCCCACTTGCGGACGGGCTGCCGCCACCACAATCAACGCCACGGCTGCACACAGCACTCCGGTCTTGATCCACTCGCGCGCCACGGAGCGTTCGGGCATCAGATCCGAGAGTGTGGCCATATCGCCGAAACGTGCCGTGCGGCGGGCTTTGAGACGCTGCAAGGCATAGAACGACAACAATATTACGGGTATTGCGAGGAGTGCGTACAACCACTCCGGATCGGCAAATCGAAACATTACGGTATCCTCCTTAAAATAAGATTGTTAAACAGGAATTCGGCTGCCAGAAGCAACAATCCGAGGATCACCCATTCGATGAATCGCTCGTCGTAGAGCGTGTAGTGTGTGACCTCTATCTTGCTCTTTTCGAGTGAATTTATGTGATCGTAGATCTGCTTCAACGCTTCGTTGTTCTCGGCGCGGAAATATTCGCCTCCCGTGTCGGCCGCTATCTGACGCAGCAGATCCTCGTCGATCTCCACATCGACGGGGGCGAACGACTGGTTGCCGAACATGTCGACTACGGGGTATGGCGCCTTGCCGCGTTTGCCCACTCCGACCGTATAGACCTTTATGCCCTGGTCGTAGGCTATCTTGGCAGCCATCGTCGGCGACACCTGGCCGGCATTGTTCACGCCGTCGGTGAGCAGTATGACGACTTTTGATTTGGCACCGCTCTCTCTCAGACGGTTGATCGCCGTGGCAAGACCGTTGCCTATGGCCGTACCGTCCTCGATGATGCCGCTGCGCAGGCGCGACAGCAGCGTCTGTACGGTGGTCTGGTCGCTTGTCAGCGGACACTGGGTGAATGCCTCGCCGGCAAATGCGACCACGCCTATGCGGTCGCCGAAACGGTCGGCGACGAACTCTCCGGCGATCTGTTTGGCCGCCGTGATTCGGTCGGGCGTGAAGTCGCGTGCGAGCATCGACCCCGATATGTCGACGGCCAGCACGATGTCTATGCCCTCGGTCGAGCTCTCTATGTTGTGATGCACATCGCGCGGACGTGCCAATGCCACGATCAGGGCTGCCAGTGCGGCCAGACGCAGCAGTGTGGGCAGCGGTCGCAGCCAGTAGCGCAGTGTGCGCGGTGCTCCCTCGGCACCCTCGACGGTCGAGACCACCAGCGCGCTGCCTCCTCGGCGCGACTGCCACAGACGATAGGCCGCAATGAGCGGTATGACCGCTAGCAGCCATAATATGTGGAGATTTGCGAAGTTCATCGTTACCAATTCTTTTTACCTCTTACCATGACGCCCGTGCCTTTCTCTTTGAGCTTGTCCTGCGTTTTGTCCTCCTCGGCCTGCACCGCTTCGAGCATGCGCTGCTGCTCTTCGCGGCTCATGCCGCTCTTTTGGGGTTGCGGCTGCTCGCCCTGCCGGTCATCGTCCTTTCGGTCGTCGCCGCCATTGCGCTGATCGTTGTCGTCGCGGTTGTCGTCGTTGCGGTCGTTGTTTTTATCGTTGTCGCGGTCGTTCTGGTCATTGTCGTCCTTTCGGTCATCGCCGTTAGGATCATCGTTGTTGTTGTCGTTTTTCTGATCCTCGTTCTGATCTCCGTTTTGATCGTTGTTCTGATCCCGGTTGTTGTTTTGATCCTGATCGTTGCCGCCGCCTCCGCCGCCATTCTGGTTTTGGTCTTGGTTCCGGTCGTTGCCATTGCCGCCGCCGTTCTGGTTTTGATCCTGGTTTTGCTTCTGCTGGTCGACTATGCGCTTGGCCAATATGTAGTTGTATTTGGTTTCGCGATCGGCCGGATTGAGTTTCAGCGACTCCTTGAACGAGGCCAGTGCCTCCTCGAAGCGTTGTTGCGTGAGCTGACTCTCTCCCAGATTGCGCAATGCCTCGGCACGACGCTCGGCCGGCATTAGCGTGTCGCGGCCTATGCGGGTGAATATCGAGTCGGCATCGCTCCAATGAAACGAGTTGTTGGGATTTCTGTCGCGGTGCAGATTGGCCTGATAGTAGGCGTTGCCGAGGTTGTAGAGTGCCTCGTAGCATGTCGAATCGGCATCGAGCGCGTTGATGTAGCGGTCGATGCTGTTCTTGTAGTTTTGCCGGTCGAATTGACGGTTGCCCTTGCGCACTTCGCGTCGTTCGGGCAGATACTGCGCGCCGGCATCGATGGCTCCCGCGAGCTCTAACGCCAACATGGCTATGCAGATATATATGAAGCGTCTCATCGTCTTAGTCGTCGATTTTAGTCTTGATGGTTATCTCCTCCTTGCCCTCGACGGCCTGCTGCTCGATCTGTCGGGTCTCCTCGACGAAGTAGTAGGCGCGCAGGTAGTTCTGTTCGTTGTCTTCTGCACCCGGCTCGGCCTTGGCGAACTTGACCATGTCGGCCTGTCGCAGTACGATGCTCAGATCCATCATGCTCTTGGCCGATATGCCCTCTGCATCGCGCAGTGACGACAGTATCTCGTCGGAGGTCATCTCCAATGCCCCTATCTCGTAGCGGCCGGCGATGTATGTTCTGAGGATCGAGGTCAGCAAGGTATAGTAGAGTTTGTATTTGCCGTTCTGCCACAACTTGCGGTTGTGAAGCTCTTCGAGAGCCTTGTTGGCCACCACGTGCGGCGGCAGCGGCGGTGCGGGCTTCAATGCGCGGCCGAGACGTCCGCCCCAGCGACGCCATGCGCGTATGCCGAGCCATACGAGCAGCGCGAGCAGTACGGCGGCGATTGCGCCGTAAATGGCGTAGTCCTGTATCTCGCGGAAACGGAACGGCATCTGTTTCTGCGTCTCGACTCCGCGGCGGCGCAGCTTTTGCATTGCCAGCGTCGAATCGGCCTTGACGCTCATCGTCAGCGAGTCGACGCGCATGAACAGCAGCGTGTCGAGATCTTCGTAGCGTGCCACCGAGAGCGTGATGGTGTCGGGCGCATAAATCGTGTCGCCCTCGATATTCTTGTCGTAATAGGTGATGGCCGGGCGCAGCCGCACGTCGCCCGTCTCGAATGCTGCCAGACGGTAGCGTTTTCTCAGACGCAGGTGGCGGCCGTCGCGATAGAGCGTGTCGACGGGGAAGTCCTCCACCAGTTCGAACGGCGAATCCTGCTGCTGTTCGCTGAAATCGGGCAGTCCCAGCGCCTGCACCAGATCCTTGTCTATGTCGAGTACGTAGTCGAAACTGTCGCCCACCTCGATCTGCTGCGGCTCGAACCGCGCCTCCAACGTGGGCGGTGCGGCCGTTGCCGCCGAGGCGGCGATTGCAGCGGCGAGGGTCAAAGATGCGTATTTGCGGAGAATCTTCATCGTTGTTTGAAAAGTTTTATCAGTTCGACCACATAGTCGCTGTCGGTGGCCACCTGTGCCGTATCGATGCGGTGGTGGCGCAGCAGCTGCATCGTCTGGTCGCTGCGCTGCCGCCAGCTCTCTGCCCAATGTTCGCGCACGCGGCGCGAAGAGGTGTCGACCCAGCGCCGCGCACCCGTCTCGGCGTCGCGCATCTCCACTATGCCCACGTCGGGCAACACGGCTTCGCGTTCGTCCCACACGCGTATGCCCACTATGTCGTGGCGCGCCGAGGCGATCTTCAACGCATCGTCAAGCAGCGGGCGGTCGGCCGCGGAATCCATGAAGTCCGACAGCAGGAATGTGGTGCAACGCTTCTTGTTGACACTCACCAGATAGCGCAATGCCTCCGAGAGAGCCGTGCCCGAGCCTTCGGGACGAAATCCTATCAGCTCGCGTATTATCATCAGAATATGGCTCTTGCCCTTCTTCGGCGGTATGAACTTCTCTATTCGGTCGGAGAAGAAGATGCAGCCCACCTTATCGTTGTTCTGAGATGCCGAGAAGGCCAGTGTGGCGGCTATCTCGGTCATGACGTTCTTTTTGGAGAGGGCTTTGGATCCGAACGTGCGCGAGGCCGACACGTCGACCATGAGCATCATCGTCAGCTCGCGCTCCTCCTCGTAGACCTTGATGTGGGGCTTGCGGGCGCGCGCCGTCACGTTCCAGTCGATGTCGCGCACGTCGTCTCCCGCACGATACTCCCTCACCTCGGCGAACGACATGCCGCGGCCGCGGAAGGCCGTGTGGTACTTGCCGGCGAAGATCTCGCTCGACAGACCGCGCGTCTTGATCTCTATCTTGCGAACCTTGCGCAGAATATCGTTCTCGGTGAGTTGCATTACGGTACTATGACGTTGTTGAGAATGTCGGTTATGATCTGCTCCGAGGTGATGTTCTCGGCTTCGGCCTCGTAGGTCAGGCCTATGCGGTGGCGCAATACGTCGTGGCATACGGCGCGCACGTCTTCGGGTATGACATATCCGCGGCGCGAGATGAATGCGTAGGCGCGTGCGGCCTTGGCCAGCGATATGCTCGCACGGGGCGAACCTCCGTAGGCGATCAGAGGTTGCAGACGTTCGAGCTTGTACTCCGACGGCTCGCGAGTGGCGAAGATGATGTCTATTATATACTTCTCGATCTTCTCGTCCATGTATACCTGCTCGACCACCTTGCGGGCGCGGATTATATCTTCGGGCGATATGACCTTCTCCACGGTCGGCATGCCGGCGCCTGAGAGGTTCATGCGAATGATATCGAGCTCCTCCATGCGCTTGGGATAGGATATCTTGACTTTGAGCATGAAGCGGTCGACCTGCGCTTCGGGCAGCGGATAGGTGCCCTCCTGCTCCAACGGGTTCTGCGTGGCCAGCACGAGGAACGGTTCGGGCAGGCGATATGTCTCGTCGCCGATGGTCACCTGGTGCTCCTGCATGGCCTCCAACAGCGCCGACTGCACTTTGGCCGGCGAACGGTTGATCTCATCGGCCAGAATGAAGTTGGCGAATATCGGACCTTTGCGCACGGTGAAGTCCTCGCTCTTCTGCGAGTAGATCAGCGTACCCAGCAGGTCGGCCGGCAAGAGGTCGGGCGTGAACTGTATTCGTGCGAAATCGGCATCGACGGCCTTGGCCAGCGTGGTTATGGCGAGGGTCTTGGCCAGTCCCGGTACGCCCTCCAACAGAATGTGTCCGTCCGAGAGCAGACCTATGAGCAGCGAATCGACCAGATGGCTCTGGCCGACGATGACTCTCTTGATCTGCGAGCGCAGCGTATCGACGAATACGCTCTGACTCTCGATATGCTCGTTGAGCTCCTTGATGTTAACTACCTCCATTTGTCTGTATATGTTTGTTTGTCGTTTTTGTGTTTAGCCGCCCGGATCCGTCTGTTCCCCAGACATGATTCCTGCCGGACGCGGTGTCTTTGCCGGCCGCCTGAGGCCGCCATCGCTTCATGCGTTTATCTAAAACGCTCGCATGAGCAAAGTTATTGCAAATTTAGTAATTTTTTGCGGAAAATATTTTCTAAAAGCGCATTTCATGTCTACATTTGTGTTTCGAAACAATCGGGTAATACAGTGCAAGATATACTACAAGGACTCAACCGGGCTCAGCGAGAGGCTGTTGTCAACTATCGTCGGCCGTCGCTCATCATCGCCGGAGCCGGATCGGGCAAGACGCGTGTGCTCACATCGCGCATAGCCTATATGCTTTCGGAGGGCGTTGCGCCGCAATCCATTTTGGCTCTTACGTTTACCAATAAGGCTGCGGCCGAGATGCGGCAGCGTATCGAGCAGATCGTGGGGCGCGACGCGCGCTACATTCGCATGGGTACGTTCCACTCGGTATTCGCCCGCATATTGCGCGAAAACGCCGAACGCATAGGCTACCCGCAGACCTTCACGATCTACGAGCCCAACGATGTGAAGAATCTTATAAAGACCATCGTCAAAGAGCTGAATCTGGCCGAAGAGCGGTATAAACCTTCGGCAGTGGCTTCGCGCATATCGATGGCCAAGAACTGTCTGGTGACGCCGGGAGCCTATCTGGCCAATACGATATATGCCACCGAGGACCGCCAGCGTCAGCAGCCCGAACTGGGCAACATCTACAACACCTACTCGACGCGTGCCAAGCGCAACGGTGCCATGGACTTCGACGATCTGCTGTTGCAGACCAACATACTTCTGAGAGACTGCCCCGACGTATTGGAGCGTTATCAGCAGCAGTTCGAATATATTCTGGTCGACGAGTATCAGGATACCAACTTTGCGCAGTATGCCATCATAAGGCGTCTGGCTCAGCTCCACGGCAATGTCTGCGTGGTAGGCGACGATGCCCAGAGCATCTATTCGTTCCGTGGTGCCAAGATCGAAAACATACTCTCGTTCCAGCGCGACTATCCCGATGCGGCTATCTATAAACTCGAACAGAACTACCGTTCGACCCGAACCATAGTCGATGCGGCCAATTCGCTCATTGTACACAACTCGCGCCGCATGGAGAAGAAATGCTTCTCGGAGGGCGAGACGGGCGAGAAGATACGCCTTGTCAAGGCGTATACCGATCGTGAAGAGGCGGAGATGGTGGTCTCGGCCATACGCGACAAGATTCGCCAGACGGGCGACGAGTGGAGCGATGTGGCGGTGCTTTACCGCACCAACGCCCAGTCGCAGAGCATCGAGGAGGCGTTGCGCCGCAAGGGTGTGCCCTATCGCATCTACAAGGGCAATTCGTTCTTCGATCACAAGGAGATACGCGACGTGCTGGGTTATATACGCCTGGTGGTAAACCCCCACGACGACGAGGCCTTCAAGCGCATAGTCAACTATCCGGCACGCGGCATAGGCGACACGACCGTTGGGCGCATAGCGCAGATCGCTGCGGCACGCGGAGTATCGATGTGGGAGGCTGTCGACGAGCTGTCGATGCAGCAGCCTGCCGATGCCGTCGAACGCACCATAGTGCGCAAGGTCGGGGAGTTCGTCGAGCTGATACGCGCCTTGTCGCTTGTGCGCAGCCAAAAGGGGCTTTACGACTTCGGTATGGAGGTGGCTTCGCGTTCGGGCATACTCACTCTGCTCAGAGCGGAGAATACTCCCGAATCGGCCTCTGCCATAGACAACATCGAGGAGCTGCTCAATACGATGCAGGCCTTTGCCGAGGAGCGCGATGCCGAGATTCGCGGCGGCGACCGTGACGAAAGCGAGACGGCCACCGTCGACGAGTGGTTGCAGAGCGTTATGCTGCTGACCGATCAGGACAAGTCGGAGCAGGAGTCCGAGAGCAAGGTGACGCTGATGACCGTTCACTCGGCCAAAGGATTGGAGTACAAATATGTATATGTAGTGGGCATGGAGGACAATCTCTTCCCGTCGCAGATGGCCGCCGAGTCGGTCGAGGGGCTGGAAGAGGAGCGCAGACTGTTTTACGTGGCGTTGACCCGTGCCAAGTGCGAGGCTATGCTCTCCTATGCCGAGATGCGTTTTCGGTGGGGACAGATGGAGTTCTCGCGTCCGAGCCGCTTTTTGTCGGAGATCGATCCGAAATATGTCGATTCGGAGGTGGGCGACGACGAGCTGCGTCCTGAACGCCGTTGGGACGACATGCGTCGCGGCGGCCGTTCCGAACAGTCTCAGCCGGGGCGCGGACGTGCCATCGACGAGTTCCGCCGCCGCTCCGATGCGCAGTTCAGGCAGCGTCGTGCGGAGGGTGCCGCCGGCAGGGGCACGGAGCGCACGCCGCAACGTCCCTCGCCCGAGATCGTTGCTCCGGTGCGCGGTATCGATCCGTCGCGTTCGGGCATGCGAAGCGTCGGTGTGCGTCCGTCGCAGGGCGGCGGTATGAGCCAGATGCCTGCGGGCGAGTGTGCCTACGTGGTGGGCGATCGGGTCAGCCACCCCAAGTTCGGCGGCGGCGAGATCGTGCGCATCGAGGAGCTGACGACCGATCACAAGCTGGTGGTCAGATTCGATGAGTGGGGCGAAAAGACGCTGCTGGCCAAATTTGCCAAACTAACCAAAATCTGACGCCATATGACAACCAAACAGCGATACGATGCCGTGGTGGCATATTTCTCCCGGACGATGCCCGTCGCCGAGAGCGAATTGCACTATAACGACCCTTTTCAGCTGCTTGTTGCCGTTATTTTGTCGGCGCAGTGCACCGATCGCAGAGTCAACATGACCACGCCCGCTCTGTTCGAGGCCTTCCCGACGGCCGAGGCTATGGCCGCTGCGACAGCCGAGGAGATCTACCCCTATATCAAAAGCATATCCTATCCCAACAACAAGGCCAAGAACCTCAGCGGCATGGCGCGAAAGCTCGTCGGAGAGTTCGGCGGCGTGGTGCCGAGCGATCTCGATCTGTTGCAAAGTCTGCCCGGAGTGGGGCGCAAGACGGCCAATGTCGTTGGGGCGGTCATATGGCAGAAGGAGGTTATGCCGGTCGATACGCATGTCTTCCGCGTGTCGGCGCGCATAGGTCTGAGCCGCAATGCCAAGACCCCGTTGCAGACCGAGTTGCAGTTGGAGCGCGGGTTTCCCCGACAGCTGCTGCCCACGGCTCACCACTGGCTGATCCTGCACGGCCGCTATGTCTGCACGGCGCGTGCGCCGAAGTGTGCAAAATGCGGTTTGAGCGACATATGTCTCCATTACTCCAAGAGTGCGGCCAAGAGTGGCACCGAGCGGTGATGCCTGTCCTCGGGTGCGTATCGGGCTATGGCGACAGCTGCCGATTGCAATGATGCCTTTTACTAACAACAAACATATCTCCTTATGATTACCAGGTTTTTATACATGGCTTCGACCCTCGCTCTGACGATGTCGGGACTTGCGGCCGCGGCGCAACAGAGTCCCACGGCACCATATCTCGACCGTCGTGCACCGATCGAGGAGCGTGTGGAAGATGCGCTTGCCCGTATGACGCTCGATGAGAAGATCGCTGTGGTGCATGCGCAGTCGAAGTTCTCGTCGCCGGGCGTGCCTCGTCTGGGCATACCCGAACTGTGGTGTACCGACGGTCCTCACGGCATACGTCCCGAAGTGTTGTGGGACGAGTGGGAACAGGCCGGCTGGACCAATGATTCATGTACGGCATTTCCTGCGCTGACAGCTCTGGCTGCCACGTGGAATCGCGAAATGGCTGCGCTCTACGGCCGCTCCATCGGCGAGGAGGCGCGCTATCGCCGCAAGGACGTGCTTCTCGGCCCCGGTGTCAACATCTACCGTACTCCGCTCGGAGGCCGCAATTTCGAGTATATGGGCGAGGATCCCTACCTTGCCGGCGAGATGGCCGTGCCATATATTCGCGGCGTGCAGCAGCAGGGCGTGGCGGCCTGCGTCAAACACTATGCTCTCAACAACGAGGAGACGCATCGTCATACGATCGATGTCGATCTCGACGACCGGGCACTCTATGAAATCTATCTGCCTGCGTTCCGTGCTGCCGTCGAGCGTGGCGGAGCGTGGTGCGTGATGGGCTCGTATAACCTCTATCGCGGCCAGCACGGCTGTCACAACAAGCGGCTTATCAACGATATATTGAAGGGCGAATGGGCATTCGACGGAGTTGTCGTATCCGACTGGGGCGGAACTCACTCCACACGGGAGGCTGCCGAAAACGGTCTCGATATCGAGTACGGTACGTGGACCGACGGTCTTACGGAGGGTGCGGGCGACGCTTACGACCGTTATTTTCTGGCCGAGCCATATCGCAAGATGATCCTCGACGGCGAATTGAGTCGGAGGGATCTGGACGACAAGGTGCGCCGTGTGTTGCGACTGATGTTCCGCACCTCCATGAATCAGGACAAGCCGTTCGGGTCGCTTTGTTCGCCGGAACATGCCGCTGCCGCGCGTCGCATAGGCGGCGAGGGCATAGTGCTGCTGCGCAATGAGGGCGGTGTACTGCCGCTCGACGACAGGAGCTGCCGCCGCATAGCCGTCGTAGGCGAGAATGCCGTGAAGATGATGACCGTCGGCGGCGGATCGTCGTCGTTGAAGGTTCGCAGGGAGTGCTCTCCGTTGGAGGGTATCGCCGCGCGTGCTGAGCGTGCCGGTGTGGAGGTGGTCTATGCCCGCGGATACGTGGGCGATGTTACGGGCAGCTACAACGGCGTCGAGACCGGACAGAATCTCTCCGATTCGCGCAGCGAGCAGGAACTTATAGCCGAGGCCGTCGAGGCGGCTCGCGGTGCCGATGCCGTAATCTTCATCGGCGGATTGAACAAGAGCGATCATCAGGATTCGGAGGGTGCCGACCGTCTGTCGCTCGATCTGCCTTATGCGCAGAATCGTGTGATCGAAGCACTGGCCGAGGCCAACGACCGTCTGGCGGTGGTGCTTGTCAGCGGCAATGCTGTGGCCATGCCGTGGATCGGGCGCGTTCCGGCGGTGGTGGAGGCGTGGTATCTGGGTTCGGAGGCGGGCAATGCCCTCGCCGACGTGCTGTTCGGCGACGTTGCTCCGAGCGGCAAGCTGCCCTTTACCTTCCCCGTGCGATTGGAGGATTGCCCGGCGCATGCCGATGGCTCGGCATTTCCCAACGACGGCCGCACACTCTATTCGGAGGGCATATTCGTCGGTTATCGCGGCTATGAACATAGCGATACGCCCGTGCTGTTTCCGTTCGGCCACGGCCTGAGCTACACGACATTCGAATACTCCGGCGTGCGTGCGGAGAGCCGCAGCATGAAAGAGGACGGGACGCTGACTCTGTCGGTCGATGTGACCAATACGGGCGATCGTGCCGCTTCGGAGACGGTGCAGCTCTATATCGCCGATCTGCGTTCGTCGCTGCCCCGTCCGCGAAAGGAGCTCAAAGGTTTCGAGAAGGTGGCTTTGCAGCCGGGCGAACGTGCCACGGTGATCTTCACCATCGACCGCTCGGCACTTTGCTTCTACGATGACCGCCGCGGCGAGTGGGTGGCCGAGAGAGGCGAGTTCGAGGCTCTGGTGGGAGCATCGTCGGCCGACATACGCGGCAGCGTGAAATTTTCGCTGAAATAGACGGCCGGCAATACGGCGGCTGTTCTCTGCGGTGGGGCGATTCGGAGGTATCCGGATCGCCTCACGGATTATATCGCTTGTAGAGTTGGCGCACGATGCCGTCGGCCAGTCCGAGCTTCGGTACGAATATCGACTCTATGCCGCACCGCTCCACCGCGGTGGTGAATATGGTGAGAGCCGGTACGATCACCTCCGCCCGGCTGCTGTTCATCGAGTAACGTTCCATGCGCTCTTCGAGCGAAAGGGCTTCGAGCCGCTTGCGGAGCTTTCTCAGCTCCTTGTCCGATATGCACTCTTTCGAGCGTTTGTCGAGCAGTTTGTGAGCTTTGTTGATGTTTCCGCCCGAAGCTATTATGCCCGACGGACGCCACTTTTCGGCTGCTGCCGAGAGCCACTCTCCGAATCGGTGCCACTCCTGCTCGCGTGCCGCGCCGGTGAGTATCCGCACCGTACCGAGGGCGAACGACTGCGCGTCGATCTTGCCGCCTGAGGCATATATGACCACTTCGGTCGAGCCGCCGCCCACATCGACATAGAAGTAGCTTTTGTCGCGATCGATCACCGAGCCGAGTCCTCCGGCGTCGAATATGGTCTCGGCCTCCTGCACGCCGTCGATTATCTCCACGTCGATGCCGCTGCGAAGTCTGATGCGCTCGATGATGTCGGCTCCGTTGGCCGCTTCGCGCATGGCGCTGGTTGCGCAGGCGCGGTAGTCGCGCACGGCGAATGCGCGAAACAGCGAAGAGAAGCCCTGCATCGCGTCGCACAACGCCTCGATCTTGTTCTCGGCTACATGGCTGCGCAGAAACACGTCGTCGCCCAGACGTATGGGAACGCGCACGAAGGCGGTCTGTTTGAATTCGGTGCGGTTGTCGTTGTAGGTCTCGGCATAGTCGATCAGAAGCCTTATGGCGTTCGAGCCGATGTCGATGGCTGCGTATGTCTCTCGTTTCATATTTCGTTCAAATCTTTGTAATACTCTTCAAGTGCGGTCTGACTGCGCCGGTATGTGCCGTCGCCGGCTCCGGCGACTGGGGGATTGCGCTCCTGATCCGACAGGTCGCAGGCCTTGATGTTGTCGCTCCACCCGATGTCGAACACATGGTGAAGTCGCGCAGCGATGCGGCGGTCGAATATCGGTGCGCACACCTCAACACGACGGTCGAGATTGCGCGACATGAGATCGGCCGAGCCGATGAACACGCGCTCCTGGCCGCGATTGCAGAATATGTATAGCCTGGCGTGTTCCAGATATTTGTCGACGATGCTTACCGCACGTATACGCTCGCTCATGCCCTCCACGCCCGGACGCAGGCAGCATGCGCCGCGCACTATGAGCCGCACCTCCACGCCTGCCCTCGATGCGGCATACAGCCGGCGTATGATCTTCTCGTCGGTCAGCGAGTTGCATTTGGCGAAGATGTAGGCGCGACGGCCGCGGCGGGCGTTGTGCATCTCGTTGTCGATCATGGCATTCAGCTCGTCGCGCATGTGGAAGGGCGATACCAGCAGATGGCGGTACTTGTATCGCCGGTGGCTGCTCGACAGAAAGCGGAACAGCGTGCGAATGTCGTCGATGATTCTCTTGTCGGCAGTCATCAGGCCGAAGTCGCAGTAGATGCCGGCCGTCTGCTCGTTGAAGTTGCCCGTGCCCACGTAGGCGTATCCCCTTGACGCTGTTCCCTCGCGCCGCTCGATGAGTATGGCTTTGGCATGTACTTTCAGATCGTCGATGGTGTAGACTACGTGCACGCCCTCGTTTTGCAGCAGATCGGTGTTCTCGACATTGCGCTCCTCGTCGAATCGGGCTTTGAGCTCAACGACGGCCTCCACGTGCTTGCCGTTGCGTGCGGCGTTTATCAGCGCGTTGACCACTTTCGAGTGGCGTGCGGTGCGGTAGAGCGTCATGCGTATGCTCTCTACGCGGGGATCGACGGCCGCTTCGCGCAACATGTCCACTACGTGCTGGAATGTGTAGTACGGGAAGTTGAGCAGTATGTCGGCACGCGACACCGATTGCAGGACGCTGCCCGACGGTGGCAGGCGACGATGGCGTATGGGGCGTACGGGAGGGTAGATCAGATCGGGGCGTATGGTGGGAAACCGTGTCAGATCGCGCATCATCTGGTAGCGTCCCGACGGCGACAGCATGTCGCGCGAGCGGATATGCAGCTTCGAGCGCAGCATCTCCAACATCTCGGCGGGCATATGTCTGTCGTAGGTCAATCCCACGGGCAGTCCGTAGCGTCGTTCCTTAACGCCTTCTGCTATGCGGTCGGCCATGCTTTTGGAGACATCGTCGTCGAGGGTGAGCTCGGCATCGCGAACGATGCGGAACGAGTGTATGGCTATGGAGCCGTAGTCGAACATGAAGAATATATCGTCGATCATCGATCGTACGATGTCGTCGAGCATGATTACCTGAGTTTGTCCGGCGGCCGGCGGCAGTACGACGAATCGCGGACATGCGTCGCTGACGGGTATGCCGACCACGGCGTAGCGTGCCGATTTCAAGGCTCCGCCCTGCATCTCGATGGCCAGATAGGGGGTGTCGTCGGAGAGGTATGGCATGCGTGCCGACTTGCGCAGTATGATCGGAGCCAGCCGCGGAGCCACCACCGAGGAGAAGTATTCGCGGCAAAAGTCTGTCTGGCGTGCCGAGAGCGAACTTTCGTCGACCATGACTATGCCTTCGGCCTCGATCTCGGATATCACCTGGCGGTATGTGTCGTCGAATATGCGTTGCGCATGCTCCATTCGATGCGATATCTCGGCAAGCAGCTGCCGCGGCGGAAGCTCAGCCCCTTTGCCCGAGGGCTTCTGCCCGCCCTGTCGGCTCATGCGCATGAGATTGGCTACCCGCACCTTGAAAAACTCGTCGAGGTTGGAGGAGAATATGCCGAGAAACTGCAAGCGCGACAACAGCGGTACGTTGCGGTCTTCGGCCTGTTTGAGTACGCGTCGGTTGAACGACAGCCAGCTCAGTTCGCGATTGTTGAACGAATAATCCATGTTGATCGTATTGCCGGTTTTACAACTCCTCTGTTTCGAATATGTCGTGACGGTCGAAATCGAGCCAGTAGCTCAGTGCCAACGCCCTGACATATTGCCAGTAATCTTCGTTGAGGCCGCCGTACAGCTCCACGCCGCGGCGGCAATCCTGAGCTATGCGGCGTGCATACTCGTCTTTGAGCCTCAGCCTAAGCGTTCGTCCCTTGAAGCGGAATGTGGCCTCCGGACGCGGCGAGTCGACCTCGGCCACGCTTATCAGTCCGTGACCGAGCGAGGCTCCCGTGGCCACCTGCAAGCCGTCGTTCATGCAGCTTACGGGCGGTGTGAGTCCGGCATGCGACACCACCTCCATGTCGTCGACACCTATGCCGAACCACTCGCGGGCGCGCATGCCCATCTTGACTCCTATCGTAGCGTAGATGCCCAGATGCCCGTGCATCTCGTTGGTCAGCACCGCCGCACGCCACTCGCTTGCGCCGTGACGCCCGACGGTCTCGCGCATGATGGCACGCACATCGGCGGCGTATGTCTGTTCGCAGGCCGGGAAGTCGTAAAAGACGCGGTTCTCGGCATCGGGACGTCCCCACAATACGCTGAGCAGCATATCTGCGGCACACTGCGATGAGATCTCCTCGGAGAGCGTGCAGTATGCTGTGTTGTCGTCGACTGGGTGCCGCTCGAATATTTCCGGACATAACATATACAACGCCGTCAGATCGTCCCATGCCGCAAGGTGACTTCTCTCTACGAGTCTGTCGAGCGGCCGGCGGCAGTGCGAGGCGACTATGTGTCGGGCGTAGGGTGTGGGTATGGCGGACATGGCATCGAGCAGCGGCCGGGTGATGACGATGCTGCGCAATCCGTTGTCGGAGACTATCTCTACTCTTGCGCCGCACGACAGCACCTCCCGCGCAGCCTCGGCATCGGCCTTGAAGTTGGCTCCCGTACCCTGCGGCATGTCGTCGTACCACACTATGCGCTCTATGCGTCCGATTTTGTCGGGGCACCGCCGGATCATGTCGGCGATGTTGGTCAATGCGCCGAGTGCTACGACGGTTATCCTCTCCTCTTCTCCGTCTATGATCGACTCCATCATCTGTGCGGCATCGGCGAACGCCGCACACTCTGCCGCCGGCCCCCAGTATGTCTGCTCGCTGTGACGGCGCCATGCCGGAGCCTTGGCCTGACTCTCGCGTCCGCAACCGACGGGAATGCCGTCGTGGTGGAGTGCGACGAGCAGAGACTTGACGCATTGGGCAGTGCGCTGCGTGGTTTGCGCGCCGGGTGAGGAGAGTATGCCGAGCACTTCCACGTCGTGGCTGCCCAGCAGCATACATATGGTGCGCAGGTCGTCGGCTGCGCCGTCGGTATCGACTATCACATGAAACCTGGCCTTGCCGGAGTGTGCCGATACGATGGCGGCGGCAAACAGCAGCCATGCCGCCATCGAGAAACGAATTGTGCGAAAGAACATCGTTGTCAAAGATTTATGTGAATGCCGCCCGATACGGTTGCGCGCGGCATCGGGTAGCCGAGATTGATTTCATAGCGTTGAGCCAGGAGGTTCTCTCCGCGCACATGGAGTGCCGTGCGGCGCGATATGCGCAGCGTGATGTCGGCGTCCCACAGCACGAAACTCTCTGTGGCGACGGGGTCGATCGACGTGTATAGCTCGTTGATGTACTGTATGCCCGACGATATTAGCCAACGTCCCTTGCGGAAATCGATGCGGGCGCAGAGCTTGTGTGCGGGTGCGGCTATGACGGGATATTTCATGTGCAGATAGCTGTAATTGGCCTCCACGCTCCAATTGCGGCCTATGGCACAACCCGTTTGCACCTCCACACCGCAGTTCTCCACCTTTTCGATGTTGACGTTCATCGGGCGGCTGTCGACTATTATGCGGTTTATCATGTCGCGGCCGTCGATGTAGAAGATGTTGATGCCGTAGGTGAGCCGACCCTGCATCAGACGATCCGACAGCGATATCTCGTAGTTTATCAGCTTCTCCGGTTTCAGGTCGGGATTCTGTGGCGGAAACATGTACATCTCGCGAATCGTCGGGAAGCGGAAGCCTTTGGACACCATGGCTTTCAGTTCGGCGTCGCGCCACAGTCGCAGCGATATGCCCGCCTGAGGCACCCACTCGGTGCCGACATGCGAATGACGATCTACGCGAATGCCGGCGTTGAGTGTCAGGCGTTGTCCGAGCGTCTGCCGAATATCGAGGTAGGCAGCCGCCTGGTCGACGCTCTTGTCGGCTGTGGTCTGCTCCCGTCCGTCGAGATAGCGGTTCCATGCCTTGCCGCCGAAGTGCTGGTAGTCGATGCCGAGAGTGGTGCGGTTGCCTCTGAACATGACAAAGCTCTCGTAGAGAGAGACGCCGAGCATCAGGTCGCGCGAATTGAACCGATAGTCGGGCGGCTCGGCTCCCGGCGAGTATCCGTCGTCGATCTTGTGTCGTCCCCAGTTGTAAAACAGGCTCAGCGCGCCGGAGCACGATCCGTAGTCGTTTTGCAGTGCGAGCGAAGCCGTGCCGCGAGTGATGCGCGAGTCGTTGTCGATCAGCGGTGCGGTGATCGTGCCCGGATTCGAGGCATTGAAGTGCGTGATGTTTGCGTCGCCGCCGATCCTCCACGACTTCGACAGATCGTATCCCAGCTTTATCATACCTCCGTACTGCTCGAAGTCCATATCTTTGCGATTGCCGTCCGAACGGTTGTACGATGCCGTGACGACGCTCTCGAAACCTCCTTTGCGAATACGGTTCGAGGCTTCGGTGTGCAGCGTGTTGTAGGAGCCGTACGACAGATCGATGTCGGTGGCCGTGCCGTCGTGTTTCATCTTGCGTGTGACGATGTTTATCACTCCGCCCATTGCGTTGGATCCGTATAGCACCGATGCCGGACCTCGCACCACCTCCACGCGCTCGGCCAGCATCGACTGGCAGGCATCGGCTATGGGGTGCCCCATCAGTCCCATGTATTGCGGGTGACCGTCGATCAACACGAGAAGTCCTGTGGTGGGTGTGCCCTGCGAGCCGTTGCCTATGCCGCGCAGGGTCATCGCTCCCGATGCGCCGGTAGAGACTCCGTAGCCCATCGTGCCGCGCGAGGTGACGAACAGCCCCGGCACCTGCTGCCAGAGCGTGGGCAGCAGCGACGGCGAGTGGCTTTCCTCTATCCGTTGTCGTCCTACGACCGACACCGTCATCGGCAGCAGCCGCGCGTCTGTCTGGCTTCGCGTGCCTGTCACCACTACCTCGTCGATACGGTACGCCGCTCTTGTGTCGAGCGAATCGGTACCTTGTGCATGTGCCGCCGCAAGCAGCCCAATGCCGCCGGCAAGCACGATCGTCGATTTCAAATACCTCTTCATTGTGCGTAATTTTATCTTTGATATGAGTTGTCGTGGGGTGTGCACAATTATAGTACCGCTTTTGTCCTCGCCCGATATACTCCCGCTCGGCAATGCTCAAATAAATTTGGTTTTTGCTCTCACTCGCTTATTCGTATATTTGGCTTCGCCCAATATACTCCCGTTCGGCAATGCTCAAATAAATTTGGTTTTTTGCTCTCACTCACTTATTCGTATTATTTGGCTTCGCCCAATATACTCTCGCTCGGCAAAATGCAAGTAAACTTGCTTTTGCTCTCACTTATTCGTATATTTGCCCGATGTTTCTCTTATGTCGGAGATACATAAAATATGAATCATATGTTTGACATATTGCTTTATGCGGATCGGTTGGCCGAACAGAGTGCCGACAACGGGCTGTTCGCCGATATTTCGACCTCAGGGTCGTTTCTTCTGATGATCGTCATAGCCGTGGCGGGATACATCGTGCAGGCGCGTCTGCAAAGCGTCTTCGCACAGTATTCGAAAGTGCCCTCGCCCGGCGGCATGACCGGTGCGGAACTTGCCGAGAAGATGTTGCGCGACAACGGCATATACGATGTTAAGGTGACCCGTGTAAAGGGGCATCTGACCGATCACTTCAATCCCCGTACAATGACTGTCAATCTGAGCGACAGCGTCTACTCCTCGCGCAGCATAGCGGCTGCGGCGGTTGCCTGCCACGAGTGCGGACACGCCGTACAGCATGCACGCGGATATGCCCCGCTGCGTCTGCGCTCCGAGCTGGTGCCCATAGTCAACTTCTCGTCGCAGATAGCTACGTGGGTGATTATAGCCGGCATAGCGCTGCTGGCCGCTACGCAGAACGCCACGTTGTGCTGGATAGGCATAGGTCTGATAGCAATGTCGGCACTGTTCTCGATAGTGACGCTGCCGGTCGAATACAATGCTTCGCAGAGAGCGTTGGAGTGGTTGGAGTCGAGCGGTACGCTGCGCGGAGGCGAGATCGACGGTGCGCGCATATCACTCCGATGGGCGGCACGCACATATCTGGTGGCGGCACTGAGTGCCATCGCCACCATCATCTACTATATTTCGATCATCTCTTCACGACGCAATTAAGACATGGCTCGCAGGAAAAAATCCTTGTTCAGAGGCTGGCTCACATCGGTGTGTGTCGCCGCAGGTGCTTGTGCCACGGCGCTGATACCTCCCGCGGAGGTGTTCGGCGTGAAACTCCACCGAACGAATGTTCTCTCCGATATCTCGCATTTCGAGAGCGACGAGCGCGACAATGTGGTCGAATACGAGGCCGATATCGAGCTGTTGGAGCAGCAGATAGCCATGATCGAAAACATGCAGACCTCGGTCGCGGAGCAGATCGATTCGACTGTTGTCGAGCCGGTCAGGATAAGCTATGAGTGGCGCACCGGCGACTATTCTCCGCAAGAGAGCGCACGCCGGCCGTCGTCGGAGGAGCTGCGCCCTGCGGCCGATGCGGCTATGGTGGCCATAGAGGATTTCGATACGCTGCCGCAGAGCCGGTTCGACCGGTTCGTGGAGCGGCTTGTCGAGGGGCGGCCGGTGCGTATAGCCTTCATGGGCGACTCGTTCGTCGAGGGCGATATTCTGACGGTCGATCTGCGTCACGAACTGCAAACGCTGTTCGGCGGTCGCGGTGTGGGATTCGTCGCGTGCGACATACCTTTCGCCACCTCGCGCAAGAGCATCAAACGCCGCTCGGCGGGGTGGTCGTCATACAGCATCATGAAACCCAAGGCGGCACCTGAGTCTTTGCGCGACAAGTTCTTCGTGTCGGGATATATGGCCGAGGGCGGTGCGGGAGCCTCGACACGCTGGGAGATTACCGAGTCTTATCCGACACTTGCCGGGGCGGAGACGGCACGCCTGCTGCTGCTGAGCCGTGAAGACAGCCGGGTGGAGCTGACACTCAACGACACGCTGAGCCGCAGTTTCGACATCGAGGGCGACGAGGCTCTGCGACAGATTGTCGTCGAATCGGCACCATATCGGTCGATAGCTCTCAAAGTGCTCGACGGACGCGTTATATGCTACGGCGTAGCGATCGGTTCGGACGACGGCATACGGGTCGACAACTTCTCGGTGCGCAGCAACAACGGCCACGCCATATTCGGCACCAATCCGTTAATCAACCGGCAGGCCGATGTGCTGCTGGGCGGCTACGATCTGGTGGTGCTGCAATACGGACTCAACATCATGCAGGCCGGCCAGCGCAACTATTCGAAGTATCGCGACCAGCTGCGCGACATGATATCCTATGCCGAGCGTTGTTTCCCCGATGCGGCAATACTCGTGATGGGTGTGAGCGACCGTTGCGTGAAGAACGACGAGAGCGGAGCGTATGAGCCGATAGGCTCGGCCGACGCTCTGAGCGCATACCAGCGTGCTGCGGCCGACAGCTGCCGCGTGGCATTCTGGAATACCTATGAAGCCATGCGTTCGATGGGAGGCATAAAGGGCTTCGTCAACAACAAGTGGGCGGCAGGCGACTATACGCATATCAACTATGGCGGAGGTCGTGCCGTGGCGCGGGCGTTGATGCTGCCCATACGCGACATGGCAGCCCGCAAGATGGAGGCGCGCGAACGTGCCGAGGCTGCCGAGCGGCGTCGGCTGCAACGACTCGAGGCCGAACGCCGACAGCGCGAGGAGCAGATGCAGATGCGTCTGGGTGCTATCGCCGATATGGCCGATACGCTTGCCGGTGTTACATTTCAGAGAGAGGAGTAAGAGACGATGGAACTACCCGTATTTGCCGACGACATTGTCGGGCGCATCGAGGCGCTGCTGCTGTTCGACGAATCTTCGCCGATGACTCTGGCCAGCGGCTTTTTCATGTTGGCGTTTATCCTCTTTCTGACGGGTTACGCCGTCGTAAGGCGTGCGGTGACGCTGCGCATTCTCTATGTCGCTGCGTTCTCGCTCTATTTCTATTATAAACTGAGCGGCATATATCTGCTGCTGCTGTTGTTCGTTGCGCTGAACGACTTTTTCATAGCAGGCCGCGTGGCGCATGACCGGCGATGCTGTCGCAGCGGTCGGCGATGGGTGGTGTGGAGCGTGACGGTCAACGTCGCGATACTCGCCTATTTCAAAGCGACTGGCTTTTTCGTCGATCTGTTGGAGGGGCTCTACGGCGAGGGTGTGATCGATATGGGCAAGGTGATTGCGCCGGCCGGAGTGTCGTTCTTCGTCTTTCAGTCGATATCGTATGTGGTGGATATATACCGCGACCGCATAAGACCGCTCGGCAGGTTTGCCGACTATCTGTTTTTGCTGTCGTTCTTCCCGAAGATGTTTCTCGGCCCGCTGGTGCGCAACGCCGATTTCATCTCGCAGATGCACAGTCGCGACATCGCACCTTCGCGCGAGGACGTGGGACGTGCCGCACGACTCATTGCCGGCGGTCTGGTGAAGTATGCCGTTCTGGCCAAGTGCATAGGCGTGCTGCTGGTGCGTCCGGCCTTTGCCGGTCAGCTGGGTGACGGCGGATTCGTGGCTCTGATGGCCGTCTACGGCTTCACGATGCAGATATACTGCGATTTTTCGGGCTATTCCGATCTGGCTGTCGGTGTGGCTCTTATGATGGGATTCCGCCTGCCGCAGAACTTCGATGCCCCTTATCACTCGGCCACCATAACCGAGTTTTGGCGTCGTTGGCACATATCGCTCTCGACATGGCTCAAAGATTATCTCTACATATCGCTCGGCGGCAATCGGCGCGGACGTCTGCGAACATATTGGAATCTGATCGTCACCATGTTTCTCGGCGGTCTGTGGCATGGCGTCGGACTGACGTTCATTGCATGGGGACTGCTGCACGGCGTGGCGCTGGCACTGCACAAAGTGTGGCTGGCGGTGATTCCGGGTGCTGCGGCCGTTGGCTGGAAAATGCCGTGGTGGCGGCGTGTGCCGGGTGTAATCATAACGTTCCATCTGGTGGCTTTCGGGTGGCTGCTCTTCAATGCCTCCGATATGACCGAGGTCGCAGCCATGCTCGGCAATATGGTCGGCAATTTCGATACGGCGCAAATCGTGCCTTTCGTCGAAAGTCATTGGGTAGCCTTCGTCATGATGGGTGTGGGGTATGCGATGCACGCTTTGCCCACGAGCTTCGACCGGAGGGTAGAGTCGGCCGTCATAAGGGGTGGCTTTGTGGTGCAGGTGGTGCTGATCGTGGCGGCCATATGGTGCACGATGCAGTGCTCGGCGATGTTGGAGGCTGCCGACGTGGCCGGTGCGGGACTGCCTATTTATGCTAATTTCTAACATTTTTCTACGATGACCTGGGACTGGGGAATTTTCAAGGCGCTCAATTTCGACGGCGGAGAGACGATCGATGCCGCAATGGAGACCGTATCGGGTACCGCGATGTGGATACCGCTCTATCTTCTTATATTCTATCTGGTGTGGCGGCGCGACTCGTGGCGCGGACTGCTGCTCTTCGTGCTGCTGCTTGCTGCGGCCATGGGATTGGCCGACATCATTGCAGGCATATTCAAGCACTCCGGAGTGTTGAAGGATCTTTGGCCGTCGTTCCCGGCGCGCCCTCGCCCCATGTTTACCGAGGAGCTGGGTGCGATACACGTGCCGTCGTTCGAGCACGGTCCATATGGAACGGTCTCGTCGCACGCTTCGACTGTGGTGGCTCTGGCCGTCATGTCGGTTGCGATAGTCAAACGACGCTGGTTCGCATATACCATGATCGCCGTAACTCTGCTTGTATGTTACTCCCGCATATATCTCGCCTGCCACTTCCCGTGCGATCTGCTGCTGGGCTCGGCCGTCGGAGCCTTGTCGGGCTGGCTGTGCGCATGGCTCTACTGCCGTGCACTGCGCTTTTGCACGACATGCCGCCGAAAGAAAGAGAGCGGCAAAGAGCTGTGATTTTTCAAATATTTAGTATCTTTGCGCGAGGAAAACGCATCAAATTTAAAACAATATATCTATGAGCTTGGAACTGAGCGAACAAGAACAATTGCGACGCAACTCTCTGGCGGCACTGCGCGAGTTGGGAATCAATCCATATCCGGCAGAGCGTTACGAAGTTACGGCTACGGCGCGCGAGATTGCCGAGAACTACTCGCCCGACAAGGGCAACTATCAGAGTGTCTCGGTTGCGGGTCGTATCATGAGTCGCCGTATCATGGGCTCGGCCTCGTTTTTCGAGTTGCAGGACTCGACAGGCCGCATTCAGATCTATATACGACGCGACGACATCTGCCCCGAAGGCGATACCACGCTGTATAATACCGTATTCAAGAAGCTGCTCGACATTGGCGATTTCGTCGGCGTGGAGGGTTTTGCTTTTCTGACCAATACGGGCGAGTTGTCGGTGCACTGCCGCAAACTGACTGTCATATCCAAGTCGATTCGCCCTCTGCCCGTTGTCAAGCAGAAGGACGGACAGACGTTCGATGCTCTGACCGATCCCGAAGTGCGTTACCGCCAGCGTTATGTCGACCTGGTTGTCAACCCCCATGTGAAAGATACATTCGTCAAGCGCGCCCGCATCATGCAGACCATGCGCGATTTCTTCAATGAGCGCGGTTACACCGAGGTCGAGACCCCGATTCTGCAACCCATACCGGGCGGAGCTTCGGCGCGTCCGTTCATCACGCATCATAATGCGCTCGATATCGATTTCTACATGCGAATAGCTACGGAGTTGTATCTCAAACGTCTGATCGTAGGCGGTTTCGACGGTGTGTATGAGTTCGGCAAGAACTTCCGCAACGAGGGTATGGACCGCACTCACAACCCCGAATTCACCTGCATGGAGATCTATGTGGCCTATAAGGACTATATCTGGATGCAGGAGTTTACCGAGCAGATGTTGGAGCGCGTGGCTCTGGCTGTCAACGGTACGACCGACATCGAGATCGACGGCCGTACCATATCGTTCAAGGCTCCGTTCCGCCGCCTGACCATGACCGATGCCATCAAGGAGAAGACCGGCTACGACATCACCGGCCAGACCGAGGAGCAGTTGCGCGAGGCGTGTGCGCGTCTGAATGTCGAGGTCGACGACACAATGGGCAAGGGCAAGCTGATCGATGCGATCTTCGGCCAGTACTGCGAGAGCGATCTGATTCAGCCGACCTTCGTTACCGACTACCCCATAGAGATGTCGCCGCTGTGCAAGCGTCATCGCAACAATCCCGATCTCACGGAGCGTTTCGAGCTGTTTGTCAATGGCAAGGAGTTGTGCAACGCCTACTCGGAGTTGAACGACCCGATCGATCAGTTGGAGCGTTTCCAGGAGCAGATGCACTTGTCGGAGCGAGGCGACGACGAAGCGATGTTCATCGATCTTGACTTCGTGCGTGCATTGGAGTACGGCATGCCCTCTTGTTCGGGCATGGGTATCGGCATCGACCGCCTTACGATGTTCATGACCGGTCAGACCTCTATTCAGGACGTACTGTTCTTCCCGACGATGCGTCCCGAGAAGAAGCCGACGACAGATCCCGTCGAGGCCTATACCGCAGTAGGCATACCCCAGGAGTGGGTGCCCGTCATACAGAAGATGGGTTACATCACCGTCGAGTCGCTGTCGAAGCTCTCGCCCGGTAAGTTCTTCAACGACCTTTGCGGCTTCAACAAGAAGAACAAGCTGGGTCTTAAAGCCCCCTCGATGGAAGAGGTGAAGAGCTGGTGCTCGCAGGGCGAATAACCCATGTGTGTAAAATGATAATGTGTTAACCGAAATAAACGGATTTATTATGAGAAAGAAAATTGTAGCAGGCAACTGGAAGATGAATACGCTTCCGGCCGAAGGTGTGGAGTTGGCCAAGGGCGTAGCGGCTGGTCGCGGCGAGGTTTGCTCGTGTGTAAACTTCATCGTATGCCCTCCCTTTACCCATCTGTCGCAGGTGGTCGAGACCTTGAAAGGCAGTGATATAGCTGTCGGCGCACAGGATTGCGCAACCGAGGCCAAGGGTGCCTACACCGGCGAGATCGCAGCTTCGATGATTGCTGCTCTGGGTTGCAAATATGTGATACTGGGTCACTCTGAGCGTCGCCAGTATTATGGCGAGACCTCTGCCACTCTCAACAAGAAGATGGAGCAGGCCTATGCCAACAACCTCACCCCCATCTACTGCGTGGGCGAGAATCTGGAAGAGCGTGAGGCCGGTCGCCATTTCGACGTGGTGAAGGCTCAGATCGAGGAGGTTGTGTTCAACCTCACGGCCGAGCAGTTTGCCGATCTCGTTATCGCTTATGAGCCTGTTTGGGCTATCGGTACCGGCAAGACTGCCACTGCCGACCAGGCGCAGGAGATCCACGCATATATCCGCGAGGTTTTGCGCTCTAAGTTCGGTGCTGCTGCCGACGAGTGTCCTATCCTCTACGGTGGTTCTTGCAAGCCCTCTAACGCTGCCGAAATCTTTGCCAAGGCCGATGTCGACGGTGGTTTGATCGGAGGTGCGGCTCTCAAAGCTGAGGATTTTCTTGCTATTGGCAAGGGCTTCTAATTGCTCTTTTCCGTGAAAAGCGGCATTCTGCTGCCGCTCGCTCAATTGCCCGAATAGGCAGTACATCGAGTACAGCCTATCCGGGCAATTTTCGTTGCGCGTTGTAACTAATGCCTTTTGCTGAAAAAGTGGCGCATAGTGCTTTGGAGACTATTCCGATTGCCTTGTCATTTCGAGCGTCAGCGAGAAATCTGTGCGGGACGATTTCCGCAGTCATGCCTTTCTTCAACGGTCATATCGCAGGTCTTGTCTTCCACAGATGTCTTACATTCGTTCGACATGACAAGACGGTGTTGTCATTCTGAGGAGCGCGGCACGCGCGACGTGAGAATCTCTGTCGTGTGTGACATACCACAGTTTTGTCATTCTGAGGAGGACGTCACGTCCGACGTGAGAATCTCTTTTGGTGCGCCGTGATTGTTCGGTAAATGCACTCCCGAACCGCGAGACTCCCATGTCGCAGTCTTTGCCTGTTCCTCGGAGTGACAATTCAGAAGAGACTCCCACGTCGCCTGCGGCTCCTCGGAGTGACAGCGTTTTGTCATTTCGAGCGTCGGCGAGAAATCTGTGCGCGATTATTTCCATTGATTCTTTCTATCCACGTATCGCCGGTTTTGTCTTCCACAGATGTCTCACTTCGTTCGACATGACAAAGGTCGAACTGTGTTTGTTTTCCGGCTAACGTTGTCCGGTCATGCGGAAATATTTGTCGAGGGTCAGCAGCGATATGAGTTTTTCGCGGTGACGGTCGGCGAACTGCGCTGTATATCGATTGGCGTTTTGCACTATGGCTTGTGCATGGTCGGGGTGGTCGATATAATATTGCAGCCGTTCCGGCAGATCGGCATAGTCGTCGCGTATGGCCACATAGTGGTAGTCGGGTATGAGCCGTCCCTCCATGAACCATGTTTCGTAGCGTGGTTTCGGCATGACGGCCAGCGAGTTGGACGACATTATCCATTTGAGATTGGTAGCTACGTCGTTGCCTTCGAGTGCCAGTATGAATTTATATCGTAGTTGTTCGTAGAACGAAATTTTCGGACGGTGCCATTCGGGGTAATCATGGCAGTGAGGGTCGCATTCGCCCAGGTCGCACATATGATGGCCGTGCCACTGCTCGAAGAAGCGTATGCGGTGAGGCTTGTGTGATATGTAGGCGCGGAATATCAGCCGGTCGATCTTCTGCGAGAAGTCGATGCCGTCGTGCAGAAAACAGAAATGGCGGTTCTTGTCGAGATTGAGCAGCACCGAATTGGCGTTGTCGCCTGCGATTGGACGGCTCTTGACTATCGACGCCATGTCGGGCGTATGCGTGACATCGCCGAAAAGGTATCGCCAATGAAGATCGTCGTCGAAGAAACGCGTGTATTCATAGGCGTCGAAAAAGTATGCCGTAGGTCGCGGCCGCTTCCGATAGGTCATCTCCGATAGTTGCGGCGCAACACTCCCCCCCCCGAAAATATCGGCCGCAGACGACAACTTGTTGTAATAGTCGGCTCTTTGGTGTATATACTCCCTGTCGGGGCGTGTCTCGATCTCTGCCAACAGCTCCGGCAGCCGGCGTTGCAGCAGCGATTTAGGTGCGGCATAGCGCATGAATGAGCGCATATAATATAGTATCTGGCTGTTATGCCCGTTGTGCAGGATATATCCGAGGCTCTTCATCTTCGATCGTTTAATATCATACAAATATACGAATAAGCGAGGGCAATGCCAAATTTATTTGAGCATTGCCGAGCGGGAGTATATCGGGCGCAGCCAAATATACGAATAAGCAATAGAGAGCAAAAGCAATTTTGCTTGCATTTTGCCGAACGTGAGTATATAAGGCTGTATTTCGTTCCATTCCTTTTCGCCATTACATGGCGACAGCTTATGATGTGCTCAGAGGGATACACTGCCACAATTAACAATACCGCTCTCAACGACGAAGAATTGTTTTTTTTTCTTTTGCCAACTGGGAAAATACAAAGCATCTTGCGCGCTATGAGTCAAAGACAGCTCGCATATCCGTTGAAATGAAAGTCAGGAAGAAAAAGATAAACGCACACAGCGCATGATGGATAGATTCGGCTTTGGCAAGGTTAAGAACGTAAAATCGCAACTCACTACGGAGCAACTGCAAGCCGAGATAATGAAAGAAAATAATTCACTTAAAAATACAAAAATACAGCAGCCACACAATTACAACAGCTATAATCATCGGTATGCCATCTTTTAAAGACTGCGTTTTTGGCTTTTGCAGAGGTTCGGTGTCATCTCTCCAAAGATTGTTCAACGCATCGCATAAAGCATTAAAGAAAAAGAATCCTCCCCAGTTCATGGCATAATCGAATTATTGGCAAATATACGAATAAGTGAGGGCAATGCCAAATTTATTTGAGCATTGCCGAACGGGAGTATATTGGGCGAAGCCAAATATACGAATAAGTGAGAGCAAAAGCAAATTTGCTTGCATTTTGCCGAGCGTTAGTTTTTGGGACGAAAAAATACCTTCCGTGCACAAATGTTTCGTTGCGCTCAACATGATACCGATATGTCACTCCGAGGATCAGGCAAAGACTGCGACGTGGGAGTCTCGCAGGCGGGAGCGCAGTTTGCCGAACAAGCACGGCGACCAAAAAGAGATTCTCACGTCGGACGTGACGTCCTCCTCAGAATGACAACACCGTCTTGTCATGTCGAACGAATGTGGGACATCTGTGGAAGACAAAACCGGCGATACGTGGATAGAACGAATCAATGGGAATAATCGCGCACAGATTTCTCGCCGAAGCTCGAAATGACATGTCAGAGGAAATCGTCGCGCTTAATGCGGGACGTGGCAAGATCGGCTCAACACTTAATTTATTTCGGTATTGCCCGGCGGGGTCAGAGCTCGCTTTTGCGTGAGGACAATGTGTTGCAAAAGGATAAAATTGCCCGATAATATGTGTTCGAAACGAAAAAAATAATTACTTTTGTGTATAAATCTAACTAACTGTGATATGAAAAAGAAACTTTCACTGCTCCTCGTCGCTGCATTCGCCATATTTGTAGCCGATGCGGCCGTACCTCACCCGATCATATTGCCGGATATCGACGGTTATATGACACTCAAAGGCGACATGCATATTCACACCGTGTTTTCCGACGGTTCGGTGTGGCCTACGACGCGTGTCGAGGAGGCCATGATGGACGGACTGGACGTTATCGCAATCACCGATCATGTCGATACGCGTCTGCAAAAGTACACCAACAAAGGTATGTTCAAGTGCGACCGCAACGAGTCTTACCGTATAGCTGCGGCGGCGGGCAAGGCGGCCGACATACTTGTGATTCACGGCGGAGAGATATCGCGCGGAATGCCTCCCGGACATTGGAACGCGTTGTTTATCGACGATAACGATGCGATAGCCGCAGCGGCCGAGAAGTATGACGATGACCATGTGAAGGCCATGCGTGCCGGTCTGAAAGAGGCGCGTCGTCAGGGTGCTTTCACCGTATGGAACCACCCGCATTGGGAGCGTCAGGCGCAGAACGAGACACGTTGGTATGACGAGCACACCCATCTCTACGACGAAGGTTACATGCACGGCATAGAGATCTACAACGGTTTTTGCGGCTACTCGCCCGAGGCTCATCGTTGGGCTATCGATCGCGGCTGCGCTCTGATAAGCGGTACCGACACTCATAAGCCGCTGTTCCTTACCGTCGACTACGACAACGGCATGCACCGCCCCGTGACCTTGATCTTCGCCCGGGAACGCACCCTCGATGGTGTGCGCGAGGCGCTCGATAATCGTCGCACGGCCGTTCTTGCCGACGAGCATGTATATGGCAGCGAGGAGCTTATCGGGCAACTCTTTTCGGCTCTGTTCGAGGTGTCGGATATAAAGTATTCGGAGAAGAAGGTGACTTTCAAGGTTGTCAATCGCAGCTCTGTTCCGCTCTCACTGAGCAAGGCACCCGGCAGCGAGAAGGTGGTATTTCCTCGCGACATGATAGTTCGTCCTTTTGAGGTCATGACCATGACCATTTACGGTCTCGACAACAAAAAGCCCATAGGTCTCGACAGCTTCGATGTTAATTTTTACGTCAACAACTTCCTGACCGAGCCGGGCAAGCCTTTGGTGCATTCTATACATTTTGATATGCCGAAATAGCTATTTTTTCGTGAAAAGGCGTCATTAGCGTCACCTCAATCATTGGCGCGAATAGGTAGTACATCGAGTACAACCTATCCGCGCCAATTTCATGTCGGCACCGCTACTAACGCCTTTTGACGAAAACCTTTTCCATGAAAAGCCGCTATTTGCTTCCGCGCGCTCGTTCGTTAAGAATAGGCAGTACGCCAGTACAGCCTATCCTTACTCACGTCGTTTGCGTTGCAACTAACGCCTTTTGACGAAAAATGGGTTTGTGGTTCTTGGTTGGCTATTTCCATTGATATGTCATTTCGAGCATCGGCGAGAAATCTGTGCGCGATTATTTCCATTGATTCTTTCTATCCACGTATCGCCGGTTTTGTCTTCCACAGATGTCTCACATTCGTTCGACATGACAGACACTATAATTCCGATAGCTTGCCAAACGCTATACACGGCATTATGCTGGCCTTGCGGCGGCCGGCATGGAGTGCGACTCGCGTGTGGTCAGAGGCTTATCCGAAGAGAGTGTTTAGGCTGTATAACGGAGCGAGCCGCCGCTTCGGCGGTCGATATAGGAGTGTTCGTGTCGGTCGGTATGGCGCATCGGTGACGGCTGCTTGGTGCAAACCGATCTGTCGACGGCAAAAGCGACGGCTCCGGACATGATAATAAAAAAGTTATTTGCGATCGGCTGAAAAGCGAAAAAAGGGGGAACAGATGAATCGAATTACGGGGAATTTTGTATTTTTGACAAAAATTTGATCCCATATGACTGTCAAACTTACAACGATGTCGGTGTTGTCGGGTGTCAAGGAGTATACGCTTATGGCACTCGGTATGTTTATGTATGCGTTCGGCTGGATAGGGTGCGTGATGCCTGCCGGAGGTATGGGTGGCGGCGCGGCCGGTCTGGCAATGTTGCTCAGTCATATCATACCGTTTCTGTCTATCGGCGAACTGGTATTCATTATCAATGGCATATTGCTCATATTCGGAGGATTCATCGTCGGGTGGAACTTCGGTATAAAGACCATATATTGTATCTGTGTGCTGTCGGTGGCGATGGACGTGGTGGAAAATATGATCCCGACGGACATGATGCTCGAACTGACCAGTTCGATCGACAGCCAGGATCTGTTGCTGGTGCTGCTTGGCGCAATATTGTGCGGCGGCGGTATAGCGTTGAGTTTCCAGCAGGGCGGCTCGACCGGCGGTACCGATATCGTGGCGATGATAATCAATAAATATCACCGCGTAAGTTATGGCCGCATACTGATTTCGAGCGATTTGTTCATCATCGGCTCATCGCTGTTCTTCGCTACGGACTTCGCATCGGGTATGGCTATGGTGATCTACGGTTATATCATGGTTACGGTGGTGGGATATACGGTCGATCTGATAATGGCCGGCAACCAGCAGTCGAGTCAGGTGTTCATAGTCTGCAAAGACTATCGTGCCATGGCCGACATGATCGTAAACCGCGCCCACCGCGGAGCCACGGTGATCGATGCAAAGGGCTGGTATTCGCAGCAGGATACGAAGATCGTGATGGTGGTATGTCGCAAGCGCGATGCTTCGCAGCTGTTGAAGATGGCCAAGGAGGTCGATCCTCAGGCCTTCATCACCGTAGGTTCGGTGATGGGTGTCTATGGCAAGGGCTTCGACGCACTCAACAAGGTCTGATATGTGTCGGCCGCGGCGACGACTTGTGCCGCAGTGCTCCGACAAACCATTGATTATCCGCAATCGCATTATGTTATATGCACGGGTGGTATTGCCGCTGGCGCAGCCGGCTTATACCTATGCTTTCGATGAATCGGAGGGCATAGGCGTGGGCGATGCCGTGGTCGTGCAGTTCGGTGCACGACGCTACTACACGGGCATAGTGTGGCAAATCGATACGGAGCCACCGCAGGTGGGACGCATAAAGAGCATCTTGCGCCGATTGTACTCCACCCCTTTGGTCAACGGGTGGCAGCGTCGCATGTGGGAGTGGGTTGCCGACTACTATATATGCACTATGGGCGAGGTGATGCGTATGGCATTGCCTTCGCTGGCCAAACCCTCGGCCGATTCGTTCGAGGAGTTTTCCCAAGAGATATTCAAGATGCCGACGGAGAGCTATGTGGCTCTGCCGCAGGAGCTGCATGGACTCGACAACGAGCGGTTGGAGCAGCGCATAGCCGAGTTGTGCCGTCGTGCGCCGCGTCGCGCCGATGTCATGAGAGAGATAGCAGCCCTTGCCTCGGGGAAGGGTGCGGCCGACGGATTTGTCCGCCGGCGACTTGTCGATGTGGACGCCTCGCTGCTGGCCGCCATGCGCAGCCGCGGACTGATACGCACCCAGATGCGCGAGCGGGGAGCGGACTCCGAGACTGCCGCAGACTTTCTGCTGCCCCGACTCTCGCCGGCACAGCATCGTGCCCACGAACAGATCTGCCAGGCCGTGGGTCGGGCGCAGCCGGCTCTGTTATACGGTGTCACCGGATCGGGCAAGACCGAAATCTACATGCACCTGATAGCCGAAACATTGTCGCGCGGCAAAGATGTTCTGATGCTGGTGCCCGAGATCGTCATCACCTCGCAACTGGTCGAGCGCATGGAGCGCATATTCTCGTCTCATGTGACTTCGTATCACTCCAAGCTCACGCCGCGCCGCCGTACGGAGATCTATCTGCGGCTGGCGTCGTCGCCGGGTGGCGAGCTGGTTGTGGGAGCGCGTTCGGCGGTCTTTCTCCCGCTGCCCCATTTGGGGTTGATCGTGGTCGACGAGGAGCACGATCCGAGCTATAAGCAGGCCGACATGCAACCTCGCTACAATGCTCGCGACTGCGCTGTGATAATGGGGCGTCTGGCCGGTGCCGGAGTGGTGCTGGGCAGTGCTACACCATCGCTCGAAAGCTATGTCAATTCGCTGAGCGGCAAATATCTGCGAGTCGATCTTGCTGAGCGTTACGGTCAGAGCGAGCCTCCTGCGGTAATCGTCTCCGATACAATGCGCGCCGTCAAGCGCGGCGAGCGGAAAGTGCACTTCAACAAGGTGCTGCTCGACGGTATGGCCGAAGCGCTCGACGCAGGCGAGCAGACCATGCTGTTCCAGAATCGCCGCGGTTACGCACCGTACATAGAGTGCCGCGAATGCGGCTGGACGGCACGCTGTCCGCATTGCAACGTCACTCTCACACTGCATCGGCAACCCGAACGGCTGGAATGTCACTACTGCGGTTATACGATGGCTCCGCCGGCGGCATGCCCCAACTGCAAGACGCAGGATATAAGCACGATGGGTTTCGGTACCGAGAAGGTCGAGCAGGAGGTGGCGGGACTGTTCCCCCAGGCTCGCGTAGCACGCCTCGACCGAGATACATCGACCTCGGAGCGTGCGTTCCGATCGATCGTCACGGCATTCGAGAGCGGAGAGACCGACATTATGGTCGGCACGCAGATCATCACAAAGGGATTCGATTTCGGCCGTGTATCGCTCGTTGGCATACTCAACGCCGACAACCTGCTCAATGCGCCCGATTTCCGCTCGGCCGAGCGCGCCTTTCAGCTTATGATGCAGGTGGCGGGTCGTGCCGGCCGCCGTCGCAGCGGCTCGCGCGTGGTCATACAGACCTCGCAGCCGCAACACCCCGTAGTGAGGCAGGTGGCCGCAGGCGACTATGAAGCCATGGCACGGCAGCAGCTCGACGAGCGACGCACATTCAACTATCCTCCCTATTCGCGCCTGACGCGTTTCGCACTGCGCTGCCGCGATTACGAGCGGCTGCGCAGTGCGGCCAATGCCATGGCCGACATGTTGCGCCGCAAGTTCGGCAACAGGGTTATGGGTCCCGTTTCATCGGCCATAGAGACTATCCGCGGTGAGCATCGTGCCGAGATAGTGGTAAAGATCGAGAGCGGGGCTTCGTTCCACAAGGCACGCGAGATGATGCGGGAGGTGCTGACCGTAATGCGTTCGGCTCCCGAATACAGATCAATTGTTATATCGGTAGATGTCGACGCTCAGTGACATACTGCTCTCGATAGTCTCGCTTGTCAGGCCGCGGAGGTGTGCCGTATGCGGCGGGGATTTGCCGCGCGGAGTCGATTTCCTCTGCACGATGTGTCGCTACAAAGCACCTTTGACGGGCTATTGGCGCGAGAAAGACAACCCTATGACCGAACGTTTCGCAGGTCTGGTGTGTGTGGAGCACGCTTCGGCACTGCTGTTCTTTTCGGGCGGCAGCGGCTGGCGCAAGGTGATACACGGTTTCAAGTACGGCGGACAATGGCGCGCGGCCTATCTGCTGGGGCGTCAATATGGCAGGGAGCTGAGGCAGAGCGGTCTATACGACGATATCGACATAATCGTACCCGTGCCGCTGCACTATCGCAAACTGCTGCGTCGCGGCTACAATCAGTCGACCTACATAGCCCGTGGCATGGCTCGTGAAATGGGCGTCGGGGTCGACACGCGCTCGCTGCGGCGCACCCGCAACAACCCCTCTCAGGCACGCAAGATGCACTCCGAGAGGTGGGACAACGTCGATGATCTCTTTGCCGTGCGCTGCTCGGCCGAGTCGCTGCGCGGGGCGCACATACTGCTCGTCGACGATGTTTTCACTACGGGAGCCACGGTCGTCTCGTGCATCGAGACGTTGCATCGTGCGCTGCCCGAATGCCGCATATCGGTGGCGGCTCTGGCCGTCGTGCGCCGCGGGCTGGGATTGGAGCGGTGAGCAGGGTTTTCAACACTCCGATGTCGATAAACGATGATAAATATAGTCGGCGGCAGTTTGCCGTTAGCGGTAAATTGTGTAATTTCGCACCGTAACAGTTTCTATCGATGGCAAAACAATTCACACCCTCTTCACAAAATCGTGAAGCATATCGCCAGTTGACCGATGTCGAAGGCAACGTACCGCCTCAGGCGGTCGAGTTGGAGCAGGCCGTGCTCGGCGCGTTGATGCTCGAACGCGACAGCGTGATAGCCGTGCAGGAGTATATCACGGCCGATGCTTTCTATACGGAGGAGCACAAGCTGATCTACAAGGCCATAGAGGATTTGTCGCGCGAGTTGAAGCCGGTCGACCTCTACACCGTGACCGAGCGGTTGAAAGTGCGCGGCGAGTTGAAGAAGGTGGGCGGAGCGGCCTATCTGGCACAGCTCACGCAGAAAGTGGCCTCGGCGGCCAATGTCGAGTTCCATGCGAAGATCATCGCCCAAAAGTATGTACAGCGCGAGCTGATACGCTCGGCCACGGAGATCCAGCGCCGCTCCTACAACGAAGATGTCGACGTGACGGATCTGATCGGTTACGCCGAGCAGGAGATATTCAAGGTGGCCGAGGGGCATGTCAAGCGTTCGGTGCAGAACGCCGCCGACGTGCTGGCCAAGGCTCTGGCGCAGATCGAGGAGGCGAGCAAGACGGCCGGCGAGTACAGCGGCGTGCACTCCGGTTATGCCGACATCGACCGCGTAACGCTGGGTTGGCAGCCGTCGGATCTGATTATCATCGCAGCACGTCCGTCGATGGGTAAGACGGCATTCGTGCTTACCATGGCGCGCAATATGGCCGTTGAGTTTCAGGCTCCCGTGGCATTCTTCTCTTTGGAGATGTCGTCGGTGCAGCTGATGAACCGACTCATCGTGGCCGAAACCCAGCTCAACAGCTCGGATCTGCGCACCGGACGACTGTCGATCGACGACTGGAAACACCTCGAATCGTCGACCAAGTGTCTGGGGCAGGCACCGCTGTTCATCGACGATACGCCGGCGCTGTCGGTATTCGAGTTCCGGTCGAAGGCTCGCCGATTGAAGATACACAACAACATACAGATAATTATCATCGACTACTTGCAGCTTATGACGGCCGGTACGGCCGAGACGCGCGGCAACCGCGAGCAGGAGGTGGCATTGATCTCGCGAACGCTGAAAGCCATAGCCAAGGAGCTTAATGTGCCCATCATAGCGCTGTCGCAGTTGAGCCGTAATGTCGAGAGCCGCGGCGGTTCGAAGCGTCCACAGCTCTCGGACCTGCGAGAGTCGGGTGCCATCGAGCAGGACGCCGACATCGTGGCGTTTATCCATCGTCCGGAGTATTATGGTCTGACTACCGACGAGCGGGGCATGCCTACGGCGGGTCTGGCCGAAATTATCATTGCCAAGCACCGTAACGGTGCCGTGACAGATGTTCCGCTGCGATTCATTAAGGATCAGGCCAAGTTTGCCGATCTCGACGACTCGACGGCCGCCGCGATGGCTTCGGCATCGGGACAGCCGCCGCGTCAGCAGGAGTACGACGACATATCGAGCAGTGCCAATGCCATGCCGCCGATGGGTGCGCCCATGGCCGGCGGACTGGGCAGCAGCATGAGCAGCGAGTTCGATGATTTCAACCGTGCGGGAGCTGCACCGCGGCCGGCCTCGACACGACGCGACGACGAGGTGCCGTTCTGACAGTTGCATGACAAGCGGCCGCGAATCTCTGCGGCCGCATCTTTCGGCAGTCATATTTTCCGGCAACTCTATTTGTTTACGGTTCTATACAACATAATATTTGAAAATGTTTGCGAAGATACATACGGGAGCAATAGTCGGCATCGACGCTGTGGAGGTGGAGGTCGAGGCCAATGTAGCCGGCGGCGGCATCGGGCTATATCTGGTCGGACTACCCGACAATGCCGTCAAGGAGAGCGAGCAGCGCATACGTGCTGCCTTCGAGAATACGGAGTATCGCATGACGGCCAAGAAGATAGTGGTCAACCTCGCTCCGGCCGACCTGCGCAAGGAGGGCTCTTTGTATGATCTGCCCATAGCCGTGGCAATACTTGCAGCTACGGAGCAGGTGCAGATCCGGTTGGCGGAGGATTCGATGTTTATAGGAGAACTGTCGCTCGACGGCTCGCTGCGTGCCGTGAAGGGCGTGTTGCCATTGGTCGACATGGCACGCCGCAAAGGACTGCGACGCGTATTCATGCCGTGCGACAATCTCTGCGAAGGAGTTGTCGTAGAGGGTATCGACGTGGTGGGTGCGACATCGCTGGGCGAGTTGGCCGATATGCTCAACGGACGAAAGCCGATAGAACCGGTTCTCAACGACATGCCCCCGGCTGAGGGTGTGCCGCACGACAGCTATGCCGAGGATTTCGCCGATGTCAAGGGGCAGAGGTATGTCAAGCGCGCGTTGGAGATCGCTGCTGCGGGAGGTCACAACATACTTATGGTGGGTGCGCCCGGTTCGGGAAAGACGATGCTTGCACGGCGTATGCCCACCATCATGCCGCCTATGACTGCTGCCGAGGCCTTGGAGACCACCAAGATACATTCGGTAGCAGGCAAGATAGGTTCACACCGCGGTCTGATCGTCACACGTCCGTTTCGTGCACCCCACCATCTCGCCTCGCAGGTGGCACTCATCGGCGGAGGACAGTCGCCCCAGCCGGGCGAGGTGTCGCTGGCACACAACGGAGTGTTGTTCCTCGACGAGATGCCCGAGTTCGGTCACAGCGTATTGGAGGTGCTGCGTCAGCCGCTGGAAGACAGACATATAACCATATCGAGGGCACGTTATACGGTCGACTATCCGGCCAATTTCACTCTTGTGGCATCGATGAATCCATGCCCGTGCGGCTACTACAACCACCCCACTAAGGAGTGTACATGTTCGGCTGCGGCCGTACACCGTTATATGGGGCGCATATCGGGTCCTCTGATGGATCGTATCGACATACATGTGGAGGTGGTACCCGTATCGGTGGCCGAGATGTCGTCGACGCGCATGGAGGAGTCGAGCGAGGCGATACGGTGTCGTGTGGTGGCTGCGCGCGAACGGCAGAGAGCGCGGTTCGTCTCGGCCGGCATTCATACCAACGCCATGATGAACAGCCGCATGCTGCGCGAACTTGCGCCGCTCGACCGCCGGTCGGCCGAGTTGTTGGAGCGTGCAATGGATCGGCTGCGACTGTCGTCGCGCGCCTACGACCGCATAATCAAGGTGGCACGCACCATAGCCGATTTGGAGGGTGCCGACGACATAGCCCCGCAACACATATCGGAAGCCATAGGTTATCGCACTCTCGATCGTGAGACGTGGGGGCGTTGAATGGGGATACGTTATATAAAAAGATGCTGCCGCCGCGGCAATAAGCACGGCAATCAGCCCGACGACTCAGACCAGACGTCGTGAGGAGCTTGCCGGCGTGAGAGTCATGGTGTTGAGATCGACCGACTCCAACACGACCACTCCCGGTCGCTTGCCTGCCTCGATCGAACCGATCTCATGCTGCATCTCCAAAGCGCATGCTCCGTTCCATGTAGCCCATCTCAGCAGCTCTTCCAACGGAACTGCCTCCTGCAACTGTTTCATCTGCTCCACCATCGACAGCGTTGTGGCCGAAGCGAGCGAGTCGGTGCCTATGCAGATCGTTCCACCCGCCTGGCGCAGCATCTCTACGGGAGGGCGCATGTGTGATATGTAGCGATTGGATTCGGGACACAACACCCAGTAGAGAGGTGCCGAGAAGTGTGAGAGAAGTATCTCGGCATCGAGCCTGCCGACGCAGCAGTCGTGCACAAGCAGCACGCTGCGATTCGAAGGCACGCACTCGGCAATGCGCTCGGCCGGCGACCCGTAGTGCAGAAAGTCGCACTCCCAGCCCATGCGCGAATACCATTCGGCGAGCGAGCCGCGGCCGAAGTACAGCGCAGCTTCGTCGGGCGACTCCATGAAGTGTATCGAGAGCGGCGAGCAGCCGTCGGCGGCCAAACGTTGAAATACTCCGTCCTGCAACGAATAGGTCGAATGCGGAGTAAGCGATGCCGGTTGCGAAGCATCGGCCATGGCGGCGAGTTCGTCTATGCGTTCGGCGGCAGTGTTGAGTCCGAAAGCCTCGAAAAAGGTGTGATAGCGGATCTTGGAGGCCATCTTTACGGCCGTCGTCGACTCATCGTTGGATATATCACCGACAGCCTCGACGCCCTCTGCCCACATTCGGGCATCGGCCGCACCTGCGGCATCGAGACGCTGCTGCCGGCTATAACCGCCGCGCAGACGCCCTATCTCGCGCGCGAAGCCTGCGAAGCCGGTGCCTTCGGCTATTGCTCCGTGCATGTACGACAACTCCAAGTGGCAGTGAGCATTGACCCAGCCTGGGCACAATATGCCCGAATAGAACTCCACGCCGGCCATCGAATCGATCCTGTCGCACTGTTCCACCGATACGATGCTCCCGTCGGCGGCTACCTCCACAACACAGTTCCTAATCAGCCTGTGTCCCGTGAACAGATAGTGCGATGCTATCTTGCGCGTAGTCATCTCTTAACATTAATCGGGGGTTGAATATTCTGATGTCCAGCTGCTCGCGGTAGAGGCTGTCGACAGCCTCGGCTTTGGGCAGCACGCGAACCACTTTCAGATTGCGTATTGTGACATGCGGCTGTTCGCGCTTGTCGTGCTGCATGTGATAATACATGTCGAGATGCAGGCGGCGATGGGTCGAATCGACTGTCAGACGTCGGGTGAAAGCGTCGTTGCGATAGCGGTACAGCACTGTGGTGTAGCGCGATACGGCCGACGAGTCGTCGCGTTCGAGCCACAATTCGGCACGCGATATGCGGTTTTTGTCGAGCGAATCGACGAAATAGTCGAACGTCACGGTGTATTCGCCCGGCAGAAGATCGTCGATTACCACTTTCAGCCGCGTGGTGTCGGCCATGCGCGTGGCACGTATGAGCGTGTCGGCATATATCGTGCGGGTGAAGGTGCGCTGTGCCACATTGTCGATCGTGTCGAGTATCATCACCTTGTAAGCCTCGGCCGCAGCCTCCTCGCTGAGCCAGTCGCCCACCGAGGTCATAAGGTCGCTCAGACGCGAGCTCTTGCGCTCGGCGATGCGCGACAGCGTGTAGCGCACGTCTGCTGTCGTATAGCCATAGCGGCGGAATATGGGTTCGTAGATCTCCAACGAATCGGCCGAGATGTTCTTCTCGCGCAGATAGGCATTGGCGATGAAGGCATCGTGAAATATGTTCACCAGTTTGCTGCCCGGAATATCCTTGGGGCGGTCGCATGCCGAAAGAGCCGCAAGCAGCACTCCGGCAGTCAATATCATATGTAAAAATCGTCTCATATCAACTCTCATGTTTCAATACGCTGCGCACCGTCAGCGACGATACGGCATAACCCACTGCCACTACGGCCGCGGCAACGACGGCGATATCGGCCGCCACCACACTCACCGGATAGCTGCCTACGGGCGAACCGCCGGGAATGGTCACCAGATCGAATCTGCTCTGCGCCCAGCACAATGCCAACCCTGCGGCTATGCCGGCAGCACCGCCTATAACGGTCATCAGCACGCCTTCGCCGATGAAGATGCGGCGTATCATGCTCCACGGGGCACCCAAGGCGCGCAGTGTGGCTATGTCGCGCCGTTTGTCCGTGAGAAGCATCACCACCGATCCCACCACGGCAAACGCCGCGACAAGGGTCACCATGAAGGCGATTATGAATATGGTGCGTTTTTCGTATGTCATTATTCTCACCAGCGATACATTCTTTTCGTCGCGTGTGCGTACCTCGAATCCGTCGCCCAGCACACTCTGCAACTCGCGTCGTATGCGGTTCTCGTCGCCGCTGTCGGAGATGGCAAAGGCGATGTGCGAGGCGCGTCCCGGATAGTTGAACAGCTCCTGCGCCAGCGACAGGTCGCACATGGCGAAGCCGCTGTCGAGGTCGGCATTGACCATATATATGCCGGCAAGCATTGCACGGCAGCGTCCCACACCGCTCATCGGCACAAGTGAAGAGAACTGCCTGCGATTGACGGCATACAGCTCTATCCGGCTGTCGGACTGCGGCATGCCCAACTCGGCGGCTATGCCGTAGCCTGCCACCATCAGCTGTTCGCGCCTGTCTCCTCCGTCGATCCATGCACCCTGCGTTCTCCACTCGCCGCGAACGATATAGTCGTCGATCGGTGCAACGGCCGTGTAGGAGGTGTCGACGCCGCGCAACATGAGCGTGGCACGCCGTCCGGCAAACGAGGCCACGGCCATCTGTTCGAGATATGTCGTGACGGCCTCTACGCCGTTCACCTCTTTGAGCGACCCGAAATCGACAGTGGCAAGATCGAACGTCTGTCCTCTTGCCGGTGTCGCTGTGATGTCGGCATCGAATGCCGAATACATCTGCTCGACGGTCTTCCCCAGTCCGTTGAAGATCGACAACAGCACGACCATGGCCGCCACCGGGACAGCCACGGAGATCACGCTTATCGAGGCGATGAGATTAATCACCGAATGCGACTTGCGCGACAGCAGATAACGTCGTGCGAACTTCGACCACAACATCGCTTCACTGTTGAATGGTTGTGCGGGCGGCTATCGTCCCTGCCCGTGCAGCAGGTTGTCGATATTGTCGATATACTCCAACGAGTCGTCGAGGAAGAACTCGATTTCGGGCACGACCTTCAACTGGTTGCGTATGCGTGCACCGAGCATCTTGCGTATGAACCACCCCTTTTCGCGTATGGCTTCGAGGGTGGCTGCGCTCTTCTCGAAGGGGAATATGCTCACATATATCTTCGAGTAGGCCAGATCGGGCGATATGCGCACCGCCGTCACCGTCACGAGTGTGCCGCGCACCACATCGGCCGCATCTTTTTGGAGTATTTCCGCCACGTCGCGTTGTATCTGACGGGCGATCTTCTGTTGTCTCGTATTATCCATATCAGTTAAATATCTTGATTATTCGTATCAGTCGAGGCTGTATTTGAACACCTCGCGCGAGCGTTGTCTCTTCTCGCGGCGTATGTTCCACGATTCGAATCCGCGCTTGTTGAATCGCCAGCCGAGCGTTATGCAAACCGTGATGTTGTCGATCGGCGAACGCAGCGGAGAGTAGTAAAACGGATTCTCGTCGCCGTCGGTGGTGTAATCGTAGTATTTGTTGCGGTTCTTCAACAGATCGGAGTAGCCGAACCAGTAGCGCGCCCGCACACCTATCTCCACCTGCCCGAACAGAAGCGAGAAGCCTGCTCCGCCGGCCAGACCGTAGCCGAAGCGATTGTCGCGCACGCTCTTGAACTCGTAGGTGCTGCCGCCCTTGATCGGGTCGTCGTCGTAGACGTAGGTCGAGGAGATGTTGTAGGAGAATACTACGGCCGCTTCGAGATAGACGCGTATATGGTTGCGTGCCATGTAGAAGTGAGGCTGCCACACCAGAGGCAGCATCAGCGAGTTGACGCGGCGCGAGTAGTATTTGTAGTTGCGGATCTCCTTGTCGTCGACGATATCGACCGTGTAGGTGTAGCCTAACGAGAATCCGCGGCGTATGTATTCCAGATCGACACCCATCGCTCCGACGAATCGCGGCGTGGGACTGTAATAGCGCCACGACAGACCGAAATCGTGGGCACCCCACAATATGCGCGTCTCCTCCGCCGGATAGAATCGTGCCGTCGAGATGCCGGTGCCGCCGACCGCCGACAAGGTGTGCTGTGCCGATGCCGTCGAGATGCCGACGAGCATTGCCGCCGCTGTAAATATTGCAAATATCGATCGTTTTAACTCCATTTCGCTGTTGGTTTAACGTTGTTGTCCCGTAGCATTGATGCCGGCACGCATGGAACCCGACATACCGCCGAAGCCGAAGCCCGATCCATGGTTGTGATCGTCTTTCTTCTCGTTCTCCTTGTTCTTCTTTGCCTGCTCCTCGGCCAGCTTCTTCAAACGTGCCTGTTCGCGGTCTTCGAGCATGTCGATGACCGATTGCATGGTGACGGGCTTGAATACGTCGTCCATGTCGATGTCGAACTCGAATTCCCAGTTGGCCTTGGTGGTGAACACCTCTTCGCCGTTGCTGTTCTTGTAGATCTCCGTACGCTCCGGCTGGCGCATGAGCACCATGTCGCCCGTATCCCACTCGCCGTTGGCATTGGCGTCTTCGATCACACGCACCATCACCTCGCCTACGGCGACGTATTTGAATTCATAGGTGCCGGCCGTCACATCGCGCAGCTGCTGCTGCACGCTGCCCGACGAATTGGTCAGCTGCACTATATAGCGCATGTCGGGCTTCGACGTGCGGACGTTGATCTTGACGGTGGCATATTTGTCGGGATCGGCCACCGTATATTGTCCGATGATCGAATCGTTGGATTCGCCTGCCACATTGCGCATGGCACCCGACGGTATGGTCAGCGTGTATTCGTCGCCGACAGTCCAGTCCGATTCTATGTGCCACAGACGGCTGTTGAGCGTGTCGCGCAGGAGTCTTACGGTGCGATTCCTGGGCGTCTCTTCTCCGCCAGTGCGTTTGGAGGTGAGCGTCACCGACAGCGAATCGAACTCGACGAGCGGATAGTCGAGTGTCATGTCGAGATTCTTCAACGGATTGACCTCGCCCTTGGCCGCCAGCTTGTAGGCAAACGGATTGGGCTGTTCCGGCTCGATCCACTCTTCGCCTGCCTTCAATGCCTTTTCACGCTCCTTTTCCAGGCGTTCGCGCTCCTTCTCCTCCTCTTTGGTCTCGACCTTGCGCCATGACAGACGCAGCATGTCGGTCGTCTCGACAAGGTTGTTGATCGAGTCGTGTTTCATGTAGGTGATCGAGCCTTTTATCGTGTCGGGCAGCTCGTCGCCCGGCATGTCGAACCACAGAGCCAACGTATCGCGTCCCCGCGACTGCGGATCGATTATAACGCGATCGCGAGGTATGGAATCGAAGTCGATCGACACGATCTGCGGCTGGGGCGCACCGAAGTAGAGCATGGCCTGATGGCGGTTGGGGCGCTCCGACTGCGTGAGCGTATGCCGTGCGAACTTTCGATCGGTGAACATGCGGAAGTAGAGTTGCGGATCGGCCGACGGGTAGTGGCGCAGCGAGTCGAACCAGATGGAAAATTCGGGCATCTCGGCGGGATTGTACGTACCTTCGATGAAGCCGATGCGATCCACCGACGGCTCATACTCCATATTGTTGTTGGTGTCCTCGAATGCGTAGACGCGATAGGGCACCGGTTTGAGATTCTGGGCAATGAAGATACCGTTGTTTTCGGCGCGGGCTATGACTGCGGGCTTGTGGTTGAACATGGTCGAGTCCCACTGCGAAGGCTCCGGCACCGAGTCGGCGATAAAGAACCAGATGAATGTCTTGCCGACCGAATCGGCCTTGTAGGAGTCGGCCGTATAGCCCGACATGTACATCGAGTCGATCTCTGTGCCTGTCGAAAAGACATATCGCATGGAGTGCAGCGGGTTGCCCTCGTTGTTGTCCTGGATCGACGAACCGAAGTTCAGAGCGTAGGTAGTGTTCTCCTGCAACGTATCCTTTAATGTGATGACCACGCCCTTGCCGCGTCGCGTCAGCGTCGGCTTTTTCTTCATGGCGGGAGAGGTGAAGAACTCCTTCTGCTGATCTTTGATCTGCACATACTCGTCGAACTCGACATAGATCTTGGGGTGGTTCACACGGGGAAACTCTGTCGAGAAGTTGTCGGGTGTCATGGCTACGATCACGGGCGGCAACGTATCCTTGGGGCCTCCCGTAGGGGTCATTGTCGAGGCGCATTTGGTGAACAGTGCCGCCACGAAAAGCAGCAAAACGACGGCTGTGGCCGCAGTGCTGATACGATCTGCAATTCCTTGTTTCATAACTCGCAACACTATTAACCGTTATTGGTGTCTTCGTCGCCGTCCTGTCCGGGGGCATCGGGGTCGGCAGGGGTTTGCGGATTGTCCTGACCGGGTTGCTCGGGATCGGGCTCCACCTCCACGAGCGGCGGGCGCTCCTCATCGGGAAACGGATTGACTATGCGCCAGCCGTTGGCCGAATAGGTGGGTCGCCACGCATAGATGTGCAGCTGTGTCAGGATCGTTTCTATGTTGATGGGCGACAGATATTTGCGGTAGGCATACATCGAATTGGCCTTGTCTACCACCACCAGCATCGACATCTCCTGCGTCAGCGGCAGAGCTACCTGGAAATCGGCCTCGGCATCGAACACGCCCGCGACATCGGGCTGCGACAGCTTGCGCGAGGGATTCTCCTTGTCGGTAATCACATGTGCCAGGGCGTCCTCCCACGAAGCTATGTACCACATCGTGGTATCGACATAGAAGGCATAGGATTCGAGATCGGCGGCTCGTGTCAGCGGCTCGCTCGATACGTTCTGGTTGTAGACCGCTATGCGGTAGATCGTATCGTAGGACTCTTTCTTGAAGCAGCCGGTCATCGTCGCAGCGGCAAAGGCTGCAACGGCAAGTATCGATATTGTAAATCTGCAACGTCTCATACAGTCTCAATTTTATGCACACGTTCATATGCGGCAAGCATTTCGCGCGGAGTGACTCCCAGCTGCGGGTGACGATAGTCGCCTGCAACCTCCGCCAACGGGCGCAGTGCATATTCACGCTCCGAGAGGAAGTGATAGGGGATCGTCAGACGATCGGTCGAATAGCTCCTGTCGCCGTAAAACACGATGTCGATGTCGATAGGCCGCGAAGCATATCGCTCGCCCGACAGACGCTGCTGTTCACGCTCCTGCTCGCGGTCGCGTCCCATCTGAGCCTCTATGCCGTTGATTCGGTCGAGCAGCTCCAATGCCGACAGCGTGGTGGTCACGACGGCCGTGCGGTTGACGAATTCGCGCTCCGACGAAAAGCCGTATGCGGGGCTGCGGTAGCTCTGCGATACACGCTCCACACGACCAACGGCCGAGGCAACGCGATTTATTGCTTCTGCGACGTTTTTTTCGGCCTCGACGGCGTCCGATCCGAACATCAAAACCGTACGTATCTCCTCCACTGGCTCCATGATTACAATCGGTTTATGGTTTTGCTTACGGCCAGTGCAAAGTGGGTGAAGACGATGCGGGGCGAACCGTTTTGCGAGATCTGAGCCATGGCGGTCTCGATCTCTCCTATCAGAAACTCGATATTGGAGTTGCCTATGTATGGCGCGAACTTGCGGCAGAAATCGGCCTCCTCGCCCCAAAGGTAACTTATCGACGAAGCTCCGGCGTGTATCATATAGCTCTCTCTCAGAAGACGCGCGGCATTCGACAGAAATGCCCGCTGCCCCTCGCGCGAGAGGTCGCTCACGTCGTCGGCCCAGCTCATCAGCTCCAAGTGTTTGTCGTTGTAGCTCAAACGCATCAGCGAGCAGAACAGCTCGAAGCACTCGCGGCGCATGGCATCGGTCTCGCCGCGCATCAGGCTGCGCAGTTCGAGCATGTCGCCGCCGGCAAGGCGTGCCATGCCGTGTGCCGTCGCGCGATCGGTCACGCCGCCTGCCGCAGCCACACTCTCCAATGCCTCCGTGGCAATGCGTCCCACCGACACCTGCTGGGTGCGCGAAACGATCGTCGGCAGCAGCAGCTCCGGCCGTTCGGCCACGAGCAGGAACAGTGTCTTTTCCCACGGCTCCTCCAATATCTTCAATATCTTGTTGGCCGCCTCGCCGTTCATCAGCTCGGGCAGCCACACGATCATCACCTTGTACTCCGACGAGAAGCTCTTGAACGAGAGTTTGCGTATGATCTCGTCCGACTCCTTGGCCGTAATGAGTCCTTTCATCGTCTTGCCCAGATCGAGTTTGTCGAACCACTGCTGCGACGAGAAATAACCGCCGCTCGACTGCCATATCTCACGCCAAAGAGGAAGAAACTGATCGCTCAGCACCGCCTCGCCCGACTTCTTTTCGCGTTTGTTGACCGGAAACACCATGTGCACGTCGGGGTGTGCCATCTGAGCCGTCTGCACGCACGACGGGCACACGCCGCACGAATCGCCGCCCGAGCGGTTTGGGCAGTTGACATATTGGGCATATGCCACAGCCAGAGGCAGCGCGCCGTAACCGGCCTCGCCGGTAAAGAGTTGGGCATGGCTCACACGCCCCTCGTCGACGCTGCGCACCAGATGACGTTTCAGGTCGTCGTGTCCTATGATATCGGCAAATCTCATACTCTTCCCCTGTGTATTACGGCTCCGATCAATCCCCTCACGTCGATCCTCTCACGTCGGATTATATAGAGCAACATTGCGGCAAAGAGCGTGCAATTGACTGCCATGGCAGCTGCTCGCGGCAACTCTTCGCCCAAAAGATACGAAACGGCATAGATGCCTGCCGTTACGGCGACATACTCTGCCATGCGACGCAGATCGTATGGTATGGGGTAGTGTCTGCGACAGAGCGTATAGCTCCACGCAACCATGGCCGCTTCGGCTGCGAAACGCACCCATGCGGCACCCCGATAACCCCAGCGCGGCACCAGCAGAAAACTCAGAGCCAGCGTCACGCTCAGACCCAGGAAGGTGATGTAGGCGGCATAGCGGGTCTTCTCCTCGCGCTTGTACCAGAACGACAGGTTGAGCCATATTCCGCTCATGACGTTCGATGCCAGCACCACGGGCAAGATGCCTATGCCCTGCCGGAATCTCTCGCCGACGATCAGAGCGAACAGATCCTTGAACAGCACGATGCCGGCAAATATCACCATCGAAGCCATGACGAAGTATTTCATCGCCGCGGCGTTGGCCTCGACGAAATCGCTCTTTTTGAAGCTGGCCAGAAAGAACGGTTCGGCCGCCAGGCGGTACATCTGCGTGAATAGGGTCATCACCACCGCGATCTTCACTATCGCGCCGTAGACTCCCAGCTCGGCCATTGCCGCTGCGCCGTCGCCCGGTGCGAGATATTTTATCATCTGCCGGTCGATGAATTCGTTGGCCGTGCCGGCAAGACCGCTTATCAGCAGCGGCAGCGAGTAGATCAATATCCGACCCAGAAGCCTGCTGTCGATACGCGGCAGTGTGCCGCCTGTGGTAAAGAGTATCAGCAGAAGCGTCGCTGCGCTCGCCGCGAGGTTGGCGACGAAGACCCAGCCCACGCCGAACTCCGAGGAGTACAGCCCTGCCACGCCGAAGGCTATGGCCAGAGCCACGTTCAGCAATACGTTGACCGCTTTCAACGCCACGAATGTCATGGCGCGCCCCTGCTCCCTTAGACGCGAGAAGGGTATCACCGCACATACGTCGAGCATCACTATCGCCCCCACTACGGCGATATACTCCGTGTGAGAGGTATAGGCCTCTCCCATGGCCGACGACAGCGGCACGCGCAACAGAACTACCGCTGCGCAGAATACGATCGCGGCAAGCGATGTCACTCCCCATGTGGTGGCGAATACTCTGCGTTTGGACGCAGACACATCGCCTCCGGCCTCCTCGGCACGTGTCGCAAAGCGGAAGTAACTCGACTCCATGCCCATCGACAGCAGCACCAGGGCAAAAGGTATCAAGGCATAGACGTCTGTGACGATGCCGTATGTGGCCTCGTCGAATATGCGCGTATAGTAGGGCGTAAGCAGATAGTTGAGAAACCTGACGACTATCGTGCTTATACCGTATATTGCAGTCTGTTTCGCTAATTTTTCGAGCATCGTTCGTTGCATACACCTCTTAATAATGGGCATATACCTCGCAAAGGTAGCTTTTTTGTGTCAATAATCATAATCCGGAGATAAAATAACATCTCGATCCGCAGCATACTGCCTCCCCTCCCTGGCATCACCGGTGCGTATGGGCGGAGAAAAGCGTGTCGGCCAATATAATATTTGATGTTTCGTGCGACGATTTAAAATATTTTATTTAATTTTGCACGGACAACCAAACGATTAATCTGCGGCAATATGCAATTTAACAGCGTTTAAACTTTGTGCAATACCCCCGATGGCGTGTTGTATTATTAGAAAACATTTTATACCTTTGTCGTGTTCCCTTGTGAGAACGCACATATTTTTGGAAAAGTGTTTTAGGTTTTTATCCCATTAAGGAATCTGGTAAATTTCGACTACACAGGATAAAACGATACGAGCACTCTACCGATGTCGTTATGTATGCTTTTTGATACATAATTCCTCGGTGTGGGGTATTGTTTTATTGTGTAATGTTTACCAGAACTGCTTAATGATAAAACTAATCGGCTCCACACTTTTTTGTTGGCAAAACCGGATATCGAGGAGTCGAATATCTAACTGACCTTTCACTGTCATGAGCGCAACCCAAACCACCAACCCTTGCTGGGAACGCATATCTGTAATTTTGCGCGAGCAACAACTGTCGGCAGCCGCCTTCTCCAAGGAGCTCGGTCTGCCCGATCCCCGCACGCTTTACCGAATCAAGAACCGAAACGGACGCATCACGCCGCGTCTTGCCGCCACCATACACCGTGTCTTTCCCGACTACGATGCCGAATGGCTGCAAAACGGCAAGGTCACATTCTCGGTCGATATGCCCTCGGGCATAGGCAAGCACTTGGCAGTCACCATCTCGCGGCGTATCTCGAAGCGTCTTTGCTGCAACGCCGCGGTCTGGAACGTTGCCAAGTAATCCCGATTCCAGCTTGCGGCTGCGTTTGTTTTCGACAAGCGGTAGCACGCTGTCAGCACTTGCGATTATAGACAGTCATTTCTCTTTGTGACAGCCATTTCAAGTCGCAATTCTCCGATATTCCCGTTGCCGGTCATAATTGCGGGAAGTGTGTTCGTGTGTTTATCGGCGAGCGTCGTCGCCGACGGCCGCGCGCGGCCGTGTCGCTTGTGCACGGAAAGAAAGCGGAGTTGCGGTTATGGCCGTGTTGTGATTATGGCCGTTGAGGCTCGGCGAATCATCGCAGCAGCGTGGCGATATATACTATGTATATCGACAGCATCAGCACGCCCTCTATGCGTGTCATCTTGTTGCGGCCGATGGCCACGGCCGATACCAGAAGCAGAATCGATCCTATCACCGAAAACCATATGTCGCTCATCGTCACGCCTTTGAGTTCGAGCGGTCGAACGGTCGCGCTGGCTCCCAGCACCAACAGTATGTTGGCCATATTCGAGCCGAGCACGTTGCCCAGTGCCAGCGACGGGCGGTGCTTGACCACTGCCGCCACGCTCGATGCCAGTTCGGGCAGCGACGTGCCGCCTGCCACTATCGTTATGGCTATGACCGATTCGCTGACACCGAGACTGCGGGCTATGGCCGAGGCGTTGCGTACGCACATGTCGCCGCCGAAGATCAGCGCGGCCAATCCTGCCACGACGAACAGTATCGACTGCCACAGCGGAGTGCGCCGTTTGCCGCTTGTTTTCAGATAGTCCGACTCCTTGTCGCGGCAGCGGCTCTCTACATGCAGCGAATACCATATCATGCCCGCGTAGCATACGAGCATTGCTATGCCCTCGATGCGGCTTATGCTGCTGCTCCAATGGGGGTGTACAGTCTCACCGAGAGTAAAAATCCCGAGCATCAGCGAGGCTGCTATGCAGAGCGGTATGTCGCGCCTGATGTTGGTGCGCGAGAATACTATCGGGGCGATCATGGCGCATACGCCCAGTATGACGAATGTGTTGAATATGTTGGAGCCCACGACATTGCCTATGGCCATGTCGCTGTTGCCCTTTATGGCCGACAATACGCTTACCGACAGCTCCGGCATCGACGTGCCGACGGCAACCACCGTCAGTCCGATGATGAACTCCGGCATGCCGAAGCGTTCGGCCAGTGCCACCGATCCGTCGGTGAGGATCATTGCGCCGATCACGATGATTGTCAATCCGAGTGCCAAAAGCAAGTATTCCATAATCTCCACAAGATTTTCGTCTGCAAATATATATAACGCTGCCGCAATATGCAAAAAACAGTCCGATCTTGCGAATCGGACTGTCTGTGCGTTGAAGACCGTCGTAGCATCGGCCTACCTGTGCGCTTCGGCTATCAGCTCGCCCAGTACGCCGATATTGTCGCATATGATGTGCGGCTGCTTTTCGGCGGCATCGGCCACTTCGAGCGTCGTCTCGCCCGACAGCACCAGTACGCCCATTGCATTGGCGTTGTGCGCCATCTCTATGTCGGTGTAGATGCGGTCGCCCACCATGGCGATCTGGTCGGGCTGCAAACCGTAGCGGTGGAGTATGCCCGAGAGCATGTTGGGGTCGGGCTTGCCCAGTGTGATGTCGGGACGGCGACCCGTGGCGTGCTCTATGCACTTGCATATCGAACCGCAGTCGACCAGAACCACGCGCTGATCGGTGGGGCAGACGCGGTCGGGATTGGTGGCGATGTAGGGCACGCCCTGCGATACCCACCATGCGGCACGGCACAGGCGGTCGTATTGCAGTGTCATGTCGAAAGCTGCCACTATTACATCGGGGACATCGTCGGCATCGTCGGTCGTCGACTCGAATCCGGCCTTCTCGAACTCCGATATCATCGACGGCGTACCCAGAAGGAACAGACGGCGGGCATCGGGGAAGTTGGTCTTGATGTAGTCGATCGTGGCCAGTGCGGTGGTGTACATCTCCTCCTCGGTGGCCTCTATGCCCAGCGAGGAGAGCTTGTGCAGATAGTCGGCAATCGATTTCGAGGGGTTGTTTGTGAGGAATGAGTAGCTGACGCCCAACTCCTTCAATCCGGCAAGGAACGATTTGGTATAGGGGAAAAGCGACATACCCATGTAGATCGTACCGTCCATGTCGAGTGCGACGTGGCGGATATTGCGCAGACGCTCACGCAACTCCTCTGCGGAATAGATCGAACGGAATTTGTTGAATTGTGACATGTTTTATATAGTTTTTTGTTATAATTATTTCATTCTGCCGCAACAGCCGGAGCCGTTATTGCCTTCGCTTTACATGCGGTTCGGTTCGCACCCTGCGCAGCAACGGCTGTCAGAGACAAAGGTATGCAAAAATTTCGTTTCGACAATAAAAACGAAACAAAAAAGTTTCATCTCGAAACTCTCGCCGCGCGATCGGTTTCTTCGTTTTCTCATTTCGGGTGCCGGCGAGACTCCCGCGGTCGGACAATGCCCTCCCTCGGAGTGGCATTTTATTGTGTTCTGTCATTCTGGGCGAAGCGAACCGGTGTCAACAATCTGTCGACTGGCCTGATACACATAAGCAGCATGCCAGCCCCGCATGTTGTTATATGGCGTTTTTGACAAATTTATCACAAAATGTCTATAAAAAATCTGCGGATTGTGATGTGTGTCGCCGTAATTTTTCATATCTTTACAAACCGTATGACCGTACAGCAGTGTCGTTGGCCGTGGATTCGGTACATAACACTCTGTATGCCATCGATTTGACATTAACTTTAAACTATAACACATTTAAATTATGAACACCGAAATTTTGAGGGGGGGGGAAATTTATATTGCTCCCGAACTGAAATCTCTTGAAGTGCATTTCGAGAGAGGTTTTGAGGCGACCGGCTACGGTTCGAGCGGTAGTGCGAATTGGGCTTATGACGATGTCAACGACATGGGTGAGTTTTAATTTTTTAATTTTTAGCACTATGAAACGCAATTTGTTACATACTCTTGCAGCGGTAGTAGCTGCTGCTGCAATGATTGGCTGCTCGGCTGACAACGATATCGATACCCCGCGTCCCGATGATGGCATGACGCTTACTCTGCGTACTGACGGCATAATAGGCGATACGCGTACCGAATTCGATCCGGCGATCAATCAGATCAAGTGGTCTGCATCTGACAATGCCGTGTTCTATTCGAACGGTATCGGCCGTATCTCTCAGATCGAGATCGGCGCGGACAACATCGCTCAGTTCCAGCTTTCGGGCATGCGTCCCGACGGTACCACCCGCACCATTCAGGGTTTCTATCCGGTAGAGGCTCGTTGGAGCGACGGACACGTGCGCAATGAAAACAATCAGATTCAGGCATTCGCCCTGACGCTCAAATCGCGCCAGGAGGCTCCGTCGACCTCGTTCGATCCCGAGGCCGATATTCTCATCGCCGACAACCTCTACGACGTTGAGGTCTCGGCCACCGAGAAGAATATCGTCGACGTACGTTTCGGTCGTCCGGTTGCCGTTTCGCAGATCAAATACGTAATCAGCAACAGCGAGCTTGTCGGCAGCGACGAGAAGGTTCGCTCGATCACGTTCCATGTCGATTCTCCGAATACCACCAAGTATCTGGCCGGTAACTTCTACTTCAATCCCGAGACGTTCCGCTATGTCGATGTCGACGGCAACGAGCTCAACACCGATAATTCGGAGTTCTTCGACAGCGCACGCGCCAGCTCCGTACAGGTGATGCTGAGCGATACGCCGGCCGTAAACGCCGATTTCAGTGCCTGGATCGTGACGGCTCCCATTGTTTTGTCGAGCGGCGATGTCGTTACCTTCACCATACGCACCACCGCCGGTACGGTCATCACAAAGCAGGTTGAGATGTCGCGCGAGGTCGCATTCAAGAACACGCGTCGCAATCAGCTGACTGTCAATATCGACGACACTGCTACGGTTAAGGCCGGCGAGGCTGACGCCATCGCCGACGGTTACTATGTCATTGCAACCGATGATTCGATGATGACAAGCGATGTGATCGGCAGTGCGCTCGGCTATACTGCTTTGCCCAATACATGGGTCGGCGAAGGTGAAAACCGCAAGTTGTCTATCAGCGAAGATAAGGCCGTATGGTACATCAGCCAGAACGCTAATGGCACCTATAACATCAGCTCTAAACTCAACGGGCAGTTCATTAACTGTACGGCTGCCAAGAGCTGCTATTTGAAAGATGCTGCCACCGAGTTGAAGATACAGACTGCCGGTGGCGAAAAATACAATATCTCGGTCAACTCTACGGCCGGTCGTGTTTTGGGATTCAATTCGTCGAGCCCGCGCTTCGCATTCTACGACAATAACGCGTCGATGACTAACGATTTGCAGATCATTCCGGTCTATATCGACAATATGCCAGATTTCAAGCTTCTCAAAAATGAGATCGCTGTGGCTGCTGCCGGTACTTATACCGAAAACGACGTATACCAGCTGCGCAATGCTTCGGAGAAGAACGTCCTCGTAGATGTCGACGGTACTGTGGTTACCTCGGCTTCGATAGCGAATGCAGCCGTCACTTTCACTGTTGCCGAGGAGGGTGAGAGCGGTTGGATCGATCTCGATTTCAACGGTACTGCATATCGTATCGCAGTTGCCATCTCGGGCAATTCGGGTGCTACTGCAACGCTTAATTACGCCGATATTCAGGATAAGTTGAGCAACGGTTATAGTGAGGGCAGCAATGACGAAGGTTGGAGCTGGAAAGCGGCCAAGAACAACAACGGTATACAGATCAATGGCACCAAGGGCTATATAAAGATCCCTGACATGGGTTCTGCTATTACGAGCGTCAAGGTCACGACTTCTACCACATATAAATCTGGGTATAAGCTGTATCTCAATACGACGGCGACGACGACTAACCCGACGATGACCATAACATCTGGCGGCGAAAGTTATTTCGAGTTCGATCTTACGACTCTCGATACGACATATAACTCGCTGTATATCATTTCGGGTAATGCAATGTACATTAAGACGGTAGAGGTTACCTACGCAAATTGAACTCCGGGTGGCGAAGGTGGCGGCGAGGTCGATCCTCCCGCCATCGAGCCGACCCCTACCACGGGAACAGCAGCATTCGACAAGCCTTGGGCAGAGCTGCCGGCGGCAACTTCCGACGGAGAGCTCGTCGAGACCTACTCGGCTTGCGTAAAGCTCATAACCGATGCTGACAAACAGGCCGACGGATCATATCGTCGCAACTACTCGATCTGCTACGATCCGGCTCACTATGTTGCATTGTGGGTGGCATATCCCATGCACACATGGTATACGTCGGGCAGCAATACGAGCGAGACGTTCGCTATCGATCCGGCATTCTCGTCTTCGCAGCAGGTGAGCAACACCTATGTCGGTTACAGCCGCGGCCACCAGATTGCCAAGGCTCAACGCAAGGTTACGGCATTGGCGCGCAAGCAGACCAACTACTACACCAACATGACGCCGCAGAATCAGACTCTCAACGGCGGCAAGTGGGCGCAGTTGGAGGAGAACGAGCGAAGTGCGTGGATATGCAGCGATACGCTCTACTGCGTGTCTGGCTGTCATTTCGCCAACTACAATACCACGGCTGTCAACAACGACGGAAAGACGTGCCCCGTGCCGACACACTACTATAAGGTGATGTTGCGCACCGTCAGCGGTAATACGGGCAAATCCGTCACGGCCTGCTCGGCCTCTGAATTGAAGTGCATAGGCTATTGGGTGGAGCACAACTCCTCTGCCACGCCTCAGGCCATGAGTGTTGCCGAGATCGAGCGTCTCACCGGACAGACCTTCTTCGTCAATGTCCCCAATGCGCCGAAGACGGTGTTCAATGAATCGCTCTGGTAGTGATTTCGTGAAAATCTTTTTCGTCAAAAGGCGTCATTAGCGTCACCTCAATCATTGGCGTGAATAGGTAGTACATCGAGTACAACCTATCCGCGCCAATTTCATGTCGGCACCGCTACTAACGCCTTTTGCCGAAAAAGATGGTTTGTGGTTCTTAGGCTGTTCTCCGTGAAAAGACGTCATTTACTGCCTCTCACTCAAATGTCCGAACGGGACGTACGTACAGTACTACCCGTCCGGACATTTTTCGTTGCGGCTTATAACTAACGCCTTTTGACGAAAAAAGGGGGGGCTTGGTGTGCGATTTCCATTGACATGTCATTTCGAGCGCGAGCGAGAAATCTGTGTGCGACTATTTCCATTGTCACGTCTTTATTCAGCCACATATCGCAGGTCTGGTATTTTCTCTGGTTTGGCCTTGGGCTTATACTTTGCCGGTCGGCAGCGGTTTTTGCGAAAAAAGAGTATCTTTGCGTAAAATAATCTATTGTATTGCTGCTGAGACTCTCTAACATAACAGGCCGATTGTCCGACATGCCGATGGCGAGTGCCGTTGTCGCGCTTGCGGCCGGCATTCTGTCGGGCGAGAGATGGCAGCTGCCGGTTTGGTTTGCTGCGGCGGGGTTTTCATTGTGTTGTGTGATGGGATATGTGTGCAGCCGCCGGCGTTCGGGCATGGCGTATGTTGCGGCGGCACTGGTGCTTGCCGGCATGATGCTCCCCGAGTTGCACCGTCCGCTGGCGACGGTGCCATACGGGCGCAGTGTCGTCATGCGTGTGGAGGTTGTGGCGGAGCCTGCCGACCGTGGCGATTATGCTGTGGCCGAGGGGCGCATCACTAAGTGGCGCGACATGGGTCGTAGCCGTTCGGCCAGCGACAGAGTATGGCTATGGATAGGGTGCGACTCGGTGGCCTGCGGGGACTGTCTCACGGTTGAAGCCTCTCTTTCGGAACACATATCGCGTCATGCCGATTACTCGGCGATGATGCGTCGGCGCGGCTATGTAGGTTCTCTATCTATTGGCGCGGGAAATATATTGCATATGGATAGGGCGGCTGTCTCGTCGTTGCAGGCTGCGGCCGTTGCGCGCATACGGGCTTTGGGACTGCGCGAACCGGAGCGTGCGGTGGTCGAGGCCATGACTACGGGGTCGCGTGCGGGTATCTCGCCGGAGCTGCGGCGCAGTTATGCGCGTTCGGGGATTGCACACGTGCTGGCTCTGTCGGGGCTTCATCTGGGCATAGTAGCCATGGCGGTCAACATGTTGCTGGCGTGGTTGTCGCTGTTGCACGGCGGGCATGTGGTGCGCAATGTGATGGTTGTGGCTGCCATATGGGTGTTTGCGGTGATGGGAGGCATGTCGCCCAGCGTGGTGCGCGCGGCCACGATGTTCACCATTTTGCAATTGTCGCTGGCGGCATCGTCGGTCTGCTCGTCGATCAACGCTCTGGCTGCGACGGTGTTTCTTATGCTGATCTTCGATTCGTCGTATCTGTTCGATACGGGGTTTCAGCTCTCTGCCCTGGCCGTGGCGGGGATTCTGCTGTGGGGTGTGCCGCTCTCTGTCCGTCTGCGCTGCGGGCGCAGGGCTGTCGATGCTCTTTTAGCCGCTGTTGTCGTGGGTCTGTGCGCTGCGCTCTGGACTATGCCCGTGGTGTCGCATATCTTCGGTTATGTGTCGTGGGCGGGGATTGTCGTAAGTCCGATGGCGATATTGACCGCCACGGTCATTGTGGCCTTGGGAGCGGTGGCGATATTGCTGCCCGAAGGGTGGCTGGCCGCACCGCTGCGAACGCTTCTCGATCATGCGGCAGGCTTGCAGAATGCCGTTGCGGAGTGTTTCGACAGGGAGTGGTGCGCGGCCGATTGGCGCATGGATATGGGCGAGGCTATTGCGGCATATGTGTTGTTTGTGGCGATTACCCTTGTCATATGGAGCGCAGATCGGAAAAAAAAGGTAACTTTGCCCGACTATGATGACTATATCCGACATTGATCTGCTGTGCCGCGACGAGTTGCGCGAGGCCGTCGAGGCCAATCTCTCGCGGCGTCCGACCGATATTGCGCTCGACAAACGTGTGCCGCACGCCTCGCTGGTAGCTACGCAGGTGAAGTATCTGCAACGTGCCGCGGATAAGCTGCCGGCCATGTATGCTGCGCGCTGTATCATTCCGCCGCGCGCCTTCGAACAGTCTTCGAGCGAGGTGTGTGCTGCCCATAAACCGATATCGGGGCATAGTGTTGTCGATCTGACTTGCGGCCTGGGTGTCGATGCTGCGGCTTTGAGCCGCCGTTTCGAGCGTGTGGTGGCTGTGGAGCGCGACGAAGTGCTGGCTGCCGTGGCGCGCGAGAATTTTTCGAGACTGGGTATAGGAAATGTCGAAGTCGTCTGTGCCTCGGCCGAGGAGTGGGTAGGCTCTTGCAGTGAGCGTTTCGACTGGATATATGTCGATCCCGACCGTCGCGATGCCGACGGCCGCAAGATGGTCTGCATGGAGCACTGCTCGCCCGATGTGCTGTCGCTGCGGGAGCGGCTTGCGCTGCTTGCGCCGCGTATGGCGGTGAAGTGCTCGCCGCTGTTCGACTGCGACGAGGCCTTTCGCCTATTCTCGCCGTGCCGCGTCGAGGTCGTATCGCTCGGCGGCGAGTGCAAGGAGGTCGACATCTATACCGGCGAAGAGCCGGATATGCTCCATGCTGTGGCACTGGGGCAGGGCGAGTGCTCTTTCCCGTCAGATGCTACGCATGCGGAGCCGTGCGGCGAACCTTTTCGTGCCGATGCGGGTTGGCGTTATCTGATTACGCCCGACGTGTCGCTGCTCAAAGCGCGCCGCGCCATCGATTCGCTGGGTGCAGAAGCCTCGATGTGGAGTGCGGGAGGGTATGCCTTTTGCCGTGAGTTGCCGCAGAGAACGCTTCTGGGACGTGTGGACGAGATAGCCGAGATAGAGGAGTATCGCCCCAAAGCACTGCGCAGACGCTATGCCGGTGTGGGTGTGGAGGTGCTCAAACGCGATTGCCGGCTTTCGGTCGATGCCATACGCCGTGCCGCAGCGTTGCGTCCGGGTGCAGACGTGAGGATAGCTTTCACCGATATAGGCGGCAAAACTTGGGCGATTCGACTAAAATAGATAACTTTGCAGAGAGCAAACAACCGCAGCGCATGAAGAGGTGGTATCGTACGATAAAGAGATTTCTGACCGACACGGTGTTTCGTCTGGAACACGGCGAACTGTCGGGGGCTGTCGCCTCGCGGCTTGTAGCGACCTATAAACTTCTCTTCTACACCCTGCGCGGTACTAACACCCACCGAACAATGATGCAGAGCGCGGCTCTGACGCTCTACACTACCTTTGCCGTGATACCTATTCTCGCACTGGCCTTCGTGGTGGTGCATGCTCTGGGCGGATTGCAGCCGCTGGTGATGAGCCTCTATTCGTTGTTTCCCGATTCGCACGAGGAGCTCGACCGCCTGCTCGATTTCGCCGGTGCCGCAGCCGACAACATGCACGGCGGCGTACTGGCCGGCTTCGGCGTGGTGACGCTGCTGTGGGCGGTATTCCGTGTATTCGACTCGGTGGAGGCGGCGTTCAACACTATATGGGAGGTGCCTCGCCGCCGCAAGATAATATTCCGTTACCCGGCCTATCTTGCCGTGGCTCTGGTCGTGCCTGCTTTGTGGGGATTGTCGACATCGATAGCCTACAATGCTTTTGCCGCCTTCGGTCTCGACTCGCGAACGCATTTTCTGCTTACGCGCCTGATTTCGCTGGCTGTGGCATGTCTGGCCACCTCGCTGCTCTATAAATACATACCTCATACCAAGGTGCGGCTGCGCAATGCGTGGCGTGCCGGTGTCATTGCCGGAGTGGTGCTGGCGCTGTGGCAGTGGGGCTATGTCTATGTGCAGGGCTTCATGTCGGCCTACAATGCCATATACGGCAGTTTCGCCGCATTGCCCCTTTTCATCATCTGGCTGCAAGTGTCGTGGCAGATAGTGCTGCTGGGCTGCGAACTGTCGTTCGCCGCTCAGAACATGGCTCGTTTCGACAGCGAACGCCGCAGCTCGCTGCGTCCGCTCGCGCCCGACGGCCGCGATATAAGCGTGGTTGTTGTCGGCAGCGGCAATGTGGCCGAATCGTTTGCCATGACTCTCTCCTCGTCGGCGGGCGTCGAGCTGCGCCAGATATTCGCACGCAACCCCATGCGCGGTTCGGAGATCGCCGCCCAGACCTCCACGGCGTGGACCGATGATCCGGCACGCCTGGCCTTGGCCGAGATCTATATCATAGCCGTTAGCGACAAGGCCATAGCCGAGGTGGCCGCTTCGCTGCCATTCCCCGACGATGCCATCGTCGTACATACGGCAGGCAGCATGCCGTTGCGGACTCTGCCCGACAAACTCCGTAACAGAGGTATTCTCTACGCATTGCAGAGTTTCACCTCAGGCCGCCGCATCGATTTGGCGCATGTGCCCATATTCATCGAGGCCGATAGCGACGACGTGCGCCAGCGGCTGTTCGCCTTTGCGCGCATGCTCAGCACACGCGTCGACTATGCCGACTCGGAGCGGCGCAGGGTGATACATCTGGCCGGTGTGCTTGTCAACAACTTCCCGAATCATCTCTACGGCATTGCGGCACGCATCGTCGAGCGCGAGGGTCTGTCGTTCGACATACTGCGTCCGTTGATAATGGAGACAGCCGAAAAGGCTGTCGCTTCGCCGTCGCCCGATCTGGTGCAGACGGGTCCGGCTGTCAGGGGCGACGGCGAAGTGTGCGGTGCGCATATGCACATGCTCGAAGGCGATCCTTTGCGACAGAAAATTTATAACGATATAACGGAAAGCATATGGGAAACTTCAAAGAGGACATAGCACGTGTCAAGGCGTTTGTGTTCGACGTCGACGGCGTGATGACCGACGGCGGTATCATACCTACGCCCGACGGCGATTTCATACGCCGTTATCATGCCAAGGACGGCTATGCGGTGGCATATGCCATAAAACTGGGATATAAGATCTGCATCATTTCGGGCGGACGCGGCGAGATGTTGCGCCGCCGTTTGGAGATGCTCGGCATCAGCCGCATGTATCTCAACTGCATGAACAAGATTGCGGCCATCGACGAGTTCATCGCCGAAAACGAACTCGATCCGGCCGAAGTGATATATATGGGCGACGACATTCCCGATTTGGATTGCATGCGTCGCGTGGGTATTCCCGTATGTCCGGCCGATGCCTGCTCGGAGGTTATAGAGGCTTCGCGTTACGTCTCGGAGTACGATGGCGGCCACGGTGCCGTGCGCGATATCGTCGAGCAGGTGCTGCGCGCTCAGGGCGTGTGGGCACGCTCTTCGGAGGGTGTGCTGGGCGTGGCTTCGCGCTAAGCCGGCCTGCTGTGGAAGATCGTATTTGCAATCTCCGCTTTTATTGCCTATATTTGCAAAAGGATAATCAAAAACCTTAAACCAATGGATATTAAATCTGTCCTCAAATTCTACAAGGATTTCCCCAAGGAGGGAATCAACTTCATCGACATCATACCCTATCTTCAAGATAAAGACGTCTATCGCTGCCTCATCGACCGCATTGCCGAGTGTACTACCGCTCCCAATATCGCCGCACCTGAGGCTCGCGGATTCCTCTTCGCCGCACCGCTGCTGATCGTCAGCCCCACTGTCCATAACATCATTCCGGTGCGCAAGAGCGGCAAGCTGCCCTTTGCCGAGGGCGATCTGCACGAGGTGAAGATTGTCAAGGAGTATGGTTTCGACAAACTCTATTATCGTGAGAGCGATATAGCTGCGGGCGTCCCCAACGGCGATGTGTTTGAGATAACCGTCATCGACGATGTTTTGGCTACCGGCGGTACCGCCGAGGGTGTGGCCGAGTCGTTGTCGCAGCTCTCAATCTGCCGCGACGGCAAACAGTACTCCGTTAAAATCAAGGAGTTCATCTTCATAGTCGAGCTTGAAGAACTTGGCGGAGCAGCTCGTTTGGAGCGGATTGCGCCGGTTAAGTCTATTGTTAAACTTTGACCTTTTCATGAGTTTTTCGCGATCTTTTTCGTGAAAAGGCATCATTAGCGTCACCTCAATTATTGGCGCGAATAGGCAGTACGGGTTAGTACAGCCTATCCGCGCCAATTTCATGTCGGCACCGCTACTAACGCCTTTTGACGAAAAATGGGGTTTGTGGTTCTTAGGCTGTTTTCCGTGAAAAGCGGCATTCTGCTGCCGCGCACTTGCTCGCCCAAATGGGAAATACGTTAGTATGTCCCATCTGGGCGATCTTCATTTGCGTTGTATACTACCGCTTTTGACGAAAAAGTGACGCATATATCTTTGGTCGACTATTTCCATTGATATGTCATTTCGAGCGTAAGCGAGAAATCTGTGCGCGACAATTTCCACTGTCTTTTAACATGCTGCCGGTCTTGTCTTTCCCAGATGTCTCACCTTCGTTCGACATGACAGGACGGTGTTGTCATTCTGAGGAGCGGCCAATGGCCGCGACGTGAGAATCTCTTTTGGTGTGGCAAACTGCGCTTCCGCCAGCGAGACTCCCACGTCGCGACTGTGTCGCTCCTCGGAGTGACAGCGTTTTGTCATTTCGAGCGTCGGCGAGAAATCTCTGCGTGATGATTTCCGCTGTCATGTTTTTTAGTTGCCAGCATGTCGCTGGTCTTGTCTACCCCAGATGTATCACGTTCGTTCGACATGACAAGCCGTATAAAGCAGTTTAATCCCGTATAGCTTGCCAAGCACGACATAAGGCGTTTTACAGACCTTGTCATGCCCCGCATGGAGCACGACTCGTCGGCTGTCGCTTGCGGCCGGGTCGTATGTCTGTGCCTGCTCGGGGTGTTACGGGCACAGTCGATAAAAAAAATAGATGAAAAACACTATATGGTTTCCCGGAATTTGATTTTTTTTGTATATTTGCGTCAATTGGAAAATAATGAACTTAAATGCCGAAGGTGCATGACAAAAACGTCGTACTGAGAAAACCGGATTGGTTGAAGATCAGACTCCGCAGCGATGCGACCTCTGCCGAGGTGGAGCGTATCGTCGAGGGGCACTGTCTGCATACCATATGCAGCAGCGGCATGTGTCCCAACAAGGCTGAATGTTGGAGCCGCAGGACGGCTACATTCATGATTATGGGCGACATATGCACGCGCAGCTGTCGGTTTTGCGCTACACGCAGCGGACGGCCGCTGCCTCTGGACGAGGCGGAGCCGGAGCATGTGGCCGAGAGTGTGCGGCTGATGCAGCTGAGGCATGTCGTGGTGACATCTGTAACGCGTGACGACCTGCCCGACCACGGTGCCCGACATTGGGCGCGGACGGTGGAGGTCATACGCAAAGATAATCCCGACGCAACGATTGAGCTCCTTATTTCCGATTTGGACGCTCGCACTGAGTTGATAGACATTGTGCTGGCGTCGCGCCCCGATATCGTGGGGCACAACATCGAAACCGTCGAGCGATTGACTCCCGAAGTGCGCTCGCGCGCCAAGTATGCCACGTCGCTGGCTACTCTGCGCCATATAGCACAGAGCGGAGCAGTCGCCAAAAGCGGCCTTATGGTCGGTTTGGGCGAGAGCGATGAAGAGGTGCTGGCCGCATTGTCAGACCTGCGTGAGGCAGGCGTGCGGATAGTCACCATCGGTCAATATCTTCAACCTACGAAGGAGCACCACCCCGTTGCGGCGTATATTACTCCCCAAAAGTTTGAATGGTACCGTCTTCGAGCTCTCGAAATGGGTTTCAGCTACTGCGCGAGCGCACCTCTGGTGCGGTCGTCGTATTTGGCCGATACCGCTTTGGAAGCTGTGAAGAGTGTATGAACGTAGAGTTTAGAGATCTGGGTACGATGGCTTACGGCGAGTGTTGGGCGTTGCAACGGTCGCTGTTCGAAGCGTTGTGTGCCGCCAAGCTCTCGCATACTCAGCCCGATGACGAAGCAGGCACTCTGCTCATCGTGGAGCACCCGGCCGTATATACGCTGGGCAAGAGCGGCAATCCTGCCAACATGCTGCTTTCGGAGGAGCATCTGCATGCCATGGGTGCCGAGCTGTATCGCATAGATCGCGGAGGCGACATAACCTTTCACGGGCCTGGACAGCTGGTATGCTACCCTATAATCGACCTCGACCGCGTGGGACTGGGCATACGCCACTACATCGGGGCGTTGGAGCAGACGGTAATCGATCTCGCGGCCGAAATGGGCATCGAGGCTCACCGTTCGGAGGGTGCTTCGGGCGTGTGGATCGGCCAGGGGCGAACGCTCAGAAAGCTGTGTGCCCTGGGTGTCAAGGCCTCGCACTCGGTAACTATGCACGGCCTTGCGCTGAATGTGGCAACCGATTTGCGCTGGTTCGATGCGATCAACCCGTGCGGATTTGCCGATCGCGGCACCACGTCGCTTTCGCGCGAGCTGGGCTGCGAGGTGACAATAAACGCAGTGAAAGAGCCGTTTATTAATTGTTTAAGCAAAAATTTGAATGTTAAAATATATAAAAATTAAGTATTATGCCCATAGAGAAGAGATGGGTCGTAAGGCCGCAGGGCGATCCGCGGGCGGTGGAGGAGTTGTCTTCACGCCTGTCTATGTCCCCCGTGCTTACGAACCTGCTTGTACAGAGAGGCATAGACACCGTGGAAAAGGCGAAGAAGTTCTTCTCGCCGCAGCTGTCCGATCTGCACGATCCCTTCCTTATGAAGGATATGGATCGGGCGGTGGCGCGCGTGGAGCAGGCCGTAAGAGATCACGAGAAGGTGATGATCTACGGCGACTACGATGTAGACGGTACGACGGCTGTGTCGCTGGTCTACAAGTTTCTGAGCCAGATAGGTCACAAGGACCTGTTGTTTTACATTCCCGACCGGTATGTCGACGGTTACGGCATATCGATCCGCAGCATCGACCACGCAGTACGCAAGGGCGTCAAGCTGGTCATAGCTCTGGATTGCGGCATTAAGGCCGTAGAGAAGGTTGCCTATGCAAAGGAAAGGGGCGTGGATTTCATCATCTGCGACCATCATCTCCCTGCCGACGAGATACCGGCGGCAGTGGCTGTTCTGGATCCCAAGCGCACCGATTGCACCTATCCGTTCGATGAGTTGTCGGGGTGCGGCGTAGGATTCAAGTTAGTGGAGGCATACTCGCGCAAGAACGGCATTCCGTTCTCGAAGATCGAACATCTGTTGGATCTTCTGGTGGTGAGCATAGCCTCGGATATAGTCCCGCTGGTCGATGAGAATCGCATATTGGCCTATTACGGTCTGCGCAAACTCAACTCGTCGCCCTCGAAAGGGCTGCTGTCGATAATCAAGATATGCGGCTTGGAGGGACACGACATCACCATCGACGATATCGTCTTCAAGATCGGACCGCGCATCAACGCCGCAGGACGCATGCGCATGGACGAAGAGGACGAGAATGCCGCACCGTCGGGCGGACACGCCGCCGTGAGCCTTCTGATCGAGGGTAACGAGCGCGAGGCGCAGAAGTTCGGCAATGTCATCGACTCGTTCAATCAGGATCGCAAGAGCATCGATCGCAGCGTGACGCAGGAGGCGCACGACTTCATCGAGTCGAATCCGCAGTTGAAGTCGATGAAGAGCACGGTGATCTACAATCCCAAGTGGATGAAGGGCATCGTGGGTATCGTCGCCTCGCGACTCATCGAGAGCTACTACCGTCCGACGGTGGTGCTGACCAAGAGCAACGGACTGGTGACGGGGTCGGCTCGCTCGGTGCAGGGCTTCGATCTCTATCAGGCTGTGGAGTCGTGCTCGGATCTGTTGGAGAACTTCGGCGGACACATGTATGCCGCAGGTCTTACCATGCGTGAGGAGAATGTGGCGAAGTTTACCGAGCGGTTCAACGATTATGTCGAACGAAATATAGATCCGGCGATACTGGTGCCGCAGGTAGATGTCGACAGCGAACTGCTGTTCTCGGACATCACGGGCGAGTTCCATCGTCAGCTCAACCGTTTCCAGCCGTTCGGCCCCGGCAATACGGCTCCTGTCTTCATGACGCGCGGAGCCTGCAACCGCGGCGATGCCAAGCTGGTGGGTGCCGAGTGCGACCATCTGCGCATGGATCTGACGCAGCGGCAGAAGCCCTATACGACGATTCCGTCGATAGCTTTCCAGCAGCCCACGCACTACGAGTGGGTGCGTTCGGGGCGTCCCGTGTCGGTGTGCTATCAGATTGTCGAGAACCACTATCGCGGCACGGTGAGCACGCAGCTGCGGATTAAGGATATAAAACCGGAGACGGGAAAATAGCTCCTTCCCGGTCGCCGTGTGGCATGCCTGCCGGTATGTCGGCCGCGGTGAAATAGTATGACAACGTGCAGACACGCTCTATCGCTGCCGTCTTGGGACGGGGGAGGAAAGTCCGAGCAACACAGAGCGCCACGCAAGCTAACGACTTGATGTCCGTGAGGGTGTAGTAGCGTAACAGAGAACGACCGCCTCCCTTATGGGAGGTAAGGGTGAAAAGGCGGGGTAAGAGCCCACCGCGAGGGTAGCGATACTCCTCGGCCGTACGCCTCGTGGGTTGCAAGACCATGTATATCGACAATTAAGGGTTGCTCGCCCGATGTCGAGGGGTAGGTTGCTGGAGGCTGCGAGAGATTGCAGTCGTAGATAAATGATAGAGGCTCCGCTTCTGCGGAGTACAGAACTCGGCTTACAGGGTCTGCACGGGTTTTGGCTTTCGGGGGTATACATAATCTCCGAAAGCCTTTTCTTTTTCGTGAAAAGCGGCATTCTGCTTCCGCTCGCTCAATTGCCCGAATAGGCAGTACGCCAGTACAGCCTATCCGGGCACTTTTCGTTGCGCGTTGCAACTAACCGCTTTTGACGAAAAAGTAGGTTTGTGGTTCTTTGGAGGTTTTCCGTGAAAAG
>CAMWTS010000008.1 GCA_947177225.1 uncultured Alistipes sp. | reverse complement strand
CCTATCCGCGCCAATTTCATGTCGGCACCGCTACTAACGCCTTTTGACGAAAAAGTGGGGTTGTGGTGCTTAGTCTGTTTTCCGTGAAAAGCGGCATTCTACTGCCGCGCCTTGTCGTTCAGCAATGGGAAGTATACTAAGTACGTCCCATCGCTTCACTCTGTCGTCACGTCGCATCTGTGGCGTTTTGATGAAAAAGAGGGTAGTGGCGTTAAGCATGACATTACGGTGTTGTCATTCTGAGGAGGACGCATGTCCGACGTGAGAATCTCTTTTGGAGCGGCAAGTGCTCCTGACAGCGAGACTCCCACGTCGCAGTCTTTGCCTGCTCCTCGGAGTGACAATTCAGAAACGACTTCTACGTCGCCTGCGGCTCCTCGGAGTGACAGCGTTTGTCATTTTGAGCGTCGGCGAGAAATCTGTGCGCGACGATTTCCACAGTTAAGTCTTTATTCAACAGTCGTGTTGCAGGCCGAGCCTTTCCCAGATGCTCGCTCCGCGCAGCTTTGTTCTGCATGACGAGCATATGCCTGAAAAAAAGCGGAGAGACCTCGAACAAGGTCTCTCCGCGAACACATGATTCCTGGATTGCAGCGCGATTACTCGGCCATAAGGATCTCCAAGATCTTGATTGCCGCATCGGCGATCGGAGTACCGGGGCCGAAGATGGCGGCGGCACCGTCGCGATAAAGCTCATCGTAGTCCTGAGCGGGGATCACACCGCCGACGATAACGACGATGTCTTCGCGTCCCAGCTTCTTCAACTCGGCGATGATCTGCGGAACCAGAGTCAGGTGACCTGCGGCAAGCGACGATACGCCCACTACGTGAACGTCGTTCTCGACGGCCTGCTTTGCAGCCTCCTCCGGAGTCTGGAACAACGGTCCCATGTCGACGTCGAAGCCGATGTCGGCATAACCAGTAGCTACGACCTTGGCACCGCGGTCGTGACCGTCCTGACCGAGCTTGGCGATCATGATACGGGGCTGACGACCCTCTTTCTTTGCGAACTGTGCGCACAGCTCCTTGGCCTGCGCGAACTTAGAATCCGACTTCACCTCTGCACTATATACTCCTGAATTCAATCTGATAACTGCTTTGTAGCGGCCTACGACCTTCTCGCAGGCGTCAGAGATCTCGCCCAGCGAAGCGCGAACCTTGGCAGCCTCGACGGCCAGTGCCAGCAGGTTGCCCTTGCCGGTGCGTACGCACTCGGTGATGGCCTCCAAAGCCTTCTCCACGGCGGCGTTGTCGCGCGTTGCACGAAGCTCTTTCAGACGCTTGATCTGGCTCTCGCGAACGGCCGTATTATCTACTGCAAGGATATCGATCGGAGCCTCCTTTTCGAGACGGAACTCGTTGATACCGATGATCTTCTCGCTGCCAGAGTCGATGCGTGCCTGCTTGCGGGCGGCAGCCTCCTCGATACGCAGCTTGGGGATACCGGTCTCGATGGCCTTGGCCATACCGCCGAGCTTCTCCACCTCCTCGATGTGAGCCCATGCCTTGTGAGCGATCTCGTTGGTGAGCGACTCAACATAATAAGAGCCAGCCCACGGATCGACAGAGCGGCAGACGTTGGTCTCCTCCTGAATGTAAATCTGCGTGTTACGTGCGATACGGGCTGAGAAGTCGGTGGGCAGTGCGATGGCCTCGTCGAGTGCATTGGTGTGCAGCGACTGAGTATGACCGAGAGCCGCACCCATAGCCTCGATGGCTGTACGTGCAACATTGTTGAACGGATCCTGCTCCGTAAGCGACCAGCCTGAGGTCTGCGAGTGTGTACGCAGAGCCAGCGACTTGGGATTCTTGGGATCGAACTGCTTGACGATCTTGGCCCACAAAAGACGTGCGGCGCGCATCTTGGCGATCTCCATGAAGTGGTTCATGCCGATAGCCCAGAAGAACGACAGACGCGGTGCGAAAGCATCGATCGACATGCCGGCGTTGATACCTGCGCGCAGATACTCCAAGCCGTCGGCCAGCGTATAGGCCAGCTCGATGTCGGCCGTAGCACCTGCCTCCTGCATGTGGTAACCCGAAATCGAGATCGAGTTGAACTTGGGCATGTTCTGCGACGTGTACTCGAAGATGTCGGCGATGATCTTCATCGAGAACTCGGGCGGATAAATATAGGTGTTACGCACCATGAACTCTTTGAGGATATCGTTCTGGATCGTACCGGCCAGCTGGTCGAGCGTGCAGCCCTGCTCCAAGCCTGCTACGATGTAGAATGCCAACACGGGCAGCACGGCACCGTTCATGGTCATCGACACCGACATCTTGTCGAGCGGAATACCGTTGAACAGCACCTTCATGTCCTCGACCGAGCAGATCGATACGCCGGCCTTGCCGACGTCGCCCACCACGCGCGGGTGATCGGCATCGTAGCCGCGGTGTGTGGCAAGGTCGAATGCAACCGACAGACCCTTCTGGCCTGCTGCGAGGTTGCGGCGGTAGAATGCGTTAGACTCCTCGGCGGTCGAGAAACCTGCGTACTGACGGATCGTCCAGGGACGCATCACGTACATCGTAGAGTAGGGACCGCGCAGGAACGGAGCGATACCTGCGGCATAGTTGAGGTGCTCCATGCCTTCCAGATCTTCTGCCGTGTAGTCTACCTTGACGGGTATTCTCTCGGCAGTCAGCCACTCCTGCTGCGAGGTGCTCTGATCGGCGCAGCAGGCTTTGCCCTCGGCACCGTTATATGCTAATTCTGAAAATTTTGCTCTCATTGCTTGCTATCGTTAAATACCCAGTTTTTTCAAATAATCTTTCAATGTCTCCAATACGTTGCTCTTGACGTTGATGAAGTTGGTGATGCCCTGTGCCTCCAATTCGGGCGTGCATGCCGGAGCACCGGCGACAACCAGAATGGCACGGTCGGCCAACAGCTCCTTGATCTTGGGAGCCACCTCTGCATAGTCGTCGTCCGACGCGCAGATTACGACGATCTCGGCCTTCGAGGCAACGGCTGCCTCGACGCCCTCTTCGATCGACTTGAAGAACGTATTGTCCACTACGCGGATACCTGCGCAAGCGAAGAAGTTGCAAGAGAATTGTGCACGTGCACGTGCCATCGACAGCGAGCCGCATGTGAGCATGAACGCCGTGGGGGTCTTGCCGCTGCGATCGACAGTGAGTCGCATCTGCTCGAAGGCCATGGCACCGCGGTAGGGTGTCAAGACGTTGCCCTCGTTCGATGAGCGCGTTACGGTCTGCTCGGTTACGGCCTCGTCGGCCACCTCCGTGAAGTTGGGATACTGGTTGGCACCCAGCAGTATCAGACGACGCGATGCGATATTCTTGTCTTTGGTTGCAGCCGAGGCCTTGACCTTCTCGACAATCACGCCTGCGCGGAAGGCCTCGATGTAACCGCCCTTGTCTTCGATCTCGCGGAACAGAGCCCATGCCTGCTCGGCGATGTTCTTGGTGAGGTTCTCGATGTAGTAAGAGCCGCCGGCGGGGTCAACCACATGATCGATGTGCGACTCGTGTTTGAGCAGCAGCTCGGCGTTGCGGGCTATGCGCATCGAGAACTCGGTGGGAGCCTCGAAAGCGTAGTCGAACGGCATTACCTCCAACGAGTGTACGCCGGCTATGGCAGCCGACATGGCCTCGGTGGTGCCGCGCAGCATGTTTACATAGGGGTCGTATACGGTCTGGTTCCAGGTCGACGTGGTGGCATGTGCGAACATCTTGCATGAGCACTCCTTCTGGGGAGCATATGCCTTGACGATGTTGGCCCACAGAAGACGTGCGGCGCGGAACTTTGCCATTTCGAGGAAGTAGTTGGACGTAACGGCCATCGAGAAGCGGATCTTGCGTGCAACCTGATCGACAGACAGACCCTGCTCCATCAGGCGCACCAGATACTCGTGAGCGGCCGACAGCGAGAACGCAAGCTCCTCGACGATGGTCGAACCTGCGTTGCTGAACGTTGCACCGGATACGTTGACCAGGCGCACATGCTTGTACTCCTCGGTGGCTTTGATAAGTTCGGCGATGCGTGCGAAGCACTTCTCGCCCGTGTGGCAGCAGAAGTCGCCCTTGACCGAAAGGTCACCGATGATGGGATCGATGCAGAAGTTGATGTGAAGATCATCTTTTGCCACGCCCTTCTTCTGCGCATATGCCAGAACCGGCTCTACCAGATGTGCGATCTTCGCGCCGCACAACGTAAGCTCGATGGCGGGCAGATGGATCTCGTTGAGCAGAGTCTCGATATACTGCTCGGTCACCTCGGCCTCGCCGATGCAGAAGCCGAGCGAGTCGACTCCCGAATTGAGAAGTTTTACTGCCGTCTTGTTGGCCTCTTCGGGGCACTTGACCGCGATGGTCTGATGCACGAGCCACTTGTTGTGGTTGTGCGTGCCTCTGACAAAGGGGAACTCGCCGGCCTGAGAGCCGAGGAAGTCTACGCCTTCCAGATTCTCGGCGCGATAGTAGGGGCGGACGTTGAAGCCCTCGCCCGTTTTCCATACCAATTTGCGCTCGTAGTCGGCGCCTTTAAGGTCGGTTGTTATCACGGCCTCCCATTGCTCGGTGCTGACCGGCGGGAACTCCGTAAACAACTTTTCTTTGGTATTTGCCATAACTGTTTTAGAGTTTAATTAATTAAGTGAAAGTTTTATGTTAAAGTTTCGTTATTTTCTGCAATACCTTATAAAATAAGCATACAAAGTTACGAAATTATCATCAAAAACAAAGTAAAATTGTTATAAAATTAACAGTGTTCTCGCTTTTAAATCCGAGTGCATTGTCTTTATAGTTGAAAAATATTCTTATTTTCTTATAAAATGCGTGGTTTTGTGAAATTGTATATTTCGATGTGATGACGATTTTTCATCGTGTATTTCGTGAAATTTGAATTTTTAAACGGTATTTAGGGGAAATTTATGGCTTTGTTTTGATAAAGTGTTGAAAAAATATGGCTGTTTTCGTGAAATAACACGAATTTTGCCATTACCTTTGCATCGTTGGATTTTTGAGAAAACAGATAGTTTTTATAACACGAGTCTTATTATGTCATTGTTGCGTTTTAAAATGGTCGACGCCGCCATCAATCACAAGGCTGTCGACGTGACGGCTCCGGGCAAACAGCCCTCGGACTACTTCGGTGCAAAGGTGTTCGGCCGCGGTGTGATGCGTAAATACCTTAACAAACAAACCTATGATGCTCTGATCGATACGATGGAGAACGGTACGCCGCTGACGCTCGACATCGCCGACGGCATTGCGGCGGGCATGCGCCGCTGGGCACTCGATAACGGTGCCGATCACTATACCCACTGGTTTCAGCCGCTGACCGGCGGTACGGCCGAGAAGCACGACTCGTTCTCGGAACCGGATCCCGACGGGGGAGTGTTGGAGGAGTTCTCGGGCAAGCTGCTGGTGCAGCAGGAGCCGGACGCATCGTCGTTTCCCAACGGCGGCATACGCAATACGTTCGAGGCGCGCGGCTACTCGGCATGGGATCCTGCCTCGCCGGCATTCATCGTCGGTACGACGCTGTGTATCCCGACCATATTCATTTCATATACGGGCGAGGCTCTCGACTATAAGATGCCTCTGCTGCGCTCTATTTCGGCCATCGATCGTGCCGCCACCGAGGTGTGCCGCTATTTCGACAAATCGGTGGAGAGGGTGTTTTCGTATCTGGGCTGGGAGCAGGAGTATTTCCTCGTCGACGAGAGTCTGTGGGCGGTGCGTCCCGATCTGATGCTTACGGGGCGTACTTTGATGGGGCACGAGTCGGCCAAGAACCAGCAGTTGGAGGATCACTATTTCGGTGCCATACCCGAGCGCGTGATGTCGTTTATGCGCGACTTGGAGTATGAGTGTCTGATGCTTGGCATTCCGTTGAAGACGCGCCACAACGAGGTGGCTCCCAATCAGTTCGAACTGGCTCCGGTATACGAGCAGACCAATCTGGCCAACGACCATAATCAGCTGCTGATGACCGTTATGGACAAGGTGGCGCGCCGCCACAATTTCCGTGTGCTGCTGCACGAAAAACCATTCAAGGGCATCAACGGTTCGGGCAAGCACTGCAACTGGTCGATCGGCACCGACACTGGGGTGAATCTCATCGGCCCCGGCCGAACTCCTGCCGAGAATCTGCAATTCATCACCTTCCTGGTGAATGTCATATCGGCCGTGCACCGTCACAACGGGTTGCTCAAAGCCTCCATCATGAGTGCCACCAACGCCCATCGTCTGGGTGCCAACGAGGCTCCGCCGGCCATTATCTCGACCTTCCTCGGTTCGCAAATATCGACCGTGCTCGACAAGTTGGAGCATAGCAAGAGCGACGACACGATCCGCTTCGATGCCAAGAATGTGTTCAAGATGAGCGGTGTGCAGCACATACCGAGCATCTTCCTCGATAACACCGACCGCAACCGCACCTCGCCTTTCGCCTTCACCGGCAATCGATTCGAGTTCCGCGCTGTGGGTTCGTCGGACAACTGCGCCGAGGCTATGATCGTTCTCAATACGATCGTTGCCGAGCAGCTCACCGACTTCAAACGCGAGGTCGATGCTCTCATCGAGTCGGGCAAGCGTAAGGAGCGCGCCATATATGAAGTATTGAAGCGCATGATAAAGCAGAGTCGGCCGATACATTTCGATGGCAACGGCTACTCCGAAGAGTGGAAAGCCGAGGCCGCTGCGCGCGGGCTCGACTGTGAGACCTCCACGCCGCTCATCTTCGACCGCTATCTCGACAAGGCTACCGTGGAGATGTTCGAACGCATGGGCGTATATAACCGTGTCGAGGTCGAGGCGCGCACGGAGGTCAAGTGGGAGACATACACGAAAAAGATACAGATCGAGGCGCGTGTGCTGGGCGACCTGGCTATGAACCATATCTTGCCCATTGCCTCCAAATACGAGGGTATGCTGCTCGACAAGGCCTACAAGATGAAAGAGCTCGGTATTCCCGCCACCTCCGACATCGAACTTATCAAACGCATACAGTCGCATACCGCAGCCATTCAGACCCTCTGCGGCGAGATGATCGATGCACGCAAGGTTGCCAACCGTCTCTCTGGCGAGCGTGCCAAGGCCATTGCCTATCACGACACCGTGGCTCTCTATCTCGACGATATTCGCACTCATATCGATAAGCTCGAAGAGATTGTCGACGATCAGCTTTGGCCGTTGCCCAAGTATAGGGAGTTGTTGTTCCTGCGATAGTTTCTTTTTCGTGAAAAGGCGTCATTTACTGCGCCTCGTTCTAATCCGCAAATGGGCAGTACGTCAAGTACAGCCCATCTGCGGATTTTTCACGTGCGGCTTGTAACTAACGCCTTTTGACGAAAAAGATGGTTGGTGGTTCTTGGTTGGCTATTTCCATTGTTATGTCATTTCGAGCGAGAGAGAGAAATCTGTGCGGGACGATTTCCTCTGTCTTTTAACATGCTGCCGGTCTTGTCTTTCCCAGATGTCTCACGTTCGTTCGACATGACATTACGTGTTTGTCATTCTGAGGAGGACGGCACGTCCGACGTGAGAATCTCTTTTGGTGCGGCAAACTGCGCACCCGCCTGCGAGACTCCCACGTCGCCTTTGGCTCCTCGGAGTGGCGATTCAGAAGAGACTCCCACGTCGCCTGCGGCTCCTCGGAGTGACAATTGCTAATGGCGAGACTCCCACGTCGCAACTGCGTTGCTCCTCGGAGTGACAGGCCGGTGCTGTTCTAAGCACAGTTAAGAGTTTGTGCGCGGCGATTTCCACTGTTTTTATACATTCTGCACCCCCCCCCAGATGTCTCACATTCGTTCGACTTGTCATATTGCAGAGGGCTGTCGAATATTTTATAGCGTGGCATGCAGGGTGTTTGTCATCATGTTTTGTGTAGTGCATGGGTGCGAAATATTGCACGTGTGGAGTCGGGCTTTGAAGACCGAATGGGTGAAATGGGGCTTGGAGCGGGTTGTGTCCGGCGGTTGGCATATGGGGCGGGGAATTGTTCTTATTGTCGGTGCGGAGTATCTGTTTTTGCATATCTTTTGCTGATGGGTCGGGTGAGCTATGTTACGGAAAGATTAAATTTTAGGTACCGAATGCCGGCCAGAGAGCGGTAGCGGAGCATTTGTCTGAAAAAGTTATTAAATAATTTTAAAAAGGTTGCCCTTTATTAAATATTTGTATTACCTTTGCACGGGAAAATATTTCTGCAAATAATTAATAAATAAAAATAACGGAGTATGAGTAATGTCAATCTGAGTCCCGATTTTCTCTTTGAGGTAAGTTGGGAGGTTTGCAACAAGGTCGGCGGAATACATACGGTGATTGCCACCAAGGCCTCGACCGTAGTTAGCCGCATGGGCGATAAATACATAACCATCGGTCCCGATTTCACGCAGGACGGGGGCAATCCCGAATTCGACGAGGACGTGACGCTGATGAGCGCATGGCGTGAGGCGTTGTATGCCACCGGTATACGTGTGCGTATAGGTCGCTGGAAGATCGAAAGCTCGCCCATAGCCATACTCGTCGATTTCAAATCGTTCTTCGGTCAGAAAGACGAGATATTGAAGAAGCTGTGGGACGTGTATCATGTCGATTCGATATCGGGTCAGTGGGACTACATCGAGCCGGTGCTGTTCGGTTATGCCGCAGGAGAGGTAATCACCTCTTATGTAGAGCACTTCTGTGCGGCAACGGACAAGGTCGTGGCTCATTTCCACGAGTGGATGACTTCGGCCGGCAGCCTGCATCTGCGCAACAATGCGCCCTACGTGGCTACGGTATTTTCGACTCATGCCACGGTCATCGGCCGCTGCATTGCCGGCAATCGTCTGCCGCTCTACAACGATCTGCACAAGTTCAATGCCGACGACCTGGCGCGTCAGTTCAACGTTTTGGCCAAGCATTCGATAGAGAAGGCTGCGGCCACATATGCCGATGCTTTCCTTACGGTGAGCGATATTACGGCCAATGAGTGCAAGTATCTGTTGGGCAGAGAGGTAACCCGCATTACTCCCAACGGCTTCGATAACGGCTTCGTACCTGAGGCCGGTGTGCTGGCCGAGAAACGCCGTCTGGCGCGCAAGAAGATCATCGCTGTGGCCGAGGCTGCATGGGATCACAAGTTCGAGAAGGAGCCGCTGATCGTGGCTACAAGCGGCCGCTATGAGTTCCGCAACAAGGGTATCGACGTATTCCTGGAAGCCTTGAAGCAGCTGGCCGTGCGAGATACGGACGACCGCGAGGTGCTTGCTGTCATAGCCGTGCCGGCTGCGACGGTGGGTATGCGTGTCGATTTGCAGGCGCATTTGCAGGATCCATCGAAGCCGATCGACCCGTCGCAGAAGCGTTTCCTGACGCACAACATAGAGAACGAGGCGTGGGACGCCGTGTGCCAGAGCATCGAGGGCAGCATACTCTCGACCAAATCGTCGCGCGTGAAGGTGTTGTTCGTGCCTACCTATCTTACCGGCAACGACGGTATCTTCAACATGCCTTACTACGACCTGTTCTCGGGCATGGATCTTACGGTGTTCGCATCTTACTACGAGCCGTGGGGCTACACTCCGCTGGAATCGGTGGCATTCGGCGTGCCGACCGTAACCACTACATTGTCGGGTTTCGGCATGTGGGTTTCGAAACAGTCTCATCACGGCGGTGTGGACGTAATACGTCGCGACGACTACAACGAGCGCGAGGTGGCATTGGAGATTACCGATACGATCAAGCGCTATCTCGGTCTGTCGACCGGGGATTACTCGTCGCTTAGCGTATCGGCTGTCGAGGTGTCGCATACGGCACTCTGGTCGAAGCTCTACGCCGAGTACGAGAAGGCCTACGAAGAGGCTATCGACAACTCCATATCGCGTACCAACCGTGTCGTGCTTGACGGCGGAGCCAAGGACGAGCAGATCAATTTCGTGCGTCAGCAGCTCACCTCGAACCGTCCTTCATGGCATCGTCTGATGGTCGAGAAGAGCATTCCCGAGCGTCTGAAACCGTTGGAGGAGCTGGCTCGCAACCTTTGGTGGTGCTGGACTCCGGCTGCTCGCGACCTGTTCGAGTATGCCGACGAGAAGCTGTGGGTCGAGGTGGATCGCAATCCCATCGTGCTGCTCGACAAGCTCTCTGTGGAGCGTCTTGCGCAGCTCTCGACCGATGCCGGTTTCCTCGAAAAGATGGACGAGGTGTATGCTCAGTTCACCGAATACATGTCGGAGAAGCCGTCGCCCGAATCGGCCAAGATCGCATACTTCTCGATGGAGTACGGTTTGCACTCGTCGTTGAAGATCTATTCGGGCGGTCTGGGTATTCTCGCAGGCGACTATCTTAAAGAGGCGTCGGATCGCAATGTACCGATGGTTGCTGTGGGTCTGCTCTATCGCTACGGCTATTTCACTCAGCGACTCTCGTCTCAGGGAGCGCAGGAGGCTACATACGAGGCTCAGAACTTCTTCAAGCTGCCCATCTCGCCCGTGCGTGACGAGGACGGCAACTGGATCAGCATACAGATCGCCTTCCCCGGCCGTTCGCTTTCGGCTCGCGTGTGGAAGTGTCAGGTGGGACGCACCGATCTGTTCCTGCTCGATGCCGACTACGAGGCCAACCTCGAAGAGGATCGTCAGGTGACATATTATCTCTACGGCGGCGACTGGGAGAATCGTTTGAAGCAGGAGATCCTGCTCGGTGTGGGCGGTATCCGCGCGCTGGTGAAGATGGGTATCAAGCAGCAGGTATATCACTGCAACGAGGGTCATGCTGCATTTATCGGCATCGAGCGTATCCGCAACCTCATCGCCAAGAAACGTCTGTCGTTCTCGGAGGCGTTGGAGGTTGTCCGCAGCTCGTCGCTCTTTACGACCCATACGCCCGTGCCGGCCGGTCACGACGCATTCCCCGAAGCGATGTTGCGCCAGTATATGTCGCATTATCCCGATGTGCTGGGCATAACGTGGGATCAGTTCATCAACCTCGGCAAGACCAACCCCAGCGATCCGAACGAGAAGTTCTCGATGTCGGTGCTGGCATGCAACCTCTCGCAGGAGGTTAACGGCGTGTCGTGGCTGCATGGCGAGGTGTCGAAAGATATTTTGGGCAATATGTGGCCGGGATACTTCAAGAACGAGCTTCATATCGGATATGTCACCAACGGTGTGCACTTCCCGACGTGGACGGCATCGAATTTGCGCCGTCTCTATGCGAAGTATTTCCCCGAAGGCTTCGAGGGACATACCTATAATATACCGGCATGGCAGAAGGTGCACGAGATCGAAGACGAGACGCTGTGGCGCGAGCGCATGGCGTTGAAGACCCGCCTGATCGATCACATTCGCAAGCGTTTCAGCGATCCTACGCAGGTGCGTTTGGAGTCGCCGCGCCAGATGGTTCAGGTCGTGGAGGGCATCAAGCCCGATGTACTTACTATCGGCTTTGCCCGTCGCTTCGCAACCTATAAGCGTGCATACCTGCTCTTTACCAATCTCGATCGTCTCTCGGCAATCGTCAATAACAAGGAGCACCCCGTGCAGTTCATCTTCGCGGGCAAGGCTCACCCCAACGACAAGCCCGGCCAGGATCTGATAAAGCGCATCGTCGAAGTGTCGGCCATGCCGCAGTTCGTGGGCAAGATACTCTTCTTGCAGAACTACGATATGGAGCTTGCCCGTCGCATGGTGCAGGGTGTCGATGTGTGGTTAAATACGCCGACCCGTCCGTTGGAGGCTTCGGGTACGTCGGGCGAGAAGTGCGTAATGAACGGTGTAATGCAGTTCTCGGTGCTCGACGGCTGGTGGGTCGAGGGCTATAAGAAAGATGCCGGCTGGTGTCTGCCCATGGAGCGTACATATGCCGATCAGGGCTATCAGGACGAGCTCGACGCCGAGATGATATACAATACGATCGAGGAGCAGATCGTGCCGCTCTACTACGATCGCGCCAAGGACGGCATACCTCATAATTGGGTGGCTTCGGTCAAGCGTTGTGTGGCCGATATCGCGTCGAACTTCACGACCAACCGCATGCTGATTGATTACGAGGAGCGATTCTACAACAAGCTCGCCGCACGCAAGGAGCTGATGCTCGCCGACAACTATATGCTGGCACGTCGCATCGCCGCCTGGAAACGCAAGGTGTCGGCGGCGTGGGATTCGGTGAAGATCCTCGATGTGAAGCGTGCCGAGATCGAGAGCGAGGCAATATTCGTTGGTTCGAAGTATCGCTTCGAGATCACGCTCGATCTGGCCAACCTCTCGCCGGAGGATATCGGTGCCGAGCTGGTCGTGGCCAAGCAGATAGAGGCCGGACAGGGTGCCAATGTCGTGGAGACGCGTCAGTTGGAGTTGCAGTCGGTCGACGGCAGCACCGTGGTGCTGGCTCTGGACTATGCTCCCCAGCGTACAGGCTCGTTCGATGTGGCGCTGCGTGTATATCCTCGCAACGAGCATCTGCCTTACAGAATGGACTTTGCGTTGGTTAAGTGGGCCTAACCTTTTGACCGATATATGTTTGAGTCGATAAAGGGAAGGGCGACCTTCCCTTTATGCGATTGATAATTTGGAAGTTCGGAGATTTTTTCGTAAATTTACTTTACGATACGCAAGTGTTAAATATTACCTATAAATACCTTAATAATATGTCAGGACTCACATTCGATAAGCGGGAATTGGGCAATTTGGAGTATTCGCTCTCGCGCGAGATGCTGGCTACGGATCGTCGCGGCGGTTATATGAGCACCACGATCGTCTGCTGCAATACGCGCAAGTATCACGGTCTGATGGTTGCGCCGATCGATGAGAGCGACCGCACGTTCGTGCTGCTCTCGTCGCTGGACGAGACCATCGTGCAGCACGACCAGTCGTTCAATCTGGCTCTGCACCGTTATCAGGGCGTCTACGAGCCGCGAGGACACAAATACATCACCGATTTCGCCTATACTCCCACCCCCACGATCACCTATCGTGTGGGAGGCGTGATACTTCGCAAGGAGCTGCTGTGGATACATAAGCGCACGCAGCTGATGATACGCTATACGCTTGTCGATGCCCATTCGGACACCACATTGCGTCTGCGTCCGCTGATGGCTTTCCGCGACAAACACTCGCTGTCGAAGGCCAACATGCAGGCCGACGGCCGCTCTTACGAGGTGCCGTGCGGTGTGAAGTGCCGGCTCTACGATGGCTTCCCGTGGCTCTATTTGCAGACCAACCGCGCCGATGCCGAGTTCGTTGCCGCTCCCGACTGGTACTACAACTTCGAGTATCAGGAGGAGTTGAAGCGCGGTTACGACGGTTATGAGGACCTGATGACTACGGGCTATTTCGAGTTGAAGATCAAAAAGGGTGAAAGCGTTATCTTCTCGGCTTCGACCGACATGATGGCATCGCCCGAAACCATCGACGCCGTGTTCGAACAGTCGATCATGCGCCGCACGCATAAGATCGATTTTCTGAGTTGTCTGGAACATTCGGCGCGTCAGTTCGTAATACGCCGTCCCGGGCAGCGTACCGAGGTCATAGCCGGTTACCCGTGGTTCGGTCCAATAGGCCGCGACACGTTTATTTCGCTGCCGGGTCTGACTCTCACTCAGGGCTACAAGGAGGACTGCATCGATGTGCTCGATACGATGGTGCGCTCGATGCGCGACGGCGACTTTGCCGGTTCGGCCTCGGCGCGTGTCTCGGCCGATGCTCCGCTGTGGCTGTTCTGGACGTTGCAGCATCTTGAAAAACATATAGGAACCAAGGAGTTGTGGCAGCGCTACGGTGAGACCATGAAATCTGTCTTGGAGGCATATCGCCGCGGTATAGCCGGTGAGATCGTCATGCACGACAACGGTCTGATATGGGCAGAGGCTGCCGACCGCCCGCTGACGTGGATGGGTACTATGGTCGACGGACGCCCCGTAACGCAGCGTGCGGGTTATGCCGTCGAGGTGGAGGCGTTGTGGTACAATGCCGTGATGTACACCTTGGAGCTGGCTCGCAAACACAAGGACAAGGCATTCGTCGATCGCTGGAAGGATATTCCGGAGACTACCCGTCACAGCTTCATCGAGAAGTTCTGGCTCGAAGAGGAGGGCTATGCGGCCGACTATGTAAATCAATACGAAACCAATAAGTTCATACGCTGCAACATGGTCGTGGCATGCGGTCTGGACTACTCGATGCTCAACGACTCGCAGAAGGTCGACATGATTCTGGTCATGCGTCAGCATCTGCTCACGCCGCGCGGCCTGCGTTCGCTCTCGCCGCTCAATCCTCTGTTCGAGTCGACCTACGCCGAGGATCAACGCTCGCAGGATCTCGCTTCGCGCAACGGTTCGGTGTGGATATGGCCGCTTATGCTCTATGTCAAGAGCTGCTTCTCTCTGGGCGGAGAGCGGTTTGTCGACGATGCCCGCGAGATGTTGCGTGCTTTCGACGGCGAATTGCAGACTCACTGCATAGGTTCTGTCAGCGAGCGTTTCGAGGCCGATCCTCCATTTGCCGCACGCGGATCGGTGTCGCATGCTACAAGCGTCGGCGGTCTTCTGTATATCAACGAGTTGATCGGTAAATACGCCGCTTCGGCCGGAAAGAAGGAGGGCAAAGCGGACAAGGCCGACCGTAAGTCGGCGGCTGCCAAGTCTGCTTCCAAGGGCAAAGGCTCGAAGACTGATTCGAAAACCGGTGCGAAGAACGCCTCAAAGGGCAGGAAGTAGCGGCCGACAGGATTTAATCGAAACACAAAACTATAAATAATAAACTAACTTTTTACTGATTATGAGAGTCTTAATGTTCGGCTGGGAGTTCCCTCCCCATATCGCCGGCGGACTGGGTACGGCCTGCTACGGTATGACGCGAGGTTTGGCTCGCAACGATGTCGAGGTGATCTTCGTCATGCCCAAGGCTTCGGGCGATGAAGACCAGCGCTTCGTGAAGGTCGTCAATGCAAGCGATGTGGAAGCTCTCTACAAGGGCGATGTGGCTACCGGTGCGGACGACATCATGAGCAAGATGTCGTTTATCCATATCGACTCGAATATGGTCCCTTATCTCTCTCCGGAGGATTACGAGACCTACCGCGAGGAGTATCTGCGGACGGGTCGCCGTACGTGGGAGGTGCCCGGTGACGTATGGTCGCAACGCTATACGTTCTCGGGAAAATACGGTGCCAACCTGATGGAGGAGGTTGCGCGCTATGCCATAGTGGCGGCACAGGTGGCTAAGGATTTGGAGGGGCAGTTTGACGTGATACATGCGCACGACTGGCTTACCTATTTCGCCGGTATCGCGGCCAAGCGGGTGTCGGGCAAGCCTCTGGTGGTGCACATGCACGCCACGGAGTTCGATCGCAGCGGTGAGAATATCAATACGCAGACCTATGCCATAGAGCGTGCCGGCATGCACGCTGCCGATATGGTGATAGCTGTGTCGAATCTGACGCGCAACATCGTCATCAACCGCTATGGCGTGGAGCCCGACAAAGTGGTGACCGTCCACAATGCCGTGCGTTTCGCCGAGAAAGATACGGCTCTGCCCGAACGCGGTGTCGACGACAAGATCGTTACGTTCCTGGGTCGAATAACCTATCAGAAGGGGCCCGACTACTTTGTCGAGGCTGCGGCCAAGGTGCTCAAACGCGTCCCCAATGTACGTTTCGTAATGGCCGGTTCGGGCGATATGATGAACCACGTGATACGCCGTGTCGCGGCTTTGGGTATTGCCGACCGTTTTCACTTCACAGGTTTCCTGCGCGGCGACGACGTGCAGAAGATGTTCCAGCTCTCCGACGTATATATCATGCCGTCGGTATCGGAGCCGTTCGGCATATCGCCGTTGGAGGCCATGCGCTCGAACGTGCCGGTCATCATCTCCAAGCAGAGCGGTGTAGCCGAGGTGCTGGATTATGCCGTGAAGGTCGATTACTGGGACGTCGATGCAATGGCCGACGCGATATACGGTCTGATTACCTATCCGGCTCTTGCCAAGATGTTCTCGTCGAAGGGCTTGCAGGAGGTAACGGGCTTGAAGTGGAACAATGCCGCCGCGAAGATCAAACGCGTCTACGAGCAGGCAATCGAAAAGTGCAACGAAAAGAAATAATAAAATACAAAATATATGAAGACAGTTTGCTTCTATTTTCAGGTACATCAGCCTTGGCGTTTGAAGGTATATCGATTCTTCAACATGGGCAAGGATCACAACTACCTCGACGACTTTACCAACCGCGCCATCATGCAGAAAGTGGCACGTCAGTGCTATCTTCCGATGAATGCGCTGCTGCTGAAGCTCATCAAGGAGAACAAAGGCAAGTTCCGTTGTTCGTTCTCCATAACGGGCTCGGCCGTCGAGCAGTTCAAGGCCTATGCGCCTGAGGTGTTGGAGTCGTTCAAGGCTCTTGCCGATACGGGCTGCGTGGAGTTTCTTGCCGAGACCTATTCGCACTCGCTGGCATCGTTGCGTTCGGAGACGGAGTTTGCCGAGCAGGTCAAGCTGCATGCGTCGATGATAAAGCGCGAGTTCGGTTGCAAGCCTACGGCGTTCCGCAATACCGAGCTGATCTACTCCGACTCGATAGGTGAGGCCGTGTCGCGTATGGGTTTCAAGACCATGCTGGCCGAGGGTGCCAAACATGTGCTGGGCTGGAAATCGCCCAATTTCGTCTACACCGATGCCACGGATAATAAGCTCCGCCTGCTGCTGCGCAACTACAAGCTCTCCGACGATATCGCTTTCCGCTTCTCCAACGAGGGTTGGGATCAGTATCCTCTGACGGCCGATAAGTTTGCCGGCTGGGTAGCTGCCGAAAATGGCGACGTGGTCAACCTGTTTATGGATTACGAGACTTTCGGCGAGCACCAGAAGGCATCGACCGGTATCTTCGATTTCATGAAGGCTCTGCCTGCTGCCATGCTCTCTACCGGTGAGATCGAGTTTGCCACGGTGAGCGAGGCTACCAAGAAATTGCAGCCGGTGGCTGTACTGCACTGCCCGCATGCCATGTCGTGGGCCGACGAGGAGCGCGACGTAACGGCATGGCTCGGCAACGAGTTGCAGAACGAAGCCTTTGAGAAGCTGTATGCCCTGGCTCCCAAGGTCAAGGCGTTGAAAAATAAGGATTTCGAGTTCGTATGGCATTTCATGCAGACCTCGGATCACTTCTACTACATGGCCACAAAGTGGTTCTCCGACGGCGACGTACACTCTTATTTCAACCCCTATGGTTCTGCCTATGAGGCATTCATCAACTATATGAATGTATTGGCAGATTTCGAGATAGAGGTTAATAAGTTGTCGTGACTTTTTCGTGACTTTTTCGTGAAAAGACGTCATTTTTCGTGAAAAGCGGCATTCTACTGCCGCGCGCTTGCTCGCCCAAATGGGAAATACATTAGTATGTCCCATCTGGGCGATCTTCGTTTGCGTTCATTTCATGCACTTTTTCTCGCCGCGGCAAAGCTGAAATAAATTTCGCTTTGCTCGTTCGGCTTAACGAAAAAGTTGTATAATACCGCTTTTGACGAAAAATGTGGTTGTGGTGCTTAGTCTGTTTTCCGTGAAAAGCGGCATTCTACTGCCGCGCCTTGTCGTTCGCCAATGGGCAGTACGCCAGTACAGCCCATCGTCTCACTCCTGCGTTGCGTTGTATACTACCGCTTTTGACGAAAAATGGGGTTTGTGGTTCTTGGTCTGTTTTCCGTGAAAACACCGCACCTGCGTCCTCTCTTTGTCGCTCAGCAATAGGAAGTACACCCAGTACGTCCTATCGCTTCGCTCTGTCAGAGAGTTGCATCTGCGGCGTTTTGACGAAAAAGATGGTTGGTGGTTCTTGGTTGGCTATTTCCATTGTTATGTCATTTCGAGCGCAAGCGAGAAATCTGTGCGCGATAATTCCCGCAACTATGTCTTTTATCAACCGTCATGTTGTCGCCAAGTCTTTCCCAGATGTCTCACATTCGTTCGACATGACATGACGGTGTTTGTCATTCTGAGGAGCAGTCGTAGACTGCGACGTGAGAATCTCTTTTGTTTCGGCAAACAGTGCTCCCGACAGCGAGACTCCCACGTCGCCTTTGGCTCCTCGGAGTGACAATTCCCGATGGCGAGACTCCCACGGTCGGGTATGCCCTCCCTCGGAGTGACAGCGGGTTGTTATTTAGAGCGTCGGTGAGAAATCCGTGGACTTATTATTTCCACGGTAAGACCTCTTTTTCTCTCTGTATGTCGGTGGTCTTGTAATACAAAACGGAGAGCAACATGCGGTTGCTCTCCGTTGTATTTGCAGATCCGGTGTGCGGATTACTTGATACGCTCGTAGTATTCGCGCGTGCGGGTGTCGACGCGGATCTTGTCGCCCGTATTGATAAACAGGGGAACCTTGATCGTAGCACCGGTGTTGACTGTGGCGGGTTTGAGCGAGTTGGTCGAAGCGGTATCGCCCTTGATGCCCGGCTCGGTGTAGGTCACCTCCATATCCACGATGGGAGGAAGCTCGGCCGAAAGCACGGTCTCCTTCTCGGTGTGGAACATAACCTCGACGATCTGGCCGTCGGCCATAAGGTCGTAGTTATTGATGAGGCTCTTCTCGATGTTGATCTCCTCGAAGGTCTCCGTGTGCATGAAGTGTGCACCCAGGTCGTCCTCGTAGGTGAACTGATAGGGGCGACGCTCTACGCGCACCTGCTCGATCTTCTGTCCTACCGACGAGAAGGTGTTTTCGAGCACGCGGCCGTTTTCCAGATTCTTCAACTTCGAACGTACGAATGCGGGGCCTTTGCCCGGCTTGCAATGCTGGAAATCGACGACGATAAATGTCTTGCCGTCCATTTCGATGCACATGCCGATCTTGATGTCAGCTGCTGTAATTGTCATAAGAATGTATATGTTAAATTAAATATCTCGCAAAAAGACGTGCAAAAATAGAAAAAAAATACGTTATCATCAATTAATTCGGCATTTATCTTCCGTGTGCACCTTAATACCACCAGTCGACGCTCCATTTGCCGTTGCGCTCCGAGAGGCGTGCATTGCCCGATACGGGGCGGCCGTCGATTACCAGATCGACGGCGATGCTGCGGTGGCGTCCGTCCCATGATATCTCGCCCAATCGGAACGAGTCGAGTATGGTGTGCTCGGCAAGATCCTCTATGGCATCTTCACGGGCATCGTTATCGCCGCGCATGGCATAGCGGCACATAGCGTCGTCGTCGCCTCGCTGCCATGCTTCGTAGAATGCCGTCAGCACACCCTCGGGAGTGGTGGGGTAGGCAAACCATATTTTCCAGATGCCGAAGGCTGCGAGTGCCACCGCTATGGCGGCTGCTCCGGCTATGATCCAGTTGCGCTTGCGATGTGAGACGCGGGCTATGGGCGAGGCCTCCTCGCTGGCTTTGACTCCGTTATACGTAATTTGACCGCAGTGGGAACAGAAATGTGCACTGTCCTCGATCTGCTTTCCGCATTTGCTGCAATACATATCTATTCGAATTTAAAATGTTTGTTACTCTCTGTCGTCGCCCCAGCGTTTGCGCTCGATGGCTATGCCTGCCATGGCTGCGGCACGCAGCGTGACGCTCATGCACAGTTCGTCGATGCTGTCGGCCTTGATATAGAACGAGGGTGAGGCCGGCAATATTATGCCGCCGGCTTCGGTCAGGGCTGTCATGTTGCGCAGGTGTATGAGCGAATATGGCGTTTCGCGTACTACGAGTATCAGCCGGCGCCGCTCTTTGAGCATTACGTCGGCAGCCCTCTCTATCAGCGAGTGCGATACTCCTGCTGCTATGCGTGCCACGGTGCCCATCGATGCCGGCACGACGATCATGGCCTCCCACTCGGCCGATCCGCTCGCTACCGATGCTGTCATGTCGTCGTTGTCGAAACGGCGTATGCGGCCGTCGCATGGGAGCTCGATGCCTTCGTGTCGCAGAACCTCCTCTGCGCTGCGGCTTACGATCAAAGCTATCGTCTCCACCTGGTGCGAGGCGAGCAGACACTCCAATGTCTGACGCGCATAGAGCGCGCCGCTGGCTCCGGTGACGGCAACTATTATCTTCATCTTCTACAACTCTATGATTTTACATTTCAATCCCAGCGACGATATCTTTTTTAGCGTTGCCGGCAGTGCGTGGCTCATGTTGCGAAACGATTTGGCACTGTCGTGAAAGGCGATGATGTCGCCGCCGCGGATATCCTTTATTACCCCGCGCAGGCACTTGCGGGGCGATACGGCGCGGTTGTAATCGCGTGACAGCACGCTCCACATAACTATCTTGAAACGCTGACCTACCACGTGCATCTGCGAAGGCGTGACGCGCGCATATGGCGGTCGGAACAACTCCGAGCGCACGATCGACGAGGCGAAATCGATATCCTCGATGTATCGTTCGAGCGACATGCCCCACCCCTTTTGATGGGAGTAGGTGTGGTTGCCCACCTTGTGGCCTGCGTCGAGAATCTTGCGATAAAGATCGGGATACATCTCCACGTTTTTGCCCAGCACGAAGAATGTGGCTTTGGCGTCGTACTTCTCCAATGTCGACAATATCCACTCCGTGACACCCGGCGTGGGACCGTCGTCGAAGGTGAGGAATACGCCTTCGGGGTCGTCTATGCGCCATATCATGTCGGGAAACAGCCGGCGTATGAAGCCGGGCGGATTGATTCTCATCGGACAAATACCAATCAATGTTAAACACCACAAAAATAGCTTTTTTTTCGCAAACCGAAAAATTTTGCTATCTTTGTCGATGACATCGTGCGGAAAAGCGTGTTATTTGCATGTGTCGCTTCGAGATGTTGAGAAAAATCCTGTTGTTATGAAAAGATATATTTTGCAGTTCGCCGCAATCTGCCTGATCCTCCTCTTGTCGGTCGGCTGCCGCGGTTTTATGTCCGATGGCCGTACCTCGCTGGGACGCCCCTACGAGTTGCTGGTCATATGTCCCGATGAAGAGTGGCAGGGTGCCCTGGGCGATACGCTGCGTTCGCTGTTGGAGGCTCAGGTGCCGCGTCTGAATACGCCTGAGACATATTTCGATATCAATCACACCACCAAGCAGCGCATGAACGATTTGCTGAACAAACAGAGCAATATTCTCACCGTGTCGTTCGATCCGTTGCGCACGGATACCAAGATGCTGGTGCAGTATGACTATTCGGCCAAGCCGCAGATCATAGTCTCGTTGAAGGCCTCTTCGCCCGAATCGGCTATGGAGTATATCTCGGAGAATGGCGATGCGCTGATGCGTGTGTTCGAAATGGCCGAGCGCGACCGCGATTTGGAGATGTTCCGCAATCTTAAAGACGATGCGAAGAGCAAACTGTTCGAGGAGCATACCGGTTTGGATATGACTGTATTGCAGGGCTATTTCAAGGCCAATACCGTCGATGACCGCATATTGTGGCTGCGCAAGGATTATAACCGCATGAGTCAGGATATATTCGCATTCAGCTATCCGTGCACTGACCGTACCGATCTGACGGCCGAATGGTTGGAGCGCGCCATCGACAACCGTCTGGCCAAGATTCCCGGTCCGTCGGCCGGATCGTACATGCAAATCTCGAAAGAGGTGCCGCCCATATACTCCACATTTAAAATAGGTGATCGCTACTGGTTCGAGTTGCGCGGTTTGTGGGACGTTTACGGCGACTTCATGGGAGGGCCGTTCGTCAGCTATTCGACCATCGACATGCAGACGGCCGAGATCACTACCATCGTATTTTCGGTCTATGCACCGCAGCTCGACAAGCGCGACTACATTCGCGAGATGGAGCACCAGATCTATACCATAACCAGGTAGGCAGGGCTGGTCGGCCGTGTATTATGCCCGGACACGCATGACGTGTCCGGGATTATTTTTATCCCGGCAACAGCCGTGTGGCGAAATAATAGCAGGAATTATTTGCATATTATAATAATTGTTCATATTTTTGTCGTGTATTAGATAATTAGTACACTAAAATACATTTGTATGATAGATATAAAACAACTGACGTTCGGTTATACGGCAAACCGCAATGTGCTGAACAATATCACATTGTCGCTCGATGGCGGTCATATTCACGGCCTTTTGGGCTGCAACGGAATAGGCAAGAGTACGTTGTTGAAGATAATATGCGGATTGATGCGGCCGACCGGAGGCAGCGTGTGCGTTGCCGGGGTCGATCCCTCGACACGGCGTGTCGATATGATGCAGCAGATGATGATTATTCCCGAGGAGTTCTCTCTGCCCTCGGTCTCGTTGATATCTTATGCGCGCATGACCTCGCCCTTTTATCCGCAGTTCAGCATGGAGCAGATGAACTACTATTGTGGCGAGATGATGGTCGATCCTCATGAGAAGCTGCACAATATGTCGATGGGACAGCGCAAGAAGGCCTACATAGCCTTCGCCATGGCTTGTAACACCCGCATATTGCTTCTGGACGAGCCGACCAACGGTCTCGACATTCCATCGAAGAGCGTTTTCCGCCGCCTGCTGGCCGGTTACACCGACGAGAGCCGTTGCATTGTGGTGTCGACGCATCAGGTCAACGACATCGATTCGCTGCTCGACAATATAATAATACTCGACCAGGCAGGAGTAGCTTTGGAGGCTACGACGGCCGAGATATGTCGCCGATTGTCGTTCGGTGCTGTCGATGCTGCCGAGGCGGTCTACACCGAGCGCAGCGTGATGGGGCAGATAGGCGTTGCACCCAACACCACGGGCGAGGATTCGCGTCTCAATCTGGAATTGTTGTTCAATGCCGTGACGGCCGATCGTGGATCGATAGCGCGTCTGATTAAATAGGCCTGAATATGAAGAGCTTCTCTTTGATGCGTGTCGGGCGGCTGCTGGCCAAACACTATGTCGATCACATGCGTCGATATGTGATGTTCTACGCTCTTATGGCGTTTTTCCCGATTCTGTTCGCAATGCTCTCATCTGACATGGATTCGGTGTCGGAGACTGCGACGCTGATGTTCATCGTCGGAGCATTTGCCATAGCTCCCGTTACGATGAACGAACTGCGCGGACACGGAACCCGCATTCTGGTCAATACCCTGCCGGTGTCGGTGGCCGAGCGAATGCTGTTCATAGTGTTGAATACGAGTATTGTATACAGCTTGCTGGCAACTGTTTCGGGCTTCATCAGCATGACTGCCGTGGCGATGCTGCCGTTTGTCGATGCAGATGCGCATAGGTGTTTCGCCGATATGTGGTACGATCTCTATGGCCGCTGGGAGCTGCATGTATTGATATGGATCATTTCGTCGGGTAGTGTGATGATTAATTCGTTGGCGCGCAAGCGGTTGATATATAGCTATGTCTTGGCCTTCGTCGTCATGGTGCTGTTTGTCTGGGGACTGTCGAAGGCGGCGGTTGGCATCGAGTTGCATATCGAGTGGAGAGAGTGTTACGAATGGATTGCCAAGACGCTCTATTGTCTGGTGCCAGTGTTTTTTTATGCGGCGTCCTTTTGCATATTGCGTCGTCGCCAAATAAAGTGGTAAATATGTATCGGTTAAGATTTAATATGTTGGGTGCTTTGCTGGTCAAGCACTACACGGAGAATGCGAGAAAGTATGCGGCCATGTATGGCGTGTCGATAGCCGTACCCATACTCTTCGGCGTACTGACGCGTCAGAGCGAGGTGGCGCATGCGATGATTCTGACCATGCTCATCATCGATATCTTCATCGTGATGCACATCTCAATGAACGAGTTGCGCGACCGCCGCAGTGCCGTCATAAGCAACACTCTGCCCGTTAGCATTACGGAGCGTTATGTCTTCATCTTCATAAATACGACGGTGGTATTCATGGCTTGTTTCGTTGTGTCGGCACTGTTGTCCAAGGCCGTTATCGATGCCATGTATCCGCCGTATGTCGACTTTATTATGCAACGCTACCTTACAGGCGACCATCTGTTGGCGAGTCTGTGCAGTACGCACGCCGCAGCCATGATTATCAATGCCTTTGCCCGTCGCCGGTTGATAATGACATATATAGCGGCATTCCTCATATCGATCGTCTGCCAGTATGCCATTGTTCGTCTCGGTGGCGACCATATGGCCGACATCAACGATTTGAAGATGTATGCCAATATGGTTATGGCGCCGCTGTTCTGGATAGGGTCGTTTGTTCTGCTCCGACGTAAACAGATTAACTGGTAGGCTATGATGGAGTTCAGCGAAGGAAAACCTATTTGGCGTCAGATCTACGATCTGGTCTGTACGCGTATTCTGTCGGACGAGTGGACCGAGCAGAGCCGTATCGTTTCGGTCAGAGAGTTGGCTGCCGATGTGGGCGTCAATCCCAACACTGTGATGCGCAGCTACGAGCGATTGGAGTCCGATAAAATCATATACAACCGTCGCGGCATAGGATTTTTCGTGGCCGATGGTGCCAAGGAGCATATTCTCGACATCGAGCGTCGCGAGTTCATGACCGAGGAGTTGCCGGCGATGATAAGGCGTATGCGGTTATTGGGAGTTACACTCGATGAGTTTGCCTTACTTTTTAAGGATCTTCCATGAATCGATTTTTTCGTGAAAAGCGGCATTCTACTTCCGCGCCTTGTCGCTCAGCAATGGGAAGTACGCTAAGTACGTCCCATCGCTTCGCTCCTGTGTTGCGTTGTATAATACCGCTTTTGACGAAAAACCTTTTTCTTTTCCGTGAAAAGGCATCATTTACTTCGCCTCGCTCAATAACCCGAATAGGCAGTACGTCAAGTACAGCCTATCCGAGCTATTTTCGTTGCGGCTTGTAACTAACGCCTTTTGACGAAAAACCTTTTCCATGAAAAGCCGCTATTTGCTTCCGCGCGCTCGTTCGTCCGAATAGGCAGTATGCCAATACAGCCTCTCCGTCCCTTACGTCGTTTGTGTGGCAACTAACTGTTTTTGATGAAAAATGGGGTTGGTGGTGCTTGGGCTGTTTTCGTGAAATGTGGCAGCAGGGTTCTGTGTGATTAAAGATGAATAATAAACATATACGATTATGAACAACAACATGAATCAGGAGAGCGACGAGCAGCGTCGCACAGCCTCGGAGGAGTATGATCCGCTTCACTTGGCCAAGCCCGGAGAGAAGACAGTCATATGTCCTGAGTGCGGATTGCCCGTGCCCGAAAGCATGAAGTATTGTCCATATTGCGGCATACGCATGCGCGGCGGCTGCATGTCGATGGTTATAAAGCTGCTTTGCGGTGCGGCCGTAGTGGCGGCTGCGGTGTGGCTGATCTGCAAACTGTTTTGACGGCAGAGCAGTCTCTGCGAGGTTGGAATTGCGGTGTCGGGGCTGTGCGGCTTCGACACTTTCCGTGTATTGTATGAATCAGGCGTCAGGCGGGCGCTGGTGCATGTACGTATAAAAAAAACAGCCTGCCCCGAGAAAGAGGCAGGCTGCGCTCGTTCGCACCAAAGGTGCGAGCGGACTATTTAACTGCTTTAACGATTGCTTCGAATGCCTTCGGCTCGTTCAATGCCAGATCGGCCATAACCTTACGGTTGAGGGCGATACCCTTGGCGTTGAGTTTGCCTATAAATTCCGAATAGGTCATACCGTGCATGCGGACTGCGGCGTTGATACGCGTGATCCACAACGAACGGTAATTTCTCTTCTTCTCTCTGCGGTGTGCATATGCAAACTGCAAACCCTTCTCGACAGTGTTTTTCGCAACTGTCCATACGTTTCCCCTTGAACCAAAGTTACCCTTGGCAAGCTTCAAAACCTTTTTTCTTCTTGCGCGTGACGCAACAGCGTTAACTGAACGTGGCATAAACAATAAGTTTTTGATAGAGCTGATAGCGGCATGATTCTCTCATGCTCTTTGGGGCTATGTCGCTCCGTTGTTAATAAAATAAATAGGCGGTCAGCGGGATCTTACTTAACAAGCAGATTCTTGATCTTGGCCTCGTCGGCCGACGAAACGATACCCGAATAGCACAGGTTACGCTTACGTTTTGTAGTCTTTTTGGTCAGGATATGACTGTGATAAGCGTGCTTACGCTTGATCTTTCCTGTGCCGGTGAAAGAAAAACGCTTCTTTGCAGCGGCATTTGTTTTCATCTTTGGCATTTTCGTAAAAGTTAAATTAGTTAAACATAGCTCGCAAAGGTAATAATAAAATCGGAATTATCAACCTGCGCGGACTCTTTTTTAATAAATATGTGTCATAAAAAAATCTCCGAACGCGATACTTGCATATCCTCGTTCGGAGAATGGTTTTCGTGCGGCGGGTCGACAGACCGCTCCGCTGCGTAAAGTGCTACTCGCTCAGCGGAGTAACGCTCACGTACGACTTGCCAGATGCCTTCTTGCAGAACTCGACAGTACCGTCGACCAATGCGAAGAGGGTGTGATCCTTACCTATGCCGACGTTCTCACCGGGGTTGTGTACCGTGCCTCGCTGACGAACGATGATGTTACCGGCCTTAGCGAACTGACCACCGAAAAGCTTTACACCGAGTCGTTTGCTCTCCGACTCACGGCCGTTCTTCGAACTACCTACACCTTTTTTGTGTGCCATGTTTCTCTACTTTTTAAAGGTTACGCAACAATTTCCTCAACGAGAACCTGCGACAGATACTGACGGTGACCGTTGCACTTCTGATAGCCCGTTCTACGCTTCTTCTTGAAGACCAAGACTTTGTCGTCTTTCAAGTGCTTCAAGATCTTACACTTTACCGAGGCGCCTTCTACAACAGGTGCGCCCACCTTAACCTGACCGTCGTTGTCTACGAGCAGGACACGATCGAAACTCAAAGACGAATCTACTTCGCCTTGGAGACGGTGAACATAGAGTTTCCGACCTTTCTCAGCTTTGAACTGCTGACCTGCAATCTCTACTATTACGTACATTAATATAAAATTGAATGTTTAGCGTGCAAATATACGCAAATTTATCTTACGAACAACACCCGAGCTGCAATTTTTCATTTTTTTTCTCTTTGGCACGCTTTTAGATGGCACGCCGGGATAACTCTCTGCAAGAATCGTATGTCCAGAATATTGATATTCACACCCGATGTGGCGGTAGGAAACATAATAGCCGCGGCGGTGGCCGATCTGGCGGGCGAGGTGGTGCGAACCACCTCTGCGTGCGGCATGGCTCAGCTGATCGATAACGAGAGTTTCGCATTGGTCATAATCGCATCGACACGCAGTCTGGCGATCGACTCGCGGTTAGATGCCGTCGTCGGGCGTCTGCATCGGTGCGGTATGCCCGTATTCGTCATTCTCAGACAGTTGTCGGAGGTGCGTGCCACGCGGCTGTTTCGCTGCGGAGTCGATCAGTGCATGACCTTTCCAATCAACATACACCGGTTGCGGCGCAAGGTGCGCGAACAGATCGTAAACGGAATGCCGGCAGAGTCATGATCTCCTTGGTGTGGGCATATACGATTGCTGTGTCGGTGATTGCAGCGTCGATCGTGGCGATGTCGCTGTACGATGTCAGAGATGCGGCGCGCCGCCGCCGCTGGCATGCTGTCGACGAGCGCATCGCTCTGCGAATCATCATGCGCACTCTGATCGGCAACTCGGCTCAGAGCGGCAGGGTTCGCATTCCCGATATGCCGCGCAGAGGCTTGTCGCTCACGCTGCTGCATCTCTATCTCTCGACCTGCAATGTCGACCGGCGTGCCATGTCGCTGCTGGCAGAGGCCTACGGTGCCGAGCGAATTATAGGCCGCCTGTCGCCCCTCACCCGCGGATATCGCCGTGCGGAACGGCTGCTGACGCTGGCATGCCTGCCCGTAGGACGACGCATACCGCGCTGCCGGCAACTGCTGGCACGGCCGGCGCAATCAGGCTCGCGCAGCATTCGTTTCTATACGCTCATGGCCGATATGACGCGCACTCCCGCTCTGGCCGAATATCTTGTGGAGAGTTATCCGCTGCCGTTGTCTCAGTCCGAGATAGCGCAGATAGTGGCGATGCTGCACCGCGGCGTGATCGTGCTCGATTACAGACGGCTGCTGCGCTCGGCCAATCGCAACCTGCGAATGACGGGCATGGCCGTGGTGCGTCACTTCTCGATCGATGCGGCTTGCGGTGCGCTGCTCGACATGGCGGCGGGCGATCCCGATCCTGCCGTGTGCCGCGAGGCGTTGCGGACACTGTGCTCGACGGGCTCGGACATAGCATTCGCCGAGATCGCCGACCGGCTGCATGCGATGGGTTCCTCCGAGCGTCGCCGTCTGTGCCGGTGCGCCGTGGTCAACGGTTACAGTCCCGATACGGTCGAACTGCTTTTGGGTGAGCGCGAACGCGGTTATGCCGAATCTCTTGCCGAATCATACAAATATACCATAGCATGAATCTCTTGCACGTAACGATCCTTCTGATTTTGGCGGCGGTGGCTGCTGCGGCACTCTTCGATGTGTGGCGCAGCCGCCGCGATGCCGACCGGCGGCGTCTGATGTCGTCGTCGTCGATGATGCGCTGCGGCGGTGTGGGATATGTCGGGATAAGTGTCGTATGCAGCGGTGTGGAGAGCATGGCGCAGATCGAAAATCTCGTCTCGCCCGAATACGACAACTACGAAGTGGTGCTGTGTCTGGACTCGGCGCGCTCGGCCGCCCGCATCGGGCATATAGTCTCGCGCTACCGGCTGTTGAAGGTGGCTCTTCCGCTGCACAACGATCTGCCGGTGGTGGGGGTGCGTGCCATGTATCGCACGCCTCGCGGTGCCATGCGGCGCGTGACGCTGATCGACAAACGCTTCACCTCGCACGAGGACGCTTTCGATGCCGGTGTCAACATCGCTTCGTTCGACTATGTGACGGCTGTCGGGCGCAACGAATATCTCTATGCCGATGCCGTCGACATGCTCGCCATGCAGATCGGCGAGTGGGAGCCGGGAGAGATCGACATGCTGCAATGTCCTCAGCCCGGCGGCTGTGTCGTTTCGCGCGACATGGCTGTCGAGCACGGCGGCTATGCCGGCATGCGCTACATGAAGCGTTCGCGTATAGCCGTTCGCCGCGGTTGTGCGGTCGACAGATATAAAGTAGTGGGCATAAGGAGCATGGTAGTGCGCTATGCGGCCATAATAACTGCTGTCGCCGCGGCGTTTGCGGTAGTGGGAGCGGTGTGCGACGACACGGGGCTGGGGGCGGCTTCGGCGGCGACGGTCATGCTCGTGGCCGTGTGCAGAAGCTATGCGTGCCGGTGCCGGAAGGGCAACGGCTGACGGTGGCGGTGTTGCCTGCGGAATGCTTGCAGTCCCGATTCGCATAATATGTGGCGGGACGGCTGTAAATTTGGTGTGAAAAATTTCACAGAGTCGAAATAAGTTATTAACTTTACACATAGAAAATATTAGATGAATGCAAAAACCTCTTGTCTGATGATAAATAAAGAGATCAGAGAGTATCTGTTGCCGCAGGCTTTCAATGCCGCAGTGAAGGCCGGAGCCGAGATAATGAAGATATATAAGAACCGCGACGATTACGATATAGCCTTGAAGAGCGACAAGACTCCCATCACCGTGGCCGACAGGTTGGCGCACGACATGATTAAGAAGTCGCTGGGACAGACGCGTATACCGATCCTGAGCGAGGAGGGGCGCGAGATGCTCTACGACGAGCGGTGCAATTGGGAGCTGTTCTGGCTGGTCGATCCGCTGGACGGCACGGTGGAGTTCATCAAGGGCAATAACGAGTTTACGGTCAACATAGCCCTGATGGAGGATAACGAGTGCATCAGTTCGGTTATCTATGTTCCTTATCACAAAAAGATGTATGTGGCCGAGCGCGGTGCGGGATCATATGTCATCGATGGTGTGGCACCGAATGCCGATGCCGATTACGGATACGGCGAGATTCACGATCGTCTGACTCGTCTGCCGTTGGAGCAGGCCGGCCGCACGGTCTATCGCGTTGCCGTGTCGCGCTCGCACCAGACTCCGGAAACACATGCGCGTATCGACAGCCTGAGAGCCTCGCATGCCGATTTGGAGGTTATGGAGCAGGGCAGCTCCTATAAATTCTGTCTGCTGGCCGAGGGCGTTGTGGACTACTATGTGCGCACCACTCACACCTACGAATGGGATACTGCGGCCGGCGAACTGATTCTGTCGGAGGCAGGCGGTTCTACCCGCGCCTATCCCGATTCGGACAAACTGGGTTATAACAAGCGCGACCTGCGCAACCCGTGGTTCGAGTGTTTCGGCTGCCGCGCAATGAAATAACCGGCATTTAGCCTATGATATGCCGACGGCCGCTGCCCGGAAGGGTGAGCGGCTTTTTCTTGTGTGCCGGTTTTATGGGTGCTGGTGCGGCCGTTATGCCGGAACGTGCGGGACTTGTGCGGGCTATACGGCCGCAGGTGGGTGACCGGCCGGAGGTGCCGCCGGCCGTAGTCCGCCCGGGCGGTGCGTGTGGTGCTGCGGGAAATTTTAATCGTGCGTCATATTTGTATATTTATAGAATAATCATTAACTTTGAAAGATGAAGATGCAATAATCCTAAAACTGAAATATGATGAAACGATCTTTGATCCTCGCTATGCTTTGTGCATTGTGTATGTTTGCGACCGCTTCGGCCGACACTCCGCGTGCGGAGTACCCTCGTCCGCAGTTCGAACGCGAGCAGTGGGTGAACCTCAACGGCGACTGGACATGCGAACTTGACCATGCCATGTCGGGCTGGGACCGCAAACTGTTCGGGAGCGCAGGCTTCGATACCCGCATTACGGTGCCGTTTGCGCCCGAAAGCCCTCTGTCGGGTGTCGGGCACAAGGATTTCATACGCTGCATATGGTATCAGCGGTCGTTCGATGTGCCTGCCGCATGGAGCGGCAAGCGCGTGATGCTTAATTTCGGCGCCGTCTATTACGAGTCGGAGGTCTATGTCGACGGCCGTTTCGTAGGGCGTCACTTCGGCGGGTCGGATTCGTTTTCATACGACATAACGCCATTTGTCGAGGCCGGAGGCCGCCATTCGCTGGTGGTATGCGCTTCGAGCGATGTGCGCAGCGGTTTGCAGGGTGCGGGCAAACAGTCGCTCAGAGAGTACTCCTATGGCTGCATGTACACGCGTACGACGGGAATCTGGCAGACAGTGTGGCTGGAAGCCGTCGACGAGTGCTCGCTTGCGGGCGTGCACACTCAGCCCGATGTCGATCAGGCGCAGGTGTCGTTCACGCTGTCGATGCGGCGTGTCGAGCCGGGCTGCTCGGTCGATATATCGGTTTGGGACGCCGGCCGCCGCGTAGCCCGCAAGAGCGTGCGTGCGGCGCAGGGAGCCGTGGTGACGATCCCTTTGAAAAACGCCCGTTTGTGGTCGCCCGAGGATCCGCATCTCTACGATGTGACATTCGAGGTGCGCAATGCCGATGGGCAGACGGTCGATCGCGTGAAGTCGTATTTCGGCATGCGAAAGATACACGTCGAGGGCAATCGCATATATCTCAACAACGAACCCTATTACATGCGTCTGGTGCTCGATCAGGGCTTCTACCCCGATGGCGTATGGACTGCTCCGAGCGACGAGGCTCTGCGCCGCGACATCGAGCTGTCGAAGGCGGCGGGCTTTAACGGCGCACGTCTGCATCAGAAGGTTTTCGAGGAGCGTTTCCACTATTGGGCGGATCGCCTGGGTTATCTTACATGGGGCGAGTATTCGAGCTGGGGTATGAATACGAGCGACGAGCTGGCTGCGCGCAACTTCCTGACGGAGTGGTGCAGCATAGTGGAGCGCGACCGCAATCACCCCTCGATAGTGGTGTGGACTCCGGTCAATGAGGAGTGGTGGCCTGATACGCGCAACTATCCGCGACTGATGGAGGATATCTATGCACTGACCCGTCGCATCGATCCGTCGCGTCCGGTGAACGGTGCAAGCGGCGGAACGCATATCGTAAGCGATATTTGGACAGTGCACAACTACGAGCAGAACGCCGAGAAGTTGGCTCGGATATTCTACGACGAGGGTCGTTTCTTCAAGACTCCATGCACGGTTCAGGACGGCAGTCATGGCAGTACGGGCTTCAACAACACCGAGTCGCGCTACCGCTACGACTTCCCCGAATACGACGGCACGATACCCTATTTCGTCGATGAGTTCGGCGGCATACGCTGCTTGGAGGTCAATCCGCCTCAGGGCGATGCGTGGGGCTATGGAGATGCCGCTCGCACGCGGGAGGAGTTCTACGACCGTCTGCGCTCGCAGGTGCGTGCTCTGCTCGATCTGTCGGATCACATATGGGGTTTCTGCTATACGCAGCTCACCGATGTCGAACAGGAGCAGAACGGCATATACTACTACGACCGCAGGCAGAAGTACGATACCGGGCGACTTCATGAAATATTCTCGATGCCGGTAGAGCGATAGCCGTTTCGGAAGAATCAAATGATGACAAGCGATGATACACAATGTTAAAATAGCGGCGATAGCGGCATCTGCCATGCTCGCCGCAGCTTGCGGCGGCAATGCCGACAGCGAGGTGACGCTGATTCCGGCCTCGCGTTTCGAGGCCGTAGTCGACTCGGTTCCCGTGTCGTTGTACACTCTTCGCGGTGGCGGGCTGACTATGCAGGTTACCAATTTCGGCGGACGCGTTGTCGCTCTCTGGGTGCCCGACCGTGACGGCAGAATGGCCGATGTGGTGTTGGGCTACGACAATCTTGCCGAGTATGTCGACAACCCGGGCGAACGCTTCCTGGGTGCTGTGGTCGGCCCTGTGGCCAATCGCATCGCCGATGCGCGATTTTCGCTCGACGGCGTGGAGTATACGCTCTCGGCCAACGATAACGGACAGACGCTGCATGGCGGATACCGCGGTCTTGACATGGTGGCATGGCGCGTGGACGAGGTGGCCGACGATCATATCGTCATGACGTGTGCCGCGTCCGACGCTCAGGGCGGATTTCCGGGCAACCGCATAATACGCATGACTTATACGCTCACTCCCGACAACGAGTTTCGCATCGACTATGCGGCGTGGAGCGATGTCAAGACGGTTATCAATCTGTCGCACCACTCGTTTTTCAACCTTCGCGGAGAGGGCGGCGGATCGATATGCGACCATGTGCTGACTATTCCGGCTTCGCACATAACGCCTGTCGACGAACGTCTGATACCTACGGGCGAGCTGATGCCGGTTGAGGGCACGCCGTTCGATTTTCGCGAGCCGACGGCTATCGGTGCGCGTATCGATGACGATCACGAGCAGCTGCGCATGGGCAGAGGCTACGACATGAACTGGTGTCTGGACCGCGCCGATGACGGAGCTGTGATTAAGGTGGCTGAGCTTTACGAGCCCGAGTCGGGACGCGTGATGGAGGTGCTGTCGGATCAGATAGGGTTGCAGTTTTACAGCGGCAACTTCTTCGATTCGTCGACACGCGGCAAGTCGGGGCGTGAGCTGGCATGGCGCGAGTCGGTGGTGTTGGAGACCCAGCGCTATCCCGATGCCCCCAACCATGCCGACTTCCCGTCGATAGAGTTGCTGCCCGAAGGGAGCTACCGACAGACGTGCATATATAAATTTTCAACCAGATAAATCTGAAAAAAACGATGAACACAAAACTTATCAACGAAAAGTTCGCCGAGCATTTCGGCGCATCGGGTGAGCTGTATGCCTCTCCCGGTCGTATCAATCTTATCGGCGAACATACCGACTATAACGGCGGATTCGTATTCCCCGGCGCGATAGACAAAGGCATGGTGGCGGAGATTCGTCTCAACGGCACCGACCGTGTGCGTGCCTATTCGGTCGATCTCGACGATTACGCCGAGTTCGGTCTGCAAGAGCAGGACGCACCCTCGCAGGGCTGGGCGCGCTATATCTTCGGCGTGTGCCGCGAGATCGAGAAGCGCGGCGGCAAGATTGCCGGCTTCGATACGGCCTTCTCGGGCGACGTGCCTCTGGGTGCCGGCATGTCGTCGTCGGCGGCTTTGGAGTCGACATTCGCCAATGCCCTTAACGAGATCTTCGCGTTGGGCATCGACCGCTTCGAGCTGGCTCGCATAGGTCAGTCGACCGAGCATAACTACTGCGGCGTGAACTGCGGCATCATGGACCAGTTCGCATCGGTATTCGGCAAGGCCGGACATCTGATGCGTCTCGACTGCCGCTCGATGGAGTTCCGCTACTTCCCGTTCGATCCCGAGGCTCACGGCTATCGTCTGGTGCTGCTCGACTCGGTTGTTAAGCACGAACTCGTGGATTCGCCCTACAACAAGCGTCGCGAATCTTGCGAACGTGTGGTGGCTGCGATTGCGAAGCGTCACCCCGAAGTGAAGTTCCTGCGCGACGCAACCATGGAGATGCTCGACGAGGTGAGCGGCGAGATCAGCGAGGAGGACAGAAAGCGTGCGCGTTTTGTCATCGGCGAGACGCAGCGTGTGCTGGACGTGTGCCAGGCTTTGGAACAAGGCGATTACGAGACCGTCGGCGAACGCATGTATCAGACCCACGAGGGTTTGTCGAAGGACTACGAGGTGAGCTGCGTGGAGCTGGATCATCTCAACGAGATAGCGCGCGAGTGCGGTGTGACCGGTTCGCGCATCATGGGCGGCGGCTTTGGCGGCTGCACTATCAACCTCGTTAAATCCGAGCTTTACGACGACTTCATCTCTACTGCCAAGAGCCGTTTCGCAGAGCGTTGGGGTCATCAGCCCAAGGTTTATGATGTAGTGATATCTGATGGAGCGAGAAAGTTGTAGTTCTTTTTCGTGACTTTTTCATGAAAAGGCATCATTTACTGCCTCTCACTCAAATGCCCGAACGGGACGTACGCACAGTACTACCCGTCCGGGCATTTTTCGTTGCGCGTTGTAACTAATGCCTTTTGCTGAAAAAGTGGCGCATAGTGCTTTGGAGACAATTTCCACTGTCCAGTCTTTATTTGAGGTCATGTCTCCGGTCTTGTTTACCCCAGATGTCTCACGTTCGTTCGACATGACATGACGTGTCTGTCATTCTGAGGAGGACGGCACGTCCGACGTGAGAATCTCTTTTGTTGCGGTAAACAGCGTTCGTGACTGCGAGACTCCCACGTCGCAGTCTTTGCCTGCTCCTCGGAGTGACAATTCAGGAGAGACTCCCATGTCGCAACTGAGTTGCTCCTCGGAGTGACAATTACCGATGCGAGACACCCGCGGTCGGGCATGCCCTCTCTCGGAATGACAGCGGGTTGTAATTTCGAGTGTAAGCGAAAAATCTGTGCGCGGAGATTTTCGCTGTTTTTTAACATGCTGCCGGTCTTGTCTTCCCCAGATGTCTCACATTCGTTCGACATGACAAACCGTGTAAAGCTGTTTAATTCCGGATCGCTTGGCAAGTACGGCACACGGCGTTGCGCTGGCTTTGCCACGCCCTGCATGTAGCGCGATTCGTCGTGCGACCGCAACGTTCCTTCTTCCGTAGGAGTGCAGTGCAAGCAGTGGTTTCGGTAGTCGATATTTGTCGTGCAGGTGTTGCTGGACGGGTTACTCGTCGTCGCGTCGCAGACGACGCGAAATGTCGGCTACGCAGCGCAGCAAAGCCCACGAGATCATGCCCCATGCAAAGAGGACGATGGCTCCGACGATGGAGTAGAGGCGAAGGTTCGGTACGTCGCCGTCGATGAGGGCCGGGGCGATAAGTGCACCGAACGAGCAGAAGAGCCCTATGATAAGTATGATGTCGGCCGCGGTGACCAGAACGCTCTCGCGGAATGTGTATTTGGGTGCAGTCGGTGTGACGGAGTTGGCATACGACTCGCGGTGAATGACGGTGGCGGCATCGTCTGCCGAAAGTGCCGGGGTGCCGGCTGGCTGCGACGGATCATGCTGCGGGCATTCGTCGGGACGGTCGGCATGGCAATAGACGCAGGACGGAGCCTCGTCGGCATTGAGCGAGTTGCAGTTGCGGCAGAGCCACTCTTCGGTCACGGTATGGCGACGGTCGTTCATTCGGTCGGGTTTTGTTCTATGTCGCATGACGAGCAGTTGCCGTGGCAGCCCACGTCGTGGCAGTTGTCGGTACCCGTGTCTTCGCGCGACTCCTGCACGGCGCACTTTATACCCAGCCGCTGCATGTTCTTGTTGGTGGCTATCTCGGAGTCGATATTGTGGCCTTTGAATATGAGTGTCAGCGACATGGCCAATGCGAAAAAGGCCACGGCGGCAAGTGCTGTCAGAAATACGATCAACCAACTCGGCATAGTGTAATGCTTTACGGGGTGCGAACTCTAAAAATTGGATTTTACTTTCGTAAATTCACTGCAAATTTATATATTTGCAGGGTAATATGCAAACATGTCGGCGGTGATATTTTACATGTGTCCGACGTTGAGTTATATTCGGTTAGACAGTAGACAGTTATGAAGATAGTGATAGCCGGTGCGGGCGATATGGGCAGCCACCTCGCCAAGATGCTGAGCGGTAACGGGCACGATATTACCGTGGCCGACATAGATACGAAGGCTCTGGCCGAGATCGGCAATCTGGCCGACGTGATTACCGTCGAGGGCGATACCACCTCGTTCAGCGTGTTGCGCAAGGCCGGTGCGCGCAAGTGCGATCTTTTCATCGCGGTGCACTCGGTCGAGAACGACAACATTCTTTCGGCCGTTATGGCCAAGCAGCTGGGTGCCAAGAAGTCGATAGCCCGTGTCGACAACAACGAGTATCTCGAACCCAACAGCAAGGAGGTCTTCATAAACATGGGCATCGACTACCTGTTCTATCCTGAACAGATCGCTGCGCGCGAAGTAATCAATCTGCTGGGACACTCGTCTACTACGGAGTATGTCGATTTTTCGGGAGGCAAACTGTCGCTGGTGGCATTTCGTTTGGAGTTGACTTCGCCGCTTCTGGGGCGCGGTGTGCTGGATTTCGGCGGCGACGAGGCCGAACTCGACTACCGGACGGTGGCCATCGTGCGGGGAAGCCATACGATAATACCCACTGCCGCCGACCGCTTCGAAGAGGGCGATATGGTCTACGCCATAGCGCGCCACAGTGCCGCCGACGAGGTGCAGGCATTGTCGGGACGCCGCAGTGTGGAGATAAAGAACATGATGATTCTGGGCGGTTCGCGCATAGGCGTGCGCATCGCTACCGAATTGCAGGACGAGGTCAACATAAAACTCATAGACTACAATGCCGACAAGGCCTATCGTCTGGCCGAGATGCTCGATCGTACGCTCATCATAAACGAGGACGGGCGCAACACCGAAGCTATGGTCGAGGAGGATCTGTCGAGCATGGACGCTTTCGTGGCAGTCACGGGGCGCAGTGAGACCAATATCCTTGCGGCGATGCTGGCCAAGCGCATGGGTGTGAAGAAGGTGATAGCCGAGGTGGAGAACATCAACTACATCTCGCTGGCCGAGAGCGTGGGTGTGGATACGATCATCAACAAGAAACTGGTGACGGCATCGAACATATTCCGCTTTACGATGTCGACCGACGTGCAGGCCATAAAGTGTCTGACGGGCAGTCAGGCCGAGGTGTTGGAGTTTATCGTCAAGCCCAATTCTCCGGCTACCAAGTCGCGCATACGCGATCTCGGACTGCCGTCCGATGCCGTCGTGGGCGGCATAGTGCGCGGCGACAAGGTGTTTATCGCCGTGGGCAACACGCAGATCAACGCCTACGATCGGGTGGTGGTGTTTGCCATGCCCGAATCGGTGACGCGCATAGGCGACTATTTCAATTAGGGTATTTGCCCGGGGCGTTTGCGGCGGCTTCGTGTGCGACGAACTGTTTTGCAGGCCGCAGCGCAATGATAATGCAATGAGAGAGTGTTGCGACAGAGCGTTTCGCGCTGTTTGCGGCATACGAATATAGATGAAGAGACCGGCGTAGAGTTGAACTAACTGTAATGCTTATGTCGGTTAAGGAGAGAGTTCTTAAAAATTTGTTTTCGCATCGTCTGCATGCCATCGACAAATGGCGCGACGACCCGCGGCAGGTGCAGCGCGATACGCTGCGAGCCATACTGCACGGTGCGCGCTCAACGGAGTTTGCCCTGAGACACGGTCTGACGGCGGATTGCAGCGCAGAGGAGTTTCGGCGTCGTGTCGAGCCGACGGATTACGATTCGTACGGCTATTACATCGACCGCATGATGTCGGGGGCGAAGATGGTGGCGTGCCGCGGCAGGGTCGACATGTTCGCCCGTTCGTCGGGTACCACCTCCTCGCGCAGCAAGTATATACCGCTGACGCACAAGGCGCAGTGGAACTGTCATCTGCGCGGCATGTCCGATGTGGTGACGCTGTATCTGGCCGGCAACCCCTCGTCGCAGATGTTTCGCGGCCGGACGCTGACGCTCGGCGGCTCGTGTTCGCGCGAGCAGGGATATCTCGTGGGCGATTTGTCGGGATTGCTGTTGCACAACACGCGTTATGCGGCGGCACTGCGTCGTCCGTCGATGAAGACGGCTCTGACCGATAACTTCGACATCAAGTGCGAAGCCATCGTGCGGGAGTGCGTCGGGTGCGACATAAGGGCTTTCGCCGGTGTGCCGTCGTGGAACCTGGCTCTGATGCGCAGGGTGTTGGAGGCGACGGGCAAGGCGGACATATGCCAGGTGTGGCCGGGCATGGAGCTGTTCATGCACGGCGGAGTGAGTTTCGCTCCCTATCGCAAGGCCTTCGAGGAGCTGATACCGTCGGACAACATGCACTATGTGGAGACCTACAATGCCTCGGAGGGCTTCTTCGCCATAGCCGATGACAGCGGGCGCGACGATATGCTGCTGATGATGGACTACGGCATCTACTACGAGTTCCGCCGCGGCGATGAGGTATTGTCGTTGGAGGAGGTGGTCGAGGGCGAGGAGTATGCGCCGGTGATAACTACCTGCGGAGGATTGTGGCGTTATGAGATAGGCGATGTGGTGAGAGTGACATCGGTCAAGCCCTACCGTGTGAAGGTCGTAGGACGCACGCGCCAATATATCAACGTATTCGGCGAGGAGGTGGTTGCCGAGAATGCCGAGCGTGCTCTGATGGAGGCGTGTCGCGAGTGCGATTGCAGGGTGGAGGAGTACAGCGTCGCTCCGCGATATATGACCATTTCGCAGCCGGGTGCTCACGAGTGGTATGTGGAGTTCGGGTGTCGTCCCGACGATCCGGTGCGATTCGCCGGTGTGTTGGACGAGGCACTGCGGCGCATCAATTCCGACTATGATGCCAAGCGGCGCAGTACGCTTTCGGCAGCCGAAGTGATCGAGGTGCCGCGCGGCGGATTCGAACGCTGGTTGAAGGAGTGCGGGCGCAACAAGGTGCCGCGTCTGTCGAACGACCGGCGTGTGGCCGAGTCGCTCGGCCGATATCTCTGATGCTGCCCGACTGTGCGGCCGGAGAGTTGTTTAATTGGGTAATGAAATAATTATTAACCTCAGACTATATATTTATGTACATCGCTATTGCAGGCAATATCGGCAGTGGAAAGACCACTCTGACGGAGATTCTTACCGAGCGTTACGGCGCAAAGGCCTATTATGAAGACGTAGACAACCCCTATATAGGCGATTTCTACGAGAATATGAGCCGCTGGGCGTTCCAGTTTCAGATGTGGTTTCTGGGCAGCCGCATACAGCAGACCGTGACGATGCTTTCGGACGGTTCGCAGAATGTGGTGCAGGACCGTACGATCTACGAAGATGCCCATATCTTTGCCGATAACCTCCATCAGATGGGACTTATGTCGAGCCGCGACTTCGGCACCTATATGAAGATATTCGACATACAGTCGCACATCATACCGCGTCCCGATGTGCTCATATATCTGAAAGCGAGCGTACCTACGCTGATATCGCAGATTAAGTTGCGAGGCCGCGACTACGAGCAGAACATCGACGAAGATTATCTGCGTCGCCTCAACGAGAAATACGACAATTGGATCGACAACATATACGACGGCGAGGTGTTGGTGATCGACAAGGACGTCGACGACTTCGTGCGCGATCCGTCGATAATAGATCGCATATGCGCGCAGATCGATGCTCGCGCCGGACGCTAATCCTTTGCCAGCGATGATCGGCCTTCCTGAAAAATTCGTCGAGACCATGCGTCGCGAACTCGGTGCGGAGCGTGCCGGGTCGCTGTGCCGTGCGCTCGACACGGAGCCGGTAGTGTCGTACCGGCTCAATGCGGCCAAACCTTATGACCCGACGCTCGGCGGCCAGCAGATAGGGTGGAGCCGCCATGGCCGTTATCTGTCGCAGCGGCCGCAATTTACGCTCGATCCGGCGTTGCATGCCGGAGCCTATTATGTGCAGGAGGCATCGTCGCAGTTCATCGATTACATCTTGCGCGACGAGCGGCTCGACGGAGCGCGTGTGCTGGACATGTGCGCAGCCCCGGGAGGCAAAACTACGATCTACTCGTCGCTTGTGGGCGGGGAGGGTGTCGTGGTGGCCAACGAGATCAACCGCAATCGAGCCATGATACTGGCCGACAACGTGCGTCGCTGGGGTTTGGGCAATGTCGTGGTGACGTGCAACGAGCCGCAGCATGTGGCTGCTTTCGAGGAGTGGTTCGACGTGGTGGCCGTCGATGCGCCGTGTTCGGGCGAGGGTATGTTCCGCAAGATGGAGGAGGCTCGCTCGGAGTGGAGCCAGGGCGCGGTGGAGATGTGCGCCAGGCGACAGCGCCAAATAGTTGCCGAGGCGTGGCGGACGCTGCGCAAGGGCGGCATTATGATATACAGCACATGTACGTTCAACAGTGCGGAGGACGAAGGGGTGGTGCGATGGATAGAGGAGCAGTGGGGCGACGAACTGGAACCGGCGGCCGAGGTGAAATGCCTGCCCGAATGGGGCATAGCAACCTCGCAGACAGATGCTTTTCAGATGTTTCATTTCTATCCCGACAGTGCGCGCGGCGAAGGTTTCTTCGTGGCTGTGGCGCGTAAGAAAGGCGGTGCCGAGCGCGGATGTACAGCGGTCAGGTCGCGCCGATCGGTCTTCTCGCCGGTAGACAAAAGGTCGGCGGCGGAGCTGGCACGCTGGGTGCGCGATGCAGGGCAGATGACTTTCCGCAGTGCGGGCGATACGATATACGGCTATCGGGAGTCGGCATTCGACGATGTCAGAGCGTTGTCGGAGTCGCTGTCGGTGGTCTATTCGGGTGTGGCTATGGGTCAGATATTCAAGGGGGTGCTGCGTCCGGATCATGCGCTTGCCCTGTATGTCGGACTCGATCTCGATGCTGTACCGTGGGCGGAAGTCGGACGCGACGAGGCTCTGGCATACCTGCGTCGTGCCGATATTGCGGCCGACGGTTTTTGCCAGGGTATCAACGCCGTGGTGTGCGACGGCCTGCCGATAGGTTTCGTCAAACGCATAGGCGCGAGATGTAATAATATGTATCCCAAGGATTTGAGAATTATTAAAACTTGATAAGATGGCTAAATTACTCTACTCGATGGGCGAGGTGACGGAGATGTTCGACGTCAATGCTTCGCTTATCCGTTACTGGGAGTCGAAATTCGACTGTATCCGACCTCGGAAAAACAAGAAGGGCAACCGGCTGTTCACACCCGAAGATGTCGAAAATCTGAAACTGATCTACCATCTGGTCAAGGAGAAGGGCATGACGTTGGAGGGTGCCAACCGCACCATGAAGAATCACCGTCGTGCCGTGGCCGGCGATGCCTCGCTGTTGGAGCGTTTGCAAAAGATCAGAGCCATGTTGGTCGAGGTGCGCGAGTCGCTCAAAGACGACGGCAAAGCCGCATATGTGCAGCCCGACGAGCCGGTCGATATGCCGGAGCCGGTTATGGGGCATGAAGAGATGCCGGTGCCGGACGATGTGGCGAATGTCTCGGCAGCCGCAGCCGCGGAGCAGGGGCAGCCTGCGGACGATGCCGTTGCAGACGATACTGTTGCAGACGATGTTCTGCTGCCGGAGACTGCTGCCGTCGAAGAAATTGCTGCCGGGGAGCCTGCTGTTGAAGAGAAAACTGCCGCCGGGGAGCCTGCCGCTGAGGATTCTGTTGTCGATGAATCTGCCGCCGCCGAATCGGATACAGCCGTGCCGGTTGAGGCTGAACCGGCAGAGGAGAAGCCTGCCGGAGCGAAGCGTGCCAGAAGTTCGGCTCCAAAACGCCGCCGCCGCAAGAGCGACGAGGAGAAGGAGTTGTTTCCGTTTTACGAGCAATCATTGTTTTAGACTATGAAGATCAGAGATATAGCTGAGGCTATCGAACGGTTCGCTCCGTTGTCGTTGCAGGAGTCGTATGATAATTCCGGCCTTGTAGTGGGACGTTATGACGATGAAGTGCATCGCGCTCTTCTCGCCGTCGATGTTACTGAGGCTGTGCTCGACGAGGCCGAGGCCGAAGGTTGCGATCTGATAATCACTCACCACCCGATAGTGTTCCACGCATTGAAGCGGTTCAATTCGGCATCTTACGTCGAACGTTGTGTCGAGCGTGCCATACGCAGCGGCATAGCTCTTTACGCATGCCATACCAATCTCGACAGTGCGCGCGGCGGCATGAGCTGGCGTGTGGGCGAAATGATAGGGATCGGTCAGATGCGTGTGCTGCAACCGTCGCCGGCCGATGACTCGGTCGGATTCGGTGTGGTGGGACATCTGCCTGCGGAGGAGGACGCCGTAGCTTTTCTGCGTCGCGTGAAGTCTTTGTTCGGTGTGGGTGCCGTGCGTCATAATGCTATCGCCGACGGTCGTCGTGTGCGGCGCATTGCCGTATGTACCGGTGCCGGCGGCTCGCTTATCGACGATGCCGTAGCTGCCGGTGCGGATCTCTACCTCACGGCCGATCTTCGATACAACGATTTCATGCGTGGCGAGAGAGGTATGATAATAGCCGATATCGGTCATTTCGAGAGCGAAATTTGCGCAATTCAAATTTTATTTGATATTTTATCGAAAAATTTATGTACCTTTGCAGTTCGCAAGAGCCTATGCTCTGGCAATCCGGTAAATTACTTGGTCTAAAATAACTTTATGACATATATGGCACAGAAGAAGACAAGCGACGTTGACTACTCGATGCAGGAGAAGATTCTGGCTCTTTACGAGTTGCAGAAAATTGATTCTCAGATCGATGAAATCAATAAGGTGAAGGGTGAGCTTCCGTTGGAGGTTCAGGATCTTGAAGATGAACTTGCCGGCTTGAATACTCGTATCGAGAACGTCAATGCCGAGATCGAGGAGCTCAATACGCTCACTCGCCAGCGTAAACGCGAGGTCGATCAGGCCAAGATCATGATCGGCAACTACAAGGAGCAGCAGAACAATGTACGCAACAACCGCGAGTACGATGCCATCTCCAAGGAGATAGAGTATCAGGAGTTGGAGATCGAGCTGGCCGAGAAGCGCTTGAAGGAGTATGCCGCAGGCATCAAGGCTAAGAAGGCGCAGGTGGAGCAGACCCAGACTCAGGTCGAGGAGCGCACCGTGGACTACAATGCCAAGAAGGAGGAGTTGGAGTCGATCGAGGCTGAGACGGCGCAGCAGGTTGCCGATTTGGAGGCCAAGGCCGCCAAGGCCAAATCGCCCATCGACGAGCGTCTTTTGGCTGCTTACAACCGTATCCGCAGCAATGTTCACAACGGTCTGGCTGTTGTGACTGTCACTCGTGATGCCTGCGGCGGTTGCTTCAACCGCATACCTCCCCAGCGTCAGGTCGATATTCGTCAGGGCAAGAAGCTGATTGTTTGCGAGTATTGCGGACGTATATTGGTTGCGGACAAGCAGGAGGAGTAGGCTTTTTCGTGAAAAGACGTCATTAGCGTCACCTCAATCATCGGCGCGAATAGGCAGTACGGTTTAGTACAGCCTATCCGCGCCGCTTTCATGTCGGCACCGCTACTAACGCCTTTTGACGAAAAATCTTTTCCATGAAAACACCGCACCTGCGTCCTCTCCTTGTCGCTCATCAATAGGAAGTACGCGCAGTACGTCCTATCGCTTCGCTCCGTCGTCGCGTTGCATTCGTGGCGTTTTGATGAAAAAGGTGGTTGGTGGTGCTTAGGCTATTTCCATTGTCTTGTCATTTCGAGCGCAAGCGAGAAATTTGTGTGAGACTATTTCTTCTGTGTTGTCATTCTGAGGAGCGGCCAATGGCCGCGACGTGAGAATCTCAGTTGTGTGTGATATGCCCACAGTTTTGTCATTCTGAGGAGGACGGCACGTCCGACGTGAGAATCTTTTTTGGTGCGGCAAACTGCATTCCCGACCGCGAGACTCCCGCGTCGCCTGCAGCTCCTCGGAGTGACAATTACCGATGTCGAGACTCCCACGGTCGGGTATGCCCTCCCTCGGAGTGACAGCGGGTTGTCATTTCGAGCCTCGGCGAGAAATCTGTGTGCGATTATTCCCGAAGTCAAGTCTTTATTCAACGGCCATGTCGCAAGCCGCATCTTCCCAAGATGCTTCACTCCGCTCGGCATTACAGGTTGCACATGACTGCCGGCGGCAGTAGGGCTGAATTGCGGTGTCGAAACGACGATAGCCGATGTCTCCGTTTTATGCGATTGCGGAGTGAAATCCGCCGATCTCCGACGAGAGTTGGTTGTGTCTGTGTTTTATGACGATATGGCTGTCGGGTGCGGTTGAGAGCCGCTGCGGACGGTGCGGGAAAAATAGTGGGTAAGGCGTTCGGATAATTAAAATAGTTTTGCTATCTTTGCCGTGTTATAATTGCATATACTGAAAAATTGTAGTTGTATGAAGATAGCATTAGCCCAACTTAACTACACCGTCGGCGATATAGCTGCCAACACCGCCAAGATCGAGGCAGGCATAGAGCGAGCCAAAAACGAAGGTGCGGATCTGGTTGTGTTCGCCGAGTTTGCCGTGAGCGGCACCCCGGCATACGGGCTTCTCAGCAAAACCACATTTTTGACGCTGTGCGAGGAGGCTGTCGAGTCGATAGCTTCCAAGTGTCGCGGTATCGCCGCTATCGTCGGTGTGCCCTATCTGACCGAGTACGGGACTGTGAGTGCGGCCGCCTTCATCTCGAAAACCGGACGTATAGCATATATCGGCAAACAATATGTCACGGCACGTCGCGAGATGGGTTATCTGGTCGGTTCGAAGACCGGATACGAGAGCTTCGACATTGCCGACAAGCGTGTGATGATAGTGGTGGGCGACGACCTTAGCCGTACGCACGACATTGATCCCGAAGTGGATCTGGTGATCTCGGTCAATGCCCGTCGTTACGCCAAGGGCTTGCTTTCGTATCGCTTCGAGAAGATGAGCCGGCTGGCTTTCGCAGAGGGCAAGAACATCGTGATGGTGAATCAGATAGGCGGGTCGGGCGAGATCGTCTACGACGGTACGTCGGGCGTGTTGAACAGCCGCGGCGAGCTGCTTATGCTATTGAAAAGTTTCGAGGAGGATTTCCGTATATTCGATACCGACAACGAGCAGGCGCAGTCGTTGCAGGTGCCTTTCACCACATATAACGACCGCACGCGCATGGTCTACAATGCGGCTTGTCTCGGGTTGCGCGACTATTTTCACAAGAACAACTATTATAAGGCATGCGTGGGTCTTTCGGGCGGTATCGACTCGGCTGTTGTGGCGTGTCTGGCCGTCGGAGCACTGGGCAGGGAGAATGTCAGGGTGCTGATGATGCCGTCGCAGTTTTCGCCCGACGAGTCGGTGGAAGATGCCAAGAGGCTGGCCGAGAACCTGGGTGTGGAGTATAGCGTTTTGCCTATCGTGGAGGCATACCAGGCCATTACCGATACGTTAAAGCCCGTCATCGGCGGTACGGAGTTCGATGCGACGGAGGAGAATGTGCAGTCGCGTATCCGCACCATCATGCTCATGGCCTTGCAGAACAAGACCGGCTACCTGCTGCTCAACTCTTCGAACAAGAGTGAAAATGCGCTGGGCTGGTGTACGCTCTACGGCGATACGGCCGGTGCGTTCAGCGTGACGGGCGACCTCTACAAGGGCGAGATATACGACATGGCGCGTTATATCAACGCCACTTTCGGAGATGTGATTCCCGAAACGATAATCAACAAGGAGCCCTCGTCGGAGCTGCGCCCCGATCAGAAAGACAGCGATCTGCTGCCTCCGTACGAGGTGGTAGATGCCATATTGTATCGTATGATCGAGGAGCATCAGCATCGCGAGGAGATCATCAATGCCGGATTCGATTCGGAGGTTGTCGAGAAGATCCATTCGATGATAATGCGCAACGAGCGCAAACGCTATCAGTTCCCGCCTGTGCTGCGACTGTCCAGATGTGCGTTCCGTCACGAATGGCTGATGCCTCTGGTGAATCGCTATGGCGACTGATGCGTCCGAATGGCTGAATCCCCGACAATGAATTTGTAAACAATTACCCCTTTATCCTATAAATGTCTGCCCCTATCCGACATATCGGCATCGTACAACGCGTAGATGACTCGACGGTATATGTTATCGTCGAGCGTCAGAGTGCCTGCGCAGCATGTCATGCCCGCAAGATCTGCGGTGCCGACAGCGGTGAGAGCATCATAGCCGTAAAGACGGCGCATACGTCGGAATTCAAGGCGGGAGACAGAGTGGAAGTGGCCTTGCGCCGCCGCAGCATGGGCATTGCATCGATCCTGTGGGGATATGTGATGCCTTTGTTGGTTTTGCTCTTGTCGCTCTTCGCGGCCAAACTGGCCGGAGCGGCGGACGGACCTGCGGCATGCGTGACGCTGGCCGCTGTGACGGCATACTATGCGATGCTGTATGCGTTGCGCTCGTATATGAGCAGAAAGATTCAATTCACAATTATAAAACAGGAATGAAAGTATTAATCTTAACAGTCTTGACACTTTGTGTGTTAGGCGGTCTTTTGGCGATTGTCTTGTATTTCGTAGCACAGAAATTCAAGGTCGAGGAGGATCCTCGTATCGACGACGTGGAGAAGATGCTTCCGGGCGCGAATTGCGGCGGTTGCGGCTTTGCCGGTTGTCGTGCAATGGCCGAGGCCATGGTCAAGCAGGACGACATATCGTCGCTGTACTGCCCGGTGGGTGGTGCCGACGTCATGAAGAGTGCTGCTGCTTATTTGGGTAAGGCCGCACCGGAGAAGGCCCCGGAGGTGGCTACGGTGCGTTGCGGCGGAAAGTGCGACAAGCGTCCGCGTACCAATTCGTTCGACGGAGCTAAAAGCTGCGCCGTGGCATCGTCGCTTTATGTCGGCGAGACGGCATGCGCCTATGGCTGTCTGGGCTACGGCGACTGCGTTGAGGCGTGCCAGTTCGGAGCGATCAGGGTGAATCCCGAAACGGGATTGGCCGAGGTCGATGCCGACAAGTGTACGGCTTGCGGCGCGTGTGTCAAGGCATGCCCCAAGGGCTTGATCGAGCTGCGCAAGAAGTGGCCGAAGAATCGCGCCGTCTATGTGTCGTGCCGCTCGAAAGACAAGGGTGCCGTGGTGATGAAGGCCTGCAAGGCTGGTTGCATCGGTTGCGGCAAGTGCGAGAAAGTATGTGCATTCGGTGCCATCACCGTCGAGAACAATCTTGCTTTCATCGACTCGCAGAAGTGTAAGTTGTGCCGCAAGTGCGTCAACGAGTGTCCTACGGGGGCTATAAGCCTCATCGGTATGGAGCCGCTGCCCAAGGAGCCCAAGACCCCGGCTGCAAAGGCTCCGGCTTCCGAGAGCAAACCTCAAACAAAAGAATAAATAAAACGACAAGAGATATGAAAACATTTCCAATAGGCGGTATCCACCCGTCGGATAACAAGCAGTGGAGCCGTGATAAGGCCATCGAGGTGCTCGATCTGCCCGATCTGGTGACCATTCCTCTTGCTCAACATATCGGCGCACCGGCTGCGGCAAAGGTTGCCAAGGGCGATAAGGTGCTGACCGGTCAGCTCATCGGCGAGTCGTCGGGCTTCATGTCGGCCAATATCCATTCGCCCATATCGGGTACGGTGACGGCCGTCGACATGGCGGTCAACGGTCAGGGTTTGCGCCAGATGATGGTGACCATCAAGCGCGAGGGCGACGAGTGGGTCGATACGATCGATCGGTCGGAGACTCTGCGACGCGAGTGTACGCTCTCCTCGAAGGAGATAATTGCCAAGATCAAGGAGGCCGGAGTAGTGGGCATGGGCGGTGCGACGTTCCCAACGCACGTCAAGCTGTCGATTCCCGACGGTTGCAAGGCCGATATATTGATAATCAACGGCGTGGAGTGCGAACCCTACCTTACCTCGGACTATCGAACCATGTTGGAGCGCGGCGAGCAGATGCTCGTAGGTGTGGAGATCCTCATGAAGGCCGTGGGCGTAGATCGCGCAGTGGTTGGTGTCGAGAACAACAAGCCCGATGCCATAGCGCACCTTCGCGAACTGGTGGCAAAAGGCGGATATAAGGGCGTGGAAATCATGCCCCTTAAAGTGCGTTATCCGCAGGGCGGCGAGAAGCAGCTGATAGCTGCCGTGACCGGTCGTCAGGTTCCGCCTCCTCCGGCACTTCCGATACATGTGGGTGCGGTGGTTTGCAACGCTTCGACTACGGTTGCCGTATACGAGGCCGTGCAGAAGAACAAGCCCCTGATCGAGCGCGTGGTGACCATCACCGGCAAGCAGATCAAGGATACGCATAACTTCCTCACGCGTATGGGTACGCCTGTCGAGACCCTTATAGAGCGTGCCGGCGGACTGCCCGAAGGCGACGTGAAGGTGCTCAACGGCGGTCCTATGATGGGTCGTGCGATGGTCAATCTCGCTTCGCCCGTCACCAAGGGCTGTTCGGGTCTGACGGTCATCAGCGGCGACGAGGCCACTCGCGGCGAGGCTTCGGCCTGCATCAAGTGCGCCAAGTGCGTTGCGGCGTGCCCGATGGGTCTGGAACCCTACCTTATTTCAAAAATCTCGCGCAAGAAGTTGTGGGACGCTGCCGAGCAGCACAACGTGACGGACTGCATCGAGTGCGGTTGCTGCTCGTTCTCATGCCCGGCCAATATTCCGCTGCTGGACTATATACGTCTGGGCAAGCAGACCGTCATGGGCATTATCCGCGCACGTGCGGCTAAAAAGTAAAACGATAAAATAGAGATATTATGGCAAACAAATTATTCATATCTCCATCGCCGCACGTCCATGGCAACGACTCGACGCGAGGTATCATGGCCGATGTCATTCTGGCTCTGATTCCCGCTTTGGTCGTGTCGACGTGGGTGCTGGGATTCAATGTGTTGCTCATCACCGCCGTTTCGGTGGTCAGCTGCGTGCTGTTCGAGTACCTCATTCAGAAATACATGCTTCGCGGCCGCACTACCGTCGGCGATCTGTCGGCTGTGGTGACTGGTGTGCTGCTTGCGTTCAACCTTCCGGCGGGCATTCCGTGGTGGATCGTGGTCATAGGTGCTTTCGTGGCCATCGCCATCGGCAAGATGACCTTCGGCGGTCTGGGTAAAAACCCTTTCAATCCGGCTCTTACAGGCCGTATCTTCCTGCTGATCGCCTATCCGGTGCAGATGACATCGTTCGCGGTGGTTCCTGCACACGGAAATGTCGATGCCTTCTCGGGTGCCACGATGCTGACGCAGATCAAGGAGAGCGGCATGGGCATCATGGAGAATGTCGATTTCATGCAGATGCTGGGCGGTGTGATGAACGGCTCGATGGGCGAGATCGGTGCATTGGCATTGATCCTCGGCGGCATCTATCTGTTGTGGCGCAAGGTCATAACGTGGCATATACCTGTGGCTGTGCTGGGCACTATGGCCGTTTTCGCCGCATGCGCCGGCATGGGTCACGGCTCGCTGATCTATGAACTGCCGCTGTTCCACCTGCTGGCCGGCGGTGCGTTGCTGGGTGCCATCTTCATGGCTACCGACTATTCGACATCGCCCATGACGCATCGCGGCATGCTCATCTACGGTGTGGGTATCGGTGCTCTGACGATGATTATCCGCCTTTGGGGTTCGTATCCCGAAGGTATGTCCTTCGCAATATTCGTAATGAACGCTACGGTGCCTCTTATCAACAAGTATTGCCGTCCCGTGCGTTTCGGTGTCAAAACTAAAAAATAGGGGGATTGCCGTATGAAAAGTACATTGAAAAACATGGTCTTGGTGCTCTTCACGATCACTGCCGTATCGGCCTTTCTGGTCGGCGTGGTCAACAACATCACCAAGGATACTATCAAGAAGACCAACGACGATGCCAAGCTGCTGGCACTGACCGAGGTGCTGCCCGCATTCGAAGGCGAACCTCTTTTCGAGCCTGATACGATGAAGATAGAGGGCGCGCAGATCGTTGCCACCCGCGTATCGAATAAGGCCGATGGCGAAACGGTGGGATATGCCGTCGAGACCCACAGCCTCACCAAAACGGGTTATGCCGACAAGATCTACCTTATGGTGGGATTTCTCGCCGACGGCACGATCAACGAGATCAAGGTGCTGTCGCAGAAAGAGACTCCTGGTCTGGGAGCCAACATGGTGAAGCCCGGCAACAGCCTTGAAAAGGGCTTGAAGGGATATAAGGCCTCGGAGGTGGTGTTCGCCGTTTCGAAAGACGATAAGCGCAGCGGCATAGATGCCCTGTCGGGTGCGACCATCTCGTCGCGAGCATATGTCGATGCTGTGGCTGCCGCCTATGCGGCATTCCTATGGACAACGGGTCAGCGCGAACAGTTCGAGGCGGTGGGCGACATGCCCGGCGGTGCGGTTTCTGGTGCAACCAAAACAACGGAGCCTGCGGCTCAGGAAGGAGATGTAGACAATGAGTAAGTTACAGTTAATCACCAAGGGCATCATCAAGGAGAATCCGACGTTCGTCCTGATTCTGGGTATGTGTCCGACAATCGGCGTAACCTCGTCGGCGATCAACGGTTGCGGTATGGGCGTGGCCACTATGGCGGTGCTCATCATGTCGAATATCGTTATTTCGCTTATCAAGAATTTCATTCCCGACAAGGTGCGTATTCCGGCCTTTATCGTGGTCATAGCATCGTTCGTGACCATGATCGAGATGCTGATGCAGGCTTATGTGCCTGCTCTGTATGAGTCGCTGGGCGTATTTATCCCGCTTATCGTCGTTAACTGCATCATCTTGGGTCGTGCGGAGGCTTTCGCCTCGAAGAACACGCCGCTGGATTCCGCTCTCGACGGTATCGGCATCGGTCTGGGCTTCACCGCTTCGCTTACGGTCATAGGTGCCGTTCGCGAGGTGCTGGGTTCGGGTTCGATCTTCGGCATAGAGTTCGCCTCGGACGTCATGCCGCTGCTGTTCATCTTGGCACCGGGCGGTTTTATCGTGCTGGGCTATCTTATGGTGTTGTTTAACAAAATCGCAAAACGTTAGTGCTTTATGGGAGAGATTTCACAAGAGATATTACAGGCTTTCAACAGCGGTTCGGTGACCGTGCCGACAGTAACGCTGTTTGCGATCATCATCGGCAGCATCTTCGTCAACAATGTGGTGTTGTCGCAGTTCCTCGGCATATGTCCGTTCCTCGGTGTCTCGTCGAAGGTCGAGACCTCGATGGGTATGGGTGCCGCAGTTACGTTTGTCATGGCACTCTCGTCGATCGTGGTGTGGTGCATTCAGACCTATGTCCTCGAACCTTTCGAGATACAGTACATGCAGACCATCGTCTTCATTCTGGTTATCGCCGCTCTCGTGCAGATGGTGGAGATCGTATTGAAGAAGGTGTCGCCCTCGCTCTATCAGGCATTGGGTATATTCCTGCCTCTGATTACTACCAACTGCGCCGTATTGGGTGTGGCCATCAACATGATGCAGAAGCAGCTGACTCTGTTGCAGGGTGTAGTCTACTCGGTATCCATGGCTTTGGGCTTCGCTTTGGCATTGATCCTCTTTGCCGGTATTCGCGAGCGTCTTGAAATGGAGGACGTGCCCTCTGCTTTGCGCGGAACACCCATTGCGTTGATCTCTGCCGGCCTGCTGGCTATGGCGTTTATGGGATTTGCGGGTTTGGTATAACGCGCTGTGAAAAGACGTCATTTTTCGTGAAAAGGCGTCATTAGCGTCGCCTCGTTCAAGTCCGCCAATGGAACGTACGTCCAGTACGCCCCATCGGCGGACTTTTCACGTGCGGCTTGCTACTAACGCCTTTTGACGAAAAATGGGGTTGTGGTGCTTAGGAGACTATTCCTATTGCCTTGTCATTTCGAGCGTGAGCGAGAAATCTGTGCGTGACAATTTCCATTGTCAAGTCTTTATGGAACAACCATGTCGTCGGCCACGTCTTTCCCAGATGTCTCACATTCGTTCGACATGACATGACGGTGTTGTCATTCTGAGGAGCGGCCAATGGCCGCGACGTGAGAATCTCAGTTATGTGTGATATGTCCACAGTTCTGTCATTCTGAGGAGGACAGCACGTCCGACGTGAGAATCTCTTTTGTTGTGGCAAACAGTGCTCCCGCCAGCGAGACTCCCACGTCGCAACTGCGTCGCTCCTCGGAGTGACAATTCAGAAGAGACTCCCACGTCGCCTTTGGCTCCTCGGAGTGACAATTACCGATGTCGAGACTCCTACGGTCGGGCATGCCCTCCCTTGAAGTGACAGCATTTTGTCATTTCGAGCGTGAGCGAGAAATCTGTGCGAGACTATTTCCGCAGTCATGTCTTTTCAGATTCACTATATGGCAGTTTGGTTTTCCGCTTTGCGATGCGGCGTTTGTCGGGTATGATGCGCCGGGATTGTCGCTCGGACAGGTGTGCTACGCCGTGTGAGGGGAGTGGTGAGGCTGTTGCGAAGATGCGGGTGTGTATATCCGAACAGAAACTTTTTTCGGCCGCAAATGTGATATGTTTGCGGAAATATTATTATCTTTGAAATTAATTTTATCTTCCGAAACAAAAAAATCTTACGGCTATGGCTGAAAAGGTAAAACTACACGACAAACAGTTCAAGATCATGATTCCCGAGGCGGAGATCGACGCTGCCGTACAGCGTGTCGCCGACAAACTCAACGAGCGATATGCGGGAAAGACCCCTATTTTCCTGGGTGTGCTGAGCGGCGCATTTCTGTTTCTGAGCGACCTGGTGCGCAAAACGGATTTCTGCTCGCAGCTGGCTTTCATTAAGATATCTTCTTATGAGGGCACGCAGTCGACGGGCGAAGTGAAGCAGCAGTTGGGCATAGACTTCGACATAGAGGGACGCGACATCATCATCGTCGAGGATATCGTGGAGACAGGGCACAGCATGAACTATCTGTTGGATTATCTCAAAGCGCGCAAGCCGGCGAGCATATCGATCTGTACGCTCTTCTTCAAGCCCGAAAAGTTCCTCTACGAGTATGAGATCGACTATGTGGCCATGCCGATAGGCAATGAGTTTATAGTTGGTTACGGCCTGGACTACAATCAGCTGGGACGTAATCTGAAAGATATTTACGTTATAGATGAGCAGTAGTATTCCGGAGGATCTGTTGCAGGAGGGCAGACGTCTGCCGCTGGTCGAGGACTTCTATACGATTCAGGGCGAAGGGCGTCATGCAGGCAAGCCGGCCTACTTCATTCGTTTGGGCGGGTGCGATGTCGGGTGTCGCTGGTGCGATGCCAAATATACGTGGAATCCGAAGATGTATCCTCCGACTGATATAGAGACGGTGGTCGAGCGTGCCTCGTCGTGCAGTGCGCAGGCCATAGTCATCACTGGCGGCGAGCCGCTGTTATATCCGCTCGGAGCGCTGACCAGAGCCTTGCACGAGCGAGGGTTGGAGATATTTATCGAGACATCGGGTACGCACCCTCTGAGCGGAGAGTTCGACTGGGTGTGTCTGTCGCCCAAGCGTCAGATGCCGCCGCTGGACGAAGCGTTTGCGCGTGCCGACGAGTTGAAGGTCATCATACAGAGTCGCGACGACTTTGCATGGGCGGAGCAGTGCGCTGCACGCGTGGGACGCAAATGCCGACTTTATCTGCAACCGGAGTGGAGTGTCTACGAGAGCATTATAGGCGATATGGTGGAGTATGCCAAGGCCGATCCGCGGTGGAACATCTCTATACAGATACATAAATTCATGCACATTCCGTAGTCGGACAGTGCTAAAACCGAGGCTGTGTGAAGATCAGATTGACAAGGAGTTTTTGGGTGGCGTTGACGGCGATCATTGCCGTATTCACGCTCTATGTCATGATACGTACCGTGGCACACATTGCGCGTACTCATAGCCGCATGTCGGAGATGCGCATCGAGCGAGACCGTCTTCAACACGGCATCGAGGCCGACAGCCTCTTTATCGAGAATCTCAGTTCGGAGGAGTTCCTCGAAACATATGCCCGCGAGCAGTTCAATCTGCAACGTCCGGGCGAGACCGTATACATAATCGAGTAGCGGTCGTCGACCGCTGCCCGATATGGCCGATGTCGTCGGCCGGCCGGTTTCGCCGGTCTGGCCGCCGCAGTCTTAGAGATCTTGCGGCTCGATCTTCGAAAATACACCGTGTGCGCATGCTTTGATACACTTGCCGCAACCGATGCAGGCCTCCATGTCGGAGAGTCTTATGTGGCGGTGCATGAAGAATCCTACCTTTTCCAATACTTTTCGTGGACACTGGTCGACGCATTTCCAGCAGGCTCTGCACTTGTGCGGATCGATCTCTATGAATCGGGTCTGTAATAGTCTGTTTCTCATAATATATGTTTATTTAGACGGTTGCAACTACTCGTTCGGAGGTTATGTGCGTGCCTGTTGACCGGTCGTCGACGGCGTGATTCGGCCATAGACCGGTCATTGTCTTATGGCAGCAGCAAGAACCATCTTTTCACAGAGCAAAGTAACGGCTTTGTACAGAGGAAAGCAATGGACGTATCGAGGTGAAAGTTGGACTAATCGATGTATTTGCGGCGGAATGACGCGGGACTGATGCCGACGCATAGAGTGAATGCACGGGTGAAATAGGCATGGTCGTCGAAGCCCAGTGCAGTAGCAATCTCGTTGACCGGAAGTGTGGAGTGAGCGAGCATGCGCTTGGCTTCGAGCATTATCCGGGCACGTATATAGTTGCCGGTATTCATGCCGGTGGCCTCCTTGACGATCTGGTTTAAATAGACGGTCGATATGTTGAGCCGATCGGAGTAGTATGACGGCCGCCGATGGCTGGACATATGTTTGGAAAGCAGATCGTTGAATGCGGCAATGATGCGATTGCGACTCGATGGGGCGTTGCATGCCGGATCGTTCTCGACGAAGACCTCGGCAACGATGTCGACGGCAGCCCGGGCGAGGTGATGAATGATGCCGGCCGAGCGATGTCCGTCGCATGTGTGCTGCCGCAGCTCGATAAGTTCCAATATGCGTTCGAGCTCATCGCGTTGCATCGGCGAGATCTCTGCCGGACGGTAGTCGAGTGTGTACCGATCGATGATATGGCGGGTGTTGTCGTCGACCAGTGAGCTGTCGACGATAATGCCTATGCCGCATAGCTGCACGGAGCCGATGAAACTGTGCACCTGCCCCGGACAGAGGCACATCATGTGGCGGGGAGTGAAGCGGTAGTCGTTGAAATCGATATTTAAAGTGCACTCGCCGCTGCGTATGATGCCGAACATGTAGTAGTCGTCGCGATGCGAGTAGTCGACGTATGAGAGTAAGTCGTGCGAATCGAGTTGCCCGAAATCGATTCGTCTGACGGCAGTCTCTGCTTCGGTGACTTGCGATATGGTATGAAGCGGCAGATTCATCTATAAAAAACGGTAGTATATTGCAATGTGTCGCAATATACTACCGCGCGATTTGGTCTCTACATTATAATGATCTGATCGATGGGAACAGCATGTGCAGCTGCGACATCAGACTCTCCATGTCGAAATCCTCGCGCAACACGCACATGATGGTGTTGTCGCCGGCGACCGTGCCTATGATCTCCGATATGCCTTTGTTGTCGATCGACGAGGCTGTGGCGCAGGCGAAGCCGTGTTTGGTCTGTATGATGCAGAGGTTGCCCGAAAAGGCTATGCTCGTGATGTTGTCGGTGATGTTCGACGAGACGCTTATGTCGTTGCGGGTGTTGTTGGGCAAGACATATATGTAACCCTTCTCTTTGTGCGGAACCTTGGCCACATGCATGAATTTCAGATCGCGCGACAGCGTCGACTGAGTGATCGATACACCGCACTCCTCCAAACGGTTAATCAGCTCCTCCTGCGAAGAGATGAATTCCGAACGAATGATTTTGCGAATGATCGATAATCGTTGAGTCTTTTGATTCATATTGTTGGTACTAAGTTCTGATATTTGTTATTCGAAGTTACGATTTATAATTAAATTATGCAAGAGTTTTGGGAAATAATTTTCCGATTGTGGGTTTTTACGTACATTTGTAACCTAATTAAGACATAAGTATGCCGACTCTGTATGATTGCGCGCTGCTGTTGGGCGGGGCGGCAGATGCCGGCATCGAAGACTAAACTGCTTAATCATGGCTATCTCTGAATTCGGATTCATATCATCTCTGGCTGCCCGCTTCGCCGAGCTGCCCGACGGCGGCTTCGATCGTATAGGCGACGACTGTACGACCATCGACATAGGCGGCGGCGAGTCGCTTGTCATGTCGACCGATATGCTCGTGGAGGGCATTCACTTCCTGCGCGAGGCATCGTCGGCATATGAAGTGGGGTGCAAGTCGCTGCTGGTAAATTTGAGTGATGTGGCGGCTATGGGAGCGCGGCCGGTTGCCACCATGCTGTCGCTGTCGCTGCCCTCCGATGCTGTGGCAGAGTGGGCGGAGGAGTTCATGCGCGGCTATTACGACGAGTCGAAACGATGGGGTACGGCTCTTGCGGGCGGCGATACCACCTCGTCGCGAGATGCCATAACAGTAAATGTCGTGGCCATAGGCCGCATGGCGACTGCCGATATCAAACGACGCTCAGATGCCCGTGTCGGCGATATGATATGCGTGAGCGGTAAACTGGGATCGTCGGCTGCGGGGTTGCGCGACATATTGAACGGTGACAGTACGACCGTGCATGCGCGCCTGCATCGTCGCGGCAATGCCCGTATAGAGGAGGGGGCGTGGCTCGGCCTGAGGCCTGAGGTGCATGCCATGATGGACATATCGGACGGCATAGCTTCGGATATGCGTCATATCATGGAGCGTTCGGGCGTAGGAGCGGCCATTGCCATAGAGTCGGTGCCGACCGATACCGATATCAAGACGGCTGTTACGGGCGGCGAGGATTACGAGTTGCTGATGACGGTGGCGGCCGATGAGTGTGAGCGGCTGCGGCGCGATTACTTCGAGCGTTTCGCTTCGGAGCTGTATGTCATAGGCAGGATAGTGGAGCCGACCGACGGCGGTATCGAGTGGCTCGATCGCGGGCGGCGCATCGACGTCGACTGGCACGGATTCGAGCACTATTGATTGCGCGAGATCATGCGTTTTACGATGTTCAGCACTTCACGCAACGCCTCCGAACGCATGACGGCGGCGGCGAAGATATAGGCGGCGACACCGGTGGCGATGCAGACCATGAGTCTGAGACCGAGTGTCAGAGCGGCAGTCTCGGTGCGCATGGCCATGACGGCGGCGAACATCGTGCCGGTGGCCAAAAGCGTGGGCAGCAGCGTGGCCGCTATGCGTGCAGCACTCAGTGTCGTGTAGCGCAGCGAGGCGGCGATATTGATCGTCAGCTCCACGCCCGACATTACAGTAAGACCCCATGCCACGGCCTCCATGCTGCGTGAGACGAGGAATACGTAGGCCAGAATCAGCGTCATTACAATCTTCTTGAATATCTCCAAGCGCAGGATTATGCGTCCGTCGCTGCGAACTTTCAGCACGTTGTAGGCTACGACCGACAGCGGATACAACATGCCGCCGATGCAGATTATTTCGAAGTACGGCACCGTGGGCAGCCACTTTTCGCCCAGCAGCAAAGCGAACATATCGGGAGCTATGGCTATCAGTCCGGTCATTGCGGGCAGTACGACGAACGCCGTAATGGAGAGTATCTGGCGATAGCTCTCTGCAAACTTGCCGCTTTGACCGTCGATCTTGGCCAGAGCGGGAAACGTAACGCTCTGAACGGATTGTACGGTGGAGGTGACGGGCAGATCTTTGAGCTTCTGCGCCTGCGAAAAGTAACCCAGTGAGGTGGCCGAATAGACCTTGCCTATGATGAGTTGCGAGAGATTGTTGTAGACGGCCGTTATCAGATCGGTGGCCAGCAGCCGCAGGCTGTACGGTGCCATGGCGCGCAGTATCGACGGCGAGAAGCGAGCTTCGGCCGGTCGTCGGCCGAGCCATCGGAACATGGCGGCCTTGACTGCCATGGCTGCAAGCCGTTGTGCCACCAGGCTCCATACGCCGCAGCCGGCCAGTGCCATGCCGACGGCTATGGCGCCGCTGATGAGCGACGAGAAAAAGACGATTTTCGACATCGTTGCGAAACGGAACTCGCGAGTGAAGATCACCGACTGCACCACGCACAAGGCGTTGACGGGCAGCAGCAGCAGCAGCACGGGAGCTATGCGCGCAATGACGGGGTGGCCGTAGAATTCGGCAATGGCGGGGGATAGTGCGGTGAGCAGCAGATATAAAATGACGGCGATGAGCATGTTGAACACGGCCACCGACCTATATTCGTCGGCCGTGGGCGACGACTTCTTGCGTATGAGCGTCTGCGAGAATCCGCTGTCGACCATGGCCAGTGCCAGCGAGGTGAAGAAGGTCATGATGGCCATCACGCCGAAGTCTTCGGGCATGAGTCGCCGGGCGACGATTATGCTGACGACCATTTGCAGCAGCATGGTGCCTATCTTCTCGGAGAGGCTCCATACCACGCCGCTCACTACCTTTGTCTTCAACTCCGTCTCTGCCATGATTGCGGTTGTCTCTCTATCCGATCAGTGCCTCGATGGCCAGCCGGTAGGATTCGAGCCCGAATCCCATGATGGTGCCGCGTGCCGCAGGGGCGATGAGCGACGTATGGCGAAACTCCTCGCGGGCGAGGATCGACGATATGTGAACCTCGATCACCGGGGTCGAGATCGCCGCGACGGCATCGTGCAGAGCCACCGAGGTGTGGGTGTATCCGCCGGCATTGAGTATTATGCCCTGCCGGTTGCCGTCGGCAGCCTGCAAGGCATCGATCAATTCGCCCTCGACATTCGACTGAAATGCGTCGATGACGATGCGGGGATAACGTGCGCGCAGAGCTTCGAGATAATCCTCGAAGCTCTGTGTGCCGTAGATGTCGGTCTGCCTGCGACCTGTGAGGTTGAGGTTGGGACCGTTGATAATCAATACAGATGTCATGTCGTTATAGAAGTTAATACTCCTTCGGCTCGATCTCGCCGCGCAGTACGCGCAGTGCGTTCTCGGCCAGCGATTCCAGCTCGTTTTCGCCCGGATATACCTTCACAGGAGCGATAAAGCGGCAGTAGTCGTCGATGGCTTCGGTGACGCAGGCATTGTAGGCTATGCCGCCCGTGAGCAGTATGGCATCTACCCGGCCTTTGAGCACTACGGCCATCTCGCCGATGTATTTGGCTACGGTATAGCACATGGCATCGAGAGCCGTGCGAGCCTCATTGTCGCCGTTCTCGGCACGCACAACGATGTCGTGCACCGAGTTGCTGCCGACAAGATCGACCAGTCCGCCCTTGCCGGTCAGCATCTGCTTGACCTGCTTGGGAGAGTATTCTGCCGAAAAACAGAGGTCGACCAACTCGGCCGCAGGCACCGTGCCTGCACGCTCGGGTGCGATGGGGCCGTCGCCGTCGAGGGCGTTGTTGGTGTCGACGACGCGTCCCTGACGGTGTGCCGACACCGAGATGCCGCCGCCCATGTGGGCTATGATGAGGTTCATCGATTCATAGTCGCGCCCCGCTTCGGCCGCATAGCGGCGTGCCGTGGCTTTCTGGTTGAGGGCATGGAAGATCGAGACGCGCGGACACTTCTTCACGCCGCTGATGCGCGCTACCTCCTGCATCTCGTCGACCACGACCGGATCGGCTATGTAGGCCTTGATGCCGACGATATTGGCTATCTCCAAGGCAATAAGCGCGCCGAGATTAGATGCGTGGTGCAGCTTGGGGTGGCGCAGATCGTGGCACATGCGTTCGTTGATGAGGTAGACACCGCCCTCGATCGGACGCAGCAGTCCGCCTCGTCCTATGACGGCGTCGAGCGACGATATGTCGATCTTCTCCTGGTTGAGTGCCTCCAAAATCAGACCCAATCTCCATTGTAACTGGTTGGCGACCGAGTCGAACCGTGAGATCTCTTCGGTAGAGTGGCGCAGGGTCAGCACACTCACCTGCTCCATGTCGCGGAACAGAGCCATTTTGGTCGAAGTAGATCCGGGGTTAATAGCTAATATGTTGTAACTCATAATTGCAATGTAGTGGATAATGTCGTTAGTCTATGTTTGCGGCATTACTTTGGCATTGTCGGATTATGCCGCTCTATTTTGCCGCGAGGCAAGCCAGGGCTATCGAATATTTCTTGGTTTGGGGCGTATCGCCGCGCGAGGTCAGGACGCACGGTACTTTTGTGCCCATGACCATGGCGGCCAACTCGGCATGACCTATGTGCGAAGCGGCCTTGAAGAATACGTTGGCCGATTCGAGGTTGGGGAACAACAGGCAGTCGGCATCGCCGGCAACGCTCGAACCGGTGACCTTCTTGTGCTCCGCCACCTCCTTGTAAAGTGCGACGTCGAGCGACAGAGGACCGTCGACGATGACTTTGCCCAGCTGTCCGCGGTCGCCCATCTTGGCGAGCAGTGCGCCCTCGGTCGACGACTGTACGGCCGGCAGCAGCTGCTCCGACGGAGCTATGCAGGCGATTTTGGGAGTCTCCACGCCGAGCAGGTTGGCCGTCGAACGCAGATAGCCGATGATGACCGTCTTCTGCTTGAAGTCGGGCTGGGGAATGACCGCTACGTCGGATACGCACAGGAGCTTGTGATATTCGGGCAGCTCGATGACCGATACGTGGCTCAGCGTGCCTTTCGGCGGGAACAGTCCGGCCTCCTTGTTGAGTATGCCGCGCATGTATTTGTCGGTCGAAACAAGACCTTTCATCAGCACGTCGGCATTGCCCGATACGACAGCATCGACGGCGAGCTTTACGCATTTCACGTCGCTCTTCTCGTCGACGATGTTGAAGATCGAGGGGTCGATGCCCAGCTGGCGGCATGTCTCTTCGATGACGCTGCGGTCGCCGAACAGAGTCGGCTCGACCAAACCCTCCTTGTAGGCGTCGTACACGGCTTCGATGGTGTGGCTGTCCTGACCGTAGGCTACGGCCAGACGCTTCTTGCCTCCCTTGCGGGCGGCTTCTACTATTTCCGAAAGATGTCTTATCATATTTTTGAAGTTTTAAAGGTTTATCTTAATTGGTTTACGAGTCGGTAGGTGTCGGTGGCTATCATCAGCTCCTCATCGGTGCAGATCACGGCGACCTTGACTTTCGACGAAGGGGTCGATATGACGGCGTCGCTGCCGCGCTCGATATTGTCGTTGGCGGCATTGTCGATCTCTATGCCCATGAATTCCAGTCCGGTACAAGCTCCCTCGCGCAGCTCCTTGGAGTTTTCTCCCACGCCGCCCGTGAAGACTATCAGATCGACGCCGCCCATCTCGGCGGCATAGCAGCCGATGAATTTCTTCACTCGCGAATAGTACATGTCGCGCGCCAGAATGGCTCGCTCCTCGCCGTTGTCGTAGGCGGTGTCGATGTCGCGCATGTCGCTCGATATACCCGAGACGCCAAGCAATCCCGAACGCTTGTTGAGCATCGATTCCAGAGCCGTGTAGTCCATGTGTTCGTGTGCGCCGATATATGTGGCGGCACTGGCGTCGATCGATCCCGAACGCGTGCCCATCTCCAAGCCGTCGAGCGGGGAGAAGCCCATCGAGGTGTCGAACGAACGGCCGTTCATGACAGCCGTTATGGAGGCTCCGTTGCCTATGTGGCAGGTGATGATGCGCGAGGCGGCCAGATCTATGCCTGCCAGTCGGGCGCCTTTCGTGGCCACGTATTTATGGCTGGTGCCGTGGAATCCGTATTTGCGTACGCGATAGCGTTCGTAATACTCGTAGGGTATGGCGTACATGTAGTTGACGGCGGGAATCGAGTGGTGGAACGAGGTGTCGAACACCGCTACCTGCGTGATTTCGGGCAGGACGCGCTCGATGGAGAGTATGCCCTCCATGTTGGCCGGATTGTGCAGCGGGGCTATGGAGAACAGCTCTTCGATTTTGGCCTTTACGTCGTGGTCGACGATCACGCTGTCGTCGAAGTATTCACCTCCGTGCGCCACGCGGTGGCCTACGGCGGCCAGCTCTTCGAGCGACGATATTACTCCGTGCCCGCTGTCGGTCAGGGCTTCGAGCACCAGTTTGATGCCAGTGGTGTGATCGGCTATCGGACGATGAAGTTCGAACGGCGTTTTGCCCGCGGGCTTATGTGTGAGATCTCCTTCGGGCAGGCCGATGCGCTCGACGAGTCCTTTGGCAAGCAACTTATGCGACGAAGCGTCGATGTCGAGTACCTGATACTTTATCGACGAGCTTCCGCAGTTAAGAACCAAAATAACCATTTGAGAAATTTGTCTTATAGTTTGTTTGAAAATACGTCTAAATGCTTACAAAGATAAGCATAAACTGCGATTGCGCAATGAAGTTAAAACATTTTCAGCAGTTTTTTATTCCGATTGGACAAAAATGACGATGCGGCGCAGTTGCCGGTGTGCCGAAGGCGGATATTTTTTCCGTGATTGATTCGGTTATGCGAAGTGCGCCAGGTGCATGCGGGGTGCTGTCGGGCGGGAAACGGGCGTCTGCGAAATGCTGTCGAACGATGTGCGGCTGCTTTGCCGGCTACTCGAACTTGTAGCCCATGCCCTTGACCGTTAAGATGCGTTTGTCGCCTATCTTCTGTCGCAGTTTGCGAATGTGGACGTCGATGGTGCGGTCGCCCACCACGACATCTTTGCCCCATACTCGCGAGTAGATCTCCTCGCGGGTGAACAGACGTCCGGGCGAGGATGCGAGCAGCTCCAACAGCGCGAACTCCTTGCGCGGCATGGTCAGTTCGCCCTGCGCGGTGTGTACGACGAAGTGCTCGCGATCGAGCCTTATGTCGGTCGGCCGTGCGGCGGCAGCGGCCGTGTCGCACTCTTCTGCTTCGATGCGCTTCATGATGGCTCCCACGCGGCTTCGCAGCAGGGTCATTCTTATCGGTTTGGTGATGTAGTCGTCGGCGCCTGCGCCGAAGCCGGCGAGTTGCTGCTCCTCCTGATTGAGTGCCGAGAGAAAGACGATCATCGTCTGCCGGAGATCGTCGTGCTCCCTGATTGCGCGGCAGGTCTCGATGCCGTTCATTACGGGCATCATCATGTCGAGCAGTATCAGATGCGGACGTATCTCGACGGCCTTTTCGACACCTTCGCGGCCGTTGCAGGCGGTGTATACCTGGTAGCCGTCGCGGCTGAGATTGTATTTTACAAACTCCAAGATGTCGATTTCGTCGTCTATAATCAGAATGCGATACATAATGTTCGAAGCCGGTTTGAATAACTGTGCGCGAAGTTAGCAAATTCTTGGAATAATACGATGAATAATTGGCAAAAATTGTTATCTTTGCCCGATTTCCATGCTTATGCGTGGGCGTAACTTTAAAACAAAGAAGTGATGGCTACTGAAAAAATCGATCTTACGGCTCCCGTGGAGCCAGTCGGCAATGTTGCCGAAGATACGCAGACGAATGCCGCCGTTGCGGCTGCCGAAGTTGAGACCACCGAATCGCTCGCTTGTGACGAGCAGCCGGTTGCACCGAGTCATAATGCCGATTTTGCCGACGAGGAGGCGGCGCTTGCTGCCGATGAGGCGGGATTGGAGATAGGCGAGGAGACGGCCGAGGAGCGTGCTGCCGAGATGGAGTCGGCTGATGCCGCAGCGGGAGACGAACTCATTGGCAAGAGCAAATCGGAGTTGGTGGAGCTGTTCTCGTCGAAGATCGAAAATGAGCCTGTGCAGACGCTGCGCCGCACGGTCGAGGCCATTAAGATAGCATTCTACAAACGTCACCGTTCGGAGGTGGAGGCTGCCCGCCGTGAGTTCATCGAGGCCGGCGGAAAGGAGGAGGAGTTCGCTCCCGCACCCGATCGCGCCGAGGCTCGCTTCAAGGAGCTGTTTGCCATCTATCGCGAGCATCGCGACAAGTATATGGCGCAGATCGAGGCCGACAAGGAGAAGAACCTCGCTACGAAGTTGCAGATAATCGAGGAGTTGAAGGAGCTGGTCAATTCCGACGAGACGATGAATACCACTTTCGCGCGCTTCCGCGAGTTGCAGCAGCGCTGGAAGGATACGGGACTGGTGCCGCAGCAGAGTGTCAAGGATCTGTGGGAGACCTACAACCTCCATGTGGAGAATTTCTACAATTTCATCAAGATCAACAAGGAGTTGCGCGACCTCGATCTCAAAAAGAACTACGAGGCCAAGCTCTCGCTCTGCGAGCAGGCCGAGGCTCTGATAATGGAGCCGTCGATCGTCGAGGCTTTCCGCAAGTTGCAGAAACTGCACGACGAGTGGCGCGAGACCGGACCCGTGGCCAACGAGTATAAGGAGACGCTGTGGGAGCGTTTCAAGGAGGCGTCGAGCCGCATCAACAAGCAGCATCAGGAGTATTTCGAGGGCTTGAAGAACGAGCAGACGAAAAACCTCGAATTGAAGACCGGTCTGTGCGAGAAGACCGAAGCGCTGCTGACCGCGCCCTGCACCACGCGCAAGGATTGGAACAAGGCCAGCGAGCAGCTGCTCGAAATACAGAAGGTGTGGAAGACGATAGGCTTCGCCCCCAAGAAAGAGAACAACCGCATATACGAGCGTTTCCGCAGTGCATGCGACAAGTTTTTCGAGCTGAAACGCGATTTCTATGCCGGTGTGAAGAGCGAGATGGAGCACAATCTTGCCTTGAAGCAGGAGATATGCGCTCAGGCCGAGGCACTCTCAACGAGCGAGGATTGGAAACATGCCACCGACGAGTTGATAGCCTTGCAGGCCAAATGGAAGGGTATCGGAGCCGTGTCGCGCCGCTATTCGGATCAGGTATGGAAGCGTTTCCGTGCTGCGTGCGATGCTTTCTTCGAGCGCAAGGCCAAGCACTTCTCGGCCGTCGATGACGAGCACGAACAGAACCTTGTGCGCAAGCAGGCTCTGCTGGCGGAGATGCGCGAGGCCGATATCAAGGCCGGAGGCTTCGAGATGATAAAGGATTTCCAACGCCGTTGGAGCGAGATAGGATTCGTGCCCATCAAGCAGAAAGATGCCGTACAGAAGCAGTACAAGGCCGTTGTCGATGAGATGTTCTCGACGCTGCGTTCGTCGGAGCGCGACCGCTCGATGAATCGTTTCAAAGATAAGGTGTCGGGCATGAAGGGTGACCGCCGCCTGCGTTCCGAGCGCGAGCGTCTCTATAACAAGGTACGCCAGATGGAGCAGGATATTGCACTGTTGGAGAATAATATAGGCTTCTTCGCCAAGTCGAAGAACGCCGATGCCATGATAGCCGACGTGCGCGAGAAGATCGAGCGTGCCAAGCGTGAGATGGCCGATACCATAGAGAAAGTGCGTATGATCGACCGTCAGGAGGCCGAGTCGTCGAAGCAAGAGTAACAGACTACTTAATATATAAAATGAAGTTATCTAAACCAAAGTACATTTTCGTGACGGGCGGTGTGGCCTCGTCGCTTGGCAAGGGCATAATCTCGGCATCGATAGCGCGTCTGTTGCAGGCTCGCGGATATTCGGTGACCATACAGAAACTCGACCCCTATATCAATGTCGATCCGGGTACGCTCAATCCCTATGAGCATGGCGAGTGCTACGTGACCGAAGACGGTACGGAGACCGATCTCGATTTGGGACACTACGAGCGTTTCACGTCGATCCAGACGACGAAAAACAACAACGTCACGACTGGCAAAATCTATAAGAGCGTCATCGAGAAGGAGCGTCGCGGCGAGTTCCTGGGCAAGACCGTGCAGGTTATTCCCCATATCACCGACGAGATCAAGCGCCGCATACAACTGCTCGGCACCACCAAGAAGTACGATGTCATCATCACCGAGATAGGCGGTACGGTGGGCGACATAGAGTCGCTGCCGTTTATCGAGTCGGTGCGTCAGCTGCGCTATGCGCTGGGCTATCAGAATACGGTGTTGGTACACCTTACACTGATCCCCTATATGGCCGCTTCGGGCGAGTTGAAGACCAAGCCCACGCAGCACTCGGTGAAGGATCTGCTCTCGAACGGTTTGCAGCCCGACGTACTGGTGCTGCGTTCTGAGCACCCGCTCAACGCCGACATACGCCGAAAGGTCGCACTGTTCTGCAACGTGGCACCCGAGGCCGTGGTGGAGTCGATCGATGTGCCGACGATCTACGAGGTGCCGTTGCGCATGCACGCCCAGCATCTCGACGAGGTGCTGCTGCACAAACTCGGACTGGAAGCCGAGCAGGAGCCTGATATGGCGGCCTGGAGCGCTTTCGTGGAGCGTGTGAAGCACCCGTCGCGCAGAGTCGACATCGCACTGGTGGGCAAATACACCGAACTGCCCGATGCCTATAAGTCGATAAGCGAATCGTTTATACATGCCGGTGCCGTCAACGACTGCAAGGTGAAGTTGCATTATGTCAATTCCGAGCGTCTTACTCCCGACAACGTGGCCGAGAGTCTGGGCGGAATGTCGGCCGTGCTGGTGGCTCCGGGATTCGGCAATCGCGGCATAGAGGGCAAGCTGACCGCCGTGCGTTATGCGCGTGAGAACGATGTTCCCTTCTTCGGCATATGCCTGGGAATGCAGTGCGCCGTCATTGAGTTCGCACGCAACGTTCTGGGTTGGAGCGATGCCAATTCGAGCGAGATGGAGCAGGCGACCGCACACCCGGTGATCGATTTGATGGAGGAGCAGAAAGGCGTGACGGCCAAGGGCGGTACGATGCGTCTTGGCGGTTATCCGTGTCATCTGGCCGCCGGTTCGAAGGTTGCGGAGGCTTATGGCTCGCAGAGTGTGGTCGAGCGTCATCGTCATCGCTACGAGTTCAACAGCGACTATCTCGCTCAGTTCGAGGCTGCCGGCATGAAGGCCGTGGGCGTCAATCCCGATACCGGTCTGGTTGAGGTGGTGGAGATCCCCTCTCACCGTTGGTTCGTCGGTACGCAGTATCACCCTGAATACCGTTCGACGGTGGCCAATCCCCACCCGCTGTTCGTTGCATTTGTGGCCTCTGCGCTGCAATATGACGCAGAGCGTGGCGGCAAGCAGTAGTTGTCAAACAGAGAAATATTTGATTATACGATGGATAAAAAAACAATAATAGGTCTGGTGCTGATGGGTCTGATCTTCGTCGGATTCGTCATCTACAATAACAAACAGGCCGAAAAGTACAACGAGTGGAAGCGTGAACAGCTTGCCGAGCAGCAGCGAATGGCCGAGATTGCCGAGGCCAAACGTTTGGAGCAGGCGGCTTTGGAGGCTCAGGATACTCGCACCGAAGAGGAGAAGGAGGCCGAACGTGCCGAGGCTGCCGAGCGTGTGCGTCAGGCCGAGATAGCCGCTGTGGGCGAGGCTGTACTTGCTGCTCAGAGTGCCGAGGCCGAGATCGTGACTGTCGAGAACGACGTGATGGCGATCGATTTCTCGACTCGCGGTGCCAAGGTGACGAATGTTCGCCTGAAAGAGTATACGCGTTATGCCGACAAGCCAGAGGAGCGTACCGAGCCGGTGGAGTTGTTGCAGCCTGCCAGTGCCAGGTTCGACATGGAGCTGTTTGCGCCGGCCGGCAATCGTCGCATAGCCACCGACGACTGCGTATTCCGTGTCGTCGACCACTCTGTTGCCGGTGATGTGACTACGCTTGCCATGCGTCTGTCGATGGATACGCTCGATCGCGCATATGTCGATTTCGTCTACAAAATACACAATACGGGCGATGCCAGCCGCGACTATCTGGTGGACTTCGATGTGCGCCTGCATGATATGACGCCATATCTTGGCGGCCGCGACAACATGCGTGTGCATTGGAGCAACCGTTCCAATATGAACGAGCGCGGCTTCCAGAACGAGAATATGGCCACGACCATTGCCTACTATCAGCCTTCGGAGGGCGATATGGATAACATAGAACCCGATGGCAGCCACGAGTATCATCGCGATCTGACGTGGCTGGCTTTCAAGCAGCAGTATTTTGCATCGGCCTTCATCTGCAATACTCCGTTCGATGCCGATATGGAGTTCTCGACCAGTAAGCAAGAGGGTCGCGATTTCATGAAGGCCTTCTCGGCAACGCTCGCGCTGCCGCTCGACAAGGCTTCGAGCGACTATAATTTCGCCTTCTATTACGGTCCCAATGACTACCGTATATTGAAAGGTGTCGAGTTCGAGGGCGAACCGGTGCATCTCGAACGTATGGTACCTATGGGAGGCTGGCTCGTGGGCTGGATCAATCGCTGGGTGACCATACCTCTGTTCTCGTGGTTGAAAAACTATCTGCCCAGCTTCGGTCTCATTATACTGATTCTTACGCTGCTGGTCAAGGCTGTCATATTCCCGCTCACTTACAAGAGCTACCTCTCGACGGCCAAGATGCGTGTCATACGTCCTGAGTTGGAGGCTCTCAATGCCAAGTTCCCGCGCAAGGAGGACGCCATGAAGAAACAGCAGGCTATGATGGAGCTGTATCGTAAGGCCGGTATCAACCCCATGGGCGGTTGTCTGCCGCTGTTGATCCAGATGCCGATCCTGTGGGCCATGTTCCGCTTCTTCCCCGCCAGCATCGAGTTGCGCGGTCAGTCGTTCCTGTGGGCGTCGGATCTGTCGTCATACGACAGTGTAATCAATCTGCCGTTCAATATTCCTTTCTATGGCGATCATGTGAGTCTGTTCGCTCTGCTCATGGCCATAGCCATGTTCGGTTACTCTTACGTAAGCTACAACCAGACTGCTTCGGCACAGCCTCAGATGGCCGGTATGAAGGTTATGATGGTCTACGTGATGCCCATAATGATGCTGTTCTTCTTCAACAACTACTCGTCGGGTCTGTGCTACTATTATTTCCTTTCGCAGCTCATCACCATAACGCAGATGTATCTCATACGCCGTTATGTCGATGACAGCAAGGTGCGAGCCAACATCGAGGCCAAGGCTGCCCGTCCCAAGAAGAAGTCGAAGTTTCAGCAGCGTTACGAGGACATGTTGCGTCAGCAGCAGCAACAGCTTAACAGAGAGCAGCGTCGTCAGCGATAGGCTCTTTTTCGTGAAAAGGCGTCATTAGCGTCACCTCAATCATTGGCGCGAATAGGTAGTACATCGAGTACAACCTATCCGCGCCAATTTCATGTCGGCACCGCTACTAACACCTTTTGACGAAAAACCTTTTCCATGAAAAGCGGCATTCTGCGTCCGCGCCTTGTCGCTCGCCAATGGGCAG
>CAMWTS010000007.1 GCA_947177225.1 uncultured Alistipes sp. | reverse complement strand
CTGCCTATTCGCGCCAATGATTGAGGTGACGCTAATGACGCCTTTTCACGGAAAAGAAAAAGATTTTTCGTCAAAAGCGGTATTATGCAACGCGTAACGAAAATTGCCCGGATAGGCTGTACTTGACGTACTGCCTATTCGGGCAATTGAGCGAGCGGCAGCAGAATGCCGCTTTTCACGAAAAAGAGATTAATGTACAGGGAACTTATCCGTATGCACCAGCTTTCCCTCCTTGTCGTAAATATTGCAGGTGATGGTCTTGGTGTCGACATCGACGTCCATGCGGGTCTGGTTGGGGTTGCACAAGATGGGGAAGTTGCAACCGGTAGCCTTGTCGCCGGCTTTCCAGAGCTTGTAACGATGGATATGCGCACTGAACATGACATCGATGCCTGCTTCGTTCAGAATCGGAGTGTAGAGACGGTCGATCTCGGCACCACCATGCCAGCCTTTGGGCGAGGGCGGCATGTGCAGGAAGACGATTTTGACGGGAGCAGAGCGGAATTCCTCGCTTGCAACGACCTCTTTGAGCCACTCGGCCACCTGCTCGCGGTAGGGGTCATGAACCATCAGTTCGAGATTGCGGATATCGCTGTCGGGCTTATCCTCGCCACCGTCGAGAACGATGCAGAATGCCGGACCGCTGCGGAACGTATAATAGGGAGTGCCTGTCGACGAGGGGAAATACTCCATGTAGTGAGTGCCCCACTGTCCGCGATTCTCATGATTGCCGCGAGCGACGAACAGCGGCATGTCGGGAGCAAATGCCTCGACCGAAGGGGTGATAACATGCTCCATAAGATAATCCTCCGAATCGATGCTGGTCACCATATCGCCGTTGAACAGAACGAAATCGTAGTTGTCGGCATTGACCGTCTCTCGGTCGAACAGCTTGCGCAGCACGTCGCCATGCTCGTGGAAGTCGTTGCCGACAGCGAAACGGGTTGTGCTCTTGCCGGCATCGAGCGTCTTCACACAGAAAGGTTTATGCGATAGTATATCGCTGCCGTAGGGATCGCTGAACAGCACGCGCACACGACCCTCATTGAGCAGCACGGCCTTTTGGAATATACGGTATCGATACTTCGTACCAGGCTCCAAACCGGTTACTCTGACACTGTGAAGACGGCCTATCGGACGACGGCCGAAGATGGTCTGATAATATTTCGGGCGCTCGACATTGTAGAAGTGGGTACCGTCGTCGGGTGCCACCTCTACCCACGATATGGCATCGACATCGGTGAGCCAAACCACCGTAAACTCGGTCTCGGAGCACGCCTGGACATATGGGCCTTGTGCGATTCGCGCAGCTTTCTGAGCCATAAGCGCCACAGGCAATGCAATGGTTGCGATAAGAAGTAAAAATCGTTTCATGCAGAAATAGTTTATTTAAGTTAGTTTTCGAAAATTCAACGATTCGTTTTACGTTATAAATGTAGTAAAAAGATATGCGATAAGCAATAAAACGAAAAATATTTTTCGTTTTATTGCTTATCGCACTCTCCGCACATCAATGCGGCAGCCCTGGTCGGGAAGCTGCATCAGAGCGTTTTAGGCTCGTAATATGCCTTGAAATCCTCCCAACGATAGAATGGGAACATATCGGTCTGGACAGGCAAACGGCACTCCTTTTCCGAGAAGAGCACCTTGACCAGCACTTCACCAGCCTTGTTGCGGAAAAAGATGAATTGCAGATTGGTCGCCATGGGCGAAACGCGGTAATCGATCCAGTTCTCACAAACGGCATCGTAGTCGTCGCTGCGGAATGTCGCACCCTCCAATTCGAGCAGTGCGGCCAATGGTATAACATTGATATCGTGACCGAAACGCAGTGTGGCAGCATAACCAAGTTCGCCCGCGACAGCCTTGTCGGCATTATCTATGATATTGCGCAGCAGAGGCTTGGCATCGGCAACGATATTATCGCCCCACTCGGCCGAGGGACCGTAGGTCAGATAGCGATGGATATTGTAGCCGCGCCACATGTTGTAGATCTCCTCGTCGGTGAACACATATCTGATATCGACATCGAGATCGACGCACTGCATAATCATGGCCACAGAGAACAGATTGTCGTACACCTTATATTTATCGGCCATCTTGCGGTCTGCATATCCCGGTTCGGTAAACAAACGGTCGAACAGAGCATCGGGATCGTTGATCGAGTGGCGATACTCCTCTGCCCGTCGGGTAGTCTGAGCCCGCGCGGCATTCATACCATCTACACTGAATACGAAATAGCTGTCGGCGGCAGTGGCATCGCGACGGAACCGTATCTTCGGGTTGCGCTCGTGCAGACCGTCGGTGAACGACACCATACTGATGATGACGCGTGTCACAAGCGTCGAGTGGCAATCGACATCGCACGCACCGCGAAACACCTCCGGATAGTTGTCGTACATGCGCCGGGCAATAGCGGCATGCTCCTGCCGCCCCAACGGCGACAGATCGCCGGCATGCTTCTCGGCATGGGCGCATATAAGCTCCACATCGGCCAGCAGACGCTCACCGAGCGGCGTAAGCACTCCGTCGGAAGCCGCCGTGCGCATGGTGGCCAGCACGCGGGCGTAGCTCTTATCCGACGCTGCCCAACGGCTGCCGTGACGACCGTAATGGCTGATATAAAACGGTTTGAATCCGCGGGGAGCAGGTGTTACATCGAGCGAAGCCGGGTGATAGGTGTAATAGATACCGCCGGCACGCAACTGATCGGCCGCAATCTCCTCGCGCGGCGACTGTGCCGCTGCGCTGACGAAGAACAGCGACACGAGCAGTGCCGCTGCAAGGTTTCGAAGTCTGAATCTTAGCATAATATGTCTGTAAATAGTAATTGCAATACGGCGACGGTCAGCACTTCGAAGTCATGATCTTCAATATCATGGCATCGGTCTCGTTCATCGCGTCGCGTCCTATGGTCGTAAGATTGCGAATCGAACGGTCGACATCATCGTCGATGATACCTTCGACCGATTTGACGCACCGCCCGTCCATGGCCATCATGGCCGACAGCACGGCCGTCGAGACACCGCTGGTCAGCTTCATGGCACACGAGGGCTTGGCTCCGTCGCAGATCATACCGGTGAGGTTGGCGATCATATTCTTAACGGCCGCCGCCACCTGCCCGTAGCCGCCGCCCATAAGGTAGGTTATGCCGCAGCTCGAACCCGTCGAGGCGACCACGCAGCCGCACAAGGCCGACAATCGTCCGAGACTCTGTTTGATATATATGACAGTCAGATGGCTCAATATAAGCGCACGAATCAGTTGTTCGTGAGAAGCACCGCACTCGCCGGCATAGACCACCACCGGAATCGTCGATGTGATGCCCTGATTGCCGCTGCCCGAATTGCTCATCACGGGAACCATGGCTCCTGCCATGCGGGCGTCGCAGGCGGCAGAGGTATATGACAATATCTTGGTAAACAGACTGTCGCCCATAATGCAGCGCTCGCGGTCGCTCTGCAACAGTCTGCCGAGCGAATGTCCGAAATCGCCTTTGAGCGAGATCTCCGAAGCAGCCATGTTAAGGCGGCGCGCCTGGTCGATAAACTCCAACTCTTCGAGCGGAGCCGTCATGGCGAAGTCCCATATGCGGCGCATGGTAAGATCGACCGCTTCGTGCTCCTGCTCACAGTCGGAGTCCGCACTCCGCTCATCGACAAACACTTCGCCTGCATGGGCGACATAGACGAAATGAGTGTGGTCGCCGGCAATGACGGCCACGGCACTGTCGTCGTCGGCAAACACCTCTACCTCTATATAGAGTTTCTCGGTTATACCCTCTTTGAGGTCGACGCATACGGCCTTGGCCTCCACCATGGCTGCGGCACACCCGACGGCCGACGAATCGACATCGCGCAACACCTCCAAGCCATAGTCCGAACGCCCCTTCAAAGCTCCGAGTGCCATGGCTATCGGCAATCCGGTCATTCCGGTGCCGGGGATACCCACGCCCATGGCATTTTTCAAGATATTGGCACTCAGACGCGCCTCTATGCGTTGCGGCATGCACCCCAGAGCCTCGGTGGCACGTGCAGTGCATAAAGCCACGGCAATAGGCTCCGTGCAGCCGATGGCCGGAATAATCTCGCGTTGCATCAGCGACAATATCTCGCGACGTTCGTTCTCAGTGAATATACACTCCATAACAAAAGGTTATCATAGTTTAAGCCTACTAATTTAACCAAATTTTCCAAAATGGCAAAACCCGCCGTCCCATTTTTGTTTCACGCGGAAACTTTTGCGGAAAAGATTTTGCATTTCCGCAATTATCGTTAACTTTGCAAAGCAGGTGTATCACCTGATGCGAAACATATAACGATATTTTAAATTTACAGAATATGGCAGACAAGACCCCGACTCCGCACATCGGAGCCAAAGCAGGCGAAATAGCCGAAAAAGTAATCATGGCAGGCGACCCGTTGCGCGCCAAACTGATGGCCGAGCGTTTTCTCGAAAATCCCGTACAGTACAACAATGTGCGCGGCATGCTCGGCTTCACCGGCACCTACAAGGGCAAGCGCATCTCGGTTCAGGGACACGGCATGGGTATCCCCTCGATAGGCATCTACACCTATGAGTTATACAACTTCTACGGTGTGAAGAGCATCATTCGCTGCGGCTCGGCCGGAGCCTACGATCCGTCGCTCAATCTTGGCGACATCGTACTGGGCATGGGTTCATGCACCGACTCCAACTATGCCGCACAGTTCAATCTGCCCGGAACATTCGCTCCCATAGCCGATTTCGATCTGCTGCGCGCTGCGGCCGACAAAGCCGAGAGCATGGGCGTAAACTACAAGGTCGGCAACCTGATGGCCAGCGATGCTTTCTACGGCGAGAATGCCGAGAACTGGAAGGCATGGCAGAAGATGGGCGTACTGGCCGTTGAGATGGAGGCTCCGGCACTCTACATGAACGCCGCACGTTCGGGCAACAAGGCTCTCTGCATATGCACCATCTCCGACTCGCTCGTGCACGGCACGGCATGCTCGGCAGAGGAGCGTCAGAACAGCTTTACCAACATGATGGAGATAGCATTCTCGATCATCTAAGAGCCGGGAACGCCGATACGAGCAGAGCACCGCAATCGCGGTGCTCTCTTTTTTGATCCTCATACGATTGCCGCTCAGCCGCCATCTTCACCGGAGATTGCCCCGCAAGGATTGTTGAAAACTTCCGCCTAAAAATATTTGACCCTACGCCATATTTTACTACCTTTGGCTTCGCCTTGGATACCACTTTACGGGCAAAGTTGCAGATAATGTTTGCTTTTGCGCCGAGTTTTTCGTATCTTAGGATAAAATTTCAGGATTATGGCACTGTTCAAGGTCGAAGGCGGACACCGTCTTCATGGTGAGATCACGCCTCAGGGCGCAAAGAATGAGGCACTTCAAATATTATGCGCCGCACTGCTGACGCCCGAAGAGGTCGTTGTGCACAACGTTCCCGACATTGTCGACGTAGTACAGCTCATAGAGTTGATGGCCGCCATGGGCGTGCGCGTCAAACGTCTCTCGGACGACAGCTACTCGCTGTGTGCCGAACATATCGACCTCGACTACCTGCGCAGCTCCGACTACCACCGCCGCTGCCGCCGTCTGCGCGGCTCGGTGATGATGATCGGTCCGCTGCTGGCACGCTTCGGTGTGGGTTATATGCCCAAGCCCGGCGGCGACAAGATCGGCCGGCGACGTCTCGACACCCACTTTCTGGGATTCCAGAAGCTCGGAGCCTCGTTCAATTTCGATGCGGGCGAGGAGTTCTATTCGGTCGAGGGGCGCAAGCTCAAAGGCACCTACATGCTGCTCGACGAGGCCTCGGTAACCGGTACGGCCAACATCGTCATGGCAGCCGTGATGGCCGAAGGTCGCACGACGATCTATAACGCCGCCTGCGAGCCATACATACAGCAGTTGTGCCGCATGCTCAACCGCATGGGTGCACGCATATCGGGCATAGCCTCCAATCTTCTGACGATCGACGGCGTGCGCGAACTCGGCGGCACGGAGCACACCATGTTGCCCGACATGATCGAGGTCGGCAGCTTCATCGGCATGGCCGCCATGAACCGCTCGGAGCTGACCATAAAGAACGTATCATACGACAATCTGGGCATCATACCGGCTCAGTTCGCCCGCATGGGCATACGCTTCGAGCAGCGCGGCGACGACATCTACATTCCGCAGCAGGACAATTACAGCATAGAGAGTTTCATCGACGGTTCGATAATGACCATAGCCGACGCTCCGTGGCCGGGACTCACGCCCGACCTGCTGTCGATATTTCTGGTCGTAGCCACTCAGGCCAAAGGCGCAGTGCTGATCCACCAGAAGATGTTCGAAAGCCGTCTGTTCTTCGTCGACAAGCTCATAGACATGGGTGCACAGATCATACTTTGCGACCCGCATCGAGCCACAGTCATAGGCCATGACCACCGCATACAGCTGCGTGCGACCAAGATGACATCTCCCGACATACGCGCCGGCGTGGCTCTGCTGATCGCAGCCATGAGCGCCGACGGAACGAGCATAATACAGAACATCGAGCAGATCGATCGCGGCTACCGCAACATCGACGGCCGACTGAACGCTCTGGGAGCACGCATCGAGCGCATCGACGAGTGCGCATTGTAGCACACAGACAACCGCAAAACGTTTTTACAAGAGATATTATCAACGATGTTTTTAGAGAACAACAAGCAGAAAGGGTGGATCGAGGTGATCTGCGGCTCGATGTTTTCGGGCAAGACCGAGGAGCTGATACGACGCATGAAACGCGCGCAGTTCGCCAATCAGAGAGTGGAGATATTCAAACCTATGATAGACGTGCGCTACTCCGACGAAGATGTCGTCTCGCACGATGCCAATGCCATACACTCGACACCGGTCGAATCGCCGCAAAACATATTGCTGATGTCGACCGACGTGGAGGTAGTAGGTATCGACGAAGCGCAATTCTTCGACGACAGCATAGTCGAAGTGTGCCGTCAGCTGGCCGGTCGCGGCGTTAGAGTCATTGTGGCCGGACTCGACATGGACTACACCGGCAAGCCTTTCGGTCCTATGCCGGCACTGATGGCTACGGCCGAATATGTCACCAAAGTACATGCGATATGTGTGCGTTGCGGCGACCTGGCACATCACTCTCACCGTCTCACGGCCGACGAGAAGCAGGTGCTGCTTGGAGCGCAGGACTCATACGAGCCCATCTGCCGCCACTGTTTCGACCGCCTCAAAGAGCAGGAGAACAGATAGACCGCGTGCAGAAAAAGACTTCGCGCGAAAAAAAATGTCGGGATTCATTGCTGAATCCCGACATTTTAATTTCGTCCGCTGCACAAAGCCTACTGCTTGGGACGCCAAAGATAGATCTTCGACTCGGTTCCGGCACGCAGGCGCTCGATATTTTTGCGGTGAGTCCATACGAGCAATATGGCCACAACCCACGAAAAGACTATGAAAGGCACCGAGAGCAGAGGAGCCGCAGGGTTGTAGGTCATAGTTGAGAACACCATCACCAACACCGGAAAACAGCAGCCTGCCACCATCGAGGCCAGCGACACATAGTGCCATATCATCAGCACCAGAAACCATATGCCGAAACACAACAGCACGATAGGAGGATAGATACCCGTAATGGCACCGATCAGCGTCGCCACACCCTTGCCGCCCTTGAAACCTGCGAAGACGGGAAATATATGCCCCAGCACCACTGCGAATACGGCTATAATTTTCAGATTGATAAGCCACGCCTGATTGATCGTGTCGTCGTAATTCATGATCGAGATCAGCATCACCGCCACAAATCCCTTGAAATAGTCGATGGCGAAGACGGGCAGAGCGGCGCGCTTGCCCAATACGCGCAGCATGTTGGTCGTACCGGCATTTTTACTGCCATGCTCGCGGATATCGATCCCGTAATATTTCTTGCCTATCCACACCGCACTGGGTATAGACCCGAGCAGATAGGCGATAATCATCAGTGTTATAGCACAATAATATGTTTGAACGTCCCAAGAACCCATAGAGTCGATATTTTAAATTTCAATATTATAAATCAGTGTCCCACAAGGCATATTTATTGCAAAGATAACAAGATTTTGCCAACGCCGAAACTTTTCGCCCCTAATTTTCGCCGGAACAATCGTATCCGACACCGCATTCATCATCGACAGTGGGCAAACCCGCGCCTTGCCGTATCACTTTTTCAATATATAAACGCACGAAATCGGAAATAATTTTATATCTTTGGTAACCCGAATGGCGGAGAGACCTTAAAATTTACATACAAACACATTGATACACATGGATATCAACGGCAAAATAATCACCCCCGTAAAGGAGTCGCTGAGAGATTGGCACTGGTGGGCATCGATCATATCGATCGTTTTCGGCTGCATCGTTCTGGCAGCAGCATTCGCATTGTTCATCAACCCCTACAATATCGTTCCGGGCGGCGTCTACGGCATGGGACTGGTATTGCACAATCTCTTTCCGAGCATACAGGTCGGTACGTTCGGCTACATGTTCGACGTCCCGCTGCTCATAACGGCCATCATCATCTTCGGCGGTAAGTTCGGCGGCCGCACTCTATTTGCCGCACTCATCACACCGGGTATAATGAACATCATGTCGTCGCTGGCCTACCCCACTCCCGAAGCATTGGAGGCACTCGATCCGGCACAGCTGATGGGCGGCGTGATCGATCTGAGCGACCATCTGATGCTTGCAGCCATATTCGGAGGCGTATTGAGCGGCATCGGCGTGGGTATCGTAGTACGCAATAACGCCACCACGGGCGGCACCGACATCGTGGCACTGCTGCTTCACAAATTCCTTAAAATAAAGTTCTCCAACGGCGTATTGGCCGCCGATGCATTCGTAGTGTTATGCGGTCTGGTCGTCATCGGCTTCGGTGTGGGCGTAAGCGGCGACAGCGAACCCGAGGGCTGGCTGCTGTCGTTGTACTCGCTCGTGGCGATATTCGTCAACTCGCGAGTTCTGGCCTTTACCATCGACGGTGCGTCGTACGACAAACTGCTATTCATCATTAGCGACTTCCATAGCGAGGAGTTCCGCGAATACATCATAGGCGAAATGGATCGCAGCGCAACCTACATCAAGGCTCACGGCATGTATTCGAAAAACGAAAAGGAGATGATATTCCTCGTCGTAAGCCGCAACGAAGTCAAGAACGTGCAGCGCAAGATACGCGAGATCGACCCGCGCGCATTCGTGGTGGTGACCGATGCCTACGACACCTTCGGCGAGGGCTTCAAGCCCTTCCCCAAGGACGATGCGTTGCAGGTGGAGTAACCGTTTGAATCAAAAAAATCGACATGACACAAAACATATCAGTCAACACGCTCCGTCCTGTTGTCGGCGACGGACGCAAACTCTTTATCGAGACCTACGGCTGCCAGATGAATGTCGGCGACTCGGAGATCGTCGTATCGATCATGCAGAGAGAGGGATACGTCTATACCGACAGTATCGGAGAGGCCGATGTAATATTGATAAACACCTGCTCGATACGCGACAACGCCGAGCAGCGCATATGGGGACGTCTGAGCGAAATGCGACGTCTGCGCAAGAGCAAGCCATCGCTCATAGTGGGCATAATCGGCTGTATGGCCGAACGCCTGAAAGAGAAACTCGTCGAAGGCGATTACGGAGTGGACGTCGTGGCAGGTCCCGATGCCTACCGCGATCTGCCGTCGCTCGTGCGCGATGCCGAGTCGGGAGGCAAGGGCGTCAATGTGATGCTCTCGCGCGAGGAGACCTACGCCGAGATCTCGCCCGTCAGACTCGACCGCAACGGAGTGAGCGCATTCATCGCCATCATGCGCGGCTGCAACAACTACTGTTCATACTGCGTGGTACCCTACACGCGCGGCATAGAGCGCAGTCGCGATGCAGAGACCATCGTGGCCGAGGCCAGAGAGTTGTTCGACAACGGTTATCGCGAAGTGACACTGCTGGGTCAGAACGTCAACTCCTATCGCACCGGCGACGTGGATTTCCCTGAGCTGCTGCGTCGTGTGGCCGCAATCTCACCGCTGCTGCGAGTACGATTCGCCACCTCTCACCCCAAGGATATGAGCGACCGTCTGCTCGAAACCATGGCTTCGATGCCCAATATCTGCCGCGCCATTCATCTGCCGGCACAATCGGGAGCAAGCACGATGCTCGAACGCATGAATCGCAAATACACGCGCGAGTGGTATCTCGACCGCGTGGCAGCCATTCGTCGCTACATGCCCGACTGCGCCATATCGACCGATCTGATCGCAGGTTTTTCGGGCGAGACGGAAGAGGAGCACATGCAGACACTGTCGCTGATGCGCGAAGTGGGCTACGAGTTCGCCTACATGTTCAAATATTCGGAACGTCCAGGCACCTTCGCCCATCGTCATCTCAAAGACGACATCAGCGAGGAGGTCAAGACGCGACGTCTGACAGAGATCATCGAGTTGCAAAACACACTCTCGGAACAGAGCAACCGCCGCGACATCGGCAAGGAGTTCGAGATATTGGTGGAGTGCACCTCCAAGCGAAGCGAGTCGCAGTTGTCGGGACGCACATCGCAAAACAAGATGGTGGTCTTCGATCGGGGCAATCACAACATCGGCGACTACGTCAGAGTACGCATCACGGGCTGCTCGTCGGCCACACTCTTCGGCGAAGAGATCGTCTGAGAGCGACAGCAAGAAGCGTCGTTACAAACATGGACTGAGCCTTCCCTATGGCCGGCACAAATAAAAAGGCCGGGGTGGCACAAATAAAAAGGAGCTGCTGCAAAGCCGCTCCTTGCTTTTTATTCGCAGCGCACGCATTTCCCATACGATCCACACGGCACGTTATCCCCATTTTCATCATAGCACAGAAACAATCGTGCACCCAAAAAAGAAGCATGCCCGGCAACAATCCGCCAGGCATGCTTCTTTTAGATATAAACAATACTATTCGTTTACCTCGACATATGCAATATCAGCCGTCGTGTCTGCTGCGGGAGCATTCTCGACAACCTCCACCTTGTTCTGGTCGGCTGCGGCAACTTCACCTGCCTGAGGTGCTACGGCACCTGAGATAAGGAACGTTGCGGCAACTGCCAAGATAGCGTACAGCTCAGGGAATGCAGCGAGGATCAGGGTCTTACCCATCACGTCGTGACCATTGCCGATAGCTGCGATACCATTGGCGCAGACCTTAGACTGGAAATACGACGACAACAGGCAGACAAGACCCATCAGCAAACCTGCACCGAAGATACCGGCACCTGCCAGAAGCGAGATGTTGTCGGTAATAAGGCCGCTGACCATGAAATAGCCAACGAAGCCGTAGAGACCCTGCGAACCAGGAAGTGCCGAGAGGATCATGTAGCTACCGAATGCTCCACCGTTCTTCTTCATTGCGCCTACCGACGCCATACCGCACGTTGCGGTACCGATTGCAGATGCAACGCCCGAAAGACCTACCATCAAGGCCACACCCACATAAGCCAAAATAATTGCTGTGCTCATAATTGTTTGATTAGTTTTTAATTGTTATTGTTTATTTTACTTATTTTTTAATTTCTGCAACGGTTCGAACGAGCGTTGGCTCATCTCGAATCCGGCATTCTTATAAAACTCGACGAACGTCAGACGCATCGGGTGTACGAACGACGATATGGCCGACATGAACAGATTGATACCGTGACCTATAAGCAATATGCACGAGGCTCCGACAACCTTCATCGCCACGACCCACCAGTCCATACCTTCGACACCCTCCGACAATCCGGTCAGACCCAGACCCAGAGAGTTGAATACCTGTGCCAGCACACCGCCCGACAAGCCTATGGCAAACAGACGGATATAGCTCAACACATCGCTCAACAGACCGGTGATGTTGTTGTATGCGTCCCACAAACCGGCACCCAGATTGATGAGCGGATTGCGGCGGACGTTGTTCAACAACAGCATCAGCACCAGGCCGATGCCTGCCACGGCCATGAATGCCGGCGACGAGGTGGTGAACCACGGAATAACCCAGTTCTCGTTGAGCATCGGCAGTCCTACCGATATGCAGCCAGCCGTCAGCACGAGGAACCAGCCCAACGTACCGAAAGTAGAAGTAAAGCCGAATAGCTTGGTTTTCAGATAGATGTTGAGGATCATACCCAACAATATCTGCACAACGCCTATGGCCAGAGAGATCGAGAAGAAATCTTCACCGAAGTTGAGGAATCTCACTCCCGGCAGCACGGTCGAGATCTCCATGCCGAAGAACGAGTTGGCATAGAAACCGAAAGCCACCGTAGCGGCCGAGCAGACCACCGACAGCCATGCTGCCTGGCGCATCTTCTCGCCACCCTTCATAAGCAATCCTATACCCAATGCCAGCAACACCAGTCCGTAACCGGCATCGGCCAGACAGATGGCGAAGAAGAGCATATAGAACGGACCGAAGAACGGCGTGAGGTCCATCGTACCGTATTTGGGCAGAGCGTACATTGCACCGATCAACTCGAACAGACGCGTAAAGCGGTTGTTCTTCAACTTGACGGGTGCATCGTCGTCGAGGCCGGCATCGCGTTTAAGGTAGACCACATTGGGATACTCCTCCAACATCTTGTCGACTCTCTCGGAGGTTTCGGCCTCAGCCCAGCCCTCCATTATCATCAACTCGCCATCGGCCTCGCGACGTGCCGTGCGATCGACCTTCAAGCCTTGCAGACGCTCTTTGAGAGCACACGTATCGGTCTCGATCATGTCGATCGATCGGGCGCAGCGAGAGAATATCCCGTTCAGAGCATCGAGCGACGAACGAAGGCGTGCCGTCTCAGCATCGAGGGCAACATGGTCCATCGCCGGCAGCTTCACCTCCTGCGCATCGAGTTCGATCTCCGTATCGGGACGTGCCACGACAACGAAGTAGACGGCAGAAGCCGTGCGGTTGATCTCGGTCAGAGTGTAGTCGGCCGACCAGCTGTCGAACGATTTGTCGAAAGTCGACGACTGTGCCGTAAAGTATCGCAACACCACGCCCTTGGCTGCAAGTGCCGCCACCTCGTCGGCCGAGAAACGACCCCAAGGCTCCACCTCGTCGCGCTGCTTCTCGACGCGGGCGATCTCCTGCACAAGAGCGGCACGGTCGGCCTGCGCCTTCATATAGACGGCAAAAGCCTCTTGCGCCGAGCCATAAGGCTTGGCCGACGCATCGAAAGCCTCGCTCTTGGAGAATGCTCCGAGGAAATCGACGGCCTTGACGTGGGCATCGATATCGGTCAGAATACCGCGATCCTGCTCCGACGGCTCCCAGCCCGTAGTCGTTATGTCGACCAGACCCAGTTGACGCAACTGCTCGATGAAATCTTCGGCCTGTGCTCCATACAGGACGAAGTCGTAGCGTGTCATCTTAGAAATCATTTGTCCGACCCCTCCACGGCCTGCTGCTGTTGACGTGTTTTGACAATCTTCTGAGCCGATTTAGAGAGGTTCTCCTCGTCCTCCATAAATCGCTTGATCTTACGTATGGCGTCCTCGTAACCGGGTATCTGCACCTTTTCGTAGAGGTTCACCTTCTGAGTGGTTTTGCGGCGGGCGAAGTCCAGCAGTTCGGTCTTGCGATTGTAAACCTCGAACTCGATACCCAGACGCGACAGACGTTTGAGTATGGCCACGCCGTCGGCATACCACACCGGCGACGAAAACAGATCGTAGGGTTTTTCATCGTAGACTATATCTTTGAGGACAGGCGTCCGCACGCCCGCAATCTTCTGGGTCGTCAGTTCGACGTCCTCGATGCGGATAAGTGTACAATCAAACTCTCCCCACAGTCTGACCATGTAGTCGTATTCGGCCAAAACCGAATCCAACTCACGGCGCAGAGCCTGAGCCGAGTCCTTCGCCCGTTTGACCTCGGTGCGCAGGGCACTCTCCTTGCTCTTGATGGTAGGGAGTGCCTTCTGGCGCATTTTGAGCTGCTTGCCCAATTCGCCGAGCGAAGTCTTGTTATATTGAAATTTGATTGCCATATCGTTGCGTTATGCTTTCCAGTATTTGTCGATAAGAGCCTGCTTGATGGCAACCTCCTCCTTGGAGAAGTACTCGGCGAAGAGTCGCCATGCCGTGTCGAGCATCTCGTCGATATCGATATTGACATCGATGGCCAGCAGTCTCTCCGAGTAGTCGCGCGCGAACTTCAAGGCACGCTCGTCGTAGTCCGACAGATCGAAACCGTTCTCCAACTTGGTCTTGGCATTGGCAGCGTCGGCGTAGAGACGCACACAGGCATTCATCACCTGCGGGTGATCCTCGCGAGTCTTCTTGCCGATAACGAGCTGCTTCAAACGCGACAGCGAACGGAACGGGTCGACGATAACCTTACCCGTATCGGAGTCGTTGCGCAGGAACAGCTGACCCTCGGTGATGTAACCCGTGTTATCGGGAATGGCGTGGGTGATGTCGCCGCCCGAAAGCGTCGTCACGGCAATGATCGTTATCGAACCGCCGTTGGGCAGCTGCACGGCCTTCTCGTAGATCTTGGCAAGATCCGAGTAGAGCGAGCCGGGCATCGAGTCCTTCGAGGGAATCTGATCCATACGGTTAGAGACGATGGCCAGGGCATCGGCATAGAGCGTCATGTCGGTCAGCAGCACCAGCACCTTCTCGCCCTTGTCGACAGCGAAGTACTCGGCCGCAGTCAGTGCCATATCGGGCACCAGCAGACGCTCGACGGGAGGATTGTCGGTCGTGTTGACGAACGATACGATACGGTCCAGCGCACCGGCGTTCTCGAATACGTGTTTGAAGTAGAGGAAGTCGTCGTTGGTCAGACCCATACCGCCCAATATGATCTTGTCGGCCTTGGCACGCAGTGCCACGTTGGCCATAACGGCGTTGTAGGGCTGATCGGGATCGGCGAAGAACGGAATCTTCTGACCCGACACGATCGTATTGTTGAGGTCGATACCGGCGATACCCGTAGCGATAAGCTCCGACGGCTGAATACGGCGGAACGGATTCACCGTCGGGCCGCCGATCTCGCGCGCCTCGCCCTCGATCTGCTCACCGCCTTCGAGCGGTTCGCCATAGGCGTTGAAGAAGCGTCCGGCAAGGGCGTCCGATACGCGCAACTTGGGCGGTTCGCCGTGGAATACCACCTCCGAGTCGGTCGACAGACCCTCGGTGCCGGAGAATACCTGCAAGGTGACGTTCTCGCCCATGATCTTTACTACCTGAGCCAGGCGACCTCCGACGGTGGCCAGCTCGTCATTACCCACCCCCGTGGCACGCAGCGTGATGGTGGCTTTGGTAATGTTGTCTATCTTTGTATATACTTTCTGAAATGCACGTGTTGTCATACTGCTTGCTTATTTAGCCGATTTTTCGTTTACGAACTTCTCGATCTGGCGACGGTAATCCTCGAACTTCTCGCTCTGCCACTCCGAATAGTTCATCTGACGGAACAGGTTTATCAGCGACTTGAAATACTGAGAGCACTCCTCGAAGTCGGCGAAATCGAAATTCTTGCGACATATGTCGAGCACCATCTTGTACATCATCTTCTGACGCTCGGTGGGACAGTTGGCATCGATGGCATCGAATGCGTCCTGCTGCAATATGACGAAGTCGATCAGCTCGCTCTTCCAGAAACGCTCGTGATACTCCGTAGGCACGCCGTCGTCACCCAGAATGTTGATCTGGTCGTTGGCCTCCTTACCGCGCTGAACGATGGTCTTGCCCTCGTAGACGGCATCGACCCAGTTCTTCTCGATATGCTCGTCGAGATACTCGCGCACCTCGGGATATTCCAGATACTTCGAATACGACTCCAACGGGTCGATCGCCGGATAGCGTTTCGAGTCGGCGCGTCCCTGCGACAGAGCATAGAAGCAGCGCGCAGCCTTCTTGGTCGACTCCGTAACCGGCTCTTTGAGGTTACCGCCGGCGGGCGACACCGTACCGAGGAACGTCACCGAACCCGTATGGCCGTTATTGAGCTTCACCAGACCGGCACGGGCGTAGAAATTCGAGATGATAGCCGAGAGGTCCATCGGGAAGGCGTCCTGTCCGGGCAACTCCTCCAAACGGTTCGACATCTCGCGCAGAGCCTGTGCCCAACGCGACGTCGAGTCGGCCATAACCAGCACCTTCAAGCCCATCGAACGATAGTATTCGCCGATGGTCATACCCGTATATACCGAAGCCTCACGCGCGGCGACGGGCATGTTCGAAGTGTTGCAGATGATGATCGTACGCTCCATGAGTTTGTGACCGGTGTGGGGGTCGACCAGTTCGGGGAACTCGGCGAAGATCTCCACCACCTCGTTGGCACGCTCGCCGCATGCGATCATGATGATGATATCGGCATCGGCCTGCTTCGATATGGCGTGCTGCAACACAGTCTTGCCCGCACCGAACGGACCGGGGATAAATCCCGTACCGCCCTCGGCCAGGGGATTGAACGTATCGATGGCACGTACACCGGTCTCCATCACGCGCGACGGACGCGGCTTCTCCGCAAAGCAGCGGACAGCCTGCTTCACCGGCCACTTCTGCACCATTGTCACCGGATACTCGTTACCGTCCGAATCGGCCAGCGTGGCGATCGTATCGGTCACTTTGTATTCGCCTGCGGCAGCAAGCGACTTTACCGTATAGTTGCCCTGCATGATGAAGGGCACCATGATCTTGTGGGGCACCCACTGCTCCTGCACCTCGCCCAGCCATGCGCCGGCAGTCACCTTGTCGCCGACATTGGCAAGGGGCTTGAACTCCCATTTCTTCTCGAAGTCGATGGGATCGGTGATCGATCCGCGAGCGATGAACAGACCGTCCATCTTCTCCAAATCGTTTTGCAGACCGTCGTAGTTGCGCGACAGAAGACCCGGTGCGAGCGTGGCTTCGAGCATATGACCCTCGAACTCCACCCGATCGCCGATCTTCAACGCACGCGTACTGTCGAACACCTGCACATAGGCCTCATCGCCTATAACCTTGATGACCTCGGCCATCATGCGGGTCGTGCCGCAATATACATGGCATATCTCGTTCTGACCCACCGCACCGTCGGCCTTGACGATCACGATGTTTGAGATAATGCCGTTAACACGTCCTGTTGTTTTCATCAGTTTATCGTAGTTTTATTGTTTATTCACAAGTTCCTTTGCGTCCAGCTCGCTCATCAGGCGATCGAGCATCTGGCGGCCTTTTTCGGGGCTGAGCACGCTCCAACGCGCCACGATGTCCACCTTGACGATATAAGAGAGTATGGTGTTGATGTTGAAATAGTCGAACACACTAAGTTCATCTGCCTGATTCCAGCGTATGAGATCGATCTTGTGCTCTTTCTCCACCAGATCGCTCTCGTCGGCTATGGCCGTAATGACGGAATCGATATAAGGCAGCTCGCCGCGCAGGCCGAAGTCGGCTGCCGACGAACGTACGAGTTGCTCCACCACATCGCCCGAACCGACCACGACTTCGTCGATAGGACGCGACGCGACACGTGCTGCCACCGCAGCGGCGATGTTGCGCAGATTGCGGTCGAATGCGCCCCACTCCCTGAGGAAACGGCACTTCGATGCGGCAAGCTCGGCATAATATGCTTCGAAGAGACTCTTCTCGAAACGCGATTCGACATCTATCGACTCGGCGTGCTCGCCCTCCGGATCGGCATAAGCCGCCATAACGGCAGCCAGCGATCGGGGCAGCGCATCGTATCGGCCGCCGAGAACCTCTTCCACCTGGTCGGGCGAAAGGTTGCCCAGCGGATTGTGATAGGTGCGTCCCTCACGACGGGCGATGATATTCTGACAGTCGTAACCGGTATGCAGAAGGCGCACGGCCTCGGCATCGCCGGCCGACAGATCTTCGAGTATCTCCCCGACGATGGCCTTGGCGTCGAAACCTTTGGTATCGGCGTCGAGGGTCCATTCGCGCAACCCGGCTACCAGACAATAATAATTCTTGGAGAACATAGCCTACTCGTTGAACAGCATGTTGGCAACCTTGTCGCGCAGATACTCCTTCAACAGAGCATCGAAACTCTCGTCGGTAAACGAGATATAGTAGCCGCCCTGCTTGGCACCCACCTTGAAGCCGTTCTTGACCTCGGCCGAGTAGCCGACCTCGACACCTGCGTCGAGCAGCTCCTTGGCACTGGCCTGCATGGCAGCGTCGAGACCGGCACGCTGAGCCTCCGGAAGGAGCGCAGCAAGCGAGATGTCCGACGATGACGACGACCAGTTCTTGGCTACTGCAAGCAGCATGTCCTTGATGAATGCGGCATCGAGCACAGCACCCTCAACAGCCTTGCCCGTCGACTTCATGATGACGGCCTCGGCAAGCTCGGTCTTGATCTTGGCTACGGCCTGACGACCCGCCAGAGTGATCTCCGTCATGGTGTTCTTCTCGATGTCCTTCGAACGTGCCTCAGCGGCCTTGACCAGTGCCTCGGCCTCGGCCTTAGCCTCCGAAACGATCTTTGCGGCCTGCTGACGAGCCTCCGAAACGAGCGCATCGGCCTCGGCACGACCCTTCTCCAAGCCGTCGTTGTAGAGCTTTTGAGTAAGCTCTTGCAGTTTGTTGTTTTCCATAGTCTATTCGGTTTTTAATATTTTGTAATTATCGTTTTTTCAATCCGCACACTCTTACCCGCCCGCATTTTGTGACGATTCGTCAGTCAAACAGCTGCAAACGAGTATAAATTCTCACAAATATAATCTATTTTTTTCTCTTTCCAAAGTTGTTCGAAGTCATGACGTTAATTTTTCCGAGATTTTTTCATATCTATCCACAAAATGAATATACACCCATGACGACAAAAACGATACGGGGTCGCACAAGATATGCGACCCCGTAGTTATCATATGAATATACAGATCTATTCCACCTCTTTGAGCGATAGGTAAAGCTCGTCGAGCTGAGCTGTGTCGATGGCCGACGGTGCATCGAGCATCACATCGCGGCCGGCATTGTTCTTCGGGAATGCGATATAGTCGCGGATAGAGTCCGAACCGCCGAACAGCGAGCACAGACGGTCGAAACCGAAAGCCAGACCTCCATGGGGAGGCGCACCGAACTTAAATGCGTTCATCAGGAAGCCGAACTGCTCCTCGGCCTGCTCGGGCGTAAAGCCCAAAGCCGAGAACACCTTGCCCTGCAACTCCGACGAGTGGATACGTATAGAACCGCCGCCGATCTCCGTACCGTTGCAGACGAAGTCGTAGGCATTGGCGCGCATCTTGCCCAGCTCGCCCGTATCGAAGAAGCGGGCATCTTCGGGCTTCGGCGAGGTGAACGGGTGGTGCATAGCGTAGAAACGCTGCGTCTCTTCGTCCCACTCGAACATCGGGAAGTCGACCACCCACAGCGGAGCGAACTTCTTGGGATCGCGCAGACCCAGACGCTGCGCCACTTCCAAACGCAAAGTACAGAGCTGCGAGAGAGTCTTGAACTTCTCGCCGCACAGCACCAGTATCATATCGCCCTCCTTGGCACCCGTACGCTCGGCCATCTTGCGAAGATCGTCGGCCGAGAAGAACTTGTCGATCGACGACTTGATATTGCCGCCGGCCTCCAACTTGATCCATACAAGACCCTTGGCTCCCACCTGAGGACGCTTGACAAACTCGGTGAGTTCGTCGATCTGCTTGCGCGTATATCCGGCGCAACCCTCAGCAGCGAAGCCCACTACGTAGTCGGCCGAGTCGAATACGACGAAATCGTGCCCGTGAGCCAGGTCGGTCAGGTCGGCGAACTCCATGCCGAAACGCACATCGGGCTTGTCCGATCCGTATTTCTCCATGGCCTCGATCCACGGCATGCGGCGGAACGGCTCAGAGAACTCTATGCCGAGCACCTCGCGGAACATGTGTTTCGCCCAACGCTCGAAGATCTCCAATACGTCCTCCTGCTCGACGAACGACATCTCGCAGTCGATCTGCGTGAATTCGGGCTGACGGTCGGCACGCAGATCCTCGTCGCGGAAACAGCGCACGATCTGGAAATAGCGATCGTAACCGGCCACCATCAGCAACTGCTTCAATGTCTGCGGCGACTGCGGCAACGCATAGAACTGATTGGGATTCATGCGGCTCGGCACCACAAAGTCGCGCGCACCCTCCGGGGTCGACTTTATCAGATAGGGAGTCTCTATTTCGAGGAATCCCTCCCTGTCGAGGAACGTGCGGACGGCCTGAGCCATGCGATGGCGCAGTATCATGGCACGCTGCAACGGCGGACGGCGAAGATCGAGGTAACGATACTTCATGCGAAGATCGTCGCCTCCGTCGGAGTTCTCCTCGATGGTGAACGGCGGAGTCTGAGCACGATTGAGCACCGTAATCTGCTCGGCAGCGATCTCTATCTCGCCCGTGGGCATCTTGGGATTCTTCGAGGCACGCTCGATGACGCGACCCGTCACCTGCACGACATATTCGCGGCCGAGCAAGGCGGCAGCCTCGCGCACGTCAGCCGACGAGTGCTCCTCGACGGCGACCTGCACCAGACCGTAACGGTCGCGCAGATCGAAAAAGGTCATGGCACCCAGATTGCGCACCTTCTGCACCCAACCGGCGAGGGTAACCGTCTGATTGACATTGCAGAGACGAAGCTCTCCGCAAGTGTGAGTCCTGTACATAAGAATATTATTTAGGTTTTACTCTATTTTTTCTATCTTTGCAACTGACAAAGTTAGCTATTTTTTACAAGATAGCCGTTATTTTCAATCGATATTTTTATGGATCAGAGACAGCGCGACGAAAAATTCATGCGCATGGCACTAAACGAGGCGCAAAAAGCGTTCGACATGCAGGAGGTACCCATAGGTGCGGTGATAGTGGCCGGCGAGCGAATCGTGGGACGCGGGCACAACATGGTCGAGACTCTCTGCGACGCAACCGCCCACGCCGAGATGCAGGCACTGACGGCAGCCATGTCGACGCTCGGAGGCAAGTATCTGAAAGATTGCACGATTTATGTGACCGTAGAGCCGTGCATAATGTGTGCCGGAGCATTGGCTTGGAGCCAGATCGGACGTGTGGTCTACGGCGCGGCCGATGCCAAACGCGGCTATTCGACCTACTCGGAGAGGGTGCTGCACCCGCGCACGCAACTCTCGACGGGGATTCTGGCCGAGGAGTGCGAGTCGCTGATGAACAGTTTTTTCACCGCACTGAGGTGACGGTGTTTTGAAATATGAAAAAAAAAGTTTAAATTTGCACTTATATAGATTTATATCGTAAATCCTAAAAATTGAAACATACGATTATGAAAAGATTATTTTTAAGCGCGGCTGCGCTTCTGTTTTCGGTGTCGCTCTTCGCACAGTCTGAGATAGTGACCACGTTCAATGAAGCGGTGACTGCCGCAAAAGCCAAGAATTACACCGAAGCCCTGGATCTGTTCAACAAGGTTGTAGACGAGGGTATCGATTCGGAAGACGCTACGGTGCAGGGTATCGTGGCCAAGTCGAAGACCTTTATCCCCGTATGCTATCAGAACATGGGTACGGCTGCCGCCGCTGCCGGCAACTATGAGGAGGCTCTGACCAACTTGCAGCAGGCTGCCGACATGGCCGAGCTCTACGACAACGCCCGTGCCGCCGCCAAGGCCAAGCAGACCATTGCCAACGTATATCAGGCCCAGGGTGCCGACGCATTCAATTCGGGCGACTACGCTACGGCCATCGAGGTATTCTCGAAGGGATACGAGGCTAACCCCCGCAATACGGACATGGCACTGAACCTTGCCGAGAGCTACTTCAAGAGCGACCGTTACCAGGAGGGTATGGCCATCTGCGCCGATATCGAGAAACTGCCCGAGACCAAATACGGCGAGGCTATCGCCGAGGCTCGCGCAAAGATGAGCCTCTACACCAACAACGAGGTTGCCAAGTTGCAGATGGCAAACGACTACGACGGCATCATCGCCATGGCCGAGCAGCTCGACAACGAGGCTCTGGGCAAGAAGATCGCTTTGCAGGCATACCTCGGCAAGAAGGACTACAACAAGGTGATCGAGCTGGCCGAGGAGGCTGCCGCCGTTCAGCCCACCGAGGAGGACAAGAGCGATGTTTACTATCTGCTGGGTATGGCCTACAACAGCAAGAACAATCCCGAGAAGACCATCGAGGTGATGAAAAAGGTAACTGCCGGCGACAAGGTGGCCATTGCACAGAAGGCCATCGCCGATCTGTCGCAGAACAAATAATTGGGGCGGATCGTTCCGACTCAGGACAACAAGAGAGTGTGCCGATATTCGCGGCGCACTCTTTTTTTTAATATACATACCTCAACCATAGCGATATGACGATGGAGATAATCGCACACGGATTTCTCGCTTATGCTCGAATGGCGCGGCACAATATGTCATTCTGAACGCAGTGTAACGCAGCGAAGAATCCGATTGTGGAAGACAAGGTCGCACGTCTGTCACTCCGAGGAGCAACACTGTTGCGACGTGGGAGTCTCACGGCCGGGAATGCGGTTGCCGAACAGAATGTATACATCGCCCAAAACCGAGATTCTCACATCGTGCGTGCCGCACTCCTCAGAATGACAGAGCGGGCATATCACGGCAATCTGACGGAATACACATATGAATACGACTCTTATGAAAATCCCGTCAGGATCACGCAAACATATAATTATGGCATCGCACTTTTAACGGAGCAAACTATCGAATACTACGAGTAATCGAACCTAAGACATCTGAACTGCCGAAAACACAGCCGGCTGTCCTGTTTGCGGACAGCCGGCGTTTCAGTTACTCCCACTCGATGGTTGCGGGCGGTTTTGAGGAGATGTCGTAGACTACGCGGTTGACGCCGCGCACCTTGTTGATGATCTCGTTCGACAGGCGTGCAAGCACCTCATAGGGGATATGCACCCAGTCGGCCGTCATGCCGTCGGTGGAAGTGACGGCGCGCAGAGCCACGCAGCTCTCGTAGGTGCGTTCGTCGCCCATCACGCCGACACTCTGCACAGGCAGCAGGATAGCTCCGGCCTGCCAGATCTTGTCGTAGAGCCCCTCGCTGCGAAGCGTATCGATATAGATTTTGTCGACGCGTTGCAGTATATCGACCTTTTCCGGTGTAACCTCGCCCAAGATGCGTATCGCAAGTCCTGGCCCGGGGAACGGGTGACGACCTATGAGAGTCTCGCTCATACCCATCGAGCGACCTACGCGGCGCACCTCGTCCTTGAACAGCAGACGAAGCGGCTCGACCACTTTCAAGTGCATCTTTTCGGGCAAACCGCCAACATTGTGGTGCGACTTGATTACCACAGCCGTACCGTTGACTTTGGCCGACTCCACCACATCGGGGTATATGGTGCCCTGCGCCAGCCACTTGACATTCTCTATGCGCTGCGCCTCCTCGTTGAACACCTCGACGAAGTCGCGGCCTATGATCTTGCGCTTGCGTTCGGGGTCTGTTACACCTGCCAGATCGCCGAGGAACTTAGCCGAAGCATCGACACCGCGCACATTCAGCCCCATGCCGCGGTACGACTCCAACACCTCCGCAAACTCATTCTTGCGCAGCAGTCCCGAATCGACGAAAATGCAATAGAGCCGTTCGCCGATGGCTTTATGCAGCAACATGGCTGCAACCGACGAATCGACACCGCCCGAAAGACCCAGCACGACACGGTCGTCGCCCAGCTTCTCGCGCAACTCCGCGACCGTAGACTCCACGAAACTCTCCGAAGTCCACGAGCAGCTGCAACCGCAGATGCCCACCACGAAGTTTTTCAGAATCTTTGCACCCTCCTGCGAGTGGTATACCTCAGGGTGGAACTGTATGCCCCACGTCTGTTCGCCCTCGATGCGATATGCAGCCACGCTGACATCGTCGGTCGAAGCTATGATGCGGTAGCGGTCGGGTATGGCGGTTATGGTATCGCCATGCGACATCCACACCTGCGAACCGAGAGAGAGCCCCTGCATCAGTTCGTCACCCGTCTCGCGCACCTTCATCTGCGCACGGCCATATTCACGACTGGGCGAAGGCTCGACACGGCCGCCGTAGAAGTGAGCCAGATACTGGGCACCGTAGCAGACGCCCAACAGAGGCAGACGACCTTTGATACTGTCGAGCGCAATGCGCGGAGCAGCCGCGTCGCGCACCGACGAGGGGCTGCCCGAAAGCACAACGCCACGCACCGAGTCGTCCAGCTCCGGCAGATTGTTGAACGGGTGTATCTCGCAATATACCTGCATCTCGCGTATGCGGCGAGCGATGAGCTGCGTATACTGCGACCCGAAATCGATTATCAATATTTTCTCTGTCATATATAGTATATTGTTTCTGCATTATACTTTAAGCGGAGCGTGACCCACAGACCATGCTCCGCTTAAACTCTATTCGCCGCGCGAGTAGTTGGGGGTCTCGCTGGTGATGGTTATGTCGTGGGGGTGGCTCTCCGTCACGCCGCTGCCAGTAATGCGAATGAAACGCGCACGCTGCAACGATCCGATATCGGCTGCACCGCAGTAACCCATGCCGGCACGTATGCCGCCCACGAGCTGATATACGGTCTCAGCAAGCGAACCTTTGAACGGGACGCGACCGACGATACCTTCGGGCACGAGTTTGTTGATATTGCCCTCGGCACCCTTCTGGAAATAACGGTCGGCCGAACCGGCCTTCATGGCGTCGATCGAACCCATGCCGCGATACGCCTTGAACTTACGGCCGTTGTATATGATGGTTTCACCCGGCGACTCCTCAACGCCGGCAAACATCGATCCTATCATCACCGAGTCGCCGCCTGCGGCCAGCGCCTTCACTATATCGCCCGAATAGCGCAATCCGCCGTCGGCAATCACGGGTATGCCGCTGCTCCTGGCCACCGATGCCGCATCGTAGATAGCCGACAGCTGCGGAACGCCCACACCGGCGATGATACGCGTGGTGCAGATCGAACCCGGACCTATACCCACCTTGATACCGTCGGCACCATTGTCGATAAGATAACGGGCGGCCTCGGCCGTGGCTATGTTGCCAACGACGACATCGAGAGAAGGATAAGCCTCCTTGATGCTGCGCAGCAGCGTTACGACGCCCTTCGAGTGGCCGTGAGCCGAGTCGAGCACAACAGCGTCGACCTCCTCGGCCACCAATGCCGCCACACGATCCATCGCATCGGGCGTTATGCCGATGCCTGCCGCCACACGAAGACGTCCCTTGGAGTCCTTGCAGGCATTGGGATTGTCCTGCAACTTGGTAATGTCCTTATACGTAATAAGACCGATCAGATGTCCCTTGTCGTCTATGACGGGCAGCTTTTCGATCTTATTCTGCAACAGCACGTCGGCTGCGTTTTTCAATTCGGTGTTGTGAGTGGTCACAATGTTGTGCGATGTCATTACCTCCTCGATCGGGCGATCCATGTCGCGCTGGAACCTGAGGTCGCGGTTGGTGACGATGCCGATCAGGCGGTTGTCGTCGGCCACAACCGGTATGCCGCCGATCTTGTTCTCCCGCATCAGGTCGAGCGCGTCGCCCACCGTATGGTCTTTGGTTATGGTGATCGGATCGTAGATCATGCCGCTCTCGGCTCGCTTGACGCGGCGCACATGTGCCGCCTGCTGGGCAATGGACATGTTCTTGTGAATGACTCCTATGCCGCCCTCGCGCGCAAGGGCTATGGCCAGCGGAGCCTCGGTCACGGTATCCATGGCCGCCGATACTATCGGGATATTGAGTCGGATATTGCGAGAGAAACGGCCTGCAACGTTTACTTCTCTGGGCAGAACCTCTGAATAGGCCGGTACGAGCAACACATCGTCGAATGTGAGACCTGTCGACTGTACCCTTTCATCGATAAAAGACATAGCAACGGGTTTTATATTATGTTGCCCACAAAAGTAGACAAATAAAGAGACCCGCTACCGCAGTTCTCCGACTTTTTATCAACAATCTTTCATAAATCGGAGAAGACAGCCCACGACCGGCACATCTCGACAGCCGGCGAGGCCTCGTAAAAATCGGGCGGGAGACCGTCCATGCAGTCTCCCGCCCTCTCACTTCAACTTAAAAAACTCTATAAAACATTACTCTACCGAAGTAAATCGCACTTCGATATTATCTATTGCGCAGTAAGCCGGCGTATTAAGCCCATACTCACCGCTGTCGCTGCCCTCGAAATTGATAACGACCTTGTGCACGCTGCCCAGCGGCGAGAGGTCGACCTTGTTCCAGCCCTCGGCTATGCCGGGAGCAGACTCCGTGCGAAAATCGGCCAAATAGTATGCCACACTGCCAGTCTGGGCGCCTGCGGCGTCGATACCCGTAAACGTCACGCGGAAGTAGTCGTTCTTGTCGTAAGACATAGGTGTCGAGAAGCTGTTGCCGTCTTTCAGGCAGAGATGGACATAGGTGGTATTGCATACGCAGAGCGACGATATGACAGCCTCGCGTCCCGCCTCGGCGAAGTAGAACGACGAACGGTTGTCGGTGCTGTATGCGCTGCCGTCGTCGTAGCCGTAGGCCACGGCGAATGTCGACGAACCGTCGGCGCCGCCCTTGCCCGTCGAAGCGTCTTTGCAATATACGCTGCACTGGTTGAGATAGCTGTTCTGCGTCATGTCGTTCCACTGCGATATGGCCAGGCCGCCGCCGAAGAAGCTCTTGTAGGTCGACATGGTGACATAAGTATCGTTGTAGTCGTTGATGCCTATCACAAGACCCGTTGCAGGATCGGTGTATGATATGAACTGGTCGCCCTCGTAAGATGTTTTGTCCTTCTCGGCATTATAGAGGTTGGCGCCATACGATGTCTGACCGGCAAGATACTTGGCATCGACACTCTCGAAATCGAGCGTAGCCGTCGGATAAGTCTCCAACTCGCGCACCGTAAGCGAGCGCGTGTAGATCTTGCCCGGCTCGAAGGCACGCGAAGCCTTGAACGCGAACTGCTGGTAACCGTCGGTAGTATAGACGGTCAGCACATTGGTATCGGTGGCGGTGAGATCGACCGGATTGACGAACAGATACAATACGGCCGACTGGTAACGCGCAACCTCTACACCCTCGTCGAAGGTCGTAGTCACAGAACTTGACGACACACCCTCGACAACAGCACCCGAAGCATCGATCGTCTGTCCCGATGTCAGGCTGCCCGTGGTAAGGTCGAGAGTGAAGTTGCCGGCCAAAGGCTGACCATCACCCGATGCGAGGCGTACTCCGGTGACCGTGGCGGCACCGGCCGTGTAGTTGCCGACCGTAATCTTCAACACGGCGAAAGCGTGGTCGAAATCGAATATCAGATTATCCTCTATGACCGACTTGTCGGCAGCCTCGGCCGGCAGATCGAGCACGGTAGAGGCATATACCAGATCGTACTCCGAGAAACGGCCTGTATTGTCCGATCCGCTCTGCTTCTGAGCCGAAGGCAGCGTAAAGGGCAGAGCCGTGGGCTTGGTAGCAGCCTTGGCCGCCTCCTGATAGGGATAATACATGTAGAAATTGAGCTGCTCGCTCTTGGTGTTCCAGCCCCAGCGACCGGTGTATTCGGGTGTATCGCCCTCATAAACTGACGATATCTTGAACGTAGCGGCTGCCGATCCGGCTCCCGACCCGATCTCCATGCAGACGTTGTTGACCGGATTGTTGTAATAGAGGTTGTCGGGCAAGAACGACATCTTCCACTCGTAGTAGGCTTCGGGCGAAAATATACCCAGACGATCGTTCTCGTTCCACAGTACGCGGTTGCCGACCATATCGGTACGCGTTGCCGCCTGCTCGCCCGACATGGTGAGCGACATAGGTATTATGCCCTCCTGGTTGTCGGGAACGACGGGAGCAGGAGAATCGGTATCGAAATCTTTTGCACAGCTGCCGAGCACGAGCGCACAGCCGAGCAGGGCGTATATGATGTATCTTTTCATTGCTTTGTACATTTTTTACCGTTAGAATGATGATCCGTTCTGCCAGTCGCCGATGCCGCTCATAAGGGCAGGCAGATTGGCGGGTGTCAACGACACGCCTTTGCACACCTCGGTAGACACCTCGTTGAAAGACGGATAGTTGTGGTCGATGGCGAATACCGGGTTGTAGACCTTGATGAAATCGACAGCCAGCAGCTTCACCGGATTGCCGTCCTTGTCGACAGCCCACGAGATGTCGAACTTGTTGCCCTTGGTGTCGTTGTCACCGCCGATGACCGTATTGTAGTCGTCGGTGAGCACGTCGGCATAACCGTAGGTCAGTCCCTGCAACAGATCCGAAGCGTTCCACATGGTGACGATTCCCAGCTTGTTGCCCGTAAGCGTATATTCGTCCGAGAGATTATCCTTAGGCCACCACGCAAGCGACTTGTTGGCACCGTTCCATGAGATGGTACCCTCCTCGCCCTGATTGTCCGTCCAGCGTATGCAGTTGTTATCGGTATCTTTGCGATAGGTCACCGAGTAGTCGTGCACTGTCTCCGGAGCATCGTAGAGACTGCCCTTCAACTCATACCACTCGTCGTCGGCAATGCCGTTGCCGTTGGCATCGAACGATACCATGACGGCTCCCGGCTCGGCAGACGTAGCCATAGGGTTACCGCCTATGACGAAGTCCGTTCCGGGCAGATTTATGATCGAGTGGTCGAACTGGAAGACGATATAACCGCCGAACATACCCAGCGACACCATACCGCTCTTGCCCACGATGCCCTGAGCCGCACTCTGCGAAGAGTAGTTGCCCGAACCGTACTGACCCGGTGCAGGGTTGAACTCGATGACCTTCGATATGAACTTCGACGATGATTTCGACATGTTGCGCACCGGAACAATCGTCAGACGGTCGTTGTTGTCGATGATGTTGACTATCGTACCGTAGTTGACAGCCTCGGCCGTAACGGTTACATTGAGCGTATCGATCGTACCGCAGTTGATGAGCTTGACGGTATTGTATCGGAAATTGAACTGCTTTACGTAAGAACCCTCGGTGATGAAGCACAAACCGCAATAGGGACCGAACGAGGCGTTGTAACGGCCTGAGAGAATAACCGAACCCTTGGGGCAGTTGATATTGCCGCTCATGGTCAGCTCGTACCCCTCACCTATATTAATATAGATCTCGCCAGAATAAGTCATCGACGACGAGCCTATGTTGACCTGACCCGTACCGCCCTGCATGAAGTTGAACGTCACCGTAGGTACGGCATCGGCCGTCAGAGAGGTCATGGCCACATTGCAATACGAGTTCTGCGGCTCGGTGATATTGAACACGGCATTGAACGGATTGGCCGCCGAGGCATATTCGGGTATGACATTGAGCAGAAGATCGTGCGCCTTGGCGGCATCGGTGATATCGTAGCTCGTGGTCACACGCTTGGAAATGGTCACGGGAACGTTGCTCTTCGTAACGGCGATAACCGAGATGTAACCATCATACTCGACATCGAGATCCACCCAGGGAGCCGTAACGTTGACCTCGCCCTTGGTGAGATTGACCGATGCCGTCCAACCGTAAGGAGCCGTAACCGTAGCCGAGATGATATTTTCGGTATTGATCTTTATCGGCTGACTGTCGCCGTAGTATGAGTTGTAGTCGGCATCATCGACCCACTCTATGGCGGCATCGGTCAGTTTGGGCAGTGTCAGCACAGTTCCGCTGGTCAGCGTGATGACAACCGCATCGTCGCGCTCGACCACGCTCGCAAACAACGACTCTGCCGCATCCTCCGCCGAAGCCTTGATCTTGTTGCCCTCGCCGTCGACGAGCCACTCGCCGTCGACAGTCCAGTAATATGCTCCGTCGTCGTCCTTGGCAGCACCTATGACAGGCGTATGTCCGGTCTGGCCGTCCGATCCGTTGCGACCCTCGGCAAGCACCTGATTGCCTTCGCCGTCGACAAGCCACTCACCGTCGACAGTCCAGTAGTAGAGACCGTCGCTATCCTGCTTAACACCGATAACGGGTGTATGGCCGGGCTCGCCGGCGGCACCGGTATCACCCTTGTCACCCGCATCGCCCTTGTCTCCCGGCTCGCCCTTGTCGCCGTCGCGGCCGTTCAGAATCGAGATGACCGAACCGTCGCTCATGGTGAGATCGTAGCCGGCATCGGTCGGGGTTACCTTCATTATCACCTTTCCGGCCGAGAGTGCATCGAGACACTCGCGGATAGTGGAAATCTGCGAATTGAGACTGCCCACCGAGCCTTCGATGGCCTCGACACGATCCGTCAGATCGCCTATCGACTGCCGCAATTCGCTGTCATCGTACTGACACGCAGCAAGCGCAAACGTGCAGACAACAATAGTCAGAAGTTTTTTCATCGCGTAAATTTTTTATACTAATGTTTGTTAAAAAAGTTACTGTTCGCGACGAGAAACCTACCTCCGACTACCCCGCTTCGGCTATCGACGACGCACTCCATGCGCCCCGACATCTTCCGACATAAAGTATATCCGTGAAACTAAAAAGTCTCCGACCGTCCCGTTCACCGCAGGCACGAATCTCGTTACAATCGCTCGGCAGGTCTTCTGACTTATTCCGGTTGCGACGCCTTCCCAACTCAAAGCAAGAGTCAGTGGCTTAGAGTGTCGCAAATCCATTTCGGAAATTACAGCAGCGGGAACTGTACGGGATTCACACCCGTTTCCCTTTTAATCTCATGCAGGCTTGCGCAGCCTGCGGAGAACCTAAGCGAAGACAAAGGTATAAAAATTTACAGACAATACAACAAATAAAACAACTTTTTCATTAAGCCGAGGGCAGTGCCGAACTTGTTCGAACTATGCCGAGGCGGGAAAAAGTGCGAGAAATCGAACTTTTTCAATCGACAAAATCGGGGCGACCCGATGACAAATCATCGAATCGCCCCGCAAAAACAGACAGGCAGCCTGTCGGCTTACGCCGATATTACGTCACCGCCACGGCGAGATGCGGCGTCAGAACACCACTCTCACTCCAAGCTGCATATGCCAGCGCGAGAGTATGTCGTCGCGCGTGGGAGACGCACCCGTAAACTTGTAGACCGGACGATAGCCGCCATCGACGGCCTGCAACTCAGTCACGGTGACCGGCGACAGCGACCAGTTGCTCGTCAGGTAGGAGGCACCCCAGCTGCGGTCGATCAGATTGCCCAAATTGATGATATCGAGACTCAGCTCCACACGACGCGAATCGCGACGGTTGAAATAGAACGCCTGCGCCACATGCAGATCGAGCCGATGCTCGAACGGCAGAAGATGCGAGTTGCGCCCGGCAAAGCTGCCGCGGTGCGACCGCAGGTAGTCGTCGGCCTCGATATACTCCTCGAACGCCTGCTGCGATGTGGCATCTGCCCAGAGCGTACGCGTCATCTCCTCGCGCGTGGGTATATACATAAGTGTATTGCCGCGATAGGTATCTCCGTTTTCATCGACGCGGCCGCGGGCATAGGTCATCGAGTAGCGTTCGCCCGAATGGCCGTCGTAGACCAGTGTAACTGTTGTGCCGAACAATCCGTAACGGCGCGTATATGAGACCATGGCCACCACCTTGTGGGGGAAATCGTAGACCGAGTACGACAGATCGGGAGAGTTTGAGTCGACGGCATAGGTGCGTCCCCAGTTGCTCGATCCCTGAGCCGAAATGCCGTCGTTGACGCTCTTCGATTGCGAATATGCGTAAGCGGCCATCAAACTCAAACCGAATGGGAAGTTGCGCTCAACGCGTCCGGAAACCGACCACGAATGACCGCGACGGGTATTCGACAGACGATATACCGCCGAGTAGTCGCCCGTATCCGACGTATAGTAGGGAGCCGACGGCGAATCGGTATCGGCCATAAACAGGCACAGCCCCTGCTGCTCGGCCACCAGATTGCGGTAAACGACATTGTTGATGCCCTTGGTGTAGAGTCCCTCGACCAAGAACTTCCAGCCGCTGAGATCGTATTCGGCAGCCAGGTTGGCACGGAACACCTGCGGGAAGCGGAAATCCTTGTCGACGACATCGATCGATGGGTTGCCCACCACACCCTGCTGCGAGGGGGTAAGACTGAATGCGGGTGTTTGAGAGGGATCATTGACCGTCAAACCGAACTGCGTAAGACCGGTATTCTGGTAGCAGTTGTTGAGCCATACGAACGGTACGCTGCCGGTAAATACGCCGGCACCGCCACGCAGCATAAGATCGCCGTGATGCCACGTGAAACCCACACGCGGCGACAACAACACCTGCGCACGCGGCACGTCGCCCGTACGCACGCCGTATTTCTCGGCAAAGCTGCTGCTGTTGAAGGCATCGTTGGTGCGCGGCGACGAGAACAGAAGCGGCATGTCGAGTCGCAGACCGTAGGTAAGCGACAGATCGCCGCGGCGCCAGTTGTCCTGCACATACAGACTCAGCTGCGCACTCGACAATTTGGCCGCCGAGCCGCTGCGATCGATGAAGTAGTTGTAGGCATATTGCGAAGCGTGCGCTCCGAGACCGTCGCCCTCGGCAAGGAAATCGTCGATCGAAGAGTATGTATATGTGCCGGCAGCATTGCTCAGATAGAGGTTGTCGGCCGTATAGAATTCGTTGTGGGTGCCGACGGTCAGCGTGTGGTCGCCAAGATAGATGCTGGCATTGTCGGATATGATGAATATGTTCTGTTTTAGCATGTTCTGACCGGCATACTGGTTTGTTCCCAGCACAGTCGTACCGTTAGAAGACGCTCCGGTACCGGTGATGATTACCGCCGGCAGCAGACGCTCCGTCTCGCGACCGTCGCGCAGATAGGTATAGCCTGCGCGGAGGATATTGCTCCACGACGAAAATGTCGAATTAAGCTCGGCTACCAGCGAGTGCATGCGGTTGATATTGGTGTACTCGGCTCCGGTGAAATAGAAGTATTGCGACGAGTTGGAGGTGTCGTTCTTATCGGCATGCAGCATGTTGTAGCGCAGCGACATGTGATGCGTCGAATCGATATTCCAATCGAGACGCGCAATGAAAGCTCCCGACATGGCAGGTGCATCATGACGGCCGTAGCCGCCGCTGTTCCAGCCGGTAAGCTCGGCATATTTATCGCCTATGACACGAGCCTGTTCGGCCGTGACGGCCGAACCCGCCTCGCCGGGGTGATAGGCCGACGGTATTACGTTGCGATTATACTCGCCATTGACGAAGAAGAACAGTTTGTCGCGCACGACAGGTCCCGACAACGACACGCCATAGATCTGCGTGGTCTGGCTCGACAGCTTCTCGCGCACCGCGACATCGCTGCCGGGCGTGGTGCCGTAGAAGTTCTGATCGTTGTAATAGGCATAGGCCGAACCGCGCAGCGTATTGTCGCCGGCCTTAGTAACGGCATTGATTCCACCGCCGGTGAATCCGCCCTCACGCACATCGAACGGCGCCACAGAAACGCGGATCTGCTCGATGGCATCGAGCGGTATGGGATTGGCCTGCGTCAGCGAACCGGTCATGCCCGTTGTGCCGAGACCGTAAACATCGTCGCTGACAACGCCGTCGATCTTGAACGAATTGTAGCGAGTGCTGGCACCGGCGATAGTCACGCCTCCGGCCTTGGGCGAACCCGTAAGAGGCGAGAGCCGCGTAATGTCGTATATCGAGCGTGATATGGTTGGCATGGAGGCTATTTTATCGGCACGGAAGCTGCTGCCGCTGCCATGCTGCAAGCCCTGCGTATCGTCGGCCGTGACGAAAACAGCATCGATCATCAGCGACGGCTCCATAGCCGCATCGATACGGCGGCTCTCGCCCAGCAGCAGCTCGATGTCGCCTACCTCGACCGTAGTGTAGCCCACATAGCTGATCGTAACGAGGTATGGTCCGCCCACACGCATGCCAGTAATGGTATATTGTCCGGATAGATCGGTAGCCACGCCGTAGCGCGTGCCCGATGGTTGATGAACGGCCGTAACGCTGACGCCGATCAAAGGGTTGGACTCATGGTCCGTAATACGACCGCCCACAGATGAGGTCGTAACCTGTGCATATGTGCCGCTCACCACTGCGAGCAGCAACAGCACTTGAAGAAACAAGTACTTCATAAATAATAATTTAGGAGAGCTATTTATGCTCTATACAACAAAATTTGCCCGTCCGGCAGAATCGGCGGACGGGCAAAAGTAGTCAAAAAAATCTTATTCGCAATATCCTCCGCCCGAAAAAAAATCGATCGCGGCACAGACCGGCACACGCAAACACTACGTCCCGATCCGGCGATCAGGAGTGCGTGCCCAGTGCGACATCATTACAAATATCCGCGCGAGCGGTGAGTGTTGAATCGTCGTGCGCCCCAGCGTCCCATGGGAATAGCCAGGCCGAATGTGACATTGGCCTTGGAGCCGCGATCGGGAATCATATATCCTACATGACTGCCGAGCAAAACGTCGGTGGCCACATAGAGGTTGATCCAGCTCGGACATATGTTCAGAGCAAACGACACTGCTCCCGCCTTGTTGTCGATAACCGAATATGCCGCCGTAAGTCCTATCCAGCGCAGCGGGTGAATGTTGACCGATCCCATCAGCGTGTGATAGGTCTTGTTGGGACATATACGGGCATTATACAGCACACCGAAGCCCAAGCGGTGGTCGAGCAGTTCGAAATCCGCACCGACGTTGATGCGTGTGGTCAGACGCTGCGTCGAACCCGAACCCTCGACGACATTCAGTTGCACGCCATCAAAGTTTATATCTTCGGGATACTCGATCTTGCCGTCGACAATGGATATGTCGTCGGACGACACGCTCTGCTCGAACGTGAACCGGCGCGTGCTGCCGTTGCCCCACTTGACAAAGCCCAGATCGTTGACCGAAGCCGAGAGTTGCAGCCAGCCGGTGAGATCGTAGGTGGCGCCGATATCGATCGCACCGCCGTAACCTGCCGGACGGGCAAGGCTCGACAGATCGATATAATCGGTCAGCTCGTCCAGGTATATGCAATCGCCCGGTTGCAGCTCCTCGCTGATGCCGTTCATCTCGATACTGCCGGCAACGTCGGCATACCAACGCTCGGAACCGACAGACACATCGAAGCGGTCGAGCGCGAAATCGGCTCCCAGCAGGCCTGAGACGAACTTGGCACGCAAGCCCAGATACAGGCACGGAGCCACACGGAACGAGTAGTTGAACGAGACATCAGCATAGCTTTTCAGCGACACATGCAAATCGCGTATGTCTGCTGCCTCACCGCCTTTCAAGAACGAAAACAGCTCGCGCGGAGCATTGATCTCGGCATCGATGTTGAGCGCGAGATCGAACGACCAGAACGAATGCCCCTTGCTCGTATATCTACCTAATCCGATCAATCCTATGCGGCTGCCGATGTTAAGATCGTTGTTGGCAGAGAGCCGTCCGAGCACGGCCTCGGCCGATATTCCGCTATCGGTAAACGGGGTCAGACTGCCGCCGTTGTCGAACAGCAGTGCGCCTATCGGAATATTGCCGTTGACTCCGGCCTGAATGCTTCCGACAAGCGGAATATTGATATATCCTTTCAGAGGTGCCAATGCAGGATTGAGCTGCGAACGGAATGTCGATCCCTCGACGAAATAGGCTGTCATATCCTGAGCCGAAACACCGAGAACGGATATGACCGAAAAGAACGAGACGAGAAGTTTCTTCATTGAACGATAACAGATTATAGTTTCCGGCAAAAGTAATAATTATTTTATAAATATACCGCAACTTGCATCATTTATCTACCCCGTATCCAACAATAGTTCGACACGGAGGATATATTGTCGCCTTTTTTGCTGTATCTTTGTGGTGATGAACCATTCGGACGACATATTGCAATCGCTCAAACGGCAGGTGGAGATGCTGCCGCTCTCGCCCGGCGTCTACCAGTTCGTCGACAAGAACGGCACGATCATCTACGTGGGCAAGGCCAAATCGCTGCGCCGCCGCGTATCGTCATACTTCGTGCAGAGCCGCGACCATTCGGCCAAGGTGCGCGTGATGGTCAAACAAATAGTCGAGATACGCCACATAGTGGTAGGATCGGAGCAGGACGCGCTGCTGCTCGAAAACTCGCTTATCAAGAGTCTGCAACCACGCTACAACATACTCCTCAAAGACGACAAGACATATCCGTGGATCGTTGTTCGCAAAGAGCCGTTTCCTCGCGTGCAATCGACACGGCGGCTGGTGCGCGACGGCTCTCAATATTACGGCCCATACGGATCGATATCTGCCCAGCACGCACTGCTCGAATTCATACGCGAGGTGATACCGCTGCGCACGTGCAAGCTCAACCTATCGCCATCGGCCATCGCGCGCGGACGTTACAGCGTCTGTCTGCAATATCATCTCGGCAATTGCAAGGCTCCGTGCATCGGAGCGCAGAGCGAGCAGGAGTATGCCCAGAGCATATCGCTGGTGCAATCGATACTCAAAGGCGACCTGCGCCCCGTACGCCGACACATCGAGCAGGAGATGATGCGGGCAGCCGAAGAGCTTCGGTTCGAAGCCGCACAGCGCTGCAAGTCGCGGCTTGCGGCACTCGACAACTATCAGTCCCGCTCGGTTATAGTCAGCGCCCGCATAGTCGACTGCGACGTATTCTCGCTGCTTGTCGACGACGACGTGGCCTACTGCAATTTCCTGCGCCTGCGTCACGGCTCGATAGTGGCCGTGCAGACGGTGCGCATGTCGACCGGTGTGGATACCGCCGACGAGGATCTGCTCTCGGCCGCCATAAGCCATATCGTCGAGACCATCGCCGGCGAGCTGTCGCGCGAGGTAATAGTACCCGTGATGCCGACGGCGGCACTGCTCTTCGACGGCGTGACCTTCACCATACCCAAGCGCGGCGAAAAGGCGGAACTGCTCGAATTCTCGCTGAAAAGCGCGCGTATATATCGTGCCGAGGCGATGAAGAATCTCGAAATCAAAAATCCGGAACGGCACACCGAACGTCTGATGAACGCCATGCAGAAGGAGCTGCATCTGTCGCATCAGCCGCGGCACATAGAGTGTTTCGACAACTCCAACCTGCAAGGCACCAACCCAGTGGCATCGTGCGTCGTATTCCGCGACGGCAAGCCGTCCCGCAAGGAGTATCGGCACTTCAACATCAAGGAGGTGGTCGGCATCGACGACTTCGCCTCGATGCGCGAGATTGTGCGCCGCCGCTATTCGCGCCTGCTCGACGAGGGTGCCGAGCTGCCCGATCTGATAATCGTCGACGGCGGCAAGGGACAACTGTCGAGCGCATACGGCGTGTTGTGCGAACTGGGTATCGCCGGCCGCGTGCCGATCGTGGGTCTGGCAAAGCGCATCGAGGAGATATTCTTCCCCGACGACCCCATGCCCTACTATCTCAGCCGCACGGGCGAACCGTTGAAGGTCGTGTGCCACATACGCGACGAAGCACACCGTTTCGGCATCACCTTCCACCGCCAGAAACGCAGCAAAGCATTCATCGACAGCGAGCTGAGTCATATTCCGGGCATCGGCGAAAAGAGCGTGACGGCACTCATGCGCCATTTCCGAACGCTGTCGGCCGTACGCGCAGCCTCCGAGCAGCAGCTCGCCGAGGTGGTCGGTGCTGCCAAGGCGCGCGCAATCATCGAATATTTTTCGTAAATTTGCTGCGCCAAACAGAGTGCAGTGAAGATGAAAGATAAGATTATCCCGTTTTGCTGGCAGCATCTGCTGCTGCTTTTTTCGTTGTTCGTAATGACAGTCGGCGTCGCCGTTTGCGTGCGGTCGATGCTGGGTTCGAGCGTCATAAGCGTACTCCCCTACGTCTTCGAGAGTGCCGGCCGCGAGTCGATGGTACCGGCTCTGAGCATAGGGCAATACACCTATATAATGAATTTCATACTCGTCTTCGGGCAGATCGCCGTGTTGCGCCGCCGTTTCGAGTGGGTGCAGCTGTTCCAGCTCGTCATAGGCTTCTTTTTCGGAGCTCTGATCGATGTCAACATGCAACTCACCTCGTGGCTCGTCCCCGAAGCTCTATGGCAGCAGATCGCCGCACAGGTGGCCGGCTGTACGATTCTCGGTGCAGGCATCGCATTGGAGGTGTGCTGCGGCAGCGTTACCATGCCCGGCGAGGGATTTCCCGTTGCAGTCAGCCGCGTGACGGGCATAGCTTTCCCGAAAGTAAAAATATGCGTCGACATATCGCTGGTATTGCTGGGCGTTATCGCCTGCTACGCCTTTTTCGGGTCATGGCAGTGGCATATAATCGGCGTCGGCACACTCTTCGCCATGATCTACGTGGGAGTCGTCGTACAAACCCTCTCCCGCCATATGGAGTGGTTCCGCCGCCTTCTGGCCTATCGTCCGGGCTTCCGCCGTTACGTCTACGGCCTGGCACGCTTCATCTACAATCGCACGGGCGAACAGTAGCGTCCCGAAATCAAGCCCGCATAAGGATTTAAACCCTGCGGCGCGCTCCATACCGTCTTCAACAGCAACAAAAAGAAAATCGGGAAACAGAGCATTCTGTTTCCCGATCTGTACCCGGAGCCGGTATTGAAAAGCCAAAAACCACGCAAACACTATAAATCGAAAATAAACCATAATAGTTTATATATCAATATATAGCAATTGTATTTATTGGGGCTGGCAAGAATGGAATTTTCGCAGTTTTCTGAAAATGCGGACAAATTGCGGACACAAAAAGTTGCGTGTATTCGTGAATTTACATACCTTTGAAACAAAGAAATCGAGGTATGGCACAGACGAACTACTACATCGGTAGGACGACCAACAGCGCGGGAGAATCGGAAATCAACCTGCGGCTTTATGTTTCGCGTGATATCCGTTTGCGTATCGGTTCTGGAATATGGATTGACCGCAAACGCTGGGGCAAAAAGAACGATATCAACATTCCGCTGATTCAAGGCGAGGAGCGCGGCCAGCTTTTGGAGAAGCGTTCCAGACTCAAAGCCTTGACCGACCTACTGGAGCAGGAAATCAATACCGCATTGGACAAATCTGTCATAACGCGCGAATATATGCAAGGTGTCGTCAAGCGGTTCCACAAACCGACCAAAGCGAAGAAAGAACACGAAAAGTCCTTTTTCGACGTAATAGATATTTACCTTGCCACCCACAAGTTGTCCGAAAATCGATTGAAAAACTTTCGGGTGCTGGTACGCTGCCTACACCGTTTCGAGCTATACAAGCAGGTGGAGGAGAGCCGAGGGTTCGCGCTTTCGTTCACAACCCTTACATCGCAGTTACTAGGACAAATTGAGACATTCCTGTTCGATGAACAATCTGTATTTCTGAGCCATCCTGAGATATACGAACAATATCCCTATTCCGCGAAAGTCGCAGTCAAAACTCCGACACGAAAACGTCCTCCTGTATTGGACGATGATGGCAACGAGATTCCGAAAGGTATGCCCAAATTGCGAGGGCTGAATACGGTTGCCGATATGCTGACCCGTTTCCGGGCGTTTGTCCTATGGGCTATCGACAACGGACATACGACGAACAATCCGTTCAAACATTTTACCATCGGCGAAATCGTTTACGGAACCCCGATCTACATTACCAATGAAGAGAGAACCAAACTGTTCGAGGCCGATTTATCCAACAATACGGAAGTCGAAATACAGCGGGATATTTTCATCTTTCACTGCTTCATAGGGTGTCGCGTCAGCGATTTGTTCAAAATGACCTATCGGAATATCATTGGCGATTCGATCGAATATATCCAAAGAAAGACGAAAGAAGATCGCCCGATAACCATCCGTGTCCCGTTAAGCCAAACGGCTATTGCACTGATCGACAAATACCGCGAGGAAGGGCGCGAAAGCCTTTTCCCGTTTTCGACAGAACAACATTACAATCGCAAGATCAAAGAGGCTTTTCGGCTCGCCGGACTGAACCGGATCATTACCGTACCGGACCAGCGGACACGGGAGGAGGTGCAAAAACCGATATGCGAGGTGGCATCGTCGCATATGGCGCGCCGCACGTTCATCGGCAACATCTATAAAAAGGTCAAAGACCCGAATATGGTCGGTGCATTAAGCGGTCATAAAGAGGGAAGCCGGGCTTTCGCCCGTTACCGAAATATCGACGACGATATGAAGCGCGAGATGATCGGATTTCTGGAATAGAGATGAACGCTCGATAATTTCTAAAAATCAAAATGTTAATGTATATTTGCAATTAAGACAATACGAATATGGCAAAGATTACGGTAAAAGACACGAACGTTACGATTATATCGGTCAATACGAACGACTATATCTGCCTGACGGATATAGCTCGATACAAGAGCGACGAACCGAATGCAGTGATCGGCAACTGGTTGCGCAACCGGAATACAATCGAGTATCTCGGAATTTGGGAGAGTTTGTATAATTCGGATTTCAAACCCCTCGAATTCGAGGGGTTTAGAAAGGAAGCCGGGCTGAATGCCTTTACCTTGTCGCCGCAGAAATGGATCAATACGACGAACGCAATCGGCATTGTTTCCAAATCGGGGCGTTATGGCGGAACCTATGCCCACAAGGATATTGCGTTCAAGTTTGCGAGCTGGATTTCCGTAGAGTTCGAGTTGTATATAGTCAAGGAATTCCAGCGGTTAAAGGAAGAGGAGCAGAAGCAGCTCGGCTGGAGTGCCAAACGCGAACTGTCCAAGATCAATTACCGCATTCATACCGACGCTATCAAACAGAACCTGATTCCCGCCGAAGTGACCGCGAAGCAGGCAAGCATCATCTATGCCAATGAAGCCGACGTGCTGAACGTTGCCATGTTCGGCAGAACCGCGAAGATGTGGCGTGAACAGAATCCCGATCTGAAAGGCAATATCCGCGATTATGCCACCATCAACGAGTTGATTTGTTTGTCCAACATGGAGAATCTCAATGCCGTATTCATCGATCAAAAGATGCCGCAGAGTGAACGGCTTGTTAAGCTCAATCGAATAGCCATTCAGCAGATGCAGGTATTGGAGAGCGGAGACGAAAGAAAACTACTGAAATAGCGAGATGGATTTCCGCAAGATTAACAGTTATGTGATTCTACTGGCGATAGTCGTTGTCGTCGGGTTGCTCGTGTCTATGGTTGCGCGATTGGTAATCTTGGCGAAAGGCGCGGATACAGGCACAGCGAATCTCGTTTTCATAATCGTGATGGGTATCTGCATGATATTCTATCTGACCGTCATGGCGGCATTTTCCAGCGTGGCGGATTTTGTGGCCGACAAGATTTTCCCGAAGATTGCCGGAAAAAATCTGCCAACCGCTGAGTCGGGAATCATCGAACCTGCCGACAATATTTCAGAGAAAGACATCGAGCATATCAAACAGGAAGCTGACAAACGATTCATCGAACGACAGAAAAAACAGATCGAATTGTTTCGACGTTATGCGCATAGAGAGGTAGGCCCTTACGTCACTTCCGATGAACTTGTGCGGCTCGATCGCTACATCGAGTATTATGCGTTGCAGGAATCCGAAGGGACGGAACTTCCAACTATCCGTCCGCAAAAGTTGAAAAATGCCGATCTATTCCATTTCGGATGGAACATGGCACACTATTTCGGACGACCGAAACAGGAGGTAGTGCCGTGGCTGAAATCCGCATTTGTTCCGCTTGCCGAGTTGGAAGATTCTTATATCAAAGGGAAACTCTACTCCCCGCAGACACGGCAATTCATCATTTCCAACATAACGGATATTCCCCAATATATGGCCGAGCACGACCGCTGACAACCGCCCCAAAAAGATATTTACGGGAGATTTCAAGGAGATAACGAGTATTTTTGTTCTCCGAGAAATCTCCCGTTTTATTTGCCCCGGTTCCGATTGGACGAAAACAGCGAATCCATGTTTAACCTAAAATTTTCGATTATGAGTTTAAGGGATTTATTGGGGTCGGGAGCAAATGTCAGCGTGACGGTGACACTCGACGATTTGAGAACGATTCTCAACGAAGCGGCAAAAGGCGCAAAACCTGCCGCACAAGAACAAACGACCGAAGAATTTCTGTCGCGCAAGGAAGTATTGGCTCTTCTAAAAATCGACTCTTCGACACTTTGGTGCTGGGAGAAAACCGGGTATATCAAGTCCTATCCGTTCGGTGGACGGAAACGTTACAGACGCGAGGATGTCGAAGCGATACGCACCGGAAAGAAAGGAGGGCGAGATGAAAGTCGATGAAAAAGAACAGATTCCATATCTGCGTGTGGGTACAACAATACTCAAACGGGTGCTTATGCCGTTGAGCAACGGTCGGAGCCTCGAAACATTGATTCCGTGGAACGTAGAAACCTTGCGCCAAGACTATGGCAAGGATTATATCGCACAAGTGCCGAAGTACGACGGTTTCTGTACCATTCCGAGCCATACCGACTACTGCCGAGAGATTAACGGCTTTCTGAACCGTTACGAACCGATTTCGACCGTGCCTGCCGAGGGTGAGTTTCTGCATATCCGGGACTTTCTCTGTCATATTTTCGGCGAGCAGATCGAACTGGGATTGGATTATCTCCAACTGCTCTATCTACGTCCGCTGCAACGTCTGCCGATCGTATTGCTGGTGTCCGGCGAGCGGAATACAGGCAAGACTACCTTTCTCAATTTTCTAAAGCTGATCTTCGAGGGCAACGTGACGTTCAATACCAACGAGGATTTCCGTTCGCAGTTCAACGACGACTGGACGGGTAAACTGCTGGTCTGCGTAGACGAGGTACTGCTAAACCGTCGGGAAGATTCCGAACGGATCAAGAACCTTTCGACCGCACGGAGCTACAAGGCCGAAGCAAAAGGGCGCGACCGTCGGGAGGTGGAGTTTTTCGGCAAGTTTGTTCTTTGTTCCAACAATGAGCGCAATCCCGTTCTGATCGAAGCCGGAGAAACACGCTATTGGGTGCGGCGTGTGCCGCCGCTGACGCATGACAATCAAAACCTGCTTGCCGATATGCGGCGCGAGTTGCCGGGATTCTTGTTCTTCCTGCTTCATCGTGAACTGTCCACCTGTGAGGAGAGCCGCATGTGGTTTGCTCCGCGCTTGCTGGCGACAGACGCCTTGCGGCGGATCATTCACTACAATCGGAGCAAGACCGAGGCAGAGATGTTGTCGATTGTCCGCGACATTATGGACGCCGAGGCTCTTGCGGAGTATCGCTTCGACGTGAGCGATATGGTGAATATGCTGGAGGTACGCGGTATCCGTTCGGACCATCCGACCGTGCGGCGGATTCTTTCGGAAAATTGGCGGCTGTCGCCCGCGCCGCCGACCTATTACCAACGCTACACGATTGCCTATAACGGTGAAATAACAAGGCAGGAGAGTAAGACTGCAAGAGTCTACACAGTAGCACGCGAACTGCTTGAAGAACTGTTGCGGTGCGATTCGATCATATAGTATGTAAGAGTGTAAGGATAGAAATATAGATCTTTTATTCTTAATGACTTACATATCTTACAAAAACTCTTACTACGTCTAACAAATACTTACGCTCTAACAACTGAAATCGAGTGTAAGAATGACGTAAGATATATAACTTTCTATTTCACTGAATATTGCGAAGACTTTTCAACAAACTTACAAAAAAAGATGAGCAACATTCAACAGATAAAACAGATTTCGATTCGGGCCTACCTCGCCGAACAAGGCTTGCCCCCGGTTAAAGACAATCCGCGATACGGTCTTTATCTTTCACCGCTTCGTGAGGAACATTCGCCGAGCTTCAAGGTAGATTATATGCAGAATCTATGGTATGATTTCGGGCTGGGCACAGGCGGCTCTATTATAGACCTTATAATGCGATTAGAGCAGTGCGACGCAGGGGAGGCCATGCGGCGGCTGGAACGACACATCGGCGGGATGTCCGTTTCTCCTTTAAGCCCTTCGGGCTTTTCCTCCTCGCGGCTCGGTAGAGCAATTCAAAATTGCTCTGCTCTCGCTCCGCAACGCCGGTTCATCGGAAAGAATCCTGCCCCGCAGCGTCCACCCTCAATTATCGTCGAGAGGGTGCGGATGCTGGAAAATCCTGCCTTGCTTGACTACCTCATGGCGCGGTGCATCGACCTCGATACGGCGCGGGTGCATTGTTCGGAGGTGCATTATCGCGTGGCGGACAAATCCTATTTCGCCGTCGGATTCCGAAACGATGCCGGAGGGTGGGAGCTGCGCAACCGCTATTTCAAGGACTGCGCCTCGAAAGCCCCGACGACCCGACGCGGCGATTATCCGACGTGCCTCGTTTTTGAGGGATTTACGGACTACCTTTCGTTTCTGACGCTCAAGCGCAACCCGAACCCGCCGCACAATATCGCCGTGCTGAACTCGGTAACGAACCTTGCCAAAGTCGTTCCGTTCATCGCGTCGCACGAACAGGTTTATACCTACCTCGACAATGACGAGGCGGGGCGAAAGGCGACCTCTGAATTGAAAGAGGCATGCCGCAACCTCTCAGACCAATCTGTGCACTATCGGACGCACAACGATCTGAACGATTATCTGCGCAGTCATCGTCCCGTGAAAGAACATAGGCGGTCGCGTGGTTGCAAGTTGTAACGTCGCAGACATCGAACGAATAGAGGGAAGAATAAAAAGCAGCTGCAACCCAGAGGGAGCCGCACAAACCACAAGGCTTGCCTTGTTATAGCCCACTATAACTACACGCTTCGCTTTCGTAGTTGTGGGCTCTCCCGAGGGGCTGGGCTTCGCCCCGTCCCACGAAGGCTCCGTCCTCGACCCGGCAAGGGCTTTCAGCCCTATGCAACCCGACCAAAGAGTGACCCTCTCTTTGGAAACTCCGCTTGGGGCATCGCCCCAAGCCCCCAACCCACTTATAGCAATCAAAGATTATGGCAAAGACATCGGACAACATACGCCCGTGCAACATCGGGCAAAGCGAGGCGCATAACAGGCGGACACCCCAATACCTCGCCCATATCAACAAAGAAAATATCTACCTGCGCACCGACCTTATGGACGGCAACGAAATGTGGGTGTCGCCACAAATCGAGGGCGTGTCGCTGCGGGAATATTACAAGTATCTCGGCGAGATGGTTAAGACGAAGACAGGGCGGGCAATGCAGACCAAAGACCGCACACGCCTGAACAAGAAGACAGGAAAAACCGTTACCGTGCGCGGAAGCACACCAATTAAGGAGGGTGTCGTGGTCTGCAAGGCAGACACGACGATGGAACAGCTGCAACGATACGGAGAGTTATGCCGTAAGCGTTGGGGCATTACCCCGCTGCAAATCTTCATCCACCGCGACGAGGGGCACTACGGAATACCCAATGACAAAACCTCATGGAAGCCGAACTACCATGCTCATATCGTATGGGACTGGATGAATCACGATACGGGAAAGTCCTGCAAGCTCACACCGCAGGATATGAGCGAAATGCAGACCATACTCGCCGACGCACTCGGCATGGAGCGCGGCACGGCGAAAGAGTTGACAGGGCGCGAGCATCTGGAACTGACGGATTACATCATCGCCAAGCAGAAGCGGGAGGCGGAGAAAGCCCGAATCGACAAAGAACAGGTGGAGGCGGAACTGAAGGCGGTAAAAGGTGAATTGAAAACCGAGAAACTGAAAAACTCCGCCGCTGAGGTGGGTACAACCATCCTCGACGGTATCGGGGCAATGATCGGCACGTCGAAAATCAAGCGGCAGGAGCAGGAAATCGGAGCGCTGCGGCAAGAGGTTGCCGCGCGCGATGAAACGATAGAGATTCTGCAAACGAAGATTCAGACCATGCAAAGCGAACATAGGCGGGAACTGACGACAATGCAGGCGCGGCACGTGACGGAAACCGCGAACATGAAGAAACAATACGAAAAAGATTTGTCTTTTCTTCAATCGGTCGGTCGCAAGGCGCTGACATGGTTTCCCCGTTTCCGCGAGATGCTGCGCATGGACGAACTTTGCCGCAAGGTCGGATTCAACGACGAGCAGACGGAAACGCTTATTGGAGGCAAACCGCTCAAATACAGCGGTACGCTCTATTCCGAAATGCACCGAAAGCAATTCAAGGCCGAAAATGTAATCGCACGGATTTTACCCGATGAAAACAATAGCTGCAAATTCGGCCTTAAAATCGACGGGATACCTATTGTCAGATGGTTTAGAGAGCAGGCGGAAAGATTACATCATTCCGTTCGGTTGGAATACAACAGAAAAAGGTGAAAACATGAGCTTTATTAGGATGAATAGAAGTTTGGGCATTAATAGTCATTACGAATTCTACACGACGTCAATATATATATATATATATTGTAGGCGACGTACTGATATTTTTTTCTGCAAATTATTGGTCTTTCAAAAAGAAGTGGATATATTTGTAGCGAGATTATTAAATAAAAAATGATAAAACTCGGAAATATTGCTACTATTCAGACGGGAGTTTACCTAAAAAGCAGCCCTTCGCCCGACACCTGCTACCTTCAGGTGAACGATTTCGACGAGGAGGGTAACATTCGTTCAACCGTCCGACCGACAACCACAATCAACCACAAGGCTGCACACCATTTGCTGACGGCTAACGATCTGCTACTTGCTGCCAAGGGTGGCAAGAATTTCTGCACAATCGCACCCACCCAGTTCGGACCATGCGTGGCTTCACCCTCGTTTCTGATTATCCGAATCAACGACCCGTCGCGCATCCTGCCCGAATACCTCTGCGGATTTCTCAACCTGCCATCCACCCGGCAGCTGCTGACGGCTCAGGCCCAAGGGTCGGCTATTACCTCGCTAAGCAAAGCGGACCTTGAGGAATTCGAGATCCCGCTTCCCCCGCTGGAACGGCAGCAGGCCTGCATTGCCCTCACCCGCCTGCATCACCGCGAACAGGCCCTCTACAAGGCCATTGCTGAGCGCTGCCGGCAAATCACCGATTATAAATTAACAAAAATATATAAAGATGAACGATAAAGTTACACAGGAAGAGATTAACAAAGTCGTATGGAAAGCCTGCGACACCTTTCGAGGCGTCATCGACCCCAGCCAGTACAAGGACTACATCCTCACGATGCTGTTCCTGAAGTACGTCAGCGACGTCAGCAAGGCGAAATACAAGGAGTACCTCCAGCGCTACGATGGCGATGCGGAGCGTGCCCGGCGGGCCATGCGCCGCGAGCGGTTCCAGGTTCCCGATAATAGTTCGTTCGACTACCTCTATGAGCACCGCAACGAAACCAATATCGGCGAGTTGATCGACATTGCGCTGGCTGACCTCGAATTTGCCAACCGCGAAAAACTGAGCAGCGAGGACGGCAGCGGCATCTTCCGCAACATTAGTTTCAACAGCAGCAACCTTGGCGAAACCAAGGAGCGCAACACCCGCTTGAAACAACTGCTTATCGACTTTTCGGACGAACAGCTGCAATTCGACGAGTCGCATCTCGAGAACAACGACGTCATCGGCGATGCTTACATGTTCCTCATCGAGAAGTTCGCCAGCGATGCTGGGAAGAAGGCCGGAGAGTTCTTCACACCGAAGGAGGTCTCCACGCTGCTGGCCCAGCTGACCAAGAGTGCCCCTGGCTCGCGCATCTGCGACCCAACGTGCGGGTCGGGTTCGCTGCTCATCAAAGCGGGGCGCGAGGTAGGATCGGACAATTTTTCGCTTTACGGTCAGGAGCTCAACGGCAGCACCTGGGCGCTGGCCATGATGAACATGCTACTTCATGGTTTCGACAGCGCCACGATCCGCTGGGGCGACACGCTGCGCAACCCGAAACTCAAGGAGGGCGACACGCTGATGAAGTTCGACACCGTCGTGGCCAATCCGCCCTTTTCGCTCGAGAAATGGGGCGCCGACGAGGCGGCCGACGATCCCTATAACCGCTTCTGGCGCGGCATTCCGCCCAAGAGCAAGGGCGACTGGGCCTTCATCTGCCACATGCTCGAAGTGGCCAACGAACACGGTAAAGTGGGCGTCGTCGTTCCCCATGGCGTGCTGTTCCGCGGAGCCAGCGAGGGGAAAATCCGCCAGCAGACCGTCGAGGAGAATCTCATCGAAGCCATCATCGGACTCCCTGCCAATCTCTTCTACGGAACGGGCATTCCGGCTGCCATCGCCATCTTCAATAAGGCCAAGATAACGACCGACGTACTCTTCATCGACGCCAGCCGCGAGTTCGAGAATGGCAAGAACCAGAACCGGCTGCGCAAGGAGGACATTGACCACATCGTTACGACCTACCGCCGCTTTGCAAAGGGTGAACTCGCACAGGGTGTCGTCGAGGAGCGTTATGCCTATGTCGCCCGGCGCAAGGAGCTTGCCGACAACGACTATAACCTCAACATTCCGCGTTACGTCGATACCTTCGAGGAGGAGCCCGAAATCGACATTGCGGCCATACAGCGGGAGATCGATGCGCTGGAGACGGAGCTCGCAGAAGTACATGTCCGAATGGAGGGTTATTTGAAGGAGTTAGGATTTTAAGGATTGAATCATACAAGATGAGAACCAAACACCTGCTTCATTTGAAATAGCCAACCATCGAGACAATGAAAATATAAAGATAATTTCGCTATGAGTCATGACACAACTCTTTCGACATGGGGTGACATCGGAAATATCATTCTTGGCATTAGTTCCCTGTTCACAGCTATTGTTACTGCAATCGTACTTTGCAAGCAACATAAACTTCAACAGGAGCAGCACACATTGGAACAAGAAAAGCTGAAAATCCAACAAATGGAACACCAACCTCTGTTTTTCTTCAAACGGGAGAAGGATCACATGGATATTTGCAACAGTGGCGCGAAATTGAATCGCCCCATCGAGTTTAGCATCGGCTCGATGATCTATGTACAATCCTCCATGTTTCTCCAAGGCGGGTTAAAGAACTTCGTATATTGTTGTCCTATCAATATATATAAGAATTGTCGCTGTCAGGAGGAATTGGATGGGGTCGTTGCCAAATGCTCGTTTGTGGAAGAAGACCGAACCAAGTTACATGAAATCACGTCAAAAATATGGAATAGCCTTGTTCATAGCGACAAGTTAATACCCAAGTTGCCCTACATGACTTCCGTAATAGTCCGTGAGTCCGACTTAATAGCTATCAAGTATCAAGACGTGTACCACATTGACCATTCGGTCTACTATCTGGATTCTTCCCCGATCTCCGAGGAAACCTACAACAAGTTGGACAAGATCAGGCAATCGGTTCCAGCCGGCATATATAGTGTCGATAAAGTGAATCTTAACAACATACTGGGAGGAATTCTTCAGTTCCGATTTGAAAAAACATGGTAAAGCCAATTACTGCAATGACACACGATACCGACCTACCACAAGGTTATAAGGCGACGGCGCTGGGGATTATTCCGCAGGAGTGGGAGGTGAAATTTTTAGGCGATCTCCTTTCGAGATGTACCAATGGTCTTACATATGATGTCTCCATCACTTGTGGGATTCCTGTTACTCGTATCGAAACCATTTCTACAGGAGAAATAAATTATGCGAAGGTCGGATATATCCCCAATGAAAGTGGATATGAAACCTTCAGAATGCAAAAAGGCGACATCCTGTATAGCCACATAAATAGTCTGTCTCAAATCGGGAAGGTTGCTTATTACAAAGGTGATCAAGAAATTTATCATGGTATGAACCTGCTTTTGCTTAGAGCCAACGATTGCCTTGATAAGCAATATTTATATTATACGTTGCTAACTGAACATATGCGGCATATGGCTCAAGTAATAGCGAAGCCCGCTGTCAATCAAGCCAGTATTAGCACCAGCGATTTGAAAAGAGTAAAAATTGCTGTTCCGCCCCTAGCGGAGCAGCGGAAGATTGCGGAGGTATTGGGCGTATGGGATGAGGCGATTGAAAAGCAGATGCAGCTGATTGAAAAATTCGCCCTGCGGAAACGCGGCTTGATGCAGCGTCTCCTCTCCGCCAAACTCCGTCTCCCCGGTTTCTCCGAACCCTGGCAAAAAGTTAAATTGGGAAAAATCGGAAAGTTTGACAAAGGGTATGGAGTGCCCAAAGAGAGTATTAGAAATACAGGAAACAAAGCGATTACATATGGAGAAATATATACAAAGCACTACTTTGTAATAAAAAAATTCACATCATATATTGACGATGAAACTGCAGCAGCGAGTAAAAAAATCACACAAGGAGCCATTCTTTTTACCGGTTCAGGAGAAACTCTGGAAGATATAGGAAAATGTGTTGCTTTCATCGACAATGATATAGCATATGCGGGAGGTGATATCATTATTTTTAACCCAAGCATAGAAATAGAAATAAACAGTTTGGTTCTTTCTTATTGCTTAAATTCCGCTCCTGTAAATGCTCAAAAGGCTACATACGGGCAAGGACATTCCGTAGTACATATTTATCAAAAAGATTTGGCAAAACTTCAAGTTACTATTCCGTCTTTCTCTGAGCAAAATGCTATTGCGGAGGTGTTGACCGCGGCCGACCGCGAGATTGAGCTGGCCAAAGAGAAGCTCGAACGACTTCGCCGTCAGAAACGGGGCCTTATGCAACAACTCCTCTCCGGCAAAAAACGAGTGAAAAGCTAACTAAATTTTTACAACTATGGCAAAACGTAAAGAAATTCATATAGTTCCAAACTCTGGCAGGGGTGGTTGGGACGCAAAAAACAACAATGCAGAACGAGCCTCCAAGCATTTTGAAAGAAAACAAGATGCAATGGATTGGGCGAGACAAAAGGCACGTAATGATGGCGCCGAACTAATTCCTCACGGAAGAGATGGCCGAATCCAAAATCCGGACAGTCACGGCAACGATCCGTGTCCTCCTAAAGACAAAAAATAATAATTCTAAAAATGTATATTATGGCTGAAAAAATTGAAATCAGTTTGACAGACTTCGTTGGTTTTGTCAACAAAATGGGAACCGCTAAACAGAATCATGTAAAAGCAATCAAGGAGCGACCCGAATATGAACCTTATATGGACTTTTACAAGGCGATTCGAACCGCAATTATCAATTTACATAAGAAAAAACAGGGTAAGGATATCCTCGATAAAGTCCTCGAAGATCTAACAGATGAGAAAAAGAGAAAATGCTACCCAGAAATTGTTACAGGATATAAAAAATTTTTAGGCAGAAAACAGTTCGAATGGATTAAACCTCCTAAAAAAGATTGGAAGATAGGGAACATTGTCATTACCGTCAATCCAGAGATTGGTCTGGAAGAGAAGAAAAAGGATGGGACTTCAAACTTCTACATCGTAAAGTTATATTTTAAGGATGATGCCTTGAAAAAAGCCCAAGCAGATCAAATACTCACCTTGATGGAAATGCAATTAAGAAGCAAAATGAAAGAACCTGAAATTAAATTTGCCATCTTGGATGTTCGCAGAAATAAATTCCATGTAAAAAAAGACCACGACTTAAAAGAGCTTCCCTTGTTACAAGGTGAAGCACATAGTTTTGCAACTGTCTGGGATAGTTTATAATCTTTAATTATGTCCATCTCCTTCAAAGAAGACCATATCAGCCAGATTCCTGCACTACTGATGCTCGAAAAGCTCGGTTACACATACCTCACACCCGATGAGGCGCTGGCTCTGCGCGGCGGGAGCGTCGCCAACGTGCTGCTCGAACCCGTGCTGCGCAAGCAGCTGGCAGATATCAACGTCGTGCAAGTCAGCTCGACGCGGACCACCGTATTTTCCGAGCAGAACATTACGGCCGGAATCGAGGCCCTGCGCAACATCCCGATGGACGAAGGGTTTATGGAGGCTTCGCAGACGGTCTACGACCTGCTTACCTTCGGAAAGACCCTCGAGCAGATCGTCGATGGCGACCGCAAGAGTTTCGTGATGCAGTACATTGACTGGAAAGACATTCGCAACAATGTCTTCCACGTCACGGAGGAGTTCGCCGTCAGCCGCACGGGGACGATCGGCACCTATCGGCCCGATATCGTGCTCTTCGTGAATGGCATTCCGCTTTGCGTGATCGAGTGCAAACGTCCCGACGTGAAGGACTCCATCGAGCAGGCTATTTCGCAGCACCTCCGCAACCAGAAGGCCGACGGCATTCGCTCGTTATACCTCTACTCAACGCTGCTGCTGGCCATCAACCGCCAGGAGGGCAGTTACGCCACAACGGCCACACCTGAAAAATTTTGGGCCCGATGGCGCGAACAATTTGCCGACAGCGACGAAAAACGCCGCTACTGGCAGGAGCTGGAACGGGTGGTCAACGAGCCGCTGTTGGACGACAAACTCTTCGGGGGGCGGTTCGGCTATGTGCGCCGCAACTTCGAGGAGCTTTACAAGCAGCCAGTCACCCCATCGGCGCAGGACGAATACCTCTACAACCTCTGCCGGCCCGAACGGCTGTTGCAGCTGATGTACGGCTTCACGCTCTACGACGACGGCATCAAGAAGGTGGCGCGTTATCAGCAGTATTTTGCCGTGCGACAGACGATGCGGCGCATGCGCCACATCGAGGGCGGGCGGCGGCGCGGCGGAGTCATCTGGCACACGCAGGGAAGCGGCAAGTCGCTGACGATGGTGATGCTGGCGCAGGCCATCATCCTCGACAAAGAGATTCGCAACCCGAAAATCATCCTCGTGACCGACCGCACGGACCTCGACCGGCAGATTACGGGAACATTCCGCAAATGTCAGATTCGCGTCGAGAACGCCACGACGGGGAGCAAGCTCGTCGAACTGCTCAACAGCAAGAGTGACGCTGTCATCACGACGATTATCAACAAGTTCGAGACGGCCGTGCGCGGCATCCGCACCCCGTTGACCGATCCCAACATCTTTGTGCTGATCGACGAGGGGCACCGCAGCCAGTACGGCGAGATGGGCATCAAGATGGAGAAGACGCTTCCGAATGCCTGCTTCATCGCCATGACCGGCACGCCGTTGATGAAGAAGGAGAAGAACACGGCCCGAAAGTTCGGCGGCATCATCCAACCGATCTACACCGTGGATCAGGCCGTGGCGGACAAGGCGGTCGTGCCGTTGCTCTACGAGGGGCGCATGGTGCCGCAGGTGGTGCACGAGGAGACGATCGACCGCTATTTCGACAAGATTTGCGGATGGATGAGCGACGCCCAGCGGGCCGACATGAAGAAGAAATTCAGCCGTGCGGATCAGCTCAACCAGACGCAGCAACGCATCTATGCCATTGCGTGGGACATTTCGCAGCATTTCAAGGAGAACTGGCAGGGGTCGAAATTCAAGGCGCAACTGGTGGCTCCGCGCAAACACATCGCAATTTTCTACAAGCAGTATCTCGACGAAATCGGAATCGTCTCGTCGGAGGTACTCATCACTTCGCCCGACACCCGCGAAGGCGAAGACGAGGCGTTCGGAGAGACCACGAACGTGGAGATGGCCTTCTGGAAGCGCATGATGGACGAGCACGGTACCGCAAAAAAATACGAGACGAACATTATTAACCGCTTCAAGAACAGCGATAAGCCGGAGATCATCATCGTCGTGGACAAACTCCTGACAGGATTCGACGAGCCTCGCAACACAGTGCTCTATCTCGACCGCAAATTGAAGGACCACACGCTCCTGCAAGCTATCGCCCGCGTCAATCGCGTCTGCGATGGCAAGGAGTTCGGGTACATTATCGACTACTACGGCGTATTGGGCTCGCTCAATTCTGCGCTGGAGCTCTACACTGATTTCGATCAGGAAGACCTTGAGGGAACATTTACGGATATCGCAGAGGAGATAGGCAAGTTACCCCAGCGGCATGCCGAAGTATGGGACCTTTTCAAGGAAGTGCGCAATACGACTGACTTCGAGGCCTTCGGTAACATCCTGCGCGAGGAAGACCGTCGTACGCTTTTCTATGAGAAGTTGCGGGTCTATGCCCAAACGCTGAAAGTAGCGCTTTCTTCGATCGGGTTTCACAAAAACACGCCTCAAGAGCTCGTCGAGCGATACAAGAGCGATCTGGCCTTCTTCCTCAAGCTGCGCAATGCCGTGCAAGAGCGCTACTCCGACACAGTCGATTACAAACAATACGAAGGGCAGATTCAGAAGTTGATCGATACGCATATCGAAAGTGGCGAGGTGCGGATCATCACAGACCTTGTAAATATCTTCGACAAGGAGCGATTTGCAGAAGAGGTAGAGAAGATCTCGGGAAAAGCAGCTAAGGCCGATACGATTGCCTCGCGAACGGCCAAGTACATCACCGAGAACATGGATACCGATCCGGCTTTCTACAAAAAGTTCTCGCAGATGCTTAAGGAGACTATTTTGCAGTACGAACAAGGACGAATCGACGAAGCAGAGTATTTGGCCCAGGTTTCGGACCTGATGAACAAGGTGCTGAATCATACCGACAGCGAGATCCCCGACATACTGAAGGAAAACAACGCCGCGCGGGCCTACTTCGGATTGAGCCTGGAGGTCTACAAGGCGGTCATAAAGCCCGAACAGGGGCTCGACCTGACGCAAATCGCACTCGACACAGCCAATCAGATCGACGCCATCATTCGTCAGCACATCTTCGAGAAGGGGACGCTCATTGTCGACTGGCCGCTCAAGGACCGGCTGGTCGGCATGATGAAGCTCGACATCGAGGACTATCTGATCGACGAAGTCAAACGCAAGTATGATCTGTCGATGACCTTCGATGACATGGATGCCATCATCGACCAAGCGGTCGACGTGGCTCAAAAATGGGTCCGGTGATGCAGCGAATATTCGTCTACGGGAAAAAGACGATTCCCTACAGCGTGCTCTTTTCCGCCCGCCGGACACTCGGAATCAAGGTATATCCATCCGGCGAGGTCGTTCTGCTGGTTCCGGAAGGGACGCCGGAAGAGGTTATCGAACAGAAACTCTATAAACGGGCGCCGTGGATTCTTCGGCAGCAGTCCTATTTTAAGGATTTCGGGGCCCGGAGTCCGGAAAAACGGTATGTCAGCGGAGAGTCGCATTACTACCTGGGGAAACAGTTTCTACTCCGGGTATCCGCAGGCAAGGTCAACAGCGTCCGCTACAAAGGGCGCTGCTTCGAAGTGGTATGCACCTCTCCGGACAAGGCCCGGGAATTGATGAAGTCCTGGTACCGCGAACACGCCAAACTCAAGTTCGCCGAGTATGCGGAGCCTATTATTTCCCGATTTGCACGGTACGGAGTTGCACCGGCTTCACTCTATGTTCAGGAGATGGAAAATCGCTGGGGCAGCTGCACCCCCCAAGGGAAAATTATTCTGAATACAGAATTGATCAAGGCGCCGCGGCCCTGCATTGAATATGTCATTACGCATGAAATGTGCCATCTACTGCATCCCGACCATACCGCAGCCTTCTTTTCCCTGCTCGAAACCGAGATGCCCGACTGGCGGCGCTGGAAAGAGCGCCTTGAGCGATTCATGATGTAAGATTTATCTTTATGCTATCAGGTTCCTGCTCCTTTTCGGTAAAGGAAATCATTTCTGTAATTCAGACTTTTTTGAAAAAATTTTCGATTGTACAGAGAATGCGGACAAATTGCGGACACACCGAATAGAACAAAAACCTCAAATGATTCATTAGTAATCATTTGAGGTTTTTCCATAGTACCCAGAGCCGGGGTCGAACCGGCACAGGGGTGAACCTACTGGTGTTTGAGACCAGCGCGTCTACCGATTCCGCCATCTGGGCATCAATTCTTCCGAATTGGTGTGCAAATATAGATATTATTTTTCAATACACCAAATATTTTTCGCGAAAAGCGATACGGCATCGCCCGCCCAAGTCTTTATATGCAGCCGGCAACCGCCGCCGCAACCGGCTGCGGCGGACGATTCCGTAAAAATGGTAGATCCAACCGTAAAACGTTTACATGACAGCCACGAAAACGGTTGTAACTTTGCATATGTCAAACGATACTAAAACACAGGCTATGAAAAAAGCTATTTTACTACTTACTGCAACAATCATAACTCTACCTGCAATGGCACAGCAAAAAATCATTCAGACCGCCGGCCGCGATGCGCTCGGCGAGTTCGCACCGGAATTCGCACGTCTAAACGACGATGTGCTCTTCGGAGAGGAGTGGAGCCGCAACGACCTGCTCAGTCTGCGCGACCGCAGCGTGGTCACCGTCACGGCACTGATAAGTCAGGGCATCACCGACTCATCGCTGCTCCACCACCTGCAAAATGCCAAACAGAACGGCATCACCCGCACCGAGATAGCCGAGATAATCACTCATGCGGCATTCTATGCCGGCTGGCCCAAGGCGTGGGCGGCATTCCGTCTGGCCAAAGACGTATGGAACGAAGAACCGACGGACTCCGACGATGCCAAGGCCGAATTCGAGCGCGAGATGATATTCCCCATCGGCGAGCCCAATACGGCTTACGCACAATACTTCACCGGCAAAAGCTATCTGGCACCCATATCATCGGAGCAGGTGACAGTCGCCAATGTCACGTTCGAGCCGGGCTGCCGCAACAACTGGCACATACACAAGGCTTCGAGCGGAGGAGGACAGATGCTCATCGGCGTGGCCGGACGCGGCTGGTACCAGCAGGAGGGACAGGAGGCTGTGGAGATCCTGCCCGGCACGGTGATCCATATTCCGGCCAACGTAAAACACTGGCACGGCGCGGCAAGCGACAGCTGGTTCGCACATCTGGCATTCTCGGTGCCGGGAGAAGAGACTCAGAACGTGTGGCTCGAACCGGTAACCGACGAGGTGTACGGTAAACTCGATTAGGAAACCAATACGCATGAAACAGTTAAAGAGATTGACCGTCGCAGCCATCGGCCTCGCATTCGGCCTCGCCGCCGCTGCGGCACGACAACCGCAACAAAACATAATATACGACATGGATACATCTGTACTGAACAGCGAATGGGACAAGACATTCCCGCAGAACGACAAGGTAGAACACTCGAAGATAACTTTTCACAACCGTTACGGCATCACGCTTGCGGCCGACCTCTACAAGCCCAAGGGTACAGAGGGACGGTTGCCGGCCATCGCCGTCTGCGGCCCGTTCGGAGCCGTCAAGGAGCAGGTGTCGGGGCTCTACGCACAGACGCTTGCCGAGCGAGGTTTTCTCACAATAGCGTTCGATCCGTCGTTTTACGGCGAGAGCGGCGGCACTCCGCGCTACCTCACCTCGCCCGAGATCAGCACCGACGATTTCAGCGCGGCGTCAGACTGTCTGCTGATGCGCGACGACGCAGATCCCGAGCGCATAGGCATCATCGGCATATGCGGCTGGGGCGGATTCGCCCTCAATGCCGCAGCCAACGATCCGCGCATAAAGGCGACGGTGACCTCCACCATGTACGACATGAGCCGCGTGAATGCCAACGGATATTTCGACTCGATGACCGCCGACGACCGTTACGAGTTGCGCCGCCGGCTCAACGAGCAGCGCACGGAGGAGTATCGCAACGGCGACAGCGGACGCGACGGCGGGGTGATCGATCCCGTACCTGACGATGCCCCCGATTTCGTAAAGCGGTATCACGCATACTACAAAACCTCGCGCGGATACCACCACCGGTCGCCCAACTCCAACGGCGGCAAACTTGCAACGGCAGCTCTGGCATTCATCAACATGCCCATAATGAGCTATATCGACGAGATTCGCAGTGCCGTACTGTTGATCCACGGATCGGAGGCGCACTCGCGCTATTTCAGCGAGGACGCCCGCAAACGTCTTACAGGACAGAACAAGGAGCTGATGATAATTCAGGGTGCCGACCACACCGATCTATACGACAATCTCGATGTGATACCGTTCGACCGAATAGCCGAGTTCTTCACCGAGGCTTTCCGCCAGCAGTAGAATCGCTGGCGCCGGCACCGACCGAAGCGTCCCGATCGTTTCATGATCGGGGCGCTTTGCATAAAAGTGCTTGGCAATTAACGTTTTTTTGCATATCTTTACACAATATGACTAAAACGTATAAATTGCCTGAATTATATGAAACCTGCTAAACTGTTATTATGTGCGCTGCTGATATGCACGTCGGCCACGGCACAGACCGAAAGATGGCTCGACCCCAACATCTTCGAAGTGGGAAGGCTACCGATGCGGTCGAGCTTCATAGTCTACCCTACCGTCGACGAGGTGCAATATATCAGCGACTTCCGTTCGTCGCCGCAGTATCGCTCCATAGGCGGAGTGTGGCAGTTCCACTGGGCTGACACCCCTGCCGAGCAACCCGAAATGTTCTACCGTCCGGGCTTCGACACCTCGTCATGGGGCACGATGCCCGTACCGGGAATGTGGGAGATGAACGGCTATGGCGATCCTGTCTACACCAACATACCATACCCCTGGCACAAGTTCTTCGCCGACAATCCGCCCTATGTTCCCGTGGAGCAGAACCACGTAGGTTCGTATCTTCGGGAGATAGAGGTGCCGGCCGAATGGAAGGGGCGCGACATTTTCGTCCATATCGGATCGGCGACCTCCAACCTCACGCTCTGGGTCAACGGGCGCGAAGTGGGTTACAGCGAAGACAGCAAATTGGAGGCTGAATTCGACATAACGCGATACGTGAAGTGCGGAGAGAAGAACCTCTTCGCCATGCGTATCATGCGCTGGTGCGACGGCTCCTATCTCGAAGATCAGGACTTCTGGCACATGACGGGCATAGGCCGCGACTGCTATATCTACTCACGCGACAAGCGTCGCATGACCGACATAAAACTCACGCCCGACCTTGTAAACGGCTGCACCGACGGCCTGCTCGACATCGAAATCGGCACAACGCGCGGCATACGCAGCGTGGCACTGCGTCTGGTCGATTCTGAGGGCAACACCATCTGCGAGCGCAACTGTCCGGTGGACGGCGGCAGTGTCAAGACACGCTTCGAGGTGGCGGCACCGCGCAAATGGAGTGCCGAAGAGCCCAACCTCTACCGTCTGAGCGTCGCAGCATCGGACGGCAAACAGATCGTCGAGGCCACGGGATTCAACGTCGGATTCCGCAAGGTGGAGATAGCCGGAGGACAGCTGCTGGTCAACGGCCGTCCGATATATATCAAGGGAGTCAACCGCCACGAGATGAACCCCAACACGGGTTACTACCTAACGCGCGAGGATATGGTCAATGACATCGAGACTATCAAACGACTCAACTTCAATGCCGTGCGCACGTGTCACTACCCCAACGCCCCGCTGTGGTACGACCTGTGCGACATCTACGGCATCTATCTCGTCGACGAGGCCGACATCGAATCGCACGGCATGGGTTACGCAGAGAGGACGCTCGCAGCAAGAGAGGATTATCTCGCAGCTCACCTCGCCCGCAACCAACGCATGGTGATGCGCGATTACAACCACCCCTCGATCATCATTTGGAGCATGGGCAACGAGGCCGGCAACGGTCACAACTTCTACAAGTGCTACGAGTGGATCAAGAGCTACGATAAGAGCCGACCGGTGCAATACGAACGCGCAGAGACCGACTTCGACACCGACATCTACTGCCCGATGTACGCAGGCTACGATTACTGCCGGCAATACGCTTCGGGCAATCCGTCGCGGCCGCTTATTCAGTGCGAATATGCTCACGCCATGGGCAACTCGCTGGGCGGCTTCAAGGAGTATTGGGATCTGGTGCGCAAATATCCGGCCTATCAGGGAGGCTTCATCTGGGACTTCGCCGATCAGGCTCTGGCCTACCGCGATCCGGCGACGGGCATACTGACCTATCGCTACGGCGGCGACTACAACGAATACGACGCCTCGGACGGCACCTTCAACTGCAACGGAGTGGTGGCACCCAACCGCGACTGGCACCCGGGAGCATACGAGGTGAAATATCAGCAGCGCAACATACTCACCCGCGACCACGACGTGCGCAACGGCCGTGTGGAGATCTTCAATGAGAACTTTTTCATCGATCTGTCGAAATACCGTCTCCACTGGCAACTGCTCGTCGACGGTGCGGCTGCCATGAGCGGCACGGTGGAGCATCTCGACGTGGCACCGCAACAGACTGCCGTCGTATCGCTCGGCTACACGGCGGCCGACATCGACGCTCTGGCTGGCGACGAGATTCTGCTCGACCTCTCCTACACGCTCAAACGTCGCGACGCACTGCTGCAAGCGGGCTACGAAGTAGCTTACGATCAGATCGAGGTGAAGAGCTGCGATATGGCGGCACACTTCGGCGCAACGGCAGCCGAAGCCGGCGCACTCAGGCTCGACTCGCACACGGTCACGGGCGACCGTTTCCGGGTGGAGTTCGGCTCGGACGGCTTCATCGCCGGCTACCGATACGACGGCATCGAGATGCTATGCTCGGCACTGCGTCCCAGCTTCTACCGCGCGCCCGTAGACAATGACGACGGAGCCAGGCACAACACCTCGCACAACTGGTTTGCATGGCGCAATGTCGAGCCGCAGCTGCAATCGTTCGCTATCGACCGCGAAGGCAGCGACATAGTCGCCACAGCTGCATATATCATCGTAGAGACGGGAGCCGCATTGGAGATGACCTATCGCATTTGTCCCGGCGGCGAGGTGATCGCAACCGAAAGCATGACTGCCGACAAGAGCCGCACCGATATCAAAAAACTGATGCGTTTCGGCATGACCATGGCCATGCCGTCGATGTTCGATACGGTGGAATTCTATGGTGCAGGTCCTTTCGAGAACTATTGCGACCGTCTCAGCGGAGCACGCATCGGTCATTACGTGCAGAGTGTCGACGAACAGTTCTACCCGCTCTACGTGCGTCCGCAGGAGTCGGGAACCCACTGCGCACTGCGCTGGTGGCAAATACGCGACAGCGCAGGCCGCGGATTGGAGATACGCTCCGACAAACACTTCTCCGCCTCGGCCATACCCTACTCGCCCGAAAGCATCGACATCATGTCGCCCGTCTCGGCCAAACACTTCCCCGAACTCGAAAAAGACGGGTGCACCTATGTCAACTTCGATCTGAAACAGCAGGGCGTGGGCTGCGTCAACAGCTGGAACGCACTGCCCCGCGAGGAGCATACGCTGCCCTACGACGACTATCGTTTCACATTCATGCTCCGCCCGCTCAGGTAGCGGAAGAGCCGCATCACGAATGACGAATAAGGCAGGCCTTTCCGACCTGCCTTATTCATACGCCTCAACCGGCGGATATGCCTCACTCGGATTGCTCACTGCCTCTGCCGCGACGACACTATCGAGAGGAATCGCTCCATGATGTCGATACCGCAGCCGCTGACAATGCTTTCCGGGTGGAACTGAGTGCCGAAGATGGGCAGCGACACATGACGAAGCGACATTATGTTGCCCTCTTCATCTCGCGCTCCCACCAGTATCTGTGTCGGCAATGACTCATCGGAGACCACCCACGAGTGGTAGCGTCCCACCGCAACGTCCCGACCGGCAAACACCCCCATCAGCTCATCGTCTGAATCGATACCGGTCAAATGCGACAGATGTCCGTGGCGCGGACGGTCGAGATGTCGGAGCGATGCGCCGAAATACTCCGCTATGGCCTGACAGCCGAGACATATTCCAAGCATGGGTTTCGTGCCGGCGCAAAGGTCGATGACTCTCATCAGAGAGCCGGCCTCAGACGGGAGTCCCGGTCCGGGCGAGAGTATCAGCGCATCGTATTCGTGGAGCCGGTCGAAAGAGACGGCATCGTTTTTCTCGATTGTCCATGACAACGACACCTCGCCGCGCCGAATGCAATCTCTCAGCAGTCCTACGATGTTGTAGACAAACGAATCGTGATTATCGATTATCAGCAGTCGCATGTGATATACCCTTATTATTTTTATATTTGTTCGTTCTCCGGTCTGCAAATTTAATCTTTATTGCCTATTCATTCGATTATTTCGTATAAATTTGCGATATGAAACAGCTATTCCCGACAATCTCGCGCGAGGAGCTGCGCGAACGCATGAACACCATGGGGCGCAGCGGCACCCCTTTCATATGGGGCATCGACTTCGAAGGTCGGCACGGATTCATCAGAGACGATCCGTCGAACTGTCGGGATATTTTATGGGAGATACATGGCAAAGGCAACATAATGCACAAGTCTGAGAGTGCGCCTATACCCGACATCTCAGTTGCCAGGCAGGTCGCATATGCCGACTACGAGACAATGTTCGACACGGTGATGAAAGGACTGATGCACGGCGATTCGTTTCTGACCAATCTTACGATGCGCACCGAGGTGGAGTGCGGCTCTTCGTTGAAGGAGCTGTTCGTCGCAGCCAAGGCTCCCTACAAAATATTGATCGGCGACGAGTTCGTCTGTTTCTCTCCGGAGCCGTTCGTCCGAATCAGCGGAGGCCGCATATCGACCTTCCCGATGAAAGGGACGATAGATGCGTCGGTCGATGATGCGGAGTCGGTGTTATTGAACGACTACAAAGAGCTGTGCGAGCATTACACCATAGTCGATCTCATGCGCAACGACCTGAACTCGATAGCCGAAAACGTCGCAGTCGAGAGGTTCAGATATGTGGAGCGAATATCGGCTGCCGACAGAACCATACTTCAAACCAGCTCCGAGATCAGCGGAGTGCTGCCGCAGGGTAGGGAGTATGATTTCGGCGACACGATCCTGCCGTTGCTGCCTGCCGGCAGCATTACCGGAGCGCCGAAGCAGGCGACGGTGCAGCTCATTCGCAATGCGGAAGAGTCGCCGCGCGGCTGGTATACCGGCGTATTCGGACTCTTCGACGGCAAGACGATGGATACTGCCGTTATGATACGCTGCATTCAGCGCGCAGATGACGGTGCATTATATTTTCACAGCGGCGGCGGTATCACGGTCAACAGCCGCTGCGAAGAGGAGTACCGGGAAGCATTGACCAAAGTATGCCTGCCGCTATGACAGCTCTGCAACCGTCATGTATCGAGACCGTCAGATGGTGCCAGGGGCGATATCATCTGATCGGGTTGCACCGTCAGCGCATGGAGCGCACATGCCGCGAACTGTACGGCACATCGTGCGAAGATATCGGCGACTGGCTCGCGCCCGTACCTGAGAATATGCGCGGCATGACCGTAAAATGCCGCATAACATACGATATTGCCATACGTTCCGTAGAGTTCGAACCTTATACGCCCAAAAGAGTCGAATCGTTGCAACTCGTCGACGGCGGAACGATCGACTACCATCTTAAATTCTCCGACCGCACCACGCTCGATCTTCTGGCAGAGCGGCGCGGCAGTGCCGACGCAGTGATAATAGTCAAAGACGGACTGGTCACGGATACAACCTATTCCAATCTTGTCTTTCAAGCGGGCGACAAACTGCTCACCCCTTCGCGACCGCTGCTTCGCGGCGTAATGGCAACCCATCTGATCGAAAGCGGACGTGTAATCCCTGCCGATCTCACACCCGACGACATACTGCCCGGCAACCGATACGGAATAACCCGAGCATATCTTGTCAACGCCATGCTCCCGCTCGGCACGGCTCCTTCGGTCGACATCTTAAACATCGGACGTTTGTAGACGACGCCCGCCCATAACGGCATACTTGCGTATCTGTCCGAATTTGCAGGCTGCATCAAACCACATATCCGGCATTAACCCCTCGTTGCCCGACCGGCATCGCGCACAACGCTCGTCGATACTTCGTTTCGCGCAATGCACAATTTCAATCGTTTCCGTTTAAGTGTGGGAGCTGAGAGATTCGAACGGCGAAGCCGTAGCGAGAATACCGCTGAAATAAAAACATATATCATTCTCGCAACCCAGATACTATTTCGAATAGCTCGCTGCCCCAACGGAAAGCCGAGTGAAACAAGGCGTATTTTTTGATTTGAGGACGGAACAAGCTCGATTGTGACGGACACAAAACAAAAAAACGATTGAAATTACTTTCAATCGTTTCCGTTTAAGTGTGGGAGCTGAGGGATTCGAACGGCGAAGCCGTAGCGAGAATACCGCTGAAATAAAAACATATATCATTCTCGCAACCCAGATACTATTTCGAATAGCTCGCTGCCCCAACGGAAAGCCGAGTGAAACAAGGCGTATTTTTTGATTTGAGGACGGAACAAGCTCGATTGTGACGGACACAAAACAAAAAAAACGATTGAAATTGCTTTCAATCGTTTCCGTTTAAGTGTGGGAGCTGAGGGATTCGAACCCCCGACCCTCTGCTTGTAAGGCAGACGCTCTGAACCAGCTGAGCTAAGCTCCCGTTTTTCATATGCTTTGGGACTGCAAAGGTAATTCAAAATTTTTGAACTTGCAAATTTTTCGACGATTTTTTTTAGATAATTTTTTAAGAGCCTCGACAAACAGCCTTCGCTGATGCTCGGCCGCGTCTTCCATTATCCGCAAGAATATCTCTACCCTCGCACTCGTCGCAAATTGCACCCAATGCAACCCTGCGCATATAAGCGCCTGAACAAGGACTTGAACCTAGGACCCCATGATTAACAGTCATGTGCTCTAACCAACTGAGCTATTCAGGCATTTGAAAGAACCTTATCGTTTTCGGAGTGCAAATATAGGGCATATTTTTTAATCTGCAAAATTTTTCACAAAAAAATTACAAAAAACATCAAAAAATATAAGTTTAATGTAACTTTGTAGTCGATGAAACGATTTATACCATATATAATATGCCTTTTAGGCATCGTGGCAATACCGCAACCGAGACTTGCCGCGCAAAGCAAACTGCAATTCTCGCAGACGACTTTCGACTACGGAGACATCAAAGAGGACGGCGGTGCGGTCGCCGCCCTGTTCCAGGCTCGCAACACCGGCAGCGAACCGGTCGTAGTCTTGGAGGTGATGACCTCGTGCGGCTGCACCACCCCATATTTCGAGCGCAAGCCCATCGCCGCCGGCGAAACATTCAACTTGGAGATACGCTACGACCCTATGAATCGCCCGGGACGCATCGATCGCGACATATTCGTCAGAGTATCCGACTCGAACAAGGATACCAAGCTGCACATTGCCGGACGCGTGATGCCGCGGCAGAAGAGCATCGAGGAGATATACCCGTTCGACATGGGCGGCGGTCTGCGGCTCGAAAGCAACTTCCACGCATTCGCATATGTCGAGCACGGCAAAAGTGTCGAGACGCGCATAGGCTACGTCAACCACTCCGACCGCACGATCGTCGTACGCATATCGCCCACGATCGTATCGGGAGCCTTGCGTGTGGAGTATGACACGCCCGTTGCGCCTCACGGTTCGGGCGACATCGTTCTGCGCTATCGTCTGGCCGAAAACAGCTCGCGATACGGTACCTTGGAGGACGTACTTCGCGTCATCGTCGACGGCACCCCGTCGCAGACACTGCTCTCGACGCATGCCATAGCGGTAGATAATTTCGACGATACGGACGATATTTCGGCTCCGAGCATAGAGATTCCGATAAATATTATTAAATTTGGTGAGGTAAATCGTGCAGGCCGCCCCGAACGTCGCTCGTTCGAGGTGCGCAACACGGGGCAGACACCGCTGACCATACGCAAGGCCGAGGTCAACAGCGATGCCATCAGATGCGTCATCGACAACGATACGACCATCGCCCCGGGGCAGAGCCGACTCTTCACGGTGGAGTTCTCGCCATCGAAAGTCGGATGCGACGGAGCGTATGTGGCACGCCTGTTTCTGATAACCGACGATCCTAAACACCCGATGCAGACGCTGAGGGTCAACGCTATACTTAAATAGTGAGGAACAAAAAAGATATTTGAAACGAAAAATTTGAAATGTTTGAGATTTTAGAGAAACGCATACTGGCCGACAGTATCTGCCTTATGCGTGTGTCTGCGCCGCGAGTGGCACGGGCAGCCCTGCCGGGTCAGTTCGTCATCGTGCGCGCCGATGAGGGCGGAGAGCGCATTCCGCTCACCATCGCCGACTACGACACCCATGAAGGGAGCGTCACCATCGTAACCCAAACCATCGGCGTATCGACGCAAAAGATATGCTCCTTGGGCGTGGGCGAATGTCTTGCCGACTTCGCCGGACCGCTCGGGCAACCTTCGGAGTTCGTCCGCATGCCCATCGAGGAGTTGCGCCGCCGCCGTTATCTGTTCGTTGCCGGCGGCGTTGGCACGGCGCCCGTCTATCCGCAGGTCAAGTGGCTCTCGGAGCACGGCGTGCAGTGCGATGTCATAATAGGTGCCAAGACACGGGACATGCTCATCTACACCGACGACATGCGGCGTGTGGCCACCAACCTCTACATAGCTACCGACGACGGATCGGAGGGCTTCAAGGGTATGGTAACAGCCGTCATGAAGGATCTTATAGAGGAGCGCGGCGAGCACTACGACGAGTGCGTGGCCATAGGACCGATGATAATGATGAAGTTCGTAACACTCACCGCACGCAACTATTCGCTGCCTGTGACCGTATCGCTCAACGCACTGATGGTCGACGGCACCGGCATGTGCGGAGCATGCCGTGTGAGCGTAGGCGGACGCACACTCTTCACATGCGTCGACGGCCCCGAGTTCAACGGTTATGAAGTCGATTTCGACGAGGCCATGCGCCGCCAGTCGATGTATCGCACACAGGAAAAGAGCGCATTGGAGAGACATAAATGCAACTGTTATGGCGAATAAGATAGCACGCGTGGCCGTGCGTGAACAAGATCCCGCAAAGAGAGCGGCCAATTTCGAAGAGGTTTGTTACGGCTACGACCGCGAAGAGGCGCTGCTCGAAGCCAGCCGATGCCTGAATTGCAAGAATCCGCGATGCGTGGCGGCGTGCCCCGTAGGCATTGCCATACCCGATTTCATCTCTGCACTCGCGAGCGGCGACGAGGCTGCCGCAGCCCGAATCATATCGCGCGACTCGCTGCTGCCGAGCATATGCGGCCGCGTATGCCCGCAGGAGACGCAGTGCGAAGGATCGTGCATATTGGGCATAAAGAGCGAGCCGGTGGCCATAGGCAAACTCGAACGCTACGTCGGCGACTGGAAGATCGCCCAGACACAGACACAGATCGATATTCCGCAGTGGAACGGCCGCAAGGTGGCCGTAGTGGGCAGCGGTCCGTCGGGACTGGCATGTGCCGGCGACCTGGCTGCCATGGGCTACAAAGTGAAAGTATTCGAGGCATTGCACAAGCTGGGCGGTGTGCTGGTATACGGCATACCCGAGTTCCGACTGCCGAAACATAAGATCGTCGAGCGCGAGATCGACTCATTGCGCCGGCTCGGCGTGGAGTTCGAGACCGACGTTATCATAGGACGCACACTCACCATCGACGAGCTTCTCGACAACGAGGGCTACGACGCCGTATTCGTCGGCTCGGGCGCAGGTCTGCCGCGCTTCATGGGCATCGAGGGCGAAAACCTCAACGGCGTATTCTCGGCCAACGAGTTCCTCACGCGCGTCAACCTGATGGGAGCATACGATCCTTCGACCTCCGACACTCCGGTTTACGTAGGCCGCAAAGTGGTGGTCGTAGGCGGCGGCAATGTGGCCATGGACGCAGTGCGCACAGCCAAGCGCCTGGGAGCGGAGGCCGTCATAGTCTACCGACGCAGCGAGGCCGAGTTGCCGGCACGCGTCGAGGAGGTGCACCACGCCCGCGAGGAGGGCATAGAGTTTCGCATGCTGACCAACCCCACGCGCATTCTTGCCGACGACAACGGTTGGGTGAAAGGCATAAGCTGCGTGCAGATGACACTCGGCGAGCCCGATCAAAGCGGACGACGCTCGCCCGTAGTGGTCGAAGGCTCGGATTTCGAGATCGATTGCGACGTGGTAATAATGGCACTGGGCACATCGCCCAATCCGCTAATAGCATCGACAACAGAGGGACTTGCGGTCAACCGTCGCGGCTGCATCGAGGCCGACGACAACGGCGCGACCTCATGCAAGGGCGTCTTTGCCGGCGGCGACACTGTAACGGGTGCCGCAACGGTAATCCTTGCCATGGGTGCCGGACGTCGTTCGGCCAAGGCCATCGACGAATACATCAAAGGGAAATAACTGTCGGTACAGCACCGGCCGAAAAGCGCAAGGCGTCATCTTCGGGAGATGACGCCTTGTCGTTTATATCGTTTTGCGTACCGATTATCTGTTCTTTGCCAATATGGTCTCCACTCTGTCGGCAACCATCTCCGGCGTTATGGCGCGAAGGCAACGATAGTCGCCGTATTTGCATTTGCGATTGCCGTAGACCGAACACGGGCGGCACGGCATGTCCTCCTCCAAGATACCCTCAGTATCGCAGCCGTAGCCGAGGAAACCGAACTCGTGATGCGTTGCACCCCATATCGAGACCACAGGTGTGGCAACGAGAGAGGCCATGTGCATCACCAGCGAATCCATCGACACGACACAATCCAGATGCGATATGAGATCGCGCTCCTGCGAGAGTTTCACCTTGCCCCACAATGCCGTCACATTAGGATAGAGACGCTCCATCTGCTCGGCGAACGCCGCCTCCTGACCGCCGCCGCTATGGATAAACACGCGATCATAACGACTGCTCAGCAGTGCTACCAACTCCTCACGCATATCGGCAGGATAGGTCTTGCCGTCGTGCGCCGAAAATGGCGCGAAGCCTACCCAAACACCGCGCTTCTCACCCATAGGGTTTGCCAGCGCAGGCTTAACGGGCGGCAGAGGATCGGCGAAGCGAAATCCCAGCCGACGTATCGCATCGCAATAACGCACCACCGTATGTTTCAGCGGAATGGCTCCGTCACGGCTATACCCCATACGAAACCACTTCTCGACATGGCCTTTGCGTATGCCGCGAAAGCGAATGCCGCGCACTCTTGCGAACATGCACAACAGACGCGAACGCAACACGCCGTGAGTATCGGCTATGGCATCGACGCCGAGAGCCTTCACCTCGCGCGACAGACGCCATATGCCCTTTATGCCCTTGTGCTCGCCCTGCGTGTCGGCCATCAGAAAATCGACATCTGCACCGTCGAACAGAGGACGAAGAAACGGTCGCGTCAACACCGTGACGCGCACATCGGGATAGGCCTGTTGAAAAGCGCGCACGGCATGAGGCAACATCGCAACATCGCCCAATGCCGACAAACGCACCAGAAGTATATGACGCGGCAACCGCCTACTGCTTATTGCCATAGAGCACGGGGTTGAGCGAAGGATCGTTGTACATCTTCATCTGCTTGTATGTCTTCATGTACTTGCGGCCGGCTTCGATATCTTCGATAAGCTCCTCGATGGCTGTCGACAGATCGACCTGCTGCGAAAGCAGCGTATCGAGCTTCTTGCGGCACGCTTCGATATGAGCCAGGTCGACGTCCTTGCGGATAACCTCCTCGTGCATATGATATATCTTCAATGCCAGGATAGACAGACGGTCTATCGCCCACGCGGGGGTCTCGGTGTTGAGACGTGCATCGGCCGAGGGCACGACGTCCTTATACTTGTCGAGCATATATGAATCGATATACTCCACCATGTCGGTTCGCACCTGATTCGAACGGTCGATGCGACGCTTGATCTTCAATGCCTCCACGGGATCGATCTGCGGATCGCGGATTATATCTTCCAGATGCCACTGCACGGCGTCAACCCAGTTCTTCTCATAGAGCAGAGCATCGAGAGAACCGGCGGGATACGGATTGGCGATGGGTTGATCTACGTTATCGTGCTTATGGTAATCCTCGATCGAGCGATTGAAGATCGCGTTTGCATTTTCTGTAAACATAGCAGTAGTTTTTATATTGTTATTTCATCATAAAAATGTACCTTTGCAAAGAAAGGCTATCTTAACTAAATACAAATATAATGAATTTTATTAATAAATCAATATTGTCGACGGCTTTTCTTACGCTTGCCATAGCCTTCATGGCGACGGCACAGGAGCGCCAGACCAAGCAGGAGTATATCGACAGATACAAATCATTGGCTGTCGCCCACATGGAGCACTACGGCATACCGGCCAGCATCATCATGGCGCAAGGCATATTGGAGTCGGACAGCGGCAACAGCTCGCTCGCACGACGCTCCAACAACCACTTCGGCATAAAGTGCAAAAGCAACTGGACGGGCGAGCGCGTCTTCCACGACGACGACGAGAAGGGCGAGTGCTTTCGCAAATACGCCACCGTCGAGGAGTCGTACATAGATCACTCGGAGTTTCTCGACAAACAGCCGCGCTACGACTCGCTGTTCGTATACTCCTCTACCGACTACCGAAGCTGGGCACGCGGACTGAAAGCCGCAGGCTATGCGACGGCACCCGATTATGCCGAGCGGCTGATACGCATCATCGAGGACAACCGCCTCGATCTGCTCGACTGCGAAGACGGCGAACGCCGTTACGACGACTACGTCGCCGGAGTCTTCGACATAGTGGTCACCGAGCCGCTCGACTCACGTATGCCGGAAATCGCTCCCGACACCCAGGCCGCAGCATCGCACCGCACATCGCACTCGAAGCGCGACTCAGCCGCCGCTGACGACTGTATGACGGCACACAACACCGGCACGATAGATCCCGATACATTCCGCGTCACGATCAACTCGCACCGCGGTTACAACGTCTACATGGCCAATACGGCACACTATGTGGTGGCCAAGGGAGGAGACACGTATCAGTCGATCGGCCGTCTGTTCGACATATCGGCCGCCACGCTGCGCCGATTCAACGATGTCGACAAGACCGCCGAGCCATCGGAGGGCGACATAGTCTACATCGACCGCAAACTCGCACGCTGGAACGGCAGCACCACGCTGCACGTCGTGAGCCGCGGCGAGACGCTCCCATCGCTGGCGCAGTGGTACGGCATACGACTCAAATCGCTCGCCAAGCTGAACAAAGTCAGACCGACAGCACAGCTCATCGAGGGACAAACCATAAGACTACGATAACAACTACACGACAATGGGCACATTACGAGCAAAAATCTTGGAGACGATAGTTCGCAAATCGACTCTCAAACAGAGCATATTCGACAACACGTTCTCGACATTCAACGAACTGAAAGACGTTCTATTCGAAATGGCCTCGGAGATGGACGACGAACTCGACGGCAAACTCGACCGCCGCGTCAGAATAGAGTATCGCGACCGCGGCAAATTCGAAGCTCAGTTGCAGGTGGCAAGCGACCTGCTGATATTCCAGATGCACACCGACGTATTCGAATTCGATGCCAACCACATAATATGGCAAAACCCTTATGTGCAGAACGACGTGGCCAACTCCTACTGCGGCGTGATAAACATATTCAACTTTCTGTCCGACTCATTCAAGTACAACCGCAACGCCGACGAAGGCTATCTCGTCGGACGAATATTCATCAACCGCGAAAAGTGCTTCTGGGTCGAGGGCAAGCGTCAGACCATAGCACGCCCGATGGCGTTCGGCCAGCAGCATATAGATCACGAATCGCTTATCGGCGTCGTCGAGACGGCCATCAACTATGCCATCAACTTCGACCTGCTGACACCTCCCTACGAGGAGAACAAACGCGTCACGGTCGACCAGTTCAACACCAAGCTCGACAACTCGAAGTTCGTCACGGGCAAACGCATAAGCTACGATTTCAGCACCGACGACATCTGATCCGTCTCGGACTATAAGATAGAGCGAAACGGGAAAGGGCGCATGAGAACAAACTTTTATCGGGCAAGAGATCGAATGTATCTGTAAATTTCGTATCTTTATGCCCTCAACGGCTCCTTAGTTCAAGGGATAGAATGGAGGTTTCCTAAACCTTAGATTCGAGTTCGAGTCTCGGAGGAGCTACCACAGATCGATAATCAGTCCGAATGGGCAGATTATCGATCTTTTTATCAACCGACACAACCAATCGCAATTTCCCCCCCCCCACTATCGGGCAATCGCAATCGAGGACAAGTAAGAATGTCGCAAACACGAAACGATGACGGCGAACGAAGTGAGGAAGGTGCCAATCGAGGTATTCGGGAATTGATTCCCGAATACCGATGATGCAACGAAAAACGGCAGAACTCTCGTTCTGCCGTCGGAATCGTTTTGGCGGAAAGGGAGGGATTCGAATGGCGTGCCATAGCCGGACGACAACTGAATTATTAAAATATAATCGTCCGGCAACCATAATCATGTAAGAATGTCGCAAACACGAAACGATGACGGCGAACGAAGTGAGGAAGGTGCCA